>JALCBY010000121.1 GCA_028066055.1 Hyphomicrobiaceae bacterium
TGCCGCAATCATCAATAGAACCGGAGTAACCCGGCGCGGCTTCAGGTCGAGCCTGTTCGTCCCTGATGAAAATTTGATCACCGGGAACGGCCTGTCTGCCGCAAAGTCTGCACGTTCCTGAAACAGTGTACTGCGCATTGCCCGCGTGCTGATTTGCGGGACGAGGCTGACTGCGGTAATCGAATATGAACTTGAAATTTTCGCGCATTGTATATGCCTGCGCTGTCGTCATGGTCTTCTGGTTCGGGGTGTCGGCGTTGCATGCCCAATGCGCCGGTTCGTCATGCTCCCAGTTCGAACAATACAGTTCTGATTTCATGCAACAGCGCGTCAATCGCTCCGTTACATCCGACCCCACATTGGGACAGACGGACAGGCGGCTGAACGGCTCTGCATGGGATCCCAATGCCAACAGCGGAACGCCCGTGCTGCTCGCCCCGGCGGAAAGCGGGGTGACTGTGAATACCAGCATCAGCAGGTGGAGCGCCGACAGACTGAATGAGACGGCAAGAAAAGTCGAGGAGGCAAGGAAGCTTGCTCCCGGCGAGTTGAAAATTCCCAAGACCGTCACCCAGCAGAACCGTAAGGTCGATATCTGGGTCAGCGGCAAATTCGAAAACCTTGACACGGATGCGTCCAGCAAAGGTTACGCCAGCCAGTTGGGAACCGACTACACCATCACGCCGAACCTGCTGGTCGGGGCGATGGTGGAAATGGAAAACCACAAACAGGAAACGGCAGAGTCCGACGCCGGTTCGGCGCTCGGCACATCCTATCTGGCCGGACCGTACATGGCGGCGCGGCTCGGCGAAAACCTGACGTTTGACACGCTTCTGGCTTTCGGGCGTAGCGAAGATACAGTCGGTGCCGCTGGCATTGCGGCCGATTACGAAACTCAGCGCAGCCTCGCCAAGGCGCGTCTCAAAGGTCGGTGGCGCAAGGAGAAATGGGAATTTTCCCCGACCGTGTCGATAGCATATGCGCGCGAAGGACAGGTTGGCGAGGAGTCTCTCGTTGGCAAGAAGATGATCTTTTCCGCAACGCCGGAGATCAGCCGTATCATCGAACTGGATGATGACTATGTTGTTACGCCTTTTGTCAGCTATCGCGGCAACCTCGAAGTCAGCAATCCGGCTTCCGGCGCCAGCGGCCAGGACAGAATTCATAACAACAGTCTTGGAAGCGGGTTCGGCCTGAGCAAAAAGGATGACTACACCTTGCGCGCAACGACCGAAATCGAGAATCTGGTCAGCGACGGCGATGTCAACCTTTCCGGCCGCCTCGAGCTAAAAGTCCCATTGCAGTAGAGAGCCTGCGCATCTCTTATGCCTATATTTGCCGACGGGCAAAGGATGACCACAAAGGCTGAGTGCATTTGTGTGTCCGTGTGTGTGCACCAAGAATCCGTTCGCTGTTGAAGTGTCCATAGTTGGCTGCGTATGGACTGCAGTTATCGACGAAAGTTCCCTGAAAAACGCTCACGTGGGCAGGGGGTTCTCTATTGGGCTCATGATGGAGTGGACGCAAAGTATTTGTGAATCAGGTGGTTACAGCGCCGCGTGTGCAATCAAGGATCAACAGGAATCCACGCTGATCCATGTCCGTCAACGCGGCGGTAGTGGCAGCATCTGGCTCAAATCGAAGGGGTGCCAGATTTTCGGGTGACTGGCCCGCTTATGAGCGGGAAGGGGACATTCCGGGCAGCTCAGTCGGACTTCCG
>JALCBY010000122.1 GCA_028066055.1 Hyphomicrobiaceae bacterium
CCCCGATCCTGAACAGCCAACCCCCTCGCATCCCGACAACCGTGACCGGAAAACCTGCAGCACGCCGTGCAGCGTCATAACGCGACATGGACAAACGCATCCGGCGGCGCTTATCGACAAAACTTCCCGATCAATACAAATCAGCCGGTGTTGGAGGTGTTCAGGTTTCGGTTTTATGATCGTGTGTACACAAACTACTGAAGTATGGTCCATTTTCCCCATATCGAAATTCATGAACAGTTTGCGCGGGGCAATTTCTGGAAAAACCCGTCAAACACGGAGCGCCAATTATGCCAAAGAGAGATTTTAAATGTCCGAAGTAGGCTTGCTGTTTGAACATTGCAAAACCGGAAACCAAAAGGGCATTGAAGAGCTTTTAAACAAAAAGAAGTTTCTAATTTTGGCGTCAGTGAAGACCGATGTCGTCGATGCGGATGGAAATTCTCCTCTTTTCGTTGCCACGCAACATGGCAATCTGGAGGCGGTCAGGGTTTTACTGAAGCATGGGGCCGATCTTGACGCGCGCAATCAGTTGGACATGACAGCGTTGATGTTGGCCGCCGCGATGAAGCGGTTTGATATCGTCAAGTTACTGTTGGATCGCAATTCAGACCCCTGTCTGGCGATGAAAAGCGGTTCCACCGCCCTCTATCTGGCTGCGGAAAACGGTTCAAAGAGTATCGTTGAAGGACTAGTTGCGGGAGGAGCCAATGTTGACGCGCCCATCGAAGACGGATCAACCGCTCTGTATATCGCTGCACAGAACGGTCATGAGAGCGTCGTTGAGATACTGATCCGTGCCGGAGCCAATATAGATGTGAAGCTCAAGAACGGCTCGACGCCAATTTTCGCGGCCGCCCATTTCGGTCATTCTAAAGTACTTCTGGTGCTCCTGGATAATGGCGCAGATACCAGCATCGTTTTGGAAAACGGACTGACGTTGTCGGATTTTGCCAGTTCCGATGAAATCAAGAACATACTGAGACGGAAAGAACCCGAAAAAAGCAGGCCCGCACAACAATCTGAAATTTCCGGCGACTCAGGCACGTTCGTCGATGAGAGAGATGGAAGAGAATATCGCTGGACTAAAGTCGGACAGAAAATCTGGATGGCTGAAAATGTACGCTTCAAATGCGGCCACCATTGCTGGCCGTCTGAAAATGTAGAGGAATTTGGCTATCTTTACGGTCGCCCGGCACTGTCAGAAGCGTGCCCGATGGGTTGGCGGCCTCCAGAAAAATCCGATTACGAAGAGCTGATAGAGTTCTTCGGAGGGGAGGAAGAAGCGTACACGTCCCTGGTTCAAGGAGGCGAATCTAAATTCGAAGCCAAGCTCGCTGGCCGACGCTATGACGACGGTACGATCACAAACACGGATACAGCGTATTTCTGGACTCTGGGTCTGGATGATCGAGGCCTTGCGTGGTTCCTCAAACTGACTGGCTACGATGAAGAAGCGGCCCTTATTGAAACCTGGGATGAAAGCCTCAAGGTGAATATGGGCGCGTCGCTGCGCTGCATAAAAGATTAGAGCGTCCTACTCTTCATTCTATCGGTTCGGTGGAATTTTGCTGAAGCGGTCGGGAGGAATAGATAGCCATGAGCGAAGCATTGACCAGCGATTTCAAGCGATCACTTCGAGCTTCCCGGCCCACCAATCAGTTACCGGATTCTGCGGTAGGAGGGCTTTGAGCTTGGTAGACGAGGTGGAGC
>JALCBY010000017.1 GCA_028066055.1 Hyphomicrobiaceae bacterium
CTTCCTCTCCGCCAGCCGCAAATATTTAGCAAAAATCGAGGCGCACCATTGCCACGAGCGAAATAGTGCGGTTGCATGGGAATTACCCGATTCGTTCTGTTCAGAATGACTGAGTGGGGAGTTGAGAGTGGGCTGTAAACCTGTGAAGTGGCTCTGGGGATTGCCGGCCGTGGTCGCCATTGGCGTCTTGGCGCTGTATGGCACGGGCGCGAAGGTCGAAAGCGACCTCGAAGCAAGGACGCAGACCGCGCTGCAGGAGGCGGGTTTGCAATGGGCGACCGCCAGCTTCGACGGGCGTGATGCCGTTCTTGAAGGGCTGTCCTTCTCCCGTCAGGAACGCGATACCGCGCTCAGAATCATCAGCAGCATTTGGGGCGTCCGGAATGTGGTCGACAAGTCCGACCTGATTGCCTCGCCCGACACCTACACATGGCTTGCCGTCAAGGAAGACGAGCGCATCAAGATCAGGGGTCACGTACCAACCAAGGCCGACCGCCAGGCTGTCCTCGGTTTCATCAAGGCCGCAATGCCCGACCTCGAGGTTGACGACAAGTCGATGCTTGCGGGCGGTTCGCCGCCGCGGCAGGAGTGGCTGGGCGCCGTCAGTTTCGCTCTCATACAGCTTGGCCAGCTCAAGGCGGGCTCCGTGCATCTGGCGGGAACGAACCTCTCTGTCCGCGGCGAGGCAAAGACGACGGAAGCTTACCGGAACTTCCAGAAGCTGCCGGGAGGTCAACTCCCCGCCGGTATGGAGTTGAAGGTCGGCAGAGTCGAACCGCCGGTGATCAAGCCGTATTCCACAAGAGTGAAATATAACGGCAGCACCATTCAGTTCGGCGGACATGCTCTCAACGAAGAGGCGCGGGACGAACTTGTCAGACGCGCCCGCAGCCTTTTTCCGGACGCAAAAATCGAAGATACCATGCAGATCGCATCCGGCGCACCGGAAGGATGGCGCTGGGCGTTGTCCGCATCGATGATCCAGCTGCGACGGCTGGTTTCGGGCCGCGTCAAACTGGAAGGCAACGATCTGGAGCTTGAGGGAATCGCTAATGACGAAGGCACCGTGAAGGATATTACCGAAGCCATCACCTTCAGCTTTCCTTCGGCTTTCAAGGTCAGCAACAAACTTGCCGTACGCGAGGAAGAACCGACGCAGAAACCACCGGCGAATTGAGCCAGAACCTCGCCTGCCAGAATTCCGGACTGGATGATCCCCGATGGACTATTTGCTCACGCAACTGCTGCCTTACATCATCCTTGTTTTTGCAATAGGGGTCGCCGTCGGCTGGCAATGCGCCGAATAACAAACATCGAGCGGTTCGGGACATCCGGACGCTAACGGTGCAATGACAACAATAGCGATACAGACATTCATATTACTCGCCGTTTCATTTTTCCTGGGATGTGCCGCGGGATGCTGGATTGCCGGACGCTGGAAAGCCCCGACGAAGAGTGCACCCGCCGGCAAAAAAACCTCAGGCAAGCGCAAAGCGCCATCGCGGCGTTCGAAGTCCTGATAGTCCCGCGTCAGGCCACCAAACATTGAGCTCGGGCGCCGCGCCAGTCGTCACGAATGGTACTGTTGCGAAGAGTCCGCATCCAGGAGAAACCGGTCGACGACGCGTATCGTGCGGTGATCGCGCAACATTGGCGGATGCCCTTCCTCCTCGACGAGATAGCTCTCAAGCCGCGAGTGGCGCGCAGCCATCTCCTTGACCGTTTCGTTGCTCAAGAGGTCGGAGTTTTCGCCGCGGAGCACGAGCATCGGCAAATGGGCGAGCGCTCCAAATTGCGGCCACATCTGCGGGATCGGGCTGGCCAGATCAATCTCGGACAGTGTTTTCGCCAGCGCATTGTCGTAGCCCGGAACGGGATACCCATCCTCTTCGCCGTAAATCTGCCGGGCGATCTCCAGCCATTCATCGTCACTGACATCGGTAAAGAAGCGGGACGACACATCCCGGACGATGAGGGCTGCCTCCTCCCAGTTTTGCGGGGTCGGCGTTTTGCCGACGTAGCCGATGATGCGCGCCAGTCCGCGCGCCTCGATAACGGGACCGATGTCGTTGAGAACCACCGCGCCGAGGGAACCCGGACGGACCACTCCCATGAGCATGGCAATGATGCCGCCGCGCGATGTCCCGATCAGGCTGACGTGATGCAACTCCGCAAGCGTCATGAAATCGAGCGTGTCGAGCAGTTCGATATAGGGCGAGTAGTTCTGCCACTTGGGATCGTACTGCGACTGGCCGCGCCCGCGATAGTCGAGGCAATACACGTCGCGCGGCGAACTGCTGTAACGGGAGAGATGCAGCGCGAGCTTGTGAAAATCCTTCGAGTTGCGCGCCAGCCCGGCCAGGCAAAGGACGGACCGCGCCGGCGTTTGACCGTCGACGGTTTTAGCGGGGTAATGGCGCGCATAGAGCCGAAGCCCGTCCTGGGACGAGTAGAATATCTCGTTCCATTCCCTGTCTGACGCGGCGTCGCTCATTTATGTGGTGATCAGTTGTTTGCGGCGGTCGATGTTGCGCGCGCCTCTGCCGGGAGTTTCCGCTGGCCGCGGTTGAGATCTTCCCACAGCCGCAACGCGCCCTCCGATCCATTGAGACGCGCCCGGAAGATCTGCAGGCCCGTCAGGATCTTTTTGACATAGTGCCGCGTCTCGGTGAAGGGGATACGTTCCACCCAATCGATCGCGTCGACATCCGGGTCGCGTGGATCGCCGAATTCCTTCGTCCAGTCCCTGACGCGTCCGCCACCAGCGTTGTATGCGACCAGGGTGAGGATATAGGAACCCCGATAGCTGTTGATCAGATCGCCGAGATGCGCGACGCCCAGCATCACATTGTAGGACGGATCGGCGGTCAGCGCCGAACGGCGATAACGGACCTTGTGCTGGCGCGCAATCGCACGGGCCGTATTCGGCATGATCTGCATCAGCCCGCGCGCCCCCACGGGGCTCTTGGCGGACGGGTTGAACTCGCTCTCCTGTCGGGACAGCGAATAAAGAAGCGCATCCTCGACCGGATCGTTGATCTTCTTGTAGGAGGGAAACATGTTTGTCGGATATGCCATCTCGGCGAGCGGCAGTCCGCGGTTCAACGCGATTTTGCTCAAGCGAACGCTTGCATGCGGCTGATCGTAATCATGTGCCAGCTTGGCCAGCATTACCCCTTGCGCCGGGTCCTCGATCGTTCTGGCGAGCTGATGGAAGAACAGGGGCGCGAGTTTCTCAAGGCCCACCGCACGCATGACCGCGATGGCCTGCAACGCGTCCCGCGCTTTAAACTTTTCAAGATCCTCGTCTGTCGGCTTTGGCGTCGGCGGCAGGTGCAGTGTGGTCTGTCCCGGATCGAGGGTCTGCGCTGACAGCTGTCCGTAGTAGGTGAGGGGGAGTTTCGCAGCCGCTTCGTAGTGGGCTCTCGCTTCGTCGCTCTTCTTCAGGGCGGCTGCCGTCCGGCCGAGCCAGTACTCCGCCTTGGCCCTGGTCTTGGGGCCTGACGCCGCCGTGCGCAGCGCCTGGAAATGCTCCAGCGAGACCTCCGGCTTGTTCAGAAACCGAAGAGCGATCCATCCGGCCAGAAATTCCGCCTCGTAATACTGATTGCCGGACAGGGGCTCGTGATTCTTGGCGATCTCATAGGCAATTTCAGGATGCCCCGCGTTCAGCGCCTTGCGGACGTTGATGCGGCGCTCGATCCACCACTCGTTGATTGCAATGAGGGCATCGGGGTCGCGCGGCGCCGCCTGCAGGAGTTTCCACGCTTTTTCCGCCTTCTTGTGGCGGCGCAACCACTGGATACGCGAAAAATAGAAGCCGACGTCGTCCTTCTTCGCTTTCTCCGGAATAGCCGCGAGAAGTTTCTTGGCCTTCTTCTGACGCCTGACGACGGCGATCCGGGCGTCGATCTTTTTCCGCTCCATTTCATCGAGATGTTTGGCGGTACGCAGAACGGCCTTGATCTTGCTTTTCCTGTCGAGCAGCAGGAGCCGGTCGACGCGCGCCTTGTGATCCTTGTCCGTCAGATGCTTGCCGAAACGCGCAAGGATGATCTTTTCCGTATCCTTGCCAAAATCGTGCTGGCGCCAAGCCTCGCTGATCAGCCGCTTCGCTTTCGCGTCATCGCCAGACGCGAGAAACGCCCCCGCCAGCGCCGCCTTGCCGGGTCCGGTCACTGGCCTGCCTTCGCCGAAAAATGCCTTTACGACCTTTGCATCGGGCTTGCGTTTCAGCAACGCTTCCTCGGCATTGAGCCGAAGACGTTTCTGGCTCGGCCAGTCGGGATTGTTGATGCGGAACTGCGCGATCTTGTTGGGGTCGGCGTTGTTGCCGCGCCGCCGGTAATAGTACCACTGCCCCAGCTTGCGGGCGGTGGGGTCCTTGATCCGGCTCAAGGACGAACGCGCATCCGACAGACGGCCCTTGTAGACGGCATTCACCGTCGCCTTCAGTGCGCGCTTGTCGGAAGCGCTCAGGTCGTATTCGAGCAGTTCCCCGAGACGCGCCAGCGTTCCGGAGGGCGCTTCCGGTTTGCGCCTGGGAAGCACGACGTTCGATGCCGCGGACAAAGCGGCGGTTCTTTTCGCGTTCGGCTTCCTCTTCGGCGGAACGAGGTCGGGATGAGGCGAGACAAGCTTTTTCTTTGCAGCCTCGGGCTTTTTCTCCGGCACCGCGACCGCAGGCAAAGGAGGAGTGGCGGCAGGAGCCGCGGTTTCGGGCATTTGCACCGGCGGCGCCTCATCGGCCTCCAACACGGCCGCTATCGCGTCTCTGGATTCAGGTTTTTCTTCAGACCCGGCAACCTCGGGCGATGGCTCCGGTTCAGAGCGGGGTGCAGCGGGCGTTGCGGCTTTGGTCTCCGGTTTATTTGCCGGAGGCGCCACTTCAGGCTGCGTGGCTGCTGCCGTGCCTTCGACCAGGGGCTTTTGCACTGGCGGAGCGACCGCGGCCGGCGCAGCGCTCTGTGGCACCGCCGCGCGTCCCGGAACTCTGACCGGCAACGGAATGCCGGACCCAGCCGAAGCGGCCGCAGGAGCCAGCAATGCAGGTTTTTTCTCCGGCAATGCAACGGCGGGTTGGGAAGGCGGCGTCGCGGCGCGCTTGGGATTGCGGTCGGGCAGGGGAACCTTGCGCGGCGCGGCTTGCGCGTCGGCCAACCAAACGGCGCCCACGCCAAATGCCACAAGCATCGCTATCGCCGTACTGGACCTGAATTTCAACATAACTAGCCGCAATGGTCCCGTCAGTGCCCCCTGTTGCTACGATATAGGGTACCGACCTCGGTAATGCACGGGGTTGCTGTTCAAGATCAGTCTGGGTCTGGCAAAAATGTCACAGCAGCCGATCATGCGGACATTGCCCTTCTCATCCCGGCGAGCAACCTCACATTACATAAGTTACCAAAATGAGAATCTCGCGAGACGCAGTTTCGATCAAAATCCGGCGGAATGATGACCTGCATTTATCATAGGGTTTCCATTATCTTGCCGGGCTGCAGCCAACGGACTATTGTCCACCTCAAATGCGCCTCCATCGGCGCGGGAATGTGTATTGGCGGGATGCGCCGCCGCCGGGAGCAATCACGTCATGAAGTTCAAGGGGTCCTTTACCGCACTGATCACGCCGTTCAAAAACGGCGGCATTGACGAGGCGGCATTCCAAAACCTGGTGAACTGGCAGATCGAACAGGGCACGCATGGTCTCGTACCTGTCGGGACGACGGGCGAGTCGCCGACCCTGAGCCATGAAGAGCACAAGCGCGTCGTCGAGCTTTGCATCGAGACCGCCGCCGGACGCGTGCCGGTGATCGCGGGTGCCGGGTCCAACAGCACCGCGGAGGCGGTGGATTTCTCCCGCTACGCGGAAAAAGCGGGCGCGGACGGGGTCCTGATCGTCACGCCTTACTACAACAAGCCGACGCAGGAAGGCCTCTACCAGCACTACAAGGCCATCAACGACGCCATCGGCATCCCGATCATCATCTACAATATCCCCGGTCGCAGCGTCATCGACATGTCCGTCGACACCATGGCGCGGCTGTTCAAACTCGAAAATGTCGGCGGTGTGAAAGACGCGACCGCGGACATGGCGCGGACCAGCCAGCAGCGTGGCGCGATGGGGCCGGACTTCAATCAACTCACCGGCGAGGACGCATCCGCACTGGGTTTCATGGCGCACGGCGGCGACGGCGCCATCTCCGTGACCGCCAATATCGCGCCCGCGCATTGCTCCGAGTTCCAGAATGCCTGTCTCTCAGGCGACTTCGGACGCGCGCTTGAGATCCAGGACCGGCTGATGCCGGTTCACGACGCAATGTTTGTCGAATCCAATCCCGGGCCGGTGAAGTATGCCGCGGAACGCCTGGGCCTCTGCAGTTCCAGCACGCGTCTGCCGCTCGCGCCGATTTCAGATGCCGCAAAGAAGGTCGTTGACGAGGCGCTCATTTCCGCCGGCATTCTGAATGGCTAGACGCTTTCCGGAGGCCGGACATGGCGAAACAGGGCGATAACCGCAAGGTGGTCGCCGATAACCGGAAAGCGCGGCGCAACTACGAAATCGCAGAAACCTATGAAGCGGGCCTGGTTCTGTCAGGCACCGAGGTGAAGTCGCTGCGGACGGGTAAGGCAAACATTTCCGACGCCTATGCATCGGAGGAGGGTGGCGAGCTGTTTCTCTACAACGCCTACATCCCCGAATATCTTCAGGCCAACCGCTTCAATCATTCACCGCGGCGTCCGCGAAAGTTGCTCCTGCACCGCCGGGAGATACACAAGCTGATCGTCGGCATTCAGCGCGAAGGCATGACGGTCGTACCGCTGAAGCTCTATTTCAACGATCGCGGCATCGCCAAGCTCGAACTCGCGCTGGCGAAGGGACGCAAACTCCACGACAAGCGCCAGGTGGAGCGCAAACGGGACTGGGACCGGCAAAAGGCGCGCCTGATGCGCGAAAAGGGCTAGGGCGCCATTTGGCACCCGCAGTTTCTGCCATTTGGCCCTTGTTTGCGCTCTGAGCCTGTCCGAAAACCTTCGCATCCCAAGACAGTGTGAGGCCAGTCGCTGCCGGTTAATGTTAAGTGCTGAGGAAGAACGCCCGTGTCCAAGAACCTGCTCGAACTGCCCGCCGACCTTCCGGTTCCGGAAGACGATGGCGCCGCCGCCCACCTGAACGGCATGCGGTTTCCCGATATCGCCCTGCCGTCCACCGCCGGAGGAGCCATCGTGCTTTCCAGACTTTCCGGGCGGAGCGTTGTCTATGCCTATCCACGCACCGGCGTTCCCGGAGAGGCGTCGCTCGATGAAAATTGGGAGATGATCCCCGGCGCGCGAGGCTGCACGCCGCAGTCCTGCGCCTTTCGCGATCATCATGGAGAACTTGGCGATGCAGGCGCGCGCGTCTTCGGATTGAGCACCCAGGATACCGCGTTCCAAAGGGCTGCGGTCGAGCGGTTGCATCTGCCGTTTCAAATCCTGAGCGACGACCGCCTCGAACTGACCCGCGCGCTCGATCTTCCGGTCATGGTCGTTGCCGACGTGACGCTGATGAAACGGTTCACACTCGTCATACGCGATGGCGTGATCGAGCATGTGTTCTATCCGGTCTTTCCGCCGGACAGGCACGCAGAAGCCGTTCTGGGCTGGTTGCGGGAAAACCCGGCCTGAAAACCAAGCGTCACGGGCCGGATGCAACTTCAGAGAATACCGCTTTCCGCATCTTCGACGGCGAAGCCGAGCTTGTCCAAACCCTCTTCCAGAAAGTCCGCAAGCAGCGGAACACCGAGCAGATAATCCTCGGTCTTGTTGACCCGCTCGGTGCGCGCGGTCGACAGCGCCTCGCTGAATTCCTCGGGCAGGAAAGACCCGCGTCCGACCCACATCAGCGCAACCAGATGTATCTGTTCGTCTTCGTTGAGATTGGCAATGAATTCCGCCAACTCGCTGCGGGTCGCGTCCGACGCGCGCTCCTCCAGGATTGAATCGGCGTCGTCCTCGTCACTTTTTGCGCCATCATCGTCCCACGCCGCGACCTTGCCGTCATACTCGCGCGCCCTGACAATGATGTGTGCGACCTTTTCCGGGGCAATCTCAAGCATCGCTCCTGGCTCCCATGACCACCTGACATGGACAGATGCTAACGCGGAGCGGGCCGGGCTGAATTGATCTGTGACAAACGGCGTCCGGTTCAGGAGAGGTGTTCGCGGATATTGTCGAATACGTCCTCGAACATCTCCGGCGTCAGCCTCCCGGTGTTCGTGTTGTAGCGGGAGCAGTGATAGCTGTTCATCAGGACGTACCCCTGATCGAGCGGGTGCGACGCCGCATGGGCGAAGCGAAAGGCGGACTTCCTGTATCCGAGCGTCGCGAGCGTGCTTTCATGGGCGATCCGGCCCAGGGCGAGGATGACGGACAGTTGGGACAGCCGGGCGATCCGGGCCGCCAGAAAGCCGCTGCAATTGCGCATCTCCTCGGTCGTTGGTTTGTTCTGCGGCGGCACGCAACGCACCGCATTGGTGATGATGCAGTCCTGCAGCGTCAATCCGTCGCCCGCGTGTTTGTCATAGCTGCCGGACGAGAAACCGTATTTGGCTAGCGTCGCATAAAGCAGATCGCCTGCATAATCGCCGGTGAAGGGGCGGCCCGTCCGGTTGGCGCCCTGCAGACCGGGTGCCAGACCGACGATGAGAAGACGGGCATTCTCAGGCCCGAAGGAGTGGACGGGCGCATTGAACCAGTCGGGGTGCGCTTCGGCATTCTGCGCGCGAAACCCGGCAAGCCGCACGCAATGCCCGCATCCCTGCGGCGGTTCGGCTTGGTCTATTTCAGGAACAGATGCACTCACGCTCAAGCGGCGTGGTCATCGAGTTCACTTTCGAACGCATCATCGTCGAAATCCGGCGCGCCGTCGTCGGCCTGGCCGGAATCGCGTCCGATCTCATCCTCCAGATCCGCAAGGTCGATGAAGTGATCGGCCTGGCGCCTGAGCTCATCGGCGATCATCGGCGGTTGCGAGACCAGGGTCGAGACAACACTCACCCGTTTACCGCGCTCCTGAAGGGCTTCGACGAGACTGCGGAAGTCACCGTCGCCGGAGAAGATGATCAGATGATCGAGATGTTCGGCCAGCTCCATCGCGCCGACCGTCAACTCGATGTCCATGTTGCCCTTGATCTTGCGCCGCCCGGAGGAATCGGTGAACTCCTTGGTCGGCTTGGTGATCATCGTGTAGCCGTTATAGTCCAGCCAGTCGACCAGCGGTCGAATGGACGAATATTCCTGATCTTCGGCAAGGGCGGTGTAGTAGAGGGCGCGGATCAAACGGCCTTTGGCACGAAAGACTTCAAGCAGTTTTTTGTAATCAATATCAAAGCCTAACGATCTCGCGGTTGCATAAAGGTTTGCACCGTCGATAAAAAGCGCGATGCGTTCATTGGGGTAAATATTCATCTTGAGTACGCCTCGTCGGAAATAATTTTTGGTCTAAATTCAAGGTTCGCCGGAAAAACTACAACCCGGTTCCTTGAGATTGAAATGATATAAGAATGCGCGGGAATTAAGGCGTTTCAATTTTCTGTGGAGAAGGGAATCGTGATCCTGATCGGGTTGGGGTCAAACCGTGCCGGTGCCTGGGGCGATCCTGAATCGACCGTCAAAGAGGCCGTGAATGTTCTCGCGAAAACGTCGGGAACGCGCATTTTACGGCAATCCGGTCTTTACCTGACCGCAGGCGTCGGGCCGGGACGGCCGGAGGCCTTCGTCAATGCCGTTGTTGCGCTGGAGTGTCATTGCGCGCCAGAGGCCCTCTTGCGGCGTCTGAAGATGATCGAGCGGGCGGCGGGACCGCGCTCGGCCCGGCGATGGGGCCCAAGACCGCTCGACCTCGACATCATCGACTATCGCGGTCGCATCATGGGCCGGCGGGCACACGACCAGCTGAATGCCACAGCGCTCCGTAACCGGATATCTCTCCCGCACCCTTTGATGCATGTGCGCCCGTTCGTTCTTGCACCGCTGAATGAAATTGCCCCCGATTGGCGTCACCCGCTGTTGAAGATCACCGCCCGTCAGCTATGGGACCGTATGCGCGGCGAGCGATCCGGACGGGTGCTCAAACGGTTGTAAGATTTATGTTAAGGGTGGCGCGGGACAATGGCTTGCGTTGCTTGGAAAGACCGCCTAAAAGGGTCCGCAACTCTCAAACATTTCGAGGTATCGACTAATGGCACGCGTCACCGTCGAAGATTGCGTCGATAAGGTTACGAATCGTTTCCAGCTTGTGCTGCTGGCAAGCCACCGCGCCCGGACGATTTCCGCGGGCTCGCCGATCACCGTCGAGCGCGACAACGACAAGAACCCTGTCGTTGCGCTGCGCGAGATCGCAGAGGAAACCGTCTCGCCGGAGGATGTGAACGAGGATCTCATTCATTCGCTCCAGAAGTATGTCGAGGTGGATGAGCCGGAGCCGGAGGAAGTGCCATTGATGGCTCCCGATAGCGTGGCACCCGTGCTTGCCCATGACGATCCGTCAACGGATACGACCATCGACCGGATGACGGAAGAAGAGCTGCTCCGGGGCCTTGAGAGTCTGGCGTCGGGTGATTCATCGAATGCGGGCCAGCGGAGCAGATAGCGCCAGCCCAGCAGCAAACGGCGCAAGCCTCGGGTCCGTTTCTGAGTCCCTTCGATTTCGGCTGAAATTTTCGACCATCGCATTCATGCGCTACGCTGTCCGCGTCGCTGAAGCGAGGTGGTCATGCTCACATCGTGGGTTCGCGCCATGATGCGCCAGTACGAACTCGTCGAACGGGTCAAGGCCTATGATCCGCATGCGGACGAGGCCCTGCTGAACCGCGCCTACGTCTACGCCATGCAGATGCACGGCCAGCAGAAACGGGCGTCAGGCGATCCCTACATTTCCCACCCGCTTGAGGTGGCGGCTATCCTGGCCGACCTGAAGCTCGACGACGCAACGATCGCAAGCGCGTTGCTCCATGACACGATCGAGGATACGCCGGCGACGCGCGACGACATCGACGAACTCTTCGGCGAGGAAATCGGATCCCTCGTCGACGGCCTCACCAAGATCGCCAAGCTCGACCTTGTAACCCGCAAGGCGGAGCAGGCCGAAAACTTCCGCAAACTGCTGATCGCCATCACCAGCGATGTGCGCGTCCTGCTCGTCAAACTGGCGGACCGGCTGCACAACATGCGTACGCTGGAGCATGTGCGACCCGAAAAACGCAAGCGCATCGCCGAAGAAACCATGGACATCTATGCGCCGCTGGCGGGGCGCATGGGCATGCAGTGGCTGCGGGAGGAAATGGAGGATCTTTCCTTCAGGACCCTCAATGCGGAGGCCTATGCGATCCTAGTCAAGCGCCTGAACGTTTTGCGCAAGAGTAACAAGGGCCTCATCGACGAAATTCAGACGGCGCTGAAGGAAGAACTCGCCAAGAGCAAGATCAAAGCCGAGGTGATCAGCCGCGAGAAGAAACCCTATTCCATCTGGCGCAAGATGGAACGCAAGCAGATATCGCTGGAGCAGCTTTCCGACATTTACGGTTTCCGAGTGATCGTGAGAAAGCCGAGCGATTGCTACGCGGTGCTGGGCGCGGTGCACACGACATGGCGAATGGTTCCCGGTCGGTTCAAGGATTACGTCTCCACGCCGAAACAAAACGACTATCAATCCATCCACACGACGGTGGTCGGACCGCGGCATCAAAGGGTCGAGCTGCAAATCCGCACCGAGCGCATGGACCAGGTCGCGGAATACGGCATTGCCGCACATGCGCTCTACAAGGACGGTGCAAACGGCAACGGCAGCGAGGCCATCCGCAAGAAAGCACAGATTCTTTCAGAGGAAAGTAACGCCTACAGATGGTTACGACGACTGGTTGACATGTTGCTTGAGGGAGATAATCCGGAAGAATTCCTCGAACACACCAAACTCGAACTGTTCCACGATCAGGTTTTCTGCTTCACCCCGAAGGGTCTGCTCATTGCGCTGGCCCAGGGCGCAACACCGATCGACTTTGCCTACGCGGTGCACACGGACATCGGAAATTCCTGTGTCGGCTGCAAGATCAACGGACGCACCATGCCGCTGATGACGGAGCTCAAGAACGGCGACGAGGTGGAAATCGTCACCTCGAAATCCCAGGTGCCGCCGGCCGCCTGGGAGCGCATCGTCGTCACCGGCAAGGCGCGTTCGGCCATACGCCGTGCCAACAAGGAGGCGCTCCGTGTCCAGTACAGCAAACTGGGGCGTGAAATCCTCAGGCGCGCCTTCGACCGGGTTGGCAAGAGCTACCGCAAATCGACCATCGAACGCATCCTCCCGCGCCTCTCGCAAAAGACCATCGACGACGTGCTGACCGCGGTCGGGCGCGGCGAGCTTCCGTCCGCGGACATATTGCAGGCTGCGTTTCCGAACATCCCGCGTCCCGAACCGCCCAAACGCCGGGTGGTCAAGCGAAACGACGAGGGATGGTTCGGACTGAGCAAGGCCATCGGCCTGAAATTCCGGCTGCCGGGAACCGGCAACCGCAAGGACAGCAAGGGATCGGACAGCATCCCCATCAAGGGCTTGCGCGGAAGCCTCCCGGTGCGGTTTACAGCACATGGCGGCGCGGTTCCGGGCGACCGCATCGTCGGCATCATGACGCCGGGCGAGGGGATTACGATCTACCCGATCCACTCCGAGGCCCTGAGTGCGTTCGACGACCAGCCGGAACGCTGGATCGATGTCCGGTGGGACATCGACGAAAGCAATACGGACCGTTTTCCCGCGCAGATTGCGGTGACCGGCATCAATGAGCCCGGAACCCTTGCGCAAATCGCCCAGACCATCGGCGAAAGCGGCGGCAACATTCACAACATCAAGATGCAGCACGAAACAGCCGACTACACCACGATGCTGATCGACCTCGAGGTCTGGGATCTGACACATCTGAATGAAATCATCTCGGGCCTCAGATCGAGGTCGGTGGTGAGCGCGGTCAAGCGGTCCCATGAATAAAGCAAACAGCAAGAACTGATCCGGTAGAAAGCCGCACCGGGGCATTGCGGCGGCAAGGCAAGATGGGCGGGGTTCCATGAACAAAGACGAGTTGCTTGACGAAATGCGCGCTGCCGAGGCGCTTCTGGAAGGGCACTTTGTGCTGTCCTCCGGAAACCACAGCAGCGCTTACGTGCAATGCGCGCGCTTCCTTATGGACGCGGACCGGGCAGGGCGCGCCTGCGCCGCGCTCGCGGAAATGGTGAGGGCGCGTGTCGGTGAAGTCGACCTGGTGTTTGCACCGGCGATGGGTGGCGTCGTAATCGGCTACGAAATGGGACGCCAGCTCGGCAAGCCGTCGATTTTTTTTGAGCGGGTCGATGGCGAATTTACGCTCCGGCGTGGGTTCGACATTGCAGCGGGCGCGCGAAGCCTGATGGTCGAAGACGTCGTCACAACGGGTCTCTCCTCCCGCGAATGTATTGCCGCGGCGCAAAAACATGGCGCGGATGTGGTAGCGGGATGCTGCCTGATCGACCGTTCCGACGGGCGGGCGGACATCGGTGTACCGCTGGTTGCGCTCGCCGCTGTCGACCTGCCGATCTTTCCTGCAGACCAGGTTCCGGAAAATCTGAAAGACGTTCCCGCTGTCAAACCGGGCAGCCGCGGGTTAAAATGAGGGCGCGATTTGTTGTCGCTGGGGTAACGAGCCCGGTTTACTATCCCTATATGTTAAATTCATAAATCCGCCATTGTGCGAGCTATCTTCGAAAGTCATGGATAGTTGAGGGTGTTTAATGCTGTTTCGGCGTCGTAATCCGCCGCATATTGGCGAAAGATTGAGGGTTTGGTTGTGGCCGCGCCGCAACTGGAGCCGCTCAATGCGCTATATCGCGCACCGGATGCGCCGGCTGCGGGCGACGCCTTACGCCATCGCCGTCGGTTGTGCCGCGGGCGTATTCGCGGCGTTCACGCCATTCCTCGGCCTGCATTTCATTCTGGCTGGCCTCATCGCGTGGATCGCACGGGGCAGCATCATTGCCGCCGCGCTCGGCACATTTTTCGGCAACCCGCTGACCTTCCCGCTGATCTGGTTCGGGTCCTACAAGCTGGGCGCGTGGATGCTGGGCATGAAGGGCAACATCAAGAATATCGATCTGAGCGGCGGCATCTTCGACAAGTCGGAGCAAATCTGGCCGCTCCTGAAACCGATGACCGTTGGCGGTATCCCCCTGGGCATCGTCGCCGCGGCGATTGCCTATTTTATCGCCAAGAAGGCCTCGGAAGCCTATAGAGAGAAGCGCCGCCTGCGCCAGCAACGCGGCGTCGGCCCCCAGCAACCGGCGCAGGCCTGACGAAACCGGTAAATCGGAGAGTGGTATGAGCGTTAATTCCTCCACGGCCCCCTTTCTTCGCCTCGGCGTCAACATTGACCATGTGGCGACCATCCGCAATGCGCGCGGCGGTTCGCACCCGGACCCCGTCCGCGCCGCTCTTCTCGCCGCGGAGGCGGGCGCAGACGGTATCACCGCCCACCTGCGCGAGGATCGCAGGCATATTTCGGACGACGACATTACGCGCCTGATGTCGGAGATCACGCTGCCGCTGAACTTCGAGATGGCCGTGACCGACGAAATGCTGCAAATCGCGCTGAAAAGCCGGCCTAACGCCTGCTGCCTGGTGCCGGAGCGCCGGCAGGAGCTGACGACCGAGGGCGGGCTCGACGTGCGCTCCATGTCCAACCACCTGCCTGACTTCGTTGCGCGCCTCAAAGGTGAAGGGATGCGGGTTTCGCTGTTTGTTGACCCGGATGACGAACAGATCGAGGCCTCCGCACGGGTCCGGGCGGATATCGTCGAGCTTCACACCGGTCCCTATTGTCATGCCGCGATCGACGGAAATCAGGCGCATATCCAGGCGGAAATCGACAAATTGGCCAGAAGTGCGCAACACGCCGCGCAGGCGGGGCTTGAGGTCCATGCGGGCCATGGCCTCACATTCGACACGGTTCATGCGGTTGCCGCGATGCCGGAAGTCGTCGAGCTGAACATCGGGCATTTCCTGATCGGCGAAGCGATCTTCGGCGGGCTGCATTCGACAATCGGACGGATGCGCGCGTTGATGGACAAGGCCCGCGCCAGCGCAACAGGCCAGGCGAGCGCGTAGGCGCCTTTGTCCGTCATGATCATCGGGCTTGGAAACGATCTTATCGATATCCGGCGGATCGAACAGACCATCGAGCGCTATGGAGAACGGTTCCTCAACCGCATATTCACGGATGTCGAGAGGGCAAAGTCCGACCGGCGCAGTCAGCGCGCCGCGTCCTATGCCAAACGGTTCGCCGCCAAGGAGGCCTGCTCGAAGGCTCTCGGAACCGGCATCAGGCGCGGAGTTTTCTGGCGCGACATGGGCGTGGTCAATCTTCCGTCCGGCCGGCCGACCCTGTCGTTGACCGGGGGTGCGGCGGTGCAGCTGCAGAAGATCACACCCGATGGCTGCAATGCGCGTATCGACCTGACCATCACGGACGACTTCCCGCTGGCGCAAGCGATCGTGATTATTTCAGCGGTTCCTGAAGGGACCCATGTCTGATAGGCGTGTGACTTTACCCGTACGCTCGGTGGTTTGCGTTGGCCCGCTTGACCCGCTATAGGGGCGCAGGCCCGAATGACGAAAAGTTTGCATGATGAAAAAGGACCGCGAATCGATGAGCGTAGAGGCTGATACCAAAAAAAGCCAAAGCGGCGGATTCTCCGATACGATTCGCGTCGTCATCCATGCGCTGATCCTGGCCATGATCGTGCGGGTGTTCTTCTACCAGCCCTTCAATATCCCGTCCGGATCGATGATCCCGACGCTGCTTGTCGGTGACTATCTCTTCGTGTCGAAATTCAGCTACGGCTATTCGCGCTACTCGTTTCCTTTCTCGCCAGATCTGTTTGAAGGCCGGGTCTGGGCGTCGGAGCCGAAGCGCGGCGATGTCGCTGTCTTCAAATTGCCGAAGGACAATGAAACCGACTATATCAAGCGCGTCATCGGACTTCCCGGAGACGAAATCCAGATGGTCTCCGGCGTGCTTCACATCAACGGCAAGGCGATCAACCGCAAACGCATAGACGATTTCATCATGCGCGACGCCTTCGGCAATGTGCGCCGCGTGGCGCGCTACGAGGAGACGCTTCCCAACGGCGTCAAATACCCGGTGCTTGACCTCGTACCGAAAGGCATCGGTGACAATACCAGCGTCTACAAAGTGCCCGAGGGGCACTATTTCATGATGGGCGACAATCGCGACAATTCCACGGACAGCCGTGTCACAAGCGCTGTCGGTTACGTTCCATTCGAGAACTTCATCGGCCGCGCCGAGATCATTTTCTTCTCCGCCGGCGGCGATGCCCCCTTCTGGGAAGTCTGGCGCTGGCCGGGTTCCGTACGATGGGGCAGGTTCTTTCAGCTGGTCGACTAGGTGACGCCCGCCGCTTCGAAAAAACGAGACGCACTCGCGAAAACGCTTGGCCACAGATTCGCCGATCAGGATCTCCTGCGGCGGGCATTGACCCATTCCAGCGCGAAGGTGAAAACGCCGAAGGTTCGCGACTATGAACGGCTTGAGTTTCTCGGCGACCGGGTGCTCGGACTGGTTATCGCCGAAATGCTGCTGGAAAGATTTCCCGAGGCGAACGAGGGCGAACTGGCGCGCCGCTTCAATCGCCTCGTGCAGAAAGACACATGCGCGAAGGTTGCGGAAGAAATGAACCTCGGCACCCACGTCATCATGAGCACGAACGAAGCGAAGAGCGGAGGCCGCGCCAAGAAAACGATCCTCGGCGACGCATGCGAGGCCGTGCTTGGAGCGTTGTTTCTCGATGGCGGCTACGATGTCACCCGCAAGACGATATGGCGATACTGGTCCGGTCGGCTGCACGACGATGCCGCGCCCCTCAGGGACGCCAAATCGGCGCTTCAGGAATGGGCGCAGAGCAAGGGTCTCGATCTGCCGCAATACATTGTCTCGTCCCAGGCGGGCCCGGATCACGAGCCGCACTTCACTACGCGCGTGCAGGTTCAGGGACTGCGGTCAACGACGGGCGAGGGGGCGAGCAAGCGCGCCGCCCAGCAGGCCGCCGCCAAGGCAATGCTCGTCCGGGAAGGCGTCTGGAAAGATGCAGACTGAACGCGAAAAACAGAAATGCGCCGTCGTTGCCCTGATCGGCGCTCCGAACGCCGGCAAATCGACGCTCGTCAATCAGCTGACCGGCGCTAAGGTTTCCATCGTCACCCACAAGGTCCAGACCACCCGTGCGCGCATCCGCGGGATCGCGATAGAGGGTGACAGCCAGCTCGTTCTCGTCGATACGCCGGGCATCTTCGCACCGAAACGCCGGTTGGATCGCGCCATGGTTGAGGCCGCCTGGGGCGGGGCGCGTGACGCCGATATCACCGTGTTGTTGATCGATGCGGCGAAGGGGCTGGACGCAGAAACGGAAAGCATCCTCGACGGCCTCGGCGACATTCCCGGCGCCAGGGTGCTGGTGTTGAACAAGGTCGACCTCGTCAAAAAGAACGCACTGCTGGAACTTACGGCGGCGATCTCGAACCGCCAGGCATTCGACGCGACATTCATGATTTCCGCCCTGCAGGGCGACGGCGTGCGCGATCTCAAGGCGCATCTTGCGCAACACGCGCGCCCGGGCCCTTGGCTTTATCCGGAGGACCAGATTTCCGACGCGCCGTTGCGGCACCTGGCGGCCGAGATCACGCGGGAGAAACTCACGCTGCGCCTCCACCAGGAACTGCCCTACGCCTCGACGGTCGAGACAACGCTCTGGAAGGAGCTGAAGAACGGGCGCGTCCGGATCGAGCAAACCGTCTATGTCATGCGCGACAGCCAGAAGAAGATCGTGCTGGGAAAGAATGGCCAGACCATCAAGGCCATTTCCATGGAATCCCGCAAGGAACTGTCGGAGATTGTCGAGAAGCCGGTCGATCTTTTTTTGTTTGTTAAAGTCCGGCAGAAGTGGGGGGATGATCCCGAGCGATATATGGAAATGGGACTGGAGTTTCCGAACGACTAGGAAGGCGCGCAGCTCAAATGCAGTGGTCGGATGAAGGCATCGTCCTCTCCTCACAGGCGCACGGCGAGACCAGCACCATCGTCGAGGTCCTGACACGCGAACATGGCCGGCATCTGGGGCTTGTTCACGGCGGGCGATCGAAACGTCTGCGGCCCGTTCTTCAGACCGGCAATCTCGTCCGGGCCGAATGGCGGGCAAGGCTTTCCGAACATCTCGGCAAATATGCCGTTGAATTGCTCGAAGCCCATGCCGCCCGCGTGCTCGATGACCGCGCCGCGCTCGCCGGACTGAACACGCTGACAGCACTTGCGCGGCTGCTGCCGGAACGCGAGCCGCACCAGCCACTCTACGACGTGACCAAGCTCGTGCTGGAAGCCTTCTCGGAAGGTGAGCACTGGCCGGCACTTCTCGTCCGGTGGGAATTTGCGCTGCTTGATGAGCTCGGTTTCGGGCTCGACCTCGACGAATGCGCCGCCACGGGAACGACGGAAGATCTCATCTATGTATCCCCTAAGACCGGGCGCGCCGTCAGCCGCGGGGCCGGGGCACCCTATGCGGACAAACTGCTCGCCCTCCCGGCATTTCTCCTGCCCGGGAATGGCGGCGGCGCCAGTCCGAGCGATCGGGACGTCGCGGACGGTTTTGCGCTCACAAGCTACTTTTTTGAAAAGAATGTCTGGCAACCGCGCAACATGACACCGCCTCAGGTGCGCGAACGCCTCGTAGCCCGCTTGTGCGGCTGATATGCGCGGGGTGTAATCCGCCGCGCAAGGGCGTTGTGCGACTCACTTGCTTGAGCTAATCGTGGACTATGGGCGAACACGACAAGATCGATGGTTTCGGTGAATCCGTTAGCCTCCGCGAGGCACTGGAGGAACGGTATCTCGCATATGCGCTGTCCACGATCATGCATCGCGCGCTACCGGACGTCCGCGACGGCCTGAAGCCTGTCCACCGGCGCCTTCTTTACGCGATGCAGCAATTGAAGCTCGATCCCGAGGGCGGTTTCAAGAAATGCGCGCGCGTCGTCGGCGACGTGATCGGCAAATTCCATCCCCATGGCGATCAGGCCGTCTACGATGCGCTTGTCCGCCTCGCGCAGGATTTTGCGGTCCGCTACCCGCTGATCGAAGGGCAGGGCAACTTCGGCAATATCGACGGCGATAATGCCGCCGCCATGCGCTACACAGAAGCGAAGCTGACCGATGTCGCGGCGGCGCTTCTTGAGCATATCGGCGACGATACGGTCGATTTCCGGGAGACCTATGACGGCGAGGAGGACGAACCCGTCGTCCTGCCGGCGAATTTTCCGAACGTCCTCGCCAACGGCGCCTCCGGTATTGCGGTGGGCATGGCGACGAACATCCCGCCGCACAATGCGGGCGAGTTGTGCGATGCGGCCCTGCATCTGATCAAATATCCGAATGCCCGCGTCGAGAAACTGGTCGAATATGTTCCGGGTCCCGACCTCCCGACCGGCGGCATCATTGTCGAACCCCGTGACTCCATCATCGAGGCCTACAAGACGGGCAGAGGCGGATTCCGCGTACGGGCGCGATGGGAAAAGGAAGATCTGGGCCGTGGCAGCTACCAGATTGTCGTCACTGAAATTCCCTACCAGGTCCAGAAGGCACGGATGATCGAAAAGATCGCCGATCTCATGCAGGCGAAAAAGCTGCCGCTGCTCGCCGATATCCGGGATGAATCGGCGGAAGAGATCCGCCTTGTCCTTGAGCCGAAGAATCGGACGGTCGAGCCGGAAATCCTGATGGAATCCCTGTTCAAGGTGACCGATCTTGAGGCGCGCGTCCCGCTCAACATGAATGTGCTGAGCCGGGGCAAGATTCCCAACGTGATCGGCCTGCGGCAGGTCCTGCGCGAATGGCTCGATCACCGGCAGGTGGTTCTCGTCCGCCGCTCGAAGGATCGGCTCGCCAAAATCGAACGCCGCCTCGAGGTTCTGGACGGCTATCTCATCGCGTATCTGAACCTCGATGAGGTGATCCGCATCATCCGCGAGGAAGACGAACCGAAGAAGGAGCTGATGCGGACCTTCAAGCTGACGGATATGCAGGCCGAGGCCATCCTCAACATGCGGCTGCGATCCCTGCGCAAGCTTGAGGAAATGGAAATCCGCACGGAGTATGACGGCCTCAAGGCGGAAAAGAAGGACCTCAATGCGCTCCTGAAATCGGAAGACAAGCAGTGGGCGCATATCGCATCCGAGATCAAGGAGATCAGGACGAAGTTCGGACCCAAGACCGAACTCGGCCGCCGCCGCACCGGTTTTGCCGATGCGCCCGAAGTCGAAGTCGATATCGTTTCCGCCATGATCGAGAAGGAACCGGTCACGGTGGTGCTGTCCGAGAAGGGCTGGATACGCGCCATGCGCGGGCATCTCGAGGACACTTCCGGACTGCAGTTCAAGGAAGGCGACGAACTCAAGCGCGCACGCCCCGCCCAGACCACCGACACGCTTGTGCTGTTCGCGACGAACGGCAAATTCTATTCCCTGGCCGCCGACAAGCTGCCCGGGGGGCGCGGCCACGGGGAGCCCGTGCGCCTGATGGTCGAACTCGACGAGAACCACGACATCGTCGAGATGTTCGTGCATCAGCCGGGCCGAAAACTGCTCGTTGCGTCGAGCGCGGGTTACGGATTCGTCGTCAACGAGGACGATGTGGTCGCGATGACACGCAAGGGCAAGCAGGTGCTCAACGTGTCGCCGCCCGATGAAGCAATCGTCTGCACGCCGGCTGACGGTGACATGATCGCGGTCGTCGGCGAGAACCGCAAACTGCTGTGTTTCAAGCTGGACGAAGTGAATGAGATGTCGCGCGGACGTGGCGTGCGTTTGCAGCGCTACAAGGATGGCGGCCTCGCCGACGTGAAGGTTTACGGGAAGAAGGACGGGCTGACGTGGATCGACTCCTCCAACCGGACCTGGACCGTAACGGAGCTGAAGGACTGGACGGGAACGCGGTCACAGGCCGGGCGGCTTCCGCCGAAAGGTTTCCCGAAGAGCAATCATTTCGGACCCAAATTCTGAGCGGAAACCGAAACGCTCCAGAGTGAAACGCAAATGCACGTATCGCTGAGACAAGCACGTGCCGAAGACGCCGCACACGTGCGTGCGCTCATCCGCGCCGCTTACGGCATGTATGTGCCGCGCATGGACCGGGAGCCCGCGCCAATGTTGGCAGACTATGAGGCACTCGTGGCGGACGGTGTTGTCACGGTCGCCTGGGTCGGCGACATGATCGCAGGCGCGTTAATTTGCTATCCGCGCGACCATGCCCTGCATGTGGAAAATGTCGGCGTGAACCCGGACTTTCAGGGCCACGGGATCGGCAAGCTGCTGATGCGCGAGGCGGAGGATCAGACACGTGCCCACGGCCTGAGCAAAATCGAACTCTACACGAATGAGGTCATGACGGAGAACATCCCGTTCTACGAGGCGCTGGGTTATGTGATCGTCAACCGTGCGGAACAGGACGGGTATCAGCGCATCTTTTTTGAAAAAGAGCTCTAGGTATTAAGGGGACAGTTTACTTAATTCAGCCTATATCTTGAATGACTCTACGAGTCGGATCGCGAATTAAGTAAACTGTCCCCTTAATACTAATACCGTGTAGATCCGGTGCGGAGATCTATCCTTGCTGGCGCATCCAGCCGTCCGACGTCAGGAATTCCTGCGGGCCGAAACGGGTCTTGTAGCCCATCTTCGGCGAACCCTCGATCCAGTAGCCGAGATAGACATAGGGCAGGCCGAGTTGCTGTGCAAAGTCCACATGCTCGAGGATCATGTGGGTGCCCAGACTGCGCGCGGAAAGCGCGGGATCGAAAAAGCTGTAGACCATCGAGATGCCATCGCTCAGCTGGTCGCACAGGGCCGCGGCCACCAGGACGCGCTCGTCGCTGTCTTCGTAAAAATCGGAATCTTCCGGCAATGAGCTCGCCGGCACCCGGTATTCGGTGAGGAACGTGTTGACGACGCTGTCCTCGATCATCATCGCGTAATCGAGGACCGTCATGTCGGCCATGCCGCCGTCGCCGTGACGGCGATCGATATAGGACCGGAACAGCGAATACTGTTCCGATGTCGGCACCGGGCCGCAGCGCCGGATATTCAGATCACGGTTCAACTGCCGAACCCGCTTGAAGCTGCGCCTCGGTTCGAACTCGTCGACGACGATGCGTACGGGCACGCATGCCGTGCAGCCGTCGCAGTAGGGCGTATAGGCGATGTTCTGGCTGCGCCGGAACCCGCCCTTGAGCAGCCGGTCGATCAGCTTGCCGGAACGGCCATGCGAAAGATGTGTGAACAGCTTGCGTTCCAGACGTCCGGGAAGGTAGGGGCAGGGCTGCGCCGTCGTGATGTAGAATTGCGGAAAATCGGTCTTGTGTTCGCTCACTGGTTTTCCGGTCCCTCAAGGTGCATTTACGTCTTCCGAACGACAGGCACTACATAGAAAAGTAAAGCGGCGCAAAGAAAGAATAGGCGAGCCATATAAGGACGATCAAGGGCAACCCGGCAATCATGAAGTCGCGAAAGCGATAATGCCCCGGCCCCATGACGATCAGGTTGGTCTGATAGGCGATGGGCGTCGCGAATGAACAGTTGAGCGCGAAGATCAGCCCGTAAACGAACGGCATCGGGTCGGCGCCGATCTGGTTTGCCGCACTCACCACGATGGGCGCGAACAGGGCGCCCGTCGCGTGGTTGCTCAGGAAATTTGTGAGAATGGCCACGAGCAGAAACAGGGCGGACAGCAGCACCACGGGCCCATGGCCGGAGAAAATGGAGACAACCTTCCGGGCGAGGAATTCCGCACCCCCGGTCGCTTCCAGCGCTACCGCCATGGCGAATGCGGCACCGATCAGGAGGAAAATGCGCCCGTCGAAGGCCCGCGCGGCCTGCGGCACGGTCAAAGCCCCCACCAGAACCATGCCGATGGCGCCCGAAATGGCGGCGATCGAGATCGGCACGAAGCCGCTTGCTGCGCCGAGAATCATCGCCGTGAAGACGATCATCGCGCTTTTGGCATGATGCGGCACGGGCAGTTCGGCGCGCGAACGCGCTAGCAGCAACAGGTCGCGATGGTCGCGCAGGTTGCGGACCGCCTGCGGCGTTCCAAGCAAAAGCAGGACATCTCCCGCGATCAGGCGAATCTTGTGAAACGGATCATGCATCATCCGGCTGTGACGCTCGATACCGAGCAATGTGCACCCCGTATCGAAGCGGAACCGTTCGGGACGCAATGCGCGGCCGATGCGCGGCGACCCCGGCGCGATGACGACCTCGGTCATGATCAGGCGCTCGCGTTCCCCGCCCTGGACGGGTTCCGCGTCGTCCGGATGCTCTTCCGCCTGTGCGAGATCGCCGATGACGGAGCGGTCTCGGGCAATCGCCTCCATGAGGTTGCGCCGCGTCGCGGCAATCATCAGCACATCGCCTCGCTGCAGCGTGAGATCCTCGAATGGCGGCAGGACGGACCGGCCCTCGCGCTGGACCAGCTTCACGGTCATCTGGTGCAGGCCGGGAAACAGCCCCGCCACGGATTTTATGCCGATCCAGGGGTGGCCCTCATTGAGCGTGATCTGCGCAATGAAATGCTTGCCGCGCTCTCCATCGGTCTGCCCCAGAACCGGGCTCGGTTTGATCAGACGGGGAATGACGAAGATGACGTAGAGGGCGCCGATGCCGGCGAGCAGCAGGCCCGGCACGGTGAAATCAAAGAAGTTGATTGTGGGAATGTCGTTGGCCTCCGCAACGGTTGCCGCGACCAGGTTTGCCGACGAACCGATCAGCGTGGTCATACCGCCGAGGATGGCGATGAAACTAAGCGGCATCAGCACATGCGCCGCCGTCTTGCCGAGGCGCGCGGCAAGCGCGCTCAGGATCGGAATGAACAGGATTACGACGGGTGTGTTGTTCAGGAAGGCGCTGAGCAGCGCGGCAATGACCAGAATGGTCGGCAGCGCGGCGGCCGGGGCAATCTTGATCAGTCCGCGAAAAATCTCCGTCGATTTCTCGATCGTTCCGGTCTGGATCAGCGCCTGGCCGACCATGAGCAGGGCGAGGATCGTGAAAACGACCGGGTTGGCGAAACCGGCCAGCAGCGTCGTGATGTTGACCGGGGTCGGCCCCGCCGTCACGTTCAAGGGGAAGAAGTGAAACAGGGCGAGCAGCGCAAGCACTGTCAACCCTGCTGAGAGTTCCAGCGGAATACGCTCGATGGCGAACAGAATGACGGCGGCGAGAATGATCGCGAACGTGACCCACATGTGGGCCTGTTCGATGCCGGGAAGCAAACTCATGCTCGCGATAGTAGGGCAGAATCAGCCTCCTATCGCCACCAAACTGCTGGGCATGTGGATAGTTCGCTAGAGACGCCGGTAAAGGTCCGCGCGCTCATCTGAATTGATCACGACCGTACCCGCCAGAAAGTCGTGGAGGCAGCGCTTGCGCGCATTGAACGGCGCGATCAGCAGCACAAAGGGCGTAAGGAACACGACCGAGACATAGTAGAGCACGGCGTGAAATGCGGCGAGCAGCGCGTACATGGGTGCGCCGTACCAGGTGCGCATCTGCAAATCCGTTGCTCGCATGCCAATGGTCGCGGACTGCGGCCCGCTCAGCGTGATAGCATTATAGGTGAGGGCGATCACCGGAAATGCGAGCCCGAACAGCAACCAGGCCAAACCGAGCGTGAAAATGCCGGCAACCAGCAGAAAAACGTAGGCCAGAATGGTCAGCGCGAAAATGATCACGACATCGATGATGAAAGCCATGACGCGGCGGCCCAGAACGCCTTCGAAATACTCGCTCTGAGTGACCGGGTCATACGCATGCGGCTTGTCCGCGGCCTCGAAACTCACATCGCGCGGGGCTTGATTGGGGGCCGGCTCTATCGCCATGGGATTATGCACCTCCTGAATCCGTGATTGGTTCACCCCTTAGATGGTGACGACGGGATTGAAGGGCAAGAGCTTTCAGAATCGGACGCTAATATGCGCCGAAGTCACCGTCGGCGCCGGAGCGCCTTTCGACCTCGAACCCGGCTTCGCGCATCTTGTCCATCACCTTCGCGGCATGTGCCGCGTCCTTGGTCTCGATCACGATATCCAGCGTTGCCCCCTTGGCCGGCACATCGAGAAATGTCCGCCGGTGCGAGACCTCCAGAATGTTGGCGCCTGCCTTGCCGAGCATGGATGCGATCGTTCCGAGCACGCCGGGCTGATCGGTGATATTGAGCCGCAGCGAGACGATCTTCTCCTCATACTCAAGCCCCCGCACCACGATGGAGGCGAGCATCCGGGGATCGATGTTCCCGCCGGTCAGCACCAGCCCGATTTTCCTGCCCTGGAACCGGTCCGGCTCTTTCGAGATCGCGGCAAGTCCCGATGCGCCGGCACCTTCGGACATGGTCTTCTGAACTGTGAGCAGTGTACAGATGGCGCGCTCGATCGCCGCCTCGTCGACGAGGATGATGTCCGAAACCAGATCGCGGACGATCGGCAGGGTGAGATCTCCCACCTTCTTGACCGCAATGCCTTCCGCAAGCGTCTGTCCTCCGCAGACAGGTTCTTCATCACGGACCCCGTGGTGCATCGACGGGAAATATTCCGCCTCGACGCCGATGATCTCGATGCCGGGTTTCAGGGCCTTGGCGGCAACGGCGCATCCCGCAATCAGGCCGCCGCCGCCGACCGGCACCACGATCATGTCGAGATCCGGCTGATCAGCGAGCATCTCTACACCGACAGTGCCCTGGCCGGTAATCACCAGCGGATCGTCATACGGGTGGACGAATGTGAGATTGCGCTCGGCGGCGATGATGTCCGCCGTCTCCCGCGATTCGGCGATGGTTTCGCCAGCGAGGACCACCTCCGCGCCGAGGGCTTCCGTATTTCCAACCTTCACAAAGGGCGTGCCCTCCGGCATCACGATCAGGGCAGGGATGCCAAGCCGGCTCGCGTGATAGGCAACCGCCTGAGCGTGATTTCCGGCCGAAATCGCGATAACGCCGCGTTTGCGCTCGTCACCGCTCAGG
This sequence comes from Hyphomicrobiaceae bacterium, assembly GCA_028066055.1. Taxonomy (GTDB): domain Bacteria; phylum Pseudomonadota; class Alphaproteobacteria; order Rhizobiales; family Methyloligellaceae; genus UBA2767. The sequence continues at coordinate 26,133 of JALCBY010000017.1, forward strand.
GAATCCAGTTTCAGGTATGCGCCGCGATCCTTGAAGGAATTGGTGAATTGAAGATTCTCATACTTGATGAAGATCTCCGCGCCGGTAAGCGCGGAGAGCTTGGGCGCCGCGATCAACGGCGTGCGCACAACATGCCCTTTGAGGGTCTTGGCCGCGCTTTCGATTTCCGCCAGCGTCGTGGCGTATGCGGGCGGCGGCTTCTCGGCAATCGCCACGTCAGTGTGCCTGCGCGATGAGCCGCGCCGCCTGCGGCGCAAAGTAACTCAGAATCCCGTCGGCGCCCGCCCGCTTGAAGCCGACAAGGCTCTCCAGGATCACCCGGTCGCCGTCAAGCCAGCCATTCTGCGCCGCCGCCATCAGCATCGCGTATTCTCCCGATACCTGATAGACGAATGTCGGCATGGCGAAGGCGTCCTTCACCCGCCGCACCACGTCGAGATAGGGAAGGCCGGGTTTGACCATTACCATATCGGTGCCCTCGGCGATATCGAGCTCGACCTCGCGCAACGCCTCGTCCGTATTGGACGGGTCCATCTGATAGGTCCGTTTGTCGCCTTTGAGCGTTGACGACGAGCCCGTCGCATCCCGGAACGGTCCATAGAAGGCCGAAGCGTATTTGGCGGCATAGGACATGATCTGCGTGTCCTTGTGGCCGGCCTGCTCCAAGGCTGCGCGGATGGCGCCGACGCGCCCGTCCATCATATCGGACGGCGCGATGATATCCGCGCCCGCCTCTGTCTGGACCAGGGCCTGCTGCACCAGCGCATCGAGCGACCGGTCATTGTCAATTTTATCGCCACTCATCAACCCGTCATGACCGTGGCTGGTATAGGGATCGAGCGCCACGTCGCAGATCAGACCGATATCGGGCACGCTTTCCTTGATCGCCCGCACCGCCTGGCAAACCAGATTGTCGGGATTGAAGGCCTGCGACCCCGCATCGTCCCGCAACGCGGGTTCGGTATAGGGAAAGACCGCCATTGCCGGAATGTTCAGCTCAACCGCTTCCGTAGCCGCCGCCACGGCCTGGTCGACCGACAACCTGTCGACACCCGGCATGGATTCCACCGGCGCACGGACATTGTCGCCGTCGACGATGAAGATGGGCCAGATCAGGTCATTGGCGGTGAGAGCGTTCTCGGCGACCAGCCGGCGCGACCAATCGGCCCGGCGGTTGCGACGCATCCGCACCGAAGGGAAGCCGGGCGCAGCCGGTTCGGAGGTTTGAGTGGTTGTATTTTCATCTCGCTTGGCGCGCTCCGCGCCGAGGGAAACAGGACGACCGGTAGAGGACATGACAGAAACGGACTTTGCTTTACGTATGACGCTCGAAAAACTATCACTCTCCACGCTGGCAAACCAGTCTGCTTGGCGAACAGTGTTAGCGTCCAAACGTCCCGGGTGCCTCACTCGCAGAAATTGCCGTGTTTGCGCGGGGCAAGGTCATAATGAAAGTGATCCTCATGGGCCTTGTTCGCAAGGGGTCCGAGCACGGTTCCGAACAGTTTGCAAGCGCCCTCGTGAATACCATACAGGAAGGCAGACTCCGGTCGGTATGCGGGCTTCGCGGCCGTGGCTTCGTCCGGTTCTCCAGCATTTACGGTTGGCTTATCCTGTTCAGGGCCTGCCGGATTTGCATCCGTTTGCGTATGCACAACGCCTGAGCCTGCCGACTTCGGCTGTGCGCTCCCCGCGGTGAGCGCAGGCGTCTTCTCCGGTTCGATCTTGTCCGGCGGCAAGGCCCAGTCGTCCAGCAGCGTTATCGTTTTTCCATCCGCTGTCGTGAAAGCCGCCATGTCCAGTGCATTGGCGCGCGCGTGCTCGGAAATGCGTTTTCCAGGTGCGTTGTAACGGTTGCGGCACACATAGGACGCAACGTTTCTGATGGACACGATGTTCGAGCCGAGATGCTTTTGCGCTTCCGCCTGAACGACCGTGTCGGCCCACGCGCTCAGGGTCGCCGCCAGATCGCAGGTGACGCGTGCGGGCGGGCTGATGGAAATTTTGTGTTTTTTGCCAATGGACCGCAGTTCGATTGGCGCGGGCGTCCCGCAAACGCCCTCCCTGATCGGGTCGACGGGAGTATAGTCGACGCCGATGTCGGCGAGCAGCATGTCGCAGCGGTCCAGCGCTGCCTGGATTTCCTGCGCGGTCCATTCCGGCGCTTTCAGGTCGCGCGGATGCGGCGGAGGAGGCGGCTCCAGCCGTTTCGGGTTGCGCGTGGGCAAGGGAACGTCCTGCGGCACGAGCGCCTGTGCTTCAGGGGGTGTCGCCTGGGCCATGACCGGCGCCGGTGTGAAAAACAGTGCCGCAACCAGTATTGCCGATTGTCTCAACATCAATTGCGCTCTATGCCGGCTGCGGTGAATTGTCTTAAACACGGCACGGCGCCTTGAGGATTTGCCGCGCCGGTGTATAGCTCCAAACCGCCCGATTGAAGGCATGTATGAGATGGGGACTCATGAGCAAAAACCAAGACATACTGCTGGAACAGCGCGACAGATGCGGCGTCGCCACGCTGAACAGGCCAAAGGCGCTCAATGCCCTGAACTACGGCATGATCGCCGATCTGGAGGCGTCCTACATCAAATGGGCCATCGATCCCTACATTTACGGCACGGTGTTGAGATCGGCATCGGACCGCGCCTTCTGCAGCGGCGGTGACCTCAAGGCCATCTACGAGGCGAAGTCGTCGGGAAACATCGATACGATCCTGGAGAAGTATACCAGCGAGTACCAGCACAACTGGACGCTCGACCGGTTCATGAAGCCCCACGTGGCGCTGATGGACGGGATCGTGTTCGGCGGCGGCGTCGGCGCCTCGCTCTACGGCACCCACAAGGTCGCCGGCGAAAACTACAGCTTTGCCATGCCCGAGGTCCGGATCGGCTTCTTTCCCGATGTCGGCGCAACCTATTTCCTGCCGCGGATGCCGGGCCAGATCGGGCTTTATCTCGCCCTGACCGGAAATGCGATCAATCGCGCCGACGCCTATGCGCTGGGACTGCTGACCCATTGTATCGATGCGTCCGAGTTCGATGCCATTTGCGACGCCATGTCCGACGCGGAACCCATCGACCCTGTGCTCGACAGCCGTCATGTCGATCCGGGGCCGTCGAAGCTTCTGGAGATGCAATATCAGATCGACCGGCACTTCTCGCATGCATCGGTCGAGGAAATCCTCGCCTCCCTCGACGCGGCGAATGGCGATGAAAAGGAGTGGGCGGCGGATACTGCCGCCACAATCCGCAAAAATTCGCCGCTCAGCCTGAAGGTGGCGTTCCGCCAGGTTACGGCCTTCGGGCTCCTGTCGCTCGATGCCGCATTGATCATCGAGGCGCGGGTCGCATACGCCTTTCTGACCGGGGATGAGCTTTACGAGGGTGTTCGCGCCCTGCTGGTGGAGAAGGACGGCAAACCGAAATGGTCTCCACGCAGCCTGGAGAAGGTCAGCGATGACGTGGTGGACGCCATTTTTGCCGGAAAAGACGTCCCGGGCTTCAGGCCGGCGAACCCGTTTGCCTGATTTCGACGCCCATCCGTATACGGAATTTTAAGCTTTCCTCTTAAGCCGATTTTAGCCTGCCTCGCGTAGTCTCCGCCCGCATAAGGGGAGACTTACAAACAAAAGAGGCAGGTTATGAGCGTCGCATATGACATGACTCATGAGGAACCGGTCGAGAACAACGATATCAAGGACCAGTACCTCAAATCGCTCCGGATGATCGAGCGGCTGCACCGGCTGTTGCTCGACGTCATCAAGGATGAATTCGAGCGTCTCGGACATTCGGAGGTGAACAGCGTGCAGGCTTTGCTGCTGTTCAACATAGGGGATGCGGAGTTGACGGCAGGTGAGCTGAGAAGCCGTGGTTACTATCTCGGCTCGAACGTGTCGTACAACCTGAAAAAGCTGGTTGAGGCCGGGTATATCCATCACCAGCGTTCGACGAACGACCGCCGTTCGGTACGGGTCAGTTTGACGGACAAGGGCAAGGAGATCTGCCAGGTGATCAACGATCTTTACGACCGGCAGATGAAGTCGCTCGAAAAGGTTGGTGGCGTCAATGACGCAGATCTCGATGCCATGAATGATTCGCTGTTCCGCCTGGAACGCTTCTGGGGTGATCAGATCCGCTATCGTCTCTGATCTGATACATCTGTCAGCCAACTGCACCCTCGGGGCCGTGAATTCCCCGGGGGTTTTTCTTTTCCGGCAGGGCTCGCGAATTTTCGCCAAATTCCGGTGCCAATGTGCGATTCCCTGCCGAAGAAGAACCTGCCGCACATATGGTCAATCTCACGACGCATAACGAAAATGAGACACATGGTCGGGCTTTGTTAACCTCCGGGAGCCTATGGTAATGGGGCAGCGCGTCGTATTGCTGCCCGGATGGGGTCCGGAAGTGAGGACAGGAAAAGTGCCGGTCAAAGTTTCGCGTACGACCAGAAAAGCAATCACACACATCACAGCGGGTATCGCCTTTGCCACCACGATCATGGCGTCCGGCGTCGCGTGGGCCGACGTCGGCTCGGAGCGGTGGGCCCGGAGCTGGGGTGATACGGGACGGGGATACAGCTCTTACGGCCGGCACCTGAAACGCTCCTGGGAGACACAGCTTCCCGTCGGTCATCCCACGCTGTCGAAATCAAACCTTGCGCCGTTGTCCGCCGCGATCAAGCAATATCAGGTGATCGTTGCCGGTGGCGGGTGGGAACCCATTCCCATGCTTCGCCTCAGGCCCGGGACACGCCACCGCGCGGTCGTTCTCCTGCGCAGGCGTCTTGAACTCACGCGCGACATACCGCAGTCGCGCGGACGTTCGGCACGCTACGACTATCGTCTGACCGAGGGCGTACGGCGGTTTCAGGTCCGTCACGGGTTGAAACCCACGGGGCAGCTGGACAAATCGACAATCCTGGCTCTGAACGTACCGGCCAAGGCCCGGTTGCAACAGTTGAAGACCAATCTTGTGCGCCTTCGCAAACATTCACGTTCCGCCAGCAAGAAATATGTTGCCGTCAACATTCCCGCGGCCCAGATCGAGGCGGTGGAGAATGACCAGGTGGTCTCGCGCCACGCGGCCGTTGTCGGCAAGGTGGATCGCCAGACGCCGGTCCTGCGCAGCCAGATCCACCAGATCAATTTCAATCCGTACTGGAATATTCCCCGGAGCATCGTGAAGAAAGATCTGGTGCCGAAGGCACGCCTGTATGCGCGTCGCGGCAAGGACATTTTGAGCGAATACCGGATCGATGCGTTCAAGGGCGGCAAAAAGCTCGATCCACGCACCATCAACTGGAGTTCGCCCGCAGTCTACAGCTACCGCTACCGTCAGGAGCCGTGGAAAGACAATTCCATGGGATTCGTGAAGATCAATTTTCACAACGCCCATTCCGTTTACCTGCACGACACACCGTCGAAGAGCCTGTTCGCCCGCAATTTCCGCGCCCAGAGCTCGGGATGCGTTCGGGTGCAAAACGTAAAACAGCTCGTGTCCTGGCTGCTGGAATCGAATGGCGGTTGGGACTACGGAAAGGTCGCCCAACTGGAGCAGAATGGCGTTCGCAAGGATGTTTCGCTGAAACGCCGTGTCCCGCTCTATCTGGTCTACGTGACCGCGTGGGCGACGAAAGACGGCACGGTCAATTTCCGACGGGATATTTACGGCCGCGACCGGGTCGGAGCGACAGCCTCGGCCTATTAACTTAGATCAATGCCAGAATGATGCCGTTGTGTGAAAGTACCATTGCAATGCCGTTGTGATGGTGTTTTCGCGCGACCGCGACGAAAAGACCGTTGGCGGGAATGTGAATTTTTGGGAGGTTAGAACCGTTATAATGTTCTAAGCTATGACCCGACATTTGCACTGCACGTCAGACGGCAGGGAACAGGATAAGTGCCCCCAAGCATCGAGGGATGGTCATGAACTACAGTCAAACGTTTGCTGACGCACTGAAATCAATCCGCGAAGAAGGCCGATATCGCGAATTTGCCGATATCAAGCGATGCTGCGGCAGTTTTCCGAAGGCGGAACATTTTCACGGCGATGGAACACGCGATATCAAGGTTTGGTGCAGCAACGACTATCTGGGCATGGGCCAGAACGCCAACGTGATGGCGGCAATGCATGAGGCCATCGACAGCGCGGGCGCGGGCTCCGGCGGCACCCGCAATATTTCGGGCACGACGCATTACCATGTGGAGCTTGAGCACGAGCTTGCCGACCTCCACGGCAAGGAATCCGCCCTGCTGTTCACATCCGGATATGTCGGCAACGACGCGTCCATCAGCACGCTTGTAAAGCTGCTCCCGGGGTGCGTGATCTTTTCGGACGAAAAAAACCACGCTTCGATGATCGCCGGCATCCGGCATGGCGGCGGCCCCAAACAAATCTGGCGGCACAACGATCTGGGCCATCTGGAGGAGTTGCTGAAGCAGCACGACCCCGACACGCCCAAACTCATCGCATTCGAGTCGGTTTACTCCATGGATGGCAACATTTCGCCGATCAGCGATATCTGCGATCTCGCCGACAAGTACAACGCGATGACCTATCTCGACGAAGTGCACGCGGTTGGCCTCTACGGGCCTCGCGGCGGCGGTGTCGCGGATCGCGACGGCGTCATGGACCGTATCGACGTCATCGAAGGCACGCTCGCCAAGGGCTTCGGCGTTATGGGCGGTTACATCGCGGCGAGCGCGGACATCGTCGACGCCATTCGTTCCTTCGCGCCCGGGTTCATCTTCACGACGTCTCTCGCACCTGCGATCGTCGCCGGAGCCCTGACCAGCGTCCGGCATCTGAAAGTCAGTCAGATCGAGCGCGAGCGGCAACAAGAGCGCGCACGCACCCTGAAGCGCAGACTGCGCGAAACCGGCCTTCCGGTGATGGAAAACCCGAGCCATATCGTGCCGGTGATGGTGGGTGATCCGGTGCTGTGCAAGGAACTGACCGATGCCCTGATGGATCGCTTTAACATCTACGTGCAACCCATCAACTATCCCACGGTACCGCGCGGCACGGAGCGCATCCGTCTGACACCCGGACCGCTCCATTCGGACGCCGACATCGACCATCTCGTCAGCGCGCTCAATGAGCTGTGGGGCGAGATGGATCTGAGGCGTGCCGCATAGGGGCGACGACAGCGGCAGGCCTGGATCGGACCGGATTGCCGGTCCGAGCGGCGAAATTTACATCGAATACAAGCAGGTCGGTCAGGCCATGAAGGTGATTGCCGTGGACGCGGCCACCGGAACCGAGGTCACAATCATGGGTCCGGCGAGCGCAGCCCAGACGGACCTTCAGCGCATCGCCGTGCGCAAATTGCAGGCACAACTTGAAAAGGATTCCGGTGAGGGCGGTTCGGACCCCGGCGAAGAGCCGGGCGAGGATGGTTCGTCCGGGTCCAAAGGCTGGATCGCTTAGGCTTTGCCGAACATCCGCGATGCAAAATCGGGATAGGTTTCGCGGATTTCCTCACCAACGGGCCCGCGGATGAGGTCTATCCATTCCCGGCTCGGCATCTCCGTTTCCGGAACCACCGCGCCGTCCGGCATCTCGAAGTCGAAGCCTGTCTCTTTTTCGATCTCTTCCACCGTGTGGCCGGAGTGCACGCTCCCGAGCCGGAAGCGGCCGGCATCCTTGTCGAAGTCGAACACACAGCGTCCCGTCACCAGCGCATACGGACCGCCCGGACGGTAGACATTGGGCTCCGATACCCCCGGCGCACTGACGTAATCGACCTTGGGCACAAGCGCGCGCGGCGAATGATCCTGACGGAACAGAATGACGCGCGGCACGAGGAAGTAGAGGTAGGCCGACCCGAAAGAGCCCGGAAAGCGTGCCTTTGGCTTGTCGGGATCGCCGATGGAAACGAGGTTTATGTTGGCCTGACCGTCGATCTGTACACCGCTCAGAAAGAACGCGTCAATACGCCCCTGCGCGGCGCAGTCGAACAGCTCGCGCGCACCATCGGTGAAGGTGGGATTGGAGACGCGCCCGAGGAGGGACACCCGCAATGCACCGCCGGAGAGCCGGCGCGCCAGCAGCGCCGCCGAACCGGGTACAGGTGAAGCCGCGCCCACCGCGACGTGCGACAGCCCAGACAGCATCCGGGCAATCGTCGCGATCATGATTTCTTCGGTGCGGATACCGCTCATTCCGCGGCTGCCCTGCCGTTCACCCATTGATCGACATAAGCATCGAAGCCCTGTTGGCTCTTCGCCATCTCCGCATACCGGGCGAGATGCGCATTGTCGCGCTCGTAAAGATGCGGGACGCCGAGCGGCCATGCGCCGCGCTCCGCGGGTGCGATGGCGCTGACATAGAGCCCGGGTATTGTTCCCGCCGCCAATTGCGGATCGTCGAGCAGATCCCCGTCCACGATCTCTTCAACGGTCACGCAGGCATTTGCGGAAGCATGGGCCATCATCATCAGTTCACGCCGCAGACCAATCCACACATTGCCGTTTCTGTCCGCCTTCGGCGCATGAAATAGCGCTACGTCGGGGCGAATGGCCGGGAGATAAACGATGGGGTCGTCCTCGCCAAACGGATTCTCGCCCAACCGCCAGTCGTCGCGCCGCGCCAGGATATCGGTGCCGATCAGGCCCCGCAGGGGCATGAAGGGCAGACCCTTTTCACTGGCCTGAAGCGCCGCATGGATCGCCGGGCAGGTGGTATCGCGCATCCTGATCTTCTGCTGTTTGATCGCATCGGTGAAGCGCGGCGCAAGCCCCTGTTCCCCCAGCGTCACAGCGGCCGTTTCAACTTCCGCAACGCATCCCGACCCGATCAGCAGTTCCGCCTGAATGCCGAATTGCGGCACGCCGAGCAATCGCAGCTCTTTTGCGCCGCGGCGCACAAGCGCGCGAATCGTTTCCATGGAGCAGGGCGCATATTCCGGCGGAAGCGCAAGCAGGGCACCGTCGGGGATGCGGGCGGCGATTTCTTCCGCCGATGAAAGTATCTCGGTCATAGGTGGCGCATTAAATCGCGGGTCGGCGATTCAGGCAACCTGCGACGCCAAACTGTCTCTGGGAAACGGCCGCCATCGCTTTGAGTCGCCCCACAACATGTGGTAAGTGGCTCGCGGAGTGGAGCCACACCAACACGCTGTCTTTCTCGACAAGGAATGAAAAGATGTCAGTTGCCGATGCTGCAGAATATGAGGGGCGTGTCCCAGGCTTTTTCCTCCGGTCTATTGCCGAAAGCGATCCGGACATCTGGGCCGCAATTGAGAATGAACTAGGACGCCAGCAGAATGAAATCGAACTGATCGCGTCCGAGAATATCGTCTCGCGCGCGGTTCTGGAAGCTGCGGGCTCCGTTCTCACGAACAAGTATGCCGAAGGATATCCCGGGCGGCGATATTATGGGGGATGCGAGCATGTCGACGTTGCCGAGCGGCTCGCGATCGAACGCGTCACGCGCCTGTTCGGATGTGAGTTTGCCAATGTTCAGGCCAACTCCGGTTCGCAGGCCAACCAGGGCGCGGTCATGGCGATGGCCAAGCCCGGTGACACGATCCTCGGCTTGAGCCTTGCGGCAGGCGGACACCTGACCCACGGCGCGCCACCGAATCAATCCGGCAAATGGTTCAACGCCGTGCAGTATGGCGTGCGCCGCGACGACAACCTGATCGACTTCGATGAAGTCGAGAAGCTGGCAAACGAACACAAGCCCAGGATCATTATCGCGGGCGGCTCTGCTTATCCGCGGATCATCGATTTCGTGAAGTTCCGCCAGATCGCCGATGCGGTCGACGCCTACTTTATGGTCGACATGGCGCATTTCGCAGGCCTTGTCGCCGCCGGCGTTCACCCGAGCCCGTTTCCGCACGCCCACGTTGCCACCTCGACGACCCACAAGACACTGCGCGGGCCGCGCGGCGGCCTGATCCTCACGAATGACGAAGCGCTGGCGAAGAAGATCAATTCCGCGATCTTTCCCGGCATCCAGGGCGGGCCCTTCATGCATATCATCGCCGCAAAGGCGGTCGCCTTCCATGAAGCCCTGCAACCATCTTTCAAGATCTATGCAAAACAGGTCGTGGAGAATGCCCGGGCACTCGGAACCGTTCTCCAGGACGGTGGTCTCGATCTCGTGTCGGGCGGAACGGATACGCATGTCTTGCTGGTCGACCTCAGACCCAAAGGCCTGACCGGTCGGGATGCCGAAAACGCGCTGGGACGCGCGAACATCACCTGCAACAAGAATGGCGTGCCGTTCGACCCCCAGAAACCGATGGTGACATCCGGCATCCGTCTTGGCACGCCTGCGAGTACCACGCGCGGATTTGGTGTCAGTGAGTTTCAGGACATCGGCAGAATGATCATCGAGGTGACGGACGGTCTGGTCGCCAACGGTCCGGACGGCAATTACGAAGTGGAAGCCGCGGTCAAGGAAAAGGCGATTGATCTGTGCGGCCGGTTCCCGATCTACCCGACGGGCGTGGGAGCCTAGGGCATAACGTTTCGCATCCTCCGGGCGTCCGGATCAGAGAGGCAGCACCATGCGGTGTCCATACTGCGGAAGCACCAATACACAGGTGAAGGATTCGCGTCCGTCGGAAGACCATACGGCGATACGCCGGCGCAGGGTCTGCGCCGATTGCAGCGGACGTTTCACCACATTCGAGCGGGTGCAGCTTCGTGAGCTGACCGTAGTCAAGAAGAATGGCCGCCGGGCGCCCTTCGACCGCGACAAGCTGATGCGCTCCATCCAGATCGCGTTGCGCAAACGCGCCGTGGACCCTGAACGGGTGGAGCGCATGGTCAGCGGGATCGTCCGCCGGCTTGAAAATATGGGCGACGGCGACATCAAGTCTCAGACCATCGGACGGCTGGTCATGGAGGGCCTCAAGGGCCTCGACGACGTGGCCTATGTGCGCTTCGCCTCCGTCTACAAGAATTTCCGCGAAGCGCGTGATTTCGAGGCATTGCTTGGCGAGCTTGCCGGTGAGGACGAGGCCGAAGATGCCTTTCCCGATGCACACGAAGACTGACCGGCCCTGACGCCGGTTTCACGAAGGCACGCATGCGATGCCCCACCATGACGAAGCGTATATGCGGGCCGCGTTCGCGCTCGCGCGCCGCACTCTGGGGCGAACCGCACCAAATCCGGCTGTTGGCGCACTGATCGTCCGCCCCGATGGGTCCCGGGATGAACTGGTCGCATGCGGGTGGACGATGCACGGGGGACGTCCGCATGCGGAACGGGTCGCGCTTGAGCGGGCAGGCGAAGCGGCGCGCGGCGCCACGCTCTATGTAACCCTTGAGCCTTGCGCGCATCATGCGAAGACGCCGCCCTGCGCCGACGCGATCATCGAAGCCGGCATCTCCCGTGTCGTTGTATCCGCGGGTGACCCCGACCCGCGTGTCGCCGGGAAAGGCATCTCAAAGCTCAATGATGCAGGTATTGAGGTCGAAGAGGGATGTCTGGAAGAAGAAGGGGCTGCACTTGCCCGGGGACACATACTGCGTGTGCGCGAAAACAGACCTCTGGTTCAGCTCAAGCTGGCCGTCGGCTCGGACGGTCTCGTTCCGCAGGGACGCGAGGGTGCGCCGGTATGGGTAACCGGATCGGACGCCCGCGCCCATGGTCACCTGTTGCGCGCCCGCGCCGACGCGATCCTCGCGGGTCACGGAACGATCACGGCCGATGACCCATCGCTCACATGCCGCCTTCCGGGTATGGTGGAGGATTCCCCCGTTCGCGTCGTCCTGTGCAGCGCTCTCGACATACCGGCCACGGCAAAACTGTTCGCCGATATCGAGACGGCGCCGGTCTGGGCCGTCGGATCGTTAAAAGCCGACACGGCACGCGAAAAGACCTTGGCCGGCGCGGGCGCGGAAATCATCCGCGCGGAAGTGAACGAAGGCGGCGGCCTCGATATCAGGGATGTTCTCTCGGCGCTTGCGGCACGCGGCATCACACGGCTGCTCGTCGAAGGCGGTCCGCATGTTGCCTCCAGCTTCTGGAATGCAGGCCTTGTCGATGAAATCTACATTTACAAGGGCCCGGAACCGGCAGGCGGCAACGGCTTGCCCGCACTTGCCGGTGAGCAGTTGTCGGCGATTGAAACTTCGGGAGATTTCATGAGAGAAAGCACGCGCGAACTCGGGCATGATACGCTCGATGTTTATCGCCGGAAGAACGGATAGGCAGTCATGTTCACAGGCCTCGTCACGGATGTCGGCATGGTCCAGCGCGCTGGGCAGGGCCGGTTCGAACTCGGCTGCGGATACGCTCTCGACCAGACGGTGATCGGCGCATCCATTGCATGCGACGGATGTTGCCTGACGGTCGTGGAAGTCTTGCTCGGGAAGGATGGATTCCAGTCTGGCTTCGCCGTCGACGTTTCCAACGAAACGCTGTCGAAAACGACCCTCGGATCCTGGGAAGCCGGGCAGAAGATCAATCTTGAACGGTCCCTGACGCCAACCACCGAACTGGGCGGACATATCGTCACCGGCCATGTCGACGGCATTGCGTCGGTCGTGTCTCGCAATCCCGACGGAGACTCGATGCGCTTTGAAATCGAGGTCGGGGACACATTCGCGAAGTTCATCGCGCCAAAGGGCTGCGTTGCGCTGAACGGCGTCTCGCTTACGGTTAACGACGTTGAGCGGACACGTTTTGGCGTCAATCTGATCCCGCATACGCTGCAGGTCACCAGCTGGGGCGATGTGTCCGAGGGCGACCGGGTCAATCTGGAAGTAGACCTGTTGGCCCGGTATGTGGCAAGGATCACGCAGAGTGGCAGTTAGCAGGACCGGTCGATTGTGAGTATCGCCGCGCAAAACCAGGATACGAGCTTCCTCTCATCCATCGAGGACGTGCTGGAGGATGCGCGCAATGGGCGCATGTTCATCCTCGTCGACGCGGAAGACCGCGAAAACGAGGGAGATCTCGTCATTCCCGCGCAGATGGCCACGCCCGACGCAATCAATTTCATGGCGAAGCATGGGCGCGGCCTGATCTGCCTTGCGCTCACCGGCGCGCGGGCGAGCGAACTCAATCTCGATCTGATGGCGCGGCACAACAACGAGTCCCGCCATGAGACTGCTTTCACCGTGTCCATCGAAGCGCGCGAAGGCATTTCCACCGGGATTTCGGCCCATGACAGGGCGCGGACCATTTCAGTGGCCATCGACCCCACGCGCGGTCCCGAGAATATCTCCACGCCAGGCCATGTCTTTCCACTGATCGCCCGCGAAGGCGGCGTCCTGATGCGCGCAGGCCACACCGAGGCCGCCGTCGACCTTGCGCGTCTCGCGGGCCTGTATCCCGCCGGCGTCATCTGCGAGATCATGAATGACGACGGCACCATGGCGCGCATGCCCGATCTGGTCGCGTTTGCGCAACTTCACGGCCTCAAGGTCGCGACCATTGCTGATCTCATCGCCTATCGCCGGAAACATGACAGCATCGTGCGCTGCGTTGCCGAGACGCGGGTTGAGAGCGCATATGGCGGGGAATTCGCCATGCGCGTCTATCGCACCACGGAAGGCCCGTCGGAGGAACATATCGCGCTCGTCAAGGGAGATATCTCCGAAGGCGGCCCGGTTCTCGTGCGCGTACATGCGTCCAATACGCTGAACGATGTTCTCGGCGTCACCGAAAAGGGCCGCGAGGGATCGCTGCTCCACAAGGCGATGGAACGGATCGCAGACGAGGGAAGGGGCGTGCTCGTGCTGATAAGGGATATCTGGCCCCACGCCGTGACCGACGCGCTGCAATCCGAAAAGGAACGGGAAGGCGAAAGCGCCGACGGCGAACAGAGCCGGCTTCTGGAAGTCGGCATCGGATCGCAGATCCTGCACGACCTGGGCGTGCGCGACATGGTCCTGCTCACAAACTCGCCGCAAAGGAAAGTGGTCGGGCTTGAGGGATACGGGCTCGAAATCTCCGACACCCGCCGCCTCGACTAGGAACGTCTATGGCCAAACTCGCCCAGTCCGTCCTGATCATCGAAGCCCGCTTCTATGACGACATCACCAACGAACTCGCCCGGGGCGCTACGGAAGAGCTGCGCCGGCGCGGCATAGGGTTTGAGCGAATCTCGGTTCCCGGAGCGCTCGAAGTGCCGGTCGCGCTGAGTATGGCCGTGAATTCGAAGATCGTCGGACCGAAGGGCCGTCACGACGGCTGCGTGGCCCTGGGATGCGTGATCCGCGGGGAGACGTCTCACTACGATATCGTGGCGGCGGAATCCGCACGCGGACTGCTGGATATCGCGGTAAACAATTCCATTGCCGTCGGAAACGGGATTCTGACGGTCGACACGCGCGAGCAGGCCTGGGCGCGCGCAAGCGTCGATGGCCGCAACAAGGGGGCTTCCGCAGCAATTGCATGCGCCACGTTGCTGGAACTCGCTGGCGACCTTGAGCGGAAGTCGGGCCGGTGAACGCCACGCCGACCAAGGACCACGCCAAGGCGTCCGCCACGCCGCGTTCAGCCTCCCGTAGTGCTGCACGGCTGTCGGCCGTCCAGGCGCTCTACCAGATGGACATGACCGGGATCGACGCCAGCGACGTGGTCGCCGAGTTTGAAAAGCACCGCCTCGGCGACATTGCCAAATCCATCGGCGCGCCCGAAGCGGACCGCGCACTCTTTGAAGATATCGTTCTGGGCGTCGTGCGCGAACAACAGGCCATTGATCCTGTCCTCGATGCCCATCTGGCGGACGGTTGGCGCCTTGCCCGGGTTGACAGCATCCTGCGTGCGATCCTGCGTTCCGCCGCCTTTGAACTCGCGCTGCGGGACGATATTCCGGCAAAGGCGGTGATCAATGAATATGTCGATATCGCCCATGCCTATTTCGGACCTGACGAACCCAAGGTGGTGAACGGCATCCTCGATCAGCTCGCCCGCTCAAGGCGTGCCCATGAATTCGAACGCAAGAGCGATGAGTGACCGACCGCAATCCGGCGAAGGGGACATCATCGAGCGCTATTTCGCGCCGCTCGCCGCCGATACGCCCGGGGCTTTCAACCTCACCGA
This sequence comes from Hyphomicrobiaceae bacterium, assembly GCA_028066055.1. GTDB lineage: Bacteria > Pseudomonadota > Alphaproteobacteria > Rhizobiales > Methyloligellaceae > UBA2767. The sequence goes on from JALCBY010000017.1 coordinate 41,141, forward strand.
CGATGCGGGCCTGATCAATCCGCCGGACGGCATGGATATCGTCATGACGACGGACGTCATCGTGAGCGGGGTGCACTTTCTCGACCAAACCACGCCTGAGGATGTTGCTTACAAGGCGCTCGCCGTCAACGTATCGGACCTTTGCGCCAAGGGTGCTGAACCGGCGGTTTACCTGCTGTCATTGTCCCTGCCCGGCAATCCCGATCCGGCATGGCTCGGAGGCTTGCGCCATGGACTGGCCGAGGCGCAGGACACATTCGGATGCACGCTCCTGGGCGGCGATACGGTCGCAACGCCGGGACCTGTCACCCTGTCCATCACGGCAGCGGGTTTTGTGCCCGAGGGGCGCATGGTTCACCGCGACGGGGCGGGCGAGGGAGACACCGTCTATGTGACGGGAACCATTGGCGACGCGGTCCTCGGCCTGAAGCTCTTCCAACCCCCTGATATTGCGCCGGAAGGGCTCTCCGATGCGCAACGCGACTTTCTTCGCAACCGCTATCTCAGACCACGGCCCCGACTCGCGTCGATAGAGCCCGTCCGGCTCCACACCAGTGCATCCATGGACGTATCCGACGGCCTTGTCGGCGATTTCGTCAAGCTGTGCCGGGCGTCCAGTGTCGGCGGGATCATCGAAGCGGACAAAGTGCCGCTTTCCGATGCAGCAACGCTCTGGGTTGAAAAGGACTCGGACATACTGGAAGAACTTCTCAGCGGCGGCGACGATTACGAAATCCTGCAAACGGTCCCAGAAACCGCGGCAGCGGCGTTCGAGGATGATTGCCGCAGGGCAGGGGTGGATGTCACTGCGATCGGGCGGATCGTGGCGGCCGACGAAGGCGTTCGGGTCCGGGATGGGCAGGGAAACGAGATTGCGATGTCCCGAAAAAGTTACGCCCATTTTTGAATTCTTCGTTTGTGTTCGCGCCGCCAAGCGCGCATATAGCGCTCGTCATGAGTCACACTCACGTCATTCCCGAACAACCGGTTGACGGCGACAAGCGGGCAAAACGCAACGCCCTGATCCTGTCATTCGCCCAGGCGCTCTATTACATCAGCGCGACCATCCAGGTCGCGACAACCGGCCTCGTCGGGCACGTCCTGGCGGAAGACAAGTCGCTTGCAACCCTTCCAGTAACAGCGTTCATCATCGGATCGCTGATCACAACAATTCCCGCTTCCATGTTCATGCGCGAAGTGGGCCGCCGTGCCGGGTTTCAGTTGGGCGCGGTGACAGGAGCGCTCAGCGCGGCTCTCGCGACCTACGCCATCTACGACCGTTCGTTCTGGCTGTTCTGCTTCGCCATATTCCTGTCCGGAGCCTACCAGGCATTTGCGCAATATTACCGGTTCGCCGCGGCGGACACCGCCAGCGAAGCCTTCCGGCCACGGGCCATCTCATGGGTTCTCGCCGGTGGCCTCATCGCGGCGGTCGCCGGGCCGCAGCTCGTGATCTATACGAAAGACGCCCTCGCGCCCGTGACCTTCGCAGGCGTGTATGTGGCCTCCGCCGCGGCATCGCTGCTGGCAATCGGCATACTGTCACTCATCGATATTCCGAAAGCACCGAAACTTGCAGCGGACGGGACGCCGCCGCGGCCGCTGCGCGAGATTCTCAAACAGCCGAGACTCCGCATCGCAATCTTCAGCGGCATGGTAAGTTACGGGTCGATGACCTTTCTGATGACGGCTACGCCGCTCGCCATGGTCGCCTGCAACCATTCGGTTGATTCGGCCGCCTGGGCGATTCAGTGGCATGTGCTGGCGATGTTCGCGCCGAGTTTCGTCACCGGGCGGTTGATAGACCGGTTCGGCCGTGAACGCGTCGTTCTGGCCGGATTGCTTCTTCTGGCGGGAGCGGGAGTGGTCGCTCATGCGGGCATTTCGCTCTGGCATTTCAATCTGGCAATGATCCTGCTCGGCGTCGGGTGGAACCTTGGATACATAGGATCGACCACCATGGTCACAGACTGCCATCGCCCGGAGGAGCGCAATAAAGTGCAGGCTGTCAATGAGTTCATGGTGTTTGGCCTCCTTGCGTTCGCCTCCTTTTTCTCCGGCAAACTGCTGCACGATACGGGTTGGGAAACGGTGACGATCTCGTATCTTCCCTTCGTCGTTCTGGCGTCGGGACTGGTCTTCCTGCTGTCCCTGCGCAGCACACGCTGGGGTGCGGCGCCAAACAGCCCGTAGCGGTGAAACCTGCGTTTTCCCGCTGCGACCAAAATTGTCGCCTCAATTGTTGCGTTGCACAGTCAATTTTGGCATGTTCCGCGCGACTTTTCGGTCCGGGCTGGGCTTGGGGGAGTTCCGGTCGGCGTCACTACACACGCCGCTATATCTGTCCCGCAGTTCTTTCCCGCGGCTTTCGAACCTATCCAGAACAGGGACGGTCATTATGAACACGGTTCTTTACCTGATCATCGCCTGTGGTGCGCTTTCCATTGTCTATGGCATTTGGGCCATTCAGTCGGTCATGTCGGCCGACGCGGGCAACAAGCGCATGCAGGAGATCGCCGGTGCAATCCAGGAAGGTGCAACGGCTTATCTGACGCGGCAATACACGACCATCGCAATTGCCGGCGTCGTCATCTTCGTGCTCGTGTGGTTGATGCTCTCGCTCACCACCGCAATCGGATTTCTCATCGGCGCGGCGCTCTCCGGCGCCGCCGGGTTCATCGGCATGCTCGTGTCGGTGCGCGCCAATGTGCGAACGACCCAGGCGGCCAGCAAGAGCCTGGGAGCCGGGCTTGAGATCGCCTTCAAGTCAGGCGCGGTCACCGGCATGCTCGTTGCCGGTCTCGCGCTTCTCTCCGTCGCGGTCTACTACGCGTATCTGACAATCGTTGCCGGATATTCCCCGGATGACCGCACGGTCGTTGACGCGCTCGTGGCGCTCGGTTTCGGTGCGTCGCTCATTTCCATCTTCGCCCGTCTCGGCGGCGGCATCTTTACCAAGGGTGCCGACGTGGGCGGCGATCTCGTGGGCAAGGTCGAAGCGGGAATTCCGGAAGACGATCCGCGCAACCCCGCCACCATCGCGGACAATGTCGGCGACAATGTCGGCGACTGCGCGGGCATGGCCGCCGACCTGTTCGAAACCTACGCCGTGACGGTCGTCGCGACCATGGTGCTCGCCTCGATCTTTTTCGCCGGCACCGCCTCGGTTGAACCGATGATGGTCTACCCGCTGGCCATCGGCGGCGCCTGCGTCGTCACCTCGATCATCGGCACCTTCTTCGTCAAGCTGGGCCCGAGCCAGTCGATCATGGGCGCACTCTACAAGGGCTTCATCGCCGCCGGGGTGCTGTCGCTGTTCGCGATCCTCGGGGTGACAAGCTATCTGCTCGGACTGGACAGTGAGTTCACCGCTCTCGGTCAGACCTTCACCGGATGGGATCTCTTCTGGTGCGCATTGACCGGACTTGTCGTCACGACGCTGATCATCGTCATCACCGAATATTACACCGGCACCAACTACCGTCCGGTTCAGTCGGTCGCCGCAGCGTCCGTGACGGGCCACGGAACGAACGTGATCCAGGGGCTCGCCGTTTCGCTTGAGGCGACGGCGCTTCCGGCTCTGGTCATCATTCTCGGCATCGTCATCACCTATTCGCTGGCCGGTCTGTTCGGCATCGCCATCGCCGTGACGACCATGCTGGCGCTGGCAGGCGTGGTCGTTGCGCTGGACGCATTCGGTCCGGTGACCGACAACGCCGGCGGCATCGCCGAGATGGCCAACCTGAAAGAGGACGTCCGCAACACCACCGATGCCCTCGATGCGGTCGGGAACACCACCAAGGCGGTGACCAAGGGTTACGCGATCGGTTCAGCAGGCCTCGGTGCCCTCGTGCTGTTCGCTGCCTATACGGAGGACCTGAAGCACTTCATCGGCAAGGCGAATGAAACGAACGGCCAGATGTTCGGCTATTTCCAGGGCGTGGAGCTCGATTTCTCCCTGTCCAATCCGTATGTCGTGGTCGGCCTTTTCCTCGGTGGACTGCTGCCCTACCTGTTCGGCGCCATGGGCATGATGGCTGTCGGCCGTGCGGGCGGCGCAATCGTCGAGGAGGTACGCCGCCAGTTCAAGGAGAAGCCGGGAATCATGAAGGGCAAGGACAAGCCGGACTATGGGCGAGCCGTCGACCTTCTGACCCGTGCCGCGATCAAGGAGATGATGATCCCTTCATTGCTGCCGGTGCTTTCTCCCGTCGTCTGCTTCTTCCTGGTCAACATGGTGGCTGGCAAATCCGCGGCCTTCTCGGCCCTCGGCGCCATGCTGCTGGGTGTTATCGTGACGGGACTGTTCGTAGCGATTTCCATGACCGCTGGCGGTGGTGCCTGGGACAACGCCAAGAAATACATCGAAGACGGCAACTATGGCGGCAAGGGCTCGGAAGCCCACAAGGCCGCCGTCACAGGCGATACGGTCGGCGATCCTTACAAGGATACGGCCGGTCCGGCAGTCAACCCGATGATCAAGATCACCAACATCGTCGCGCTTCTGCTGTTGGCCGTGCTGGCACACTGACCGCGACAACCACTCACGATATGAAAGAAAAGGCCCCGTCTCGGCGGGGCCTTTTTTTCGTGAACTGAACGAAAGGGCTCTAGTAGCTCGGGGCTGATTCCTTCAGCAGCGAACGGCGGTTCGCGATGTTGCCGAAGAGCTGTTCGAGGGCGGTGAGCTTTTTGCCGTAGGTTGGCGTTTCCCCGTCGGCGAAGCTGATGATCCTGCCGTCCTTCAGCCCGTAGCGCCCGACTTCCTTCACGGTCTGGTTCTGATCGAAATAGACCGCGACGACCTTTCGGTCGATGACCTTCGGACGGCCCGCCGGCAATGTCTTGCGGGTGCTTGAAATGTAATAGAACACCTGTCCGTCCAGCGTGCCCGTCGTGTCGGGCGTACCGAGCGTCAGGCGTACCTGATCCTGTGACATTCCGGGTTGGATCTGTTCAAGGTCCACATCCGTGAAGAGATGACCGTGGCGGTCGACCTGGCCCGCGCATGCCGTCACGAAAAGCGCGGCCGCAAACACCGTGGCGAGGCGAGGAGTTGCGCGTTTCTGATTGGCGGACAAGTGAGCGTGTTTCATGTCTGTATGGTGTACCGGAGCTATAGCATCATTTGACGTTTTGTCACGATACATGCGCCTTTGGATCATTTTGAGGCGATCAGTCAATAGCGCATTCGCCGCGTTTTGCGTACAAGGTGTCAGCAACTGGGTTAAGGAGCATCGTCTTTCCGACATGTTAAACTGGCTCACCAAACGCGCAAGACGCAAGCGGAATGCGCACGATATTTATGGCTCCATTGTGGCGCTGTCGCGGTCGCCCGCGCTTTATACGCAGTTCGGCATTCCCGATACGCTCGAAGCCCGATTCGAGGCGCTTCTCCTCCACGTCATCCTGTTTGTGAGCCGGGTGCGTCACAGCGATGAGGATGCCGAACCCATGGCCCAGGAAATTGTCGATTTGTTTTTCGCCGATCTGGACACTACATCCCGGGAATTGGGCGTTGGAGATCTCACGGTTCCCAAGAAAATGCGGAAGCTGGCGACCGTTTATCAGGATCGCATAGCTCAGTACGGGAACGCAATCGTCGCCGAAGACAGGGACGACCTGTCAAAAGAATTCAAACAAATCGTCTACCATGACGACGAATCGGCTGAGCGGCACGCGACCATGCTCGCCGATTATGCGAGGAACCTGATGCGCGAACTGATGCAAACACCGCTTGAGGAGTTGCGGTGCGTTCATGAACGCATCAACGAACAACAGGAATGACAGGAATGGACGGCGACGAAACAGAGCGATCCCAATCCGACGGTCCGTTTTCGCGGGCATTCAAGGCGACGGAGATACCCGCCGCCGGCATCGCCGAAACAATCGAGGCGACAGGAGAGCAGCGCGACGCGGTTGCCGCGCTCCTCGGCATTGTCGAACTGGCCCTGTTTCGGGTGGAGTTTCGGCTGATCAGTTGCGGTCTGCGCAAGTTCAGGCTCAAAGGCCAGTTTGCAGCCGATGTCGTCCAGAACTGCGTGGTCACACTGGACCCGGTTCAAAACCGTATCGAGGAGGAATTCGACATCGAATTCTGGCCATCGAGCGACGTGGAACGGATGGAGTCCGGGGATGGGCCGCAGGATATGGACGTGCCCGTCGACGGTCCCGAGCCGCTCCCGGAAAACGGCATGATCGATGTCGGACACGTGGCTTACGAGCTTCTTGCTTCAGCACTTGACCCTTACCCCCGCAAGCCTGGCGCGGAGTTCTCCTGGAAGGAGAGCGATGGCGGCGGCGGCGACAGTGAAGGCGACAAACCCTTTGCGAATCTGGATATTATGTTGCGCCGCAATGACCCCGGATTAAGTTAGACGGCGTGTTTTCAACACAGTTTCCAGTTGTTTCGGTAGGCCAATCCGCTATTTTTGATACGTCTTTTACGCGCAAGGGGGGCGGGCAGGTTCGCGCACTTAACCGCTTGCCTAGAACCTGGTTGTGCAATTGACGGTTTCACAAACCATATCGCTCGATGTCATGGGCGGAGATCACGGCGCGGAGGTCGTTATTCCCGGCGCCGAACTGTCCCTTATTCGCCATCCGGACACACGCTACATCCTGTTCGGCGACGAGGCGGTCATCAAGGAAGAGCTTTCCAAGCACAAGAATCTGGCCGCCAAGTCTGAGATCGTACACACCGACGTCGCCATCTCGATGGACGCCAAACCCAGTCAGGCACTGAGGCAAGGCCGCTGGAAGAGCAGCATGTGGAAGGCAATCGAGGCGGTGCGCGACGGCGAGGCGGGCGCGGTGATATCCGCCGGCAATACCGGCGCGTTGATGGCGATGGCCAAATTCTGCCTGAAAACCGTACCGGAAATCGAACGTCCCGCCATCGCCGCAATCTGGCCGACGGTGGATTCTGAGTGCATCGTGCTGGACGTTGGCGCGAATGTTGGCGCCGATGCGCGCCAACTTGTGGATTTTGCGATGATGGGGGCTGCCATGGCCCGGGCCCTGTTTTCCCAGGAGCGCCCGACGGTCGGATTGCTCAACATCGGGGTGGAGGAAGTCAAAGGCCTCGAAGAGGTCCGAAAGGCCGGCACGGCGCTGCGCGAGTGCAACCCGCCGTTTGATTATCACGGTTTCATCGAAGGTGACGACGTCGGGCAGGGCGCTGTCGATGTCGTTGTAACAGAAGGGTTTTCCGGCAATATCGCCCTGAAGACCGCGGAAGGGACGGCGAAGCAGATCGCGGCCTATCTGCGGGCGGCCATGAGCCGGTCACCGATGGCGCGGGTGGGTGCGGTTCTGGCCAGCGGGGCGTTCCAGGCGCTGAAGGAAAAGATGGATCCGCGGCAGATGAATGGCGGCGTTTTCCTCGGATTGAACGGCATCGTTATCAAGAGCCACGGCGGAACCGATGCAACAGGGTTTGCGAGCGCGATCGATCTCGGCTACGACATGGCGCAAAGTGGCCTTGTGGATCAACTGACTGGCGAACTTGAAAAGTTCCACGCCTCCCTGAATATGGAGAACATGTCGAAATGAGCGGAGTATCCTGACGTGACTCTCATCCGGTCTGTCATTGCTGGATGTGGCGGCTATCTGCCGGAAACGGTTCTGACGAACCACGACCTCGCCAAGATCGTTGATACCAGCGATGAGTGGATCGTCGAGCGCACCGGCATTCGCGAGCGGCGTATCGCTGCGGAGGGCGAGCTCACATCCGACCTCGGCACCGCTGCTGCCGAACAGGCGCTTGAGCGCGCCGGAATGGATGCCCGCGATATCGATCTGATCGTTCTGGCGACATCGACGCCCGACAACACGTTTCCGGCAACGGCTGTCGCAATCCAGGCGAACCTCGGCATCGAACACGGAGCGGCCTTCGATCTGCAGGCGGTCTGTTCGGGGTTCGTCTACGCGCTGGCGACCGCGGACAACTTCCTGAAGGCGGGCCAGTTCAAACGCGCCCTTGTGATTGGCGCGGAAACCTTCTCACGCATTCTCGATTGGGAGGACCGGGGAACCTGCGTCTTGTTCGGAGACGGTGCGGGTGCGCTGGTCCTGGAAGCGCGCAAGCTGAACGGCGCCGGTCTCGAACGGGGAATCCTGACGTCCGAACTGCGGTCCGACGGGCGCTACAAGGACAAGCTGTTTGTGGACGGCGGGCCGTCGTCCACCGGCACCGTGGGGCATCTCAGAATGCATGGCCGCGAAGTTTTCCGCCACGCGGTGACCAACATCGCCGATGTCATCAACGAAACGCTCGAGGACAGCGGTTTCTCGGCCGATGATATCGACTGGTTCGTGCCGCATCAGGCCAACAAGCGCATTCTGGACGGTACGGCACGCAAGATCGGGCTTGATCCCGACAAGGTCGTGATGACGGTCGAGAACCACGCCAACACGTCGGCCGCGTCCATACCGCTTGCGTTGAACACCGCACTTGAAGACGGGCGGCTGAAAGAGGATCAGCTTGTTCTCATGGAAGCCATGGGCGGCGGATTCACGTGGGGAGCGGTACTCGCCCGCTGGTAGTGGCCGCAATCCGTTTGCACCCGGTCTGAACGAGCGCGCGGGCGTCGCCGCAGTAACCCATACGGGTGAATTCGCGGCATCAAAGCCACATTCAACAGAAATAGTAGAGAAAACGGGACTTCTTCCGTTGACCCAGATTTGCGTTGTCCTTTAGCATCACGACGCAGAACAGTGGCGTTTTGAGGCGCAAAACCATGACTGGTAAGACGTTGACCCGGGCTGACTTGGCGGAAGCCGTATTCCAGAAGGTGGGACTTCCGCGAAATGAGTCGGCTGATTTGGTCGAATTGGTCCTAAAGGAAATCTCTCGAAGTCTTGAGAGAGGATCACCCGTCAAGCTTTCTTCTTTCGGTTCATTTGGTATTCGGGAGAAAAACGAAAGAATCGGACGCAATCCGAAGACAGGAGAGGAAGTTCCGATTACCCCGCGCCGCGTGCTTGTTTTTCGCGCAAGCAACATCATGAAAGAGAGAGTGAACACCACACTGACCAAGAAGAATGCCGCGAGCTAGGAAAAGCTCGACACAAAAAAGAATTAAGGGGGATGGCAATTGCCGAAAGCACCGGAGGCCTTTCGAACGATCAGCGAAGTTGCCGTTGAGCTGGATGTACCAAAACATGTTCTCAGATTTTGGGAAGGCAAGTTTTCCCAGCTTCGCCCGCTGAAACGCGGAGGCGGACGCCGTTACTACCGCCCCGAAGATGTCGAGTTGCTGCGCGGCATCCGTTATCTGCTCTATGAAGACCGATATACGATAAAGGGAGTCCAGCGCATTCTGCGGGAGCAGGGGGTTCGCCATGTCATGGATTGCTGGCAGGACACCGCAAGCGGGTCAGATCATGCAGCGGTCAAGGACATTCCCGATGTGGCCGCCGATGTCGCCCTCGGAGCTTCCCATCAGGGATCGGGCGAAACCGGCGGTGAAGGCCTGAGCCCCAAACAGGTCAACCAGCTCAAGGACATGCTGTCCGAGCTTGCCGAGTGCAAGAAATCTCTGGAGGCGGCAAAGGGCTAAGCAACTCCGGCGTCCGGATGCCTATGCCCAAGATGAGATTGACCTTCGCGCCTTAAGCAGGCAAAACCAGATATCTTGGGACGGAGCGTGGCGCAGCCCGGTTAGCGCACCGGTCTGGGGGACCGGGGGTCGCGAGTTCAAATCTCGCCGCTCCGACCATCTTTTTCTCCGTTTTTCTGTCGGCTTTCTCAAGCAAGATCAGGAGAATCAGCTCTTTGGCGGGCGATCCGCGATGGGCGTTAGACTGCCTTGTCCGTGCGGCGTCGTGATGGACTTGCACGTGCCCTTCGGCACCAGCTTGAAGGCGTTCCCGTCATAGTCGACGGTCGACGACCCCGGCACATCCGCATTCGGACCCGAGGCCAATCCGTCATCCTGGCCCTTGGCGACCACGCCGTAGCATTTTTCGAGCTTGGTCTCCTTCGCCTGCACGCTGCCCAAGGCGGACACAAAAAGGAGAGCCGCGATCATTCCGCAGCAAGAGATTTTCGACGTGTGCAGGACCCTGTTCGTTTTCACCAGTCGGACTCCTTCGGATTCTTATCGGCTGACATAAAGACAAACGACTTCGCCTGTGGTCGCGCCATGAAGTTTGGGATGGTTGTAGTGCTTTCCGAATTGCTGCGTGCAATCGGCCTGACCACCCGTGCCATTCCCGTTTTTGGCTTGGCCGATGGCGTAGGAATTGAGCGGCGGCAGACCGTTTGTGCAGTCCGAGAACCGCCATCTGTGCTGCCGCCAACCCATGCCGTTGAAGTTGAAGTTGGCGCGACACATGGTGATGCGCTGGCGGCGTCGCTTGGGCCGCGGACGATCGAGGCGGGCGCGATCGACGACGCCCGATGTACAGCAACTGTTGTAGCGTTCATCATAGACGGCTGATTTCAGCCTGCATTGCCTGCGGCGGTGCAGAAAGGTCCAGGCCACGCAGAGACGCGCGGATTCGCATGCGCGCCGGCACGCCTCCGCGTTCGGCGTGTCGAGATACGCGAAGTCTTCTCCGACGATGACGAGATTCTGATTGGCAGCGTCCGCATTGGTCGCAGAGAACAAAAGTATCACTACGATAACTCCGAATATCCGCCGATGCACACCCACCTCCCTCGCTTCGCTGGTCGAGAATCGGACCCCAACAAGATCACGCCCTCACAATGACCGCAACACTCGCATTCGTGTCACGCGCGCGGCCAATTCTGTTCTTCACAACCTGAACGGCAGATGAACGACGCGTTCCGGATGAGTTCGGAAGGCCTCGTGCATGTTTGCATTCACCGAGCCGGCAAGCTGCTGGAAACAGAAGGAGAGTGGACATGAAGATCGCAGTCGCCGCCGGAGCCCTTGCCGCGCTTACAGCCGTTTCTTCGCCAGCAATGGCCAAGGATCATAATTTTTCGCTGACCATCGGAGGACCTGAAGGATACATCACGATCGGCGGGGCGGGCCGCCACAAAGGTCCAGAGTATGGTTCCTACTCATATGGCGGCAATTACCAGTATCCGGCGCCGGGATATGGATATGGCTACGGTTACGGCCAGGGTTATGGGAAACTCTTCAATCTGAGAGAAGCCCGCGCCTACGGCCACTGCATGACGCCACGCCAGATCCGCCGGAAGCTCCGGTATGAAGGGTGGCGCGGTTTCAATGTGGTGAAAATGATGCCTCGCATCGCGGTCGTGCGCTCCTATCGCCACGGCACGCCTTACCGGCTGAAGGTCGACCGGTGCAACGGGCAGATCCTTAAGGCCAAACCCAAAGGCGGTTACCCACACGGCGGCTACTGGTAGGCGGGACACGGGGTCGGTCTTGTGCCGGCCCTACCTTACAAGCGGTATGGAGCCGCATATGGAGCTCCGGAACGGTAGAAGGATTGCACGAATACCTGCCGTACCTCACCCAGCACCACACCCCAGACGAGACCCATCAGAATATAGAACAGCCGCCAGTGGTCGGTATCGACGACCATGCCTTCCGCGGCGAGGCCCGCGAATGCGGCGAACAGGACGATCGAGACGCCCTGGAGCGGTCCTCTTCGCAATGACATGCGGAAACCCGCGGCCAGCGTCGCCAAGACAAGGCCGAGATACGTGAACCCGCCGAGCCAGCCCGCGTTCAGGAACATGCTGAGATAGACGTTGTGGACGTCCTCGTTATCGAAGGTGCGGCCGAATTCCAGCGCCCCGATTCCCAGGGGGTTGGCGGCAATTATGCCGAATGCCTTTACCTGGCCTGCGAACCGGCCATCGGGACCCAGATCGTAGGATTGGGAAAAGCTCGCGCGTTCGCCGATCAGCGCGGCAATCGACTCCACCTGAAGTGCGGCCAGCAGACCGAGCACCGCCGCACAAGCGGCAAAGACGGCAATGGCGAGCAGTTTGATCCGCAACCTGTTGGTCGAGACCGTCACGAAGAGGATGTAACCATAGACGAGCAGCGACATGCCGGCGTTGATCCATGCGCCGCGCGAGAAGCTGAGCAGCAGACCCAACGCCACGATCCCACCCAGAAACCCGTGGAGCATGGCGCGTGCCGCCCGGGCCGTGATCATTCCGTGCAGAAAATAGAGCAGGGGCGGAACAAGAAACGGACCATAGACGTTGGGATCCTTGAACAGGCCCCGCGCGCGGTCGAATTTCGTGAACAAGCCTCTTGCTCCGGGCAGAATATCGAAATAGCCGAGCATTCCGGCAAGGGCCGCGATCATCGCGGCGAAGCAAAGGGCTGACATGATCAGCCGCCCATGCCGCGCCGGATCCTTGCTCACGAAGGCGGCAATCAACACCGCGGACATGGACAGATAAAGCGAAACCAGCGTGTGCGTTGTGGCGACATCGAGCACGCTTGAACGCATCGACGCTACCAGGCCGCCCGCCGCAACCAGCAGCCAGGCGACGAGAAACCAGTTTACGCCGGGCGAGAAGGCGGCGAGACCCACCATCGGCAGGAGTACGATCAGCCCCAGCATCAAGGCGTCGTAGGGTGCGGGATCGGTATACACGATCGAGGAAGAACAGATTGTCAGCCAGACAATCGCAAGGCTCAGTCCGCGCACAGTGACAGGGGCCGAAGCTGGATAAACGGTATCGGTGCTAACCGGCGAAGGCTGGCTTGCAATCATTGCTTGCCGCCCTCCGACCTAATAGGCGTTTTCCGCCTTCATCAATGCGAACGGCGTCATCGCCAGGATGTACAGGTCCAGAAAGATCGACCAGTTCTCGATGTAGTAAAGATCGTGCTCGACCCGGCGCTGCAGCTTGTCGTGCGTGTCCGTTTCACCCCGCCAGCCGTTGACCTGGGCCCATCCCGTGATGCCGGGCTTCACCCGGTGACGCGCAAAATACCCATCGACAACGTCGGCATAGAAACTTTCCGCCGCCTTCGCCTGGAGGGCGTGCGGGCGCGGGCCCACAAGCGACAATTCCCCTTTCAGGACATTGAACAGCTGCGGCAATTCATCGAGGCTCGTTTTGCGGATGAACCGTCCCACCCGCGTCACGCGGTCGTCATTCTTGGTGACGAGCTTGGCCGCGTTGGAGTCCGACTTGTCCGTATACATCGACCGGAACTTGTAGACCCCGATCAGCTCATTGTTGAAACCGTGGCGCTTCTGTTTGAAGAAGACGGGCCCCGGACTGTCCAGCTTCACCGCCAGTGCGATCAGCGCCATCACCGGTGAAAGGAGCAGCAGGAGCGTGCTGGCGACCACCTTGTCGAACACCCACTTGAGAACATAGTCCCAGTCGGTGATTGCCTTGTCCTGCATGTCAATGAAGGGAACATTGCCGATGTAGGAATAGGCGCGCGGGCGAAACCGGAGCTTGTTGGTGTGCGCCGACAGGCGGATATCGACCGGCAGCACCCAGAGTTTCTGGTAAAGCTCGAGCAGGCGTTTTTCCGCCGTGATCGGCAGCGTCAGGATCAGCAGGTCGAGCCGTTTGTCACGGCCGAACTCGATCAGTTCGTCGATGTTTCCAAGCCGGGGATATCCGGCAATCCGGTCGGACACGCGGTTGTCGTCGCGATCGTCGAACACGCCGTAAATCCGGATGTCGGTGTCGCGGGATGCCTCCAGCGCCTTTATGAGCTTGTGCGCCGCCGGTCCGCCGCCGACGATCACCGCGCGGCGGTTCAGACGGCCGAGCCGGCTCCAGTTGCGCACGGCAAGGCAAAGCGCGGTTCGAAAGACAATGAGCGCGGACAGACCGCTGACATACCAGCCCGCCACCCAAACGCGCGAATATTCCTCACCCAGCTTGGCGAAGAAGGCAATCGCCATCAGCAAGGCGAATGTGACGGTCCAACCGGCACAGATCCCGGCGATCTGACGGAACAGGTTTGAGAATATCGAGATGTCGTAGAGCCGGAGGGCCTGAAAACTCAGGATCGCGCCTGAAGCGGCAATCACAATGGCGATTGCGTAAAGAATATGCCCGGCCTGATCGGTGAGGCTGGAGCTGGAATGGATGTAGGAGAAAAAGATCGCGTATCCGAAACCGGCGATCAGCAGAAACTCGATAAATCGCGCGCCGCTTGTCACCACATGCGGCGATATCAGACTGGACCCGGAAGAAAACTGAAAATTGCCGAGGCGCGGCCGCGGTCCGGCGCGCCGGTCGGAGGATTCTCGCGGTTCGCCGCGGCGATCCTGCAGTGTTTCATCTGATGCGGAAATGTCAGACATCAGCGTATGACCCGAATTCCCCACGGTCCGGACAGCCCCGCAACCGTGTTTCCCCTGAAATACGTTTCCTCGTGCGGCCAGATGGCCGCCAAGACCCATATTGAGGGATATCAGGAATTGCTCTGGGAACGCTTAACCCGGTGTCAGGCCGGGCCGGTGTTTGGCGATATGGTTAAGTGAGTCTTGCCCGCCGTGTCAGCATCACACACGCGCTTTACCTGGGCGGATCGAGCAGTCTGCTGACGTAAAAATGGGTGATGTTGCGCGCCATATTGGCGACCGTGAACCTCTTCGACACGGCGGCCTGAAGCTCGCCTGCGCGTTCCGCAAAAACACCGGGTTTCGCCACAAAAGACAGCATCTGCGCAGAGAGGGCGTGAACATCGTCCGGCGGTACGAGCTGAACGTCGGTCCCTTCCACGATTTCCGGAATGCCGCCCACATGCGTGGCAATGATCGGCAGCCGGGCGGCGGCAGCTTCCAGCACCACATAGGGGAGGGACTCCGCCCGTGAGGGAACGACGAGGCATTGTCCCCGGGGAAATGCGGCGCGAGCGGGAACGTGGCCCGCAAACGTGACCGCCTGCGTCAGCTCGAGCTTGCGCGCAAGTGCCGTAAACTTTTTCTCATCCGGTCCTGTTCCGGCGATGAATGCAGTCGCGGGCCGCTTGTTGCGGACCTCCGACAATGCATGAAGAAAAACATCGACACCCTTCAAATCACGGAGTTCGCCGACAAAAACAAAGTCCGCCGCATCCACGTCCAGGATGATATCGTAGAATTCCTGCGGCTTCAGCCCGTTCAGGACAATGCGCGTTTCGCATGTCGGTTTGCCCACATTCGCCTCATAGAGGCGGGCCGCATAGTCACTTTCAAAAATCAGACCGTCGGTTGCGCCGGCGAGCCTGCGCTCCAGCGCCATGAATATCCGTCCCTTTACGCTCTCGGGGCTGTAATGCAGCGCCCCGCCATGAGGCGTGTAGAAAACCCGAAGCTCCTCGCCCGAGCGCTTGAGCGACTGCGCCGCAAGCCGCACATATGCGCCGCCCTTGGCACCATGACCGTGGAGGATCTGCGCCTGTGTCCTGCGCGCAATGCGTTTCACGGTCCGCGAGGCTGTCAAATCCCTGATCCCGATCTGCCGGTTCATCTTCACTCGTGTCACGCCGAGATCGCAGACGGTTTCAGACAAGTTTCTCAGAGCAGATTCAGCGGCTTTGCCATAGTCGTTCGCATCGCAGATGATGCCGACGCGATGCCCCATTTCCGTCTGCTCGGTCGCCAGATCGCAGACATGCCGGAACAGGCCGCCGATCGGCGCCCGCAGGCAATGAAGAATTGCAAGAGATCCGCTCAAATGTGCGCCGCGCGTTCCACTGTGACCGCCAACCTAGAAAAACCGTTCCTTCACCGTGACGGTATCGCCGGGTCGTATCGGCCAACTGAGGGGAACCTTCTTGGTCACCGTCGCGCCATTGACCGGTCGGGTCAGCCATACGCGCGACTTGCGCGCCCGAGGCGTAAAGCCACCGGCGATCGCGACTGCCGTCTGCACCGTCATCCCCGCAACATACGGATATTGACCCGCGTTGCGAACCTCCCCAAGGATGAAAAATGGCCTGTGGCGCTCAACCTCCACAGTCACCTTCGGATCTTTCACATATTTGCGCCTCAGGGCCGCCGCGATGCGATCCTCCAGTTCGAACGTCGTCGAACCGCGCGCCGGGACCGCACCAATAAGCGGGAGCGAGACGTAGCCACTGGCGTCGACCAGATAGATCCGGGACAGGTTTTCCTGACCAAATACGATCACGCGAAGCTGATCACCAGGCCCGAGCCGATAGGGGGCTTCCGCCGGTGCACCTCCGTAGGCCACCGGTACAGGAGCTAAGGCAGGAGCGGGCACAGCTACAGGATGCAGCGTCGTGGGTTGTGTGGACTCGTTGATTGGAATGCTCGTGCGCAGGGCGACGCCCGCTTTCGAGGCCCGCCCAGGCCCGGCGGTGTTGCACCCTGAGAGCAACATGCACAGAGCGATGCTGAAAAATGTAAGTCGGCCAATCATTTGTGCCCAAAAAGGGTTGAAGAGATCGATTCTCAAATCCGATCCTTTTGTAGGCTCAGCATGGTTAACAAACGTTGAGCGCCCGTGCCGTGTTGACCCATCGCTTAAGCCTTTGGTTACCTGAAACCGCTAAGACTGGATGCGTTGAGTTTCAGATGTACGAGTAGCGATATGTACCAGTCCGCGACGCCGGCCGTTTCCGACGACATTGAAATTGCTGCGCTGTTGCGCGCGATCAGCCGGCGAAAACTCGCTATCGCAGTGCTCGCGATTACGGCGGGTGTACTTACCTACGTTGCACTGAGCTTTGTGACACCGCTCTACTCCTCTCAGGCGCGGATCATCATTGAACGCGAAGACAACTCCTTCACCCGTCCGACCGCATCCGCAACCTCTCCATCCAACGAAAGCCAGCTGATGGACAAGGAGGCGGTTTCAAGCCAGGTCCAGGTGCTCCTGTCGCGCGACCTGGCGAAAAGCGTTGTCAAGGAGCTGAAACTGGATGAGGACCCGGAATTCAACAAGGATGTTGGCCGCTGGGCCTTTACCCGCCTCCTTTCCGGCATCTTCTCCTCCCAATCGATGTCTCCGGGGGAGGCGCTGCAGGAACGCGTTGTCGATGCCTTTCTGGACCGGCTCTCCGTCTACCAGGTGGAGGGGTCGCGCGTCATTGCCGTCAATTTCGAATCCCGCAATCCGCAAACCGCAGCGAAAGTCGCCAACACATTGGCGGAGAACTATCTCACCTGGCAACAGAGCGAAAAGCTGCGGCAAACCAAACAGGCCAGCGCCTGGCTGAACACCCAGATCAAGGATCTGACGAAGAAGGTCGAGCAGGCGGACATCAAGGCCGAGAAGTTTCGTTCTTCATCCGGGCTGCTGCAGGGGAGGAACAATACGAGCCTCGACTCACAACAGCTTTCCGAATTGAACAGTCAGCTGATACTGGCAAAGGCAAAACGGACCGAAGCCGAAGCGCGCGCGGCCCTGATCCAGAAGATGCTGAAGGAACAGGGCGATGTGGACAATGCCGCGGATGTCCTGAACTCGCGGCTGATCCAGCGGCTGCTGGAACAGCGCATCCAGGTCCAACGGACCCTGGCGGAATTGTCCGCCACACTGCTCCCGTCTCACCCGAGGATCAAGCAGCTGAATTCGGAACTCGCCGACCTCAGACGGCAGATCCGGCAGGAAGCACGCAAGGTGGTGTCCAGCCTGGAAAGCGAGGCGCAGATCGCCGGCGCCCGTGAAAGATCGCTTCGCGAAAGCCTGGCGCAACTGAAGACGTCCGCCTCAAAAGCGAATGAAAACCAGATCAGGCTGCGGGCGCTGGAGCGGGAAGCATCTGCCAACAGAGAGGTCCTTGAGTCGTATCTGACCCGGTATCGCGAGGCGACGACCCGCAGCGACACGGCATCCGTCCCGGCGCATGCAAGTATCATTTCCCACGCCCACGTGGCCAACAAGCCGTCATTCCCGAAGAAAGGGCCTCTTGCCTTGCTGGCTGCGGCCGCGGTCGCCCTGCTGGGGGTGGCCTATGTCGTGGCGCGCGAACTGATCGCGCCCGAGCAGGCTTCCATGAACCCGGGCATGCCGCACCGATCCGATTACACCGGCGCGCCATCAACCTACGATGTTCCGGCGCAACAGCCCGATCATCCCGGATATGTGACGCTGAAAACGCCGGCGAGCCTTGGTGGGGCAGCGGGCCGGCACGGTATCGGCCGGGTTCTTCTTATCCCCGCGGGAACGGGATACGAAACCGCCGGACAGACTCTCGGCGCGGCCCGGAGTATCTGCGCCACCGGACGGAGTGTCATTCTGGTCGATGCCCTGGCTCAAGGCGATCATGTCGCGCTTGCGCTCGGTCTGCCTGAATCACCCGGCGTGGGTGAACTTCAATCGGGCGCGGCCAATTTCGAGACGGCCATTCGCCGCGATCCGGGTTCGGAACTGCATGTCATCTCCGGCACCCTGACACCACGGCAGACGGTCCGGCTCCAGGGCCCGGCGCTTGGCCGCATGCTCGCGGCACTGGAGGCCGCCTATGATGTTGTTGCGGTTTATGTAGACGCGCATGATTTCGAGATTGTCGCGAACCTCCCGTCGCGCATGCCGACGGGCGCGGTCATCGTGACAGGTTCCGCCAACGATGACGATGAGGCGCACGCTCTTGCGGACCGCGTGCTCGACGGCGGCGGCCCCGTTCAGGACGTCTATGTCATCGAACAGAGGAGCCGGGCGTTCCCGGCGTTCCCGCAGTTGCCGTTCACGCGGCGTGCATCGGCGGCGTGAGTCCCAAACCGCTCTCAGCGATCCGTCGTTCCGTACAGTTTCCGGCGGGCGGTCTGAGCGAGCGACCACAAGGCGGGGCGGGTCTTGATAAACCGTTTCGCCGCGGTCACCAGTGCGGCGGGCGCGGTCAGAAGGTATCCGCGTTCATCGAAAGCGATACTGCTCTGGAACAGCGGCGTACTGATATCGCACCATTCATTCTTGTGGCGCGCGTCACCGGCGCCCATATCGAAGAAATTCAGCCCCTTGCGGCAGGCGTCCTCAATCTGACGGTGCAGAAGGATGGCACCCGGTGAAAATTTCCGCATCGGTCCGTCGTGAATCGACGTGAGCAGCGTCGTGAACTTGTCCTTGAAGAAAATGCCGCAGGAAATAGCGGCATACTGGTCATCTGTCTTCAGATAAGCGATTTCAAGCGTGCCCTGCCGGCCGGTCGGCCAGGACGCGAGCTCGTGATAAAATGCGCGGCTCGGACCATCCGAAAAGACGTTGGAAATACCCTGCTCGGCGAACTGCTGAGCCTTTTGCCGGAAAAACTCCTCAAGGAGTGTGCGGCGTTCATCCGCCGACTGCGCCCAGCCGATCGACACGCCCCATTCTTCGCGCAACCGCCGTTCCTTGCGGCGCTGCGTGTTTCGGGATTTACCGCCAAACCGGTTGCGATAAAGCGTATCGAAGTCCAGATCGAGAAGGACTGCATGACCATCATTTGCGCTCGGGCGGTTCGGCAGCAGCGCCATCGGGTTGCGCACACCATCGCGCTCAATCGGCTGGTTGTCGAAGCGCGCCGCGTTCGCGCCGACGAGTTGGGCGGCGTGATTGAGCAGGGCACGCATGTCGTCGGCCGACACGCTCAACGCAAAACTTCGGTCGAAAACACCCATATTGTAGTTGGACTGTTCCGCACCGATCCAATGGAGGCAGCGAATGCCGCAGATCTCCGTCACCTCAAACGGCCAGACGAACTGGAGGTCTCCGGATTCGGCGTGGCCGCAAAAGACTGCAGGCTCGGCACCGGAAGGCTCCGACACCAGCCGGAACCAGGCTTCGGCACGCGCGTAAGTTTGTGCGTTTGCGCAGACACCGCATTCCTGCAGCATGCGCCACTGACTTTCAATTGATTCGAAATCCCGGATGACGGTCAGCCGCAGCAAACCGGCAGACGTTTGCAGCGCACCGATGCAGGGAGCTGATGCACGCCCGTCCGCCTGCTTCTGACGCTGCAATGGCAAGGAAACCACTGCCATCTGACACTCCAATACGCAATACGATTACACGACTACGACGACCCGTGCCAAATCCCCCGATTGGTCAAGGCTTTCTCAAGGAACGTCTGAGATGCTTGGCACCGAAGCGTTAACGATGACGGCAACTGGTTAACTTGTAGTTGAGGCGTCATGACAACCAATGGTTTGGAGATCACGATTTTGAAAGCGGATGTGCTGAAATCGGGGCTTCGCGCGCTCTACTATTCGGGCGCGCATCACATTCTGGCGCCCTTTTCACAAGGAATCGGGCTGATCTTCATGCTGCACCAGGTCTCCCGCGAGCGCCCGAGCCCGTTTGCCGCAAACCGCGGCCTGATGGTTACGCCCGAGTTTCTCGATTCTGTTCTCCACGAGGTGAAACGGGCTAGAATCGACATCGTTTCGCTGGATGAAGCCTATGAGCGCATTCGCGCACGCGGATCGGCCAACAGGTTCGCCTGCTTCACCCTCGATGACGGTTACAGAGACAATCTTCAGCAGGCCTATCCGGTGTTCACCAGACACCGTGCGCCATTCGCCATCTACGTGCCTTCAGACTTTCCGGAAGGGAGGGGGGATCTGTGGTGGTTCGCGATCGAAAAGGCCATCCTTTCCAGTGACGAGATCGCGCTCGAGGCACCGGGCGGCGTGGAGTGCATTCCGACCAAATCCGACGCTGAAAAACAAAACGCCTTCAACCGGATATACCGGCACCTCCGGAATATGGATGAAGCCGGCGCAAGACGGATCGCGGCGCGGATATGCGATACCGCGAAAGTCGATACGACCGGGTTGTGCCGGGAACTCATCATGTCCTGGGACGAGATCCGCGATCTCAACACCGATCCGCTGGTTACGATCGGCGCCCACACGCAAGCCCACTTTGCCCTTGCCAGGCTGCCCGAAAAACGCGCACGCGAAGAAATGCGGCGCGGTGCCGACCTGCTGGAGAAGCAACTCGGCGTCCGTCCGCTGCATTTGAGCTATCCGTATGGGGATCCCGGCAGCGCCGGTCCGAGGGAATTCCGTATCGCCGAAGAGCTCGGGTTCAAGACGGCGGTTACGACGAGGAAGGGTGTCATCTTTCCCGAACATGCCGAACATCTGACAGCACTGCCACGGGTTTCGCTCAACGGCGAGTATCAGTCCACGGCGTTCACACGGCTGTTCATGAGCGGCGCGCCGTTCGCGCTGTGGAACGGTTTCCGGAAAGTCGACGCGGCTTAGCGGGCTGTTTTGTATTAACATATTAAGGGGACAGTTTACTTAATTCGCGATCCGACTCGTCAGAGTTATTCAAGATGCAGGATGAATTAAGTAAACTGTCCCCTTAATACCTAATACTAGTCGGGCACTTCGTCGGGCTTCTGCATCCAGCGAACGAGCAGCCCAGCCGGAACCACCCACGCCAGACCGGCAATCAGAAAATAGAGCCACTGCATCGACTTCGATTCGATAATGAGCGGCGAGGCCCCGACCGCCATGGCCAGGATCGCGTATGCGGCAATAAACGCCAGCAATGCGATGCCTCCCAAGAATTTGCGCGTTCGCCGGGTCATGACGCCACCCTATCAGGCCAGGGCCATGCGGCAACATGCACAGTTGGTCGCACGGGTTCCCGAAGGTTGTATGATGGCTCCTTAAGAACCGCGTGGCAGAGACCCCGGATGACCGTAACCGCCGATATCGCAGTGCAAAGGGACGATGCAGCCGTTCGCGTCTGGCTCTACTGCCTGTGTGCCCTCATCTTTGCGATGATCCTTGTCGGAGGGGCAACGCGGCTGACGGATTCCGGGCTCTCCATTACCGAGTGGCAGCCGATCCTCGGGATCGTGCCGCCGATGAGCGATGCGGCGTGGCAGGACGCCTTCGAGAAATACAAGCAGATTCCGGAATATCAGCTCATCAACAAGGGGATGAGCCTGCCCGAATTCAAGTTCATATACTGGTGGGAATGGGGCCACCGGTTCCTCGGGCGCATGATCGGCTTCGCCTTTCTCATCCCGTTTCTCTATTTCTGGGCGCGGGGGTATCTCGCTCGGGGCATGATCCCCAAACTCGTGATCATGTTCGTGCTCGGCGGACTTCAGGGCGCGCTCGGCTGGTACATGGTCATGAGCGGTCTGGTCGAACGCACCGACGTCAGCCAATACCGGCTCGCAGCCCACCTTTCGGCCGCGGTGCTGATCTTCGGCTACATCTTCTGGGTGACCGCGCGCATGGGCCGGGAACATGTGTCGGCACCGCCGGCTTCCGACGCATTGCGATTATCGGCAATCGGCCTGACCGTTGCCGTTTTCGTGCAGATTGCGCTCGGCGCCTTCGTCGCCGGAATGGACGCGGGGCAAGGATACAACACCTGGCCGCTCATGGACGGCGCAGTGATCCCCGACGGCCTCGGCGTCATGTCACCCTGGTATCTGAACCTGTTCGAAAATGCCCTGACGGTACAGTTCAACCATCGCGTGGTTGCCTATCTCGTCCTCGTCTGGGCGCTCGTGCACGCAATTCTTGCAATCGCGCGGTCGGAACCCGGCGCCATCGCTGTCAGCGCCGGGCTGCTCGCGGTCGCGGCCCTCGTGCAGGTCGTCATCGGGATCGCGACACTGCTCGCGCATGTGCCGCTGTCCCTTGCACTGCTGCATCAGGGCGTCGCGATTGTCCTTTTCGCGGCGGTGCTGTGGCACCTCAACTGGCTTGTGCCAGCGCCTGCTCCAGATCGCCGATGATGTCCTGAACGTCCTCGATGCCAATGGACAGCCGCACCACGTTGTCGCCGGCACCGGCGGCGTCGCGTTGCTCCACCGTCAACTGACTGTGTGTCGTCGAGGCCGGATGGATGATCAGGCTGCGCGTATCGCCGATGTTCGCAAGGTGACTGAACAGCTTGACGTTGCTGACCAGCGCGACGCCCGCATCGAAGCCGCCCTTGAGGCCGAATGTGAACACCGCTCCGGCGCCCTTGGGCATGTATTTCTTCGCAAGCTCATGGCACGGGTCATCCTTGAGGCCCGCATAGCTCACCCACGACACCTGGCCCTGGCTTTGCAGCCATTCCGCAACCGCAAGCGCATTGTCGCAATGGCGCTGCATGCGCAGGCTCAGGGTCTCGATACCGTTCAGGATCAGGAACGAATTCATCGGCGAGATGCACGGGCCCAGATCGCGCAGACCCAGAACACGGCAGGCGATCGCAAACGCAAAGTTGCCGAACGTTTCGGCGAGCTTCATGCCGTTGTAACTGTCGCAGGGCTCGGAAAGGGTGGGGTACTTGCCGCTCGCCAACCAATCGAAGGTCCCGCAGTCGACAATCATTCCGCCGATGGAATTGCCTTGGCCGCCGAGGAACTTGGTCAGCGAATAGACGATGATGTCCGCGCCGCTTTCCTTCGGCTTCCAAAGATAGGGGGTCGCCATGGTGTTATCGACAATCAGGGGCACGCCCGCCTTCTTGGCGATCCTGGAGATGGCCTCGATGTCGACGACGATGCCGCCGGGATTGGCGAGCGACTCCACGAAGATCGCCTTCACCTTGTCGTCCAGCGCCGCCTCGAAGGTCTCCGGCTTGGACGTGTCGGCCCACACGACCTCCCAGCCGAACTTCTTGAAGGCGTGGTTGAACTGGTTGATCGATCCGCCATAAAGCTGACGGCCCGCGATGAACTTGTCGCCCGGCTCAAGCAGCGTGTGGAACACGATCTGCTGCGCGGCATGGCCGGAAGCCACCGCAAGCGCCGCCGTCCCGCCGTCGAGGGCCGCCACGCGTTCCTCCAGAACCGCCTGCGTCGGGTTCATGATGCGGGTGTAGATGTTGCCGAAGGACTGCAGCGCGAAGAGCGAGGCGGCATGATCCACATCGTCGAACACGTAAGACGTGGTCTGATAGATCGGCGTGGCCCTTGCCCCTGTCGCGGGATCCGGCTGCGCGCCGGCGTGTATGGCGAGGGTGTTGAAGGAAGGTGTGGTCTCGTTACTCATATGTCGGTCCTTACTTCTTCAGAAAATCATTTCGTATCAGCAGTCAGCAGCTTATAGCTCGCAAAGCAGAAGAATGTGCCGAGCGCGACTTCGATCCATCTCCGTGCGGCGCGATAGGCGGCAACCATCGGCGAGGTCGAAAACAGGACCGCGTAAGCCAGATGGCCGCCGACCGAGAGCACGGTCGTGCCGAGCACGATGGATGCGCCGACCCAGACGGGCGCGTTGGCTTCGACGCCAAGGGACATGATCGCAACCCATGTCAGTGCGGCCTTCGGGTTCGTCATCTGGATCAGAAGCCCGCGCCGGAAATAGAGCAGGGGACTGGTTTCATCTGCGACCTGGCTGACAATCATCTGCTCATTGCGGGCGGCGGAGCGGAACGCCTTGAAAGCGAGCCAAAGAAGGTAGGCGGCGCCGGCAAACTTGATGGCCGTCAATGCGGACGCATAAAGCGTCAGAAGCGCGGTCAGTCCGAAGAGCGTCAAAAGACCCCACAGAAACGAGCCGCTGGCGATACCGAGCGCGAGCGCCTTACCCGACTTCCGGCTCACACCCATCGACGTCCCGATCACGGAAAGAATGTTGGGGCCGGGGCTGAACATGCCCAGCGCGAACGCCCCGTAAGCCAGCAGGATACCCGGCAGGAACATAACGATCTCTTCCATGATCACTCCCTCATCATGAAATCATTGCGAACGCAAGATGCGATGTTGTACGCCCTTTGGCGCGAGTTTGGGCCGGGCGCTCGATATGGCGCGTGAGTTGACGCCCGCCCAGCCGATTTCTCCGGAAAGCCGAGCATACTCGATCTTGGGACAGCGGTTCATCACCACTTTCAGCCCCGCCTTTTCCGCCATCCGGGCAGCTTCGTCGTTGCGCACACCGAGCTGCATCCACACCACCTTCGCACCGATTTCGATAGCCTCCTGCGTGATGCCGAAAGCGGCGTCGGAATTGCGAAAGATGTCCACGACGTCGACCGCACCGGGGATATCCCCGAGTGATGCATAGGTCTCCTGTCCGAGAATTTGCTTGCCCGCCAGGCCCGGATTGACGGGCATAACCGTGTATCCCTTGTCCAGCAGGTATTTCACGACGAAATAGCTCGGGCGGACGGTATTTGCGCTCGCGCCGACCACTGCGAAGGAACGAACGGAATTCAGAATGCCGCGGATATAGTCATCGGTGTAAGCGTCGTGGTTCATGAAAGGCGAGGGGTCATGCTTATGAATCGCGCCACTGAGGATCGCGCTTTTCAAGAAATGCGCTCAAACCCTCCTTGGCGTCGTGCAGCATCATGTTCTTCGCCATGGCCCATCCCGCGGTGTCGTATGCTTCGCCCAGCGGCGCATCGATCTGTTCGTAGAACGCTTTCTTGCCCATCGAAATGGCGGCTGCGGACTTCGATGCAATTTTTTCCGCAAGTTCAAGCGAGACGTCCATCACGTCCGCACGCGGCACGACGCGGTTGACCAGTCCGAACTGAAGCGCGTCTTCCGCGCCGATCATCTCGCCGAGCAGAAGCATCTCCATGGCCCGCTTGCGGCCCACATTCCGGGCGACCGCCACAGCAGGCGTCGAGCAGAACAGGCCGATATGGACACCTGGCGTGCAGAACTCCGCCTCGTCGCTGGCGACGGCCAGATCGCACGTGGCGACAAGCTGGCACCCAGCAGCCGTCGCCGTTCCCTCGACCGCCGCGAGCACAGGCTTGGGACTCTTGACGATGGCACTCATCAGCGCGGAACTTGCAGCAAAGGTCCTGTCGAAAAACCCCTTTCCGCCGTCTTCGTCGCCGCGATGGGATTCCAGTTCGCGGATATCGTGCCCGGCGCAGAAGATTGGCCCGTTTCCGGATATAACGATCGCTTTTATTGTTCCTGAATCAGCGAGTTCGACAAATTGCCTGACAAATTCATTGAGCAACTCGACCGACAGGCTGTTGCGCGCAGCAGGACGGTTCATCGTCAGGACCGCGATGGGACCGTGATCCTCGCGCAGGAGAACGCCTTCGTTTTTCGCAGCGGGTTCAGACATCGTTCGGTTCGGGTCCACGCACTGTTCGGGCCACCATAATACGGCGCGGGCAGATGTCCATTGCGTCGTTCCTCTTTCCTTATTTTTCATCTGCAATACATTGGCGCGGCCCGCAGCGCACCGATGGAGCTTGTGACTGATCATGTCGATGGCCGAGAACACCACTGGCACGCCGAAACTTGCAATGACCACTGCGCAGTTGAGCGAATATCTCGACGAGATTTTCCCGCAACTCCGCACGAACGGGCCGCCCGTCCACATTGAGCATGTCGAGCCCTACAAGGCACGGCTGCGGATGGAATTCATGGAGTCGGAATTGCGGCCCGGAGGCACCCTGTCCGGACCGACCATGTTCAAGCTCGCCGACGTCAGTTTCTATTGCTGCCTCCTTGCCATGATCGGCCCGGTCCCGCTCGCGGTCACGACCAACATGAACATCAATTTTCTTCGCAAACCGCGCCAGAGCGATCTTGTCGCAGAGGTTCATATCCTGAAGCTCGGCAAGCGGTTGGCTGTCGGCGAGGTATTCCTCTATTCCGACGGCAGCGACGAGCCGGTCGCGCACGTGACCGGAACTTACTCTGTCCCCCCGCCCGAGCAGCGGTAGATCCGGCGTCTTACAGGGCAGACCGCCGCGTTCGAACGTTCAAGTGCTTATTGCCCATCCATCACCGCCGAAATCTGCGGCAGCATGCTCTTGACCAGCGCGACGTTTTCCGGTTTCGGCTGCAGCGATCTCGCCATGGCCATTTGCTGCTGCATCATCGCCTTGATCTGTGCCTTTTGCTCCGCGCTCATGTTGGGATTTTTGTCGATCTCGTCGAGGGCTTTCTGCGCCTGCGGCGCGAGTTGCTGGGGGCTGTCGCCGGATCTGATGAAGCTGTAGGTGAGGGCGACGGTCTGGGCGACCCTGATCCATTCGGGGTAACTCGCAAAACCGTTGGCGGTCAGGACTTTCTGCATCTCGGCGCGCGCCGCCTGAAATTGACCGAGCCGTGATGCCGCGTCCATCGGGCTCGCGTTGGACGTGTTTCCCTTGTCGTATTTCTTTCCGAGCCTGTCGAACTCGGGCATCGATTTGAGGAACCCCTCGACCTGAGCCTTCGTCAATGTGACCTGCTGCAGTTGCATCATCTGCGGAAGCTGGGGTGCTTGTGCGCGAGGCGTTCCCATATCGGCGAAGAGGCAGGCGATGGCGGCTATCAGCGCAGGCAGGACAGGGGGGCCAAACTGATTGCGGGTTTTCAACATTCGAACGCTCCTTCGCGGGTTTTGGATCGGCCGAGTTCGGCCTTTTGAGGAGGAGATTACTCAACATTACGTTGCAGACATGGCACGGCTGCAATCAAATGGCGGTCCTTCGCAGTCTCCCATGTTCGATTGGGAGTTCAATTTTATTGGGGTATTATAATACCTCTATAATAAATCTCTGTAATAGCATCGTTTTTTCTCATCAAAGTGCTTGACCGGTGCGCGCGAAACCCATAGAAGTGCGCCGAGAATTGTAATGCATATCGTGTGCGCCGACGGATGCTATCCAGCGAAATCCCGTAAGGCCCACGACTGTTCGGGAAATCTGACGATGAAAACGTACACGGCAAAGCCCGCAGACGTTGAAAAACAATGGGTTCTGATTGACGCGGAAGGCCTGGTGGTGGGCCGGCTCGCCGCGTTGATCGCGACCCGCCTGCGCGGCAAGCACAAACCGTCTTTCACGCCCAATGTCGACTGCGGCGATCACGTCGTCGTCGTGAATGCGGACAAGATTGCCATGACCGGCAACAAGAAGACGGACAAGACCTATTACCGTCACACGGGCTATCCGGGCGGAATCAAGAGCACGACCGCTGGCGAGATCCTATCGGGCAAGTATCCCGAACGGGTTCTGCTCAAGGCGGTTGAGCGCATGCTGCCGAGCGGCCCGCTCGGGCGCAAGCAGTTCAGCAATCTGCGGGTTTATGCGAGCGCCGAGCATCCCCATGAAGCGCAGGCACCGGTTGCCCTCGACGTTGCGGGGCTGAATTCCAAGAACAAGAGGAGCGCGTAGCCGTCATGGCCGACGAAGAAGTCAAAACCCTCGAAGACCTCGGTGAGCTGACCGGTCAGGGGAGCGGCGAAGACACGCCCGCGCCGGCTACGGCACCCGTTTACGAACAACAGCTCGATGATCAGGGCCGCGCCTATGCGACCGGCAAGCGGAAAGACGCGGTGGCCCGGGTCTGGCTCAAGCCGGGCGCGGGACGCATCGAGATCAACGGCAAGGAGCACGCCGAGTATTTCGCACGGCCCGTTCTGCAGATGATCCTCAAGCAGCCTATCGCGGCGGCCGACCGCGTGGACCAGTATGACATCAAGGCCACCGTCCGCGGCGGCGGCCTGTCCGGGCAGGCGGGTGCGGTGCGCCATGGCATTTCCAAAGCGCTCACCCACTATGAGCCGGAGCTGCGCGGCGTATTGAAGAAGGGCGGGTTCCTGACCCGCGATGCCCGCGTGGTCGAGCGCAAGAAGTACGGCAAGGCGAAAGCGCGCCGCAGCTTCCAGTTCTCGAAACGGTAAGCTTCCCGGACAACGGATCGAATGTATGATCGGGCGTCTCTTCAGGGAGGCGCCCGATTTGTTTTTTCAAAGGCAGATCATCAAAGAGGGTCATCATGACCGCAAAGGTGTTCATAGACGGAGAAGCCGGCACGACCGGCCTGCAGATCAAATCGCGGCTCGAGGGGCGGAGCGACCTCACGCTCCTGCATCTCAAGGACGACGAACGCAAGGACACGGACCGGCGCAGGGAGATGCTGAACGAAGCCGACCTCGCGGTTCTGTGCCTGCCCGACGCCGCCGCACGGGAGTCGGTATCCTTGATCGACAATCCCGAGACACGCGTGATCGACGCCTCGACCGCCCACCGCACGGCGCCGGACTGGGTTTACGGCTTCCCGGAATATGAGGCAGGCCATTCTGAAAAAATCGCCCAAGCGAAACGGTTGGCCAATCCCGGGTGTTATGCGCTCAGCTCGGTTGCCGTCGTTCACCCGCTCATTACGGCGGGGCTTGTGCCCGCAGACTGGCCGGTCACGATCAACGCAGTCTCTGGCTATTCCGGCGGCGGCAAGAGCCTGATCGCGGAGTTTGAGGACAGCCAGTCCGGAACCGGCACGGACGCGCCGTTCTTCACCTACGGTCACACTCTCTCACACAAGCATATTCCGGAAATCATCCGGTGGAGCGGCCTCGACCACGCGCCCGTTTTCGTTCCCAGCGTCGGGCGCTTTTCGCAGGGGATGATCGTGCAGGTACCGCTTCCTCTCTGGTCCATACCCGGCGGCCGCACGCCCGGCGACATCCACGGCGCGCTCACGGATCATTATTCGAAAACGCAATATGTGAGCGTCGTGCCGCTTGAAGAAACCAGGGAGATGATCCGGTTGACCCCGGAAATCCTGAACGGCACCAACGAACTGCGCCTTCATGTGTTCGGCAACGAGGCGGACGGCCAGGCCGTGGTCATGGCGCTCCTGGACAATCTGGGCAAGGGCGCGTCGGGTCAGGCCGTTCAGAACCTGAATATCATGCTCGGCCTTGAGGAAAGCGCGGGTCTCTAGCTTGCGCCGTTTCCCACGCCACCGGCCGTCACCTCCGGCATGTCGGATGTGCGGCTCCTGACGTAGGAACCGGGTGCGTCCTCGATCGGCTTGAGTTTGCCGTCGCCGGGTTCACGCGCCGGGATTTTGTCGCCGGAGTGTCCGCCAAGCCACTTCGCCCAGTCCGGCCACCAGGACCCCGGGTGCTCCTTCGCACTCTCGATCCACGCGTCGAGGCCGTCCGCCTTGCTCTTCTTCGATGGCGGCTTCTTGCCCGTCCAATACTGATACTTCTTCTTCTCGGGTGGATTGACCACACCGGCGATATGCCCGGACCCTGCAAGGACGAACCGGACAGGACCGGCAAACATTTTTGCCCCTTTGAAGACCGATTCAGCCGGCGCGATATGATCCTCTCGGGTAGCCAGCTCGTAGACCGGAATCTTCACCTTGCCCAGCTTGAGCTTCTCGCCGTCCAGGCTCATCTCTCCCTTCGCAAGCGTATTGTTGTGATAGAACTCGCGCAGATAGAAGGCGTGGTTGGCCGCCGGCATCCGCGTCGAATCCGAATTCCAGTAAAGCAGATCAAACGGGAAGGGCTTCTTGCCGAGCAGATAGTTGTTGACGACATACGGCCAGATCAGGTCGCGCGGCCGCAGCATGTTGAAGACGGTGGCCATCCGCGCGCCTTCCAGATAGCCGCGTTCCGCCATCATTTCCTCAAGCGATTTCAACTGCGCATCGTCAATGAAAACGAGCAGGTCGCCGGCCTTCGAGAAATCCACCTGCGTCGTCAGGAAAGTGGCGCTGGCAATCCGTTCATCGCCTTTGGCCGCCATATAGGCGAGGGTCGAGGCCAGCAGCGTCCCGCCGACGCAGTAACCCAGCGCGTTGATCTTTTTCTCGCCCGTCGCTTTTTCCACCGCGCCGACGGCCTCGAGCACGCCTTCGGTCATATAGTCGGAGAATGTCTTGTGCGACAGCCGCTCGTCGGGATTGACCCAGGACACGACAAACACTGTGAACCCCTGCGCCACGGCCCATGATATGAAGGATTTCTTCGGCACCAGATCGAGGATGTAAAACTTGTTGATCCACGGCGGAACGATCAGGAGAGGGACCTTGTGCACCTCCTCCGTTGACGGGGCATACTGGATCAGCTGGAACACATCGTTCTGAAAGACGATCTTACCCGGCGTGATCGCGAGATTCTTGCCGACTTCGAAGGCCTCGTGATCCGTCTGACTGATGCGCAGCAGATCCTTCGAGCGGCTCAGGTCGTCCGCAAGCTGCGCCATGCCCTTCACCAGATTCTCGCCGTTCGTCGCGAGCGTTTCCCGCATCACTTCCGGATTGGTGAAAACGAAATTTGAAGGCGACAGGGCACTGGCGATCTGATTGACGTAAAACTCGGCGCGCCGCTTGGTCTGATCATCCAGACCTTCGGCATTTTCCACCATGTCCTCGGCCCAGTTCGCGGTCAGCAAATAGGCCTGTTTCCAGAAGTCGAAGAATTGCCTCTCGCTCCAGTCCGCATCCTTGAAGCGCGCATCGCCCGGAGCCGCGGATACCACCGGCTCCACGTCTTCGCCCAGGAAGCGGCGCACGGACCGCCCCCAAAGGTCGGCATAACCGCTCATCAGCTTGCCTTGCGCACTGACCAGCTTGGCCGGATCGCTGACCCACTGCTTTGCCACCTGACCGAGCACTTTCGCCGCTTCGCCCGCACCGCTCGCCGCGCTGTAAGGTCCGCTTTGCTGGGAATTCGATCTGTTCGCCACGCTGCTCAAAACCCGGCCGCTTTCTTCCATCAGCCGCGCAATGTTCTGGGCCAGTGCGCGCGGATCACGAAAAGCATAGCCTTCCGCATTCGCATTTCCGTCGGATGTTTGTTCGTTTGTTCCGGTTTTGGCCATATCCGTGCCCTATGTTTTTTCTATCTTAACAATATGCATGGTTAGCTCGGACAGCAATTTGCACTTTGGATCAGTCGTGGTGGTTGATTTCGATCAGTCCTGATGGTTCATTCAGGTGCGAATTGGGGTTTAGCTCAACCTTGCTTTCCGGCGCGTGACACTTTTGCGGATCGCGAGCGTTTAACTGTTGTTTGATCGTAAAGCAACCGTACTGAGACGATGCAGGTTTTTGGCCGATTTTCACCAGCTTTGATTGCACTGACGCTCGCCGCGATGCTGGGAGGGTGCGCGGTTGAGTCCTACCCGGGACTGTCCACCTCAAACGATCTCGAAGCGCCGGTACTGTCCTCCGACCAGCAGAAGGAAGTGATCCGCGACCTGACCGCTGCACAGGAAAAGCACCGCTCCGAAGATGGTACGGACGAACAAAAGGTCCAGTAGGCCTTACACGCGCAAGCGAAACACCCCCTGTTTTCAGCATCGCTCCTCACGCCGGTTGGCGGCGGACGATGAACCTTTTGCTTGATGAAACGCCGATTTCCCGTCTTTATTCGCAACAATATCGCCTCAAGATTGCGCCGGCAGACCTACGCCGCATCCACGGGACCGGATTGTGCAGGACTTTCATCGGATAAAGCGGCTTCCGCCATACGTTTTTGAGGAAGTAAACAGCCTCAAGGCCAAGGCGCGCGCGCGTGGTGACGACATCATCGACTTCGGCATGGGCAATCCCGATATGCCGACGCCGAAACATATCGTCGACAAGCTGGTCGAAACGGTGGGCGATCCCCGGACCAACCGCTATTCGGCCTCTCGTGGCATTCCGGGGTTGAGGCGTGCGCAGGCCGCTTACTACGAGCGGCGGTTCGGCGTGAAACTCGACCCGGACACGCAGGTCGTTGCGACGCTTGGTTCGAAGGAGGGATTCGCCAACATGGCGCAGGCGATCACCGCCCCTGGCGATCTGATCCTGGTTCCAAACCCCACATACCCCATCCATGAATTCGGCTTTATCATCTCCGGCGGGAGCATCCGCCACCTGCCTGTCAGCACGGACGGGGAGTTCCTGCGCCATGTGGACAGGGCGGTGCGGCACTCGATCCCGAAGCCGACCGCGCTCGTACTCAACTTCCCTGCAAATCCGACCGCGGAAGTTGCTGGTCTGGATTTCTATTCCGAGATTGTCACATATGCGAAGCGCCACGATCTCATCCTGCTGAGCGACATCGCCTACGCGGAAATCTATTATGACGGAAACCCGCCGCCATCGCTGCTTCAGGTGCCCGGCGCCATGGATATCTCGGTCGAATTCAGTTCGCTCTCCAAAACCTACGCAATGCCCGGCTGGCGCATCGGCTTTGCCGTCGGCAACGAGCGCCTGATTGCCGCGCTCGCACGCGTCAAATCCTATCTGGACTATGGCGCGTTCACGCCGGTACAGGTGGCCGCGGCCGCTGCGCTCAACGGTCCGCAGGACTGTGTCGGCGAAATCCGGAACATCTACCAATCAAGACGCGACTGCCTGGTGGACTCGCTTGAGCGTGCCGGCTGGCCCATACCTTCGCCCGCGGCGACCATGTTCACATGGGCACCGCTGCCGCCCGCCTATGAAGCCCTTGGATCGCTGGAATTCTCCAAGCTGCTGCTCGAAAAAGCGCATGTGGCGGTTTCCCCCGGCATCGGCTTTGGCGAGTATGGCGAAGGATTCGTGCGCATTGCGCTTGTCGAGAATGAACAGCGCATCCGTCAGGCGGCACGAAACATCAAAAAATTCCTGTCGGAACCGGCCGATTCGATGCACAACGTCATTCCCATAACGTTGTCGCGCAGTCACACCACCTAAATTCGATCCATGAGCAACGCACTTAAACTTGGCATCGCCGGCCTCGGAAATGTCGGCACCGGCACAGTTGAGCTGATCTGTGCGCATGGCGATCAGTTTCGCGCCCGCGCCGGCCGCAGCCTGGAGATCGTGGCGGTTTCCGCCCGCGACCGGCTCAAAAACCGGGCAATCGATATCTCGCCCTATGCATGGTTCGACGATCCAGTGAAAATGGCGGCGGCAGAGGATGTCGATGTCTTCGTCGAATTGATCGGCGGCGAGGGCGGCGTGGCAAAGGCGGCAGTCGAAACGGCGATCAAGGCGGGCAAGCATGTTGTGACCGCCAACAAGGCCCTACTTGCCAACCACGGCGTGGAGCTCGCCCGCCTGGCGGACGAAAACGGCGTCGCTCTCAACTTCGAGGCCGCGGTTGCCGGGGGCGTCCCGGCAATCAAGGCGATCCGCGAAAGCCTGCTCGCAAACGAGATTTCCCGCGTCTACGGCATCCTCAACGGCACCTGCAATTACATCCTGACGCGCATGCAGAAGGAAGAACGACCCTTCGCCGACGTGTTGCAGGATGCCCAGGATGCGGGCTACGCCGAGGCCGATCCGAGTTTCGACATCGGCGGCCATGACACCGCGCACAAACTTTCCCTGCTGACGACCCTGGCCTTCGGTGTCGAAACCTCCTTCGACACGATCTACGTGGAAGGTATCGAGTCGATTTCCCTCACCGATATCGAGGCGGCAGACGAATTGGGATACAAGATCAAACTGCTCGGCGTTGCACTGAGAACCGACAGCGGCATCGAGCAACGCGTTCACCCCACGATGGTGCCGAAAAACACAGCGATTGCCGAAGTCGACGGCGCCACCAACTGCGTTGCCTTCGAA
Organism: Hyphomicrobiaceae bacterium; assembly: GCA_028066055.1. Classification (GTDB taxonomy): domain Bacteria; phylum Pseudomonadota; class Alphaproteobacteria; order Rhizobiales; family Methyloligellaceae; genus UBA2767. The sequence goes on from JALCBY010000017.1 coordinate 75,220, forward strand.
GGCGATTTTTCCGGCGACATCATGCTGATCGGGCCGGGGGCCGGGGCGCACCCGACCGCATCCGCCGTACTGGGCGACGCACTCGATATCGCGAAAGGCGTGGTGCTTCCGCCCTTTGCCCGGCGCACACAGGACCTTAAGCCCTACAAGAGGGCGCGCATGCGCGCCCACGAGGGCGGCTATTACATTCGCCTGTCCGTTTACGACCGGCCCGGCGCTTTTGCCGCCATCGCAGGGCGCATGGCGGAGGAGGGGATTTCCCTTAAGAGCATCGTTCAGCGCCGGCCGCCCTCCGCACTACCGGGAATTGATGCACAGTTAGATGACGGCTCACCGTTGCCAGTCGTGATGATCACGCATAAGACAACGGAAGCAGCCATTCGCGCGGCCTTCGAAAAGATCGAACAGGACCGCAACGTGAACGAGAAGCCACAGATGATACGGATTGAGAAGTTATGATCAGCGTTCGGTACGATTGCAGATACTGACCGCGCAGGGGGCACACAGATGGCAAAAAAAACTGACACGGAGTCCGGTTTGAGCCGGATGCTCACTCTTGAGATCGCGCGCGTGACCGAGGCAGCCGCCGTTGCGGCGGCAAAACTGCGCGGTCGCGGCGATGAAGTCGCGGCGGACCAGACCGCGGTCGACGCCATGCGCCGGGAGCTCAACAGGCTTCCGATCAAGGGCCGGATCGTCATCGGCGAAGGCGAACGCGACGAAGCGCCGATGCTCTATATCGGCGAAGAAGTGGGTACGGGAGACGGGCCCGACGTCGATATCGCCGTCGACCCGCTGGAAGGCACCACGATCTGCGCCAAGGCGGAACCCAATTCCCTGGCCGTCGTGGCATTCGCGGAGAAGGGCAGCCTGCTGCATTCGCCGGATATCTATATGGACAAGATCGCCATCGGTCCCGGCTACGAACCCGGCATCGTCGACCTCGACGCATCACCGAAAGAGAATCTGAATGCCCTGGCCAAGGCAAAGGGCGTGTCCGTCGACAACATCACCGCGTGCATTCTCGACCGCCCGAGGCACGCAAAGATCATTGAAGCGGTGCGGGAAACCGGCGCGGCGATCCGCCTGATCGGCGACGGTGATATTGCCGGTGTCATTCACACCGCCAACGCCGCCGAGACCGGCATCGACATCTATATGGGCATCGGCGGCGCGCCGGAAGGCGTGCTCGCGGCGGCCGCGCTTCGCTGCATCGGCGGCCAGATGCAGGCCCGGCTGCACCCGATGAACGACCATCATCGCGAACGCGTCGCCGAAATCGGGATCGAGGACATCGACCGCAAATACACGATGCAGGATATGGCGTCGGGCGACGTGCTGTTCGCCGCCACGGGCGTCACCAGCGGCTCGATGCTGCGCGGCGTCCAGTTCAAATCGGACGGCGTGGAAACCGAAACCGTGATCATGCGCGCGAAAACCAACACGGTGCGCTGGATCAGGACGGAGCACGGCGCCGGCAAGCAGGCGCTCTGACCTGAGCGAGACTGCGAATCATCCTATGACAGGGGGCAGGAGGTCACAGCCCGATGTCAGCCCTTGGCGCGCACTCCATTGACGATATGCCTCGGCCCGACGCGCTGCTTCGCGTCGAACGCTCCGCGCGCGGGTTACGCTGGGTCGACCGCCTCGATCCGGCGCGCGAAAACATGGCCATGACGCTCGCCCAGAGAGGAAAGCTGCCGGACATCGTTGCCCGCGTTCTGGCGGCGAGGGGCGCGGAACCCGAGGCGCTCGATGAATTTCTCAACCCGACGCTCAAATCTCTCATGCCCGACCCGTCCAAGCTGCGGGACATGGATCAGGCGGCGGAGCGGTTTGCCAGAGCGATCCGGGACAGGGAACATATCGCCGTTTTCGGCGACTACGATGTCGACGGGGGATCGAGCGTTGCACTGATCCGGCGATTCCTTGCCGCCCACGGCCATGATGCACACCCCTATATTCCCGACCGGATGCTGGAGGGATACGGCCCGAATATCACGGCATTTGAGCAACTTGCCGGCGACGGCGCACAACTCATCGTAACGGTCGACTGCGGCACCGTCGCACATCAGCCGATCGCGCGGGCGCGCGAACTGGGAACCGACGTTATCGTCCTCGACCATCATCAGGCCGACGAGCACCTTCCCGACGCCTTGGCCGTCGTCAACCCGAACCGCCTCGACGATATCTCAGCGCAGGGGCATCTCGCCGCGTGCGGTGTGGTGTTCCTTTTCCTGGTGGCCACCGCGCGCGTCCTGCGGCAATCGGACTGGTATGGCGATGGTAAGGAGCCGCCAGACCTCATGCAGTGGCTCGATCTGGTGGCGCTTGCGACCGTATGCGACGTGGTTCCGCTCACCGGTTTCAACCGCGCCCTGGTCAACAGGGGGCTTGAGGTGATGCGGATGCGGCGCAATGCGGGGCTGCGCGCGCTCGCCGACGTGATCGGTCTGGCGGCGGCTCCGACCACCTATCATCTCGGATTTGTCCTCGGGCCGCGTCTGAACGCAGGCGGGCGGATCGGCCGATCCGACCTGGCCGCGCAACTGCTGACAACCGAAGACGATGCAAAGGCAAATGAAATCGCCGCCACCCTCCATACGCTCAACGCGGAACGGCGTGCGATGCAGGACGCGCTTGAGGAAGAGGCGCTTGTGCAGGCTGCTGCGCGAATAGAACAGATGCCCGACGCGTCAGTTGCCATTGCCCACGGCGAGGGGTGGCACAAGGGCGTGGTCGGCCTTGTGGCGTCCCATCTTGTCGAGCGTTTCAGGCGCCCGGCCCTTGCCGTCGCATGGGAAAGCGACGGACCCGGTTCGGGGTCCGCGCGGTCCGTCGCAGGCGTGGATATGGGCGCTGCAATCCGCGCCGCGGTCGAGGAGGGGCACCTGGAGCGCGGCGGAGGGCACGAAATGGCAGCGGGTTTCTCCGTCTCGCGAAACAAAGCAGATGCCTTTTTTGAATTTGTCGAGCACGCGCTGCACGATCAGGTCATCACGGCACGCGAACAGGACAGCCTCAAGATCGACGGCGCCCTGATGGCGGCGAGCGCAACGCCTGACTTTCTCGACCTTCTGGACAGAGCCGGTCCTTTTGGCGCGGGCAATCCGCAGCCGCGGTTCGCCTTTGCCGCGCACCGCTGCACATACGCCAAGATCGTCGGCGAGAAGCATGTGCGGTGTACGCTTAGCGCCAGCGACGGCAGCCGCCTCGACGCGGTGGCGTTCAACGCCGCCGCAACACCGGTCGGCGAGATCCTGTTGAATTCCGACGGGATGCCGATCCATGTGGCGGGGCGCCTGCGCCGCAGCGAATGGGGCGGGAGGAAGAAAATCGAGCTTCACATCGAGGACGCGGCCGACCCGCGGCGGGCGGCCGGATAGCACCGTTTTCTCAGTCTTGCAACGGCCCGGAATCCCATCTATATGAGCGGCGTGGTCACGCCCCCTTCGTCTATCGGTTAGGACGCCAGGTTTTCAACCTGGAAAGAGGGGTTCGATTCCCCTAGGGGGTGCCACACCGTCCCGTCGTTGCTTGCGGGTCCGGCCTGAGCGGCCTGAGCCGTCTACCAGTGGCCGGTATTTTCCATCGACGCCCACGGCTCCGTCTTCGGCAGGGCGTCGCCCTTCTGCAGAAGTTCAACCGAGATATTGTCCGGCGAACGAACGAACGCCATGCGGCCGTCGCGCGGAGGACGGTTGATCGTCACGCCCGCCTTCATCAGCCGTTCGCATGCCTCGTAGATATCGTCGACCCGGTAGGCCAGATGTCCGAAGTTCCGGCCCTCACCATACTCTTCCGGATCCCAATTGTAGGTCAGCTCGACCTGCGCTTCTTCGTCCCCGGGAGCCGCGAGGAAGATAAGGGTATACCGGCCCGCTTCATCCTCGCGCCGGCGCAGCTCCTCAAGGCCGAGTGCTTCACAGTAGAATTTGAGGGATTCGTCGACATCGCTTACGCGAACCATTGTATGCAGATATTTCATGCCGCAGTCCTGTCCTGGGTTGATGTTCTTTTAATTCCGGCAGCCAGCGCCCCGGCGTTCAACGTTCATTTTAGCGCCACACCTCCAGTGCTCCTAGCATCCCGCACATAACATATCCGTTGGCCGAATCGCTGCAGATTCGCCAAAAAATTCGCGAAACGGAGTCCATTCCCTCTTTGCGTGCAGGGCTCCCGCCGGTGATTCGTTGATGACTTGGGGAAAAGTCCGGGCCTTGCGTGTCCAATTTGCAACAGCTTGACCACGCATATTCAGAAAAAACGGTTTCGCCGAATATCAGGGGTGAAATCAAGAAAGCTTGTTTTTCGCGGAAAATCATAGAGTTCCAAAAAACGGATGCGAGATTGATTTCACTCTCCGGCGAGTGCGGAATTTTTCCGTGGCAATTTAGTACTAGCCTCCTTCGGCGTCAGTGCTATTTTTGAACCTGCAGGCTGCGTCCTGCACAAAAACTCAAAAGAGTCGGCGGGACGCGAAATAAAGCGGGGGTGTTGCGGCATGGGGGCCAAAGGCTCACCATTTAGCGGAGATGTCTCGCCGATTGATGAGGCGACTCTAGACGCATCCGCAGATGTAATTGAGATTTCCGGAGCCATTAAGTGGTTCGACGCGGCCAAGGGCTATGGTTTTATCGTGCCCGACAACGGCATGGCCGATGTTCTGCTGCACGTCACGGTGCTGCGCCGGGATGGCCATCAAACGGCCTATGAGGGTGCGCGCGTCGTCTGTCAGGTCTTGCGCCAGCCGAGAGGGCTGCAGGCGTTCCGGATCCTGGAAATGGATGAGAGCACAGCCATCCATCCTTCCCAGCTTCCCCAGCGGACCCATGTTAAGGTCGTTCCCGAAGGCGACTTTGAAACCGCCGAAGTTAAGTGGTTCAATAAAATCCGTGGATATGGATTTTTGACCCGTGGACCGGATACACCCGATATTTTCGTACATATGGAGACCCTGCGCCGATTTGGTTTCGCGGAATTGCGACCCGGCCAGCAGGTTCTTGTGCGGTTTGGAAATGGTCCGAAGGGCCTCATGGCGGCTGAACTCAAGCCTGACACCGCGACGTCGTTGCCGGAAAGCGACAACTAGCCGTCATATCCGTTTGCCCTGCCGGGACACCATATGCGGGACTCTGCGCGGCGTGGCCGGTGCGCTCTGCGTGCTGTTCATCGCTGCCTTGTCCGTGTGCCTCACCGTTACCTCAGCCAGCGCCCAGGCGGCGCACGAAAGGGAGCCACTGGTCGTCACAACGTCCTCGGGAAAACATGAATTCGAGGTCGAGATCGCCAAGACGCGCGAACAACAGTCCCGCGGGCTGATGTTCCGCCGCTCGCTCGGCGACGGGGATGGCATGCTGTTCGTGCACGACGAGCCGCAGATCCTGAGCATGTGGATGCGGAATACCTATATTCCGCTCGACATGATCTTCATCCGGGACGACGGCAAGGTTCATCGCATCGAGGCGTTTGCGGAACCTCTGTCGGAACGCATTATCGATTCGGGAGAAAAAGTGACCGCCGTCCTCGAACTGGCCGGCGGAACGGCCGCGCGCATCGGCTTGAAGCCGGGCGACAGCGTGGAACATCCGCACTTCAAATCGCCATAGAGTCGACGCGCTGAACCGGGTCGCTTGTCGGACGCAGGCGAAACGTGTAATTCACAATTTGCGGACATACTTGATTGCTGCGGCGCGCTCGCGAAACAGCGATAGTTTGTCCATGTCGGGGCATGGCGCAGTCTGGTAGCGCACCTGCTTTGGGAGCAGGGGGTCGCAAGTTCGAATCTTGCTGCCCCGACCATTGGTTCTGAGAGTATGAGGATAGGTTTCAATTCAGCGGGACAGCTCATGGTTGCACGCATCTACAGACCGGCCAAAACCGCGATGCAGTCGGGTACGGCAGCGACGAAAAAATGGATCCTCGAGTTTCAGCCCGAGAAGCGGCGCGAAGTCGAACCGCTGATGGGGTGGACAAGTTCGCGGGACATGAAATCGCAGATACGCATGCGGTTTTCGACCAAGGACGAGGCAATCGACTACGCCCGGCGCAACGGCATTCCTTTTGTGGTCCGTGAGCCCAAGCCGCGCAAGCATGTCGCGAAGTCCTACGCCGACAATTTCAAATATGGGCGGATCGGCTCCTGGACACACTGACGCCGACCGAATTCTGTTGTGCGCACCGGTAACGCCGATTGGCGCTGACCTTGCCGGTCCCGTAGCTCAACTGGATAGAGCAGCGGACTTCTAATCCGCAGGTTGCAGGTTCGAGTCCTGCCGGGATCGCCACATCTTCGAATTCGAAAGTTCAGAAAATGCGCCAACTTTCGTGCGCCGGTTTATCCGGTCGTGCGCAGCCGCGCAAAAAATGCTGCATGAACGATATTGAGCTTCGGGCCAGCCGGCCCTATCTTATTGTGGGGACGAGAAACGGACTTTCTGCATCATGGGAGTGCCAAAATGACCGCCTTTCGCAGCCTTAAGAACGCCACCTTCGCATCGCTCACCTGCGCCGCATTTGCCGCGCTTATGTCCCCGACCCCGGCCGAAGCCTTCAGCGGCGTGTATTACGACCACTCCGGGCGAAGCGCGATCAAGGTCACCCCGTGCGGTGGCGGCTTGTGCGGACGCATTGTGTGGCTGAAGAATGCGGCTCACAGCAAGGCGTGCGGCACGGCCATCATCGGCGGCGGGAAGCGCGTTGGGAAATCCTATGACACCGGCTGGATTTACAACCCGGAAAACGGCAGAAAATACAATGTCGAGGTCACCAAGATCAGTGCGTCCCAGCTCAAGGTGATGGGCTACGCAGGTTCTAAGATGCTGTCAAAGACAATGGTATGGCGTCGTGCGCCTTCCAACCTCAAACCTTGCAGCCGGACCCGGAGTATCTCGGTCAACAAGGGCAACGCCGATCTCATCGATTTGAATTGGGGCGCTTTCCCTCAACTCGGCGAGAACGAAAAGAAGACAAACTGAGATCTGTCGCTACATCAGTTCTTGAGCGGGTTTTGCTGAAGTGGGCGCGCAACGGCGACACCCCCTGCGCCGCATGAGCAATCTTGTCTGAAGCGGTGCACGCCTCTTGTTTGCGTGTACGCCCGATCAGAATGGGTTGCGCGTCTCAGCCCACCTCGCGCAATCTGGCAAATCCGGCATCGAGATCTGCCTTCAGGTCCTCGACATTTTCAAGGCCGATGAAGAAGCGGACCGCCGGACCTTCCGCTTTCCAGCGCGTCGC
>JALCBY010000123.1 GCA_028066055.1 Hyphomicrobiaceae bacterium
AGATGGGCCTTGATCCCGATGACTATCTTGAAATCGACGAGGTGGCCCCGTACAAATTTGTAAAGTCCGCAAGAAAGGGCTATGAGATCAAAAAAATCCGTACGGATCTAGGTGACGGGATACCACAGAGCGAGTACATAAGGGTAATAGAGAGCCTCTACCGCAGCATGGCACAACTGGAGCGCAAGCTGCGTGAATAAACTACTCAAGGATCTCCGTGGCCAGTACCCGCACGCCGTTGCCGGATCATGCAGTGAAAACAACTGCCGGCTGGTGGTAGGATCCAGAAAGACACATGTCATATTCAACGGTAAAAACCTCGGCGGCGGCTCTAAAATGTGCGACTGTATAATATTCAGGAATGATAAAAAGATAATACTTGTTGAAATAAAAAGCGGTAAAAACATCGACGTGGACGAGGTCATCCGGCAGTTTACATACGCCGGCATAAAATCAAGGAGGATTGCAAGGGCATACGGCGGCAGGTTTGAAATATTCTGCCTGCTACTGGTAAGAGGACAGGTGCGGAACCATATAAAGCGGCAGATGCTCAAATCCGCGCGTGTATGTATATGCGATGAGGCACTCAAGATAACCCAGGGCCGGTGCAGATCCCGCCTTGACAGTCATGTCTAGATCCCCTGCGGCGCAGGGTTCTGACATGGCCCGATTTTGTTTGATGGTGGACAATCCAGAGTTTGTCCTGAAGCATGCAAGACGGGCGATTCAAATTGACGATTAAAATGATCCAGATCAGCCGATCCCGTCCCTGTTCACACCGGGACAGGCGGGGCCGTCCCCGTGCCGCCATGCCGGTGCCGTGCTGGGTCAATTGCATATGGTCCGGCGGCGTACGCCCTGCTCTGCGTCATTTCGAGCCCCGTGATCTCCCCCTTTTTATCAGCTTGACCGTCCTGTACATCAGCCCGATGTGCTGCGGCCTCGTCCTGAACTTTGTGCCGTGGTTCCTGATCCCGTCCCCCTCCGTCCTGGCGTCAAACTCGACGCAGATCCAGCCCTTCTCAAGCCCGCTTAGAAAGTCGCTGAACCTGAACCCCGAATAGCAGCTTGCCTCCGAATACCTGACGCGGCGCCGGTCCTTGTCGACCGTCCCGTATACCAGCGCGAGGCGGCGCAGCTTGCCGGTCGCGTTCGTCAGGTCGTCGACCTCCCAGTACGGGGCCACGCGCTGGCTCCTGTGCACCACCGAGATCCTCTCGTTCTCGACCCTTACCTCAAAGCCGCGCTTGGATCTCCCCCAGATGGTGTGCCTGAACGAGGTCCTGCCCATCCTGTCCTCCCACCCGTGGTTCATCACCATGGCGTTTACGATGCTGGGGCGCCTCGGCATCGGCTCGTTGTGGAACAGCGTAAGGTATGACGTCCCGCGGGTGAACTTTACCTCCCAGCCGCCCGCGTCCGGAATGTCCTGGTTGCCGTCTCCGACGCCCAGCAGGCGCTCCAAGAGCTTCCCCGGCCCGCCGGTCCCCCCGTATCCCTTCCTGTCCGGGATCTTGTGCCACCTTCCCAGGACGCCCTCTATCCCGGAGAAGAGCTCGCCGGATCTCAACGCTTCGCCACCCTCCGCGCCCTCCTTATCCGGCGCCTTGCGATGTCGCAGTACCCGGCGGATATGTCTATCCCGACCCACCTGCGCCCCTCCATCTCGGCCGCTATCGCGGTCG
>JALCBY010000050.1 GCA_028066055.1 Hyphomicrobiaceae bacterium
ATCTTGTTGATTGACGACAATGACGCCGCGGCCGCCGAAACACTCACTCGGCCCGTACCGGCCATTCGGTGCGATAGACTTGCCCGTCCCAGCCTTCAATCTCCGCCCACAGATATGCGTCTGCAAGGTCTTTCGGGAGACGTACATTCGCTACTGCGATACCATTGGGCCCCCGTGTCAGTGACCCTTGCGCTTTTGCCTCGCCTGTGGCGTGTGCGCCAATTCTGATGATGCGCGCATCCTTGAATTTTCCGTCGGCGATCCGAACATAGATCTCCGTCCGTGCACCAGGTCTAATCGGCGGAAGATCCGCCTCAAGCAGTCCAGCCAGGGCAGTCAGTTCGATCTTAAAAGGTCCGGCAGCTTGCTCGGGAAAATCCCGACCCTTTCCTTCAACGCCCCTGGATGCGAGCGATATGATCAGGAAGGCTCCGGCAATGATGGCGGCCGACCCCGCATAATTTATGTACTTCATTACGCCCATAGGGCCGCCCCACGGTTTGAGCGTGTTCCAGATTTTCTTGAGCAGGTGGACGATGCGACGTGACGCAAGAGCACCGGCAAGCGCATCACGTGTCCGTCTCAGATAGATGAACAGGCCCGAGAGCGCGAGAAAACTCATTGCAAGTCCACCGACAAACCAGACGGACTTCACAATGAAGTTTCCAGATCCCGTCTTGATCCAGGTTCCGTAGTGGAGGGGATGCATTGCCGCACTGACGCGCCTCATCGCAGGCCAGTTCTCCGCGATATCTCGACCAAGAATGGCACCGCTATATGGGTTCACGTAGATTGTGTTCGCATAAATTCTCGTCAGAATTTCTTTGCGATCACCCATGATTATATATGGCTGTGTCGCATTTCCCGGCGGTCGCATGCGCGTAACGGCCAGGTCTGGGTAGGTCGACTTCACGACCTTCACAATGGCTTCCGCCGACAACCGTTCGGGCGTTTCCGGGCCCAGCCGGGCAAGCTCGGCTTCGGTGAGCTCCGGCACTTTCGGCGGGCTGGAAACGACAGTGGGTATGACTTTGTATTTGACCAGGGGGTTCAGGTAGAACCACCAACTGCCGGTCACGGCAATAACTATCAAGAACCACAAAGACCAAAGCGCAGTCAGTCTGTGAAGGTCGCCGATCCACGTACGAGCGTTGCGATCGAATCTCGGACGCCTGAAGAATCCCCGCCAGAACTTCTTGTATGTGAGAAGCCCTGTAATAGTTGATATGACTGCTAACAGACCAAAGAAATTGACGAACGCGCGACCGATTACCGGAAGATACAGCGACGTGTGGAGCAGTTCGATGAACTTACCGACTGTGAGAAAAGGTGTGTCGCCCTGAATGACGCCTGTATATGGATCGATCCAGATTTGCCGGACCCCGGTGCCATTTGGAAGAACGACTCTTGCAGAAGCCGCGGAACGCGGATCGTATATGTTGGTTTCGAAATCTTCGACCGCCAGCTTCGAGTGTGTGGCGACGATTTTGTCAAACAAGAGACCAGGGTTGAGACGCTGCTCTTTTCGCTCAACTCTCAATTCCGAGTATGCGAGCCAGTCTATTTCCTGCCAGAAAACGGTCAGTGTTCCTGAGAGAAGTACGATACTCAGCAAGATGGTCAGCCACAGGCCGGTTGCCGAATGTATCAAGAATAACAGCCGCGATCCTGAAAGGCTTTCGAGCCGCGTGCGGCGTACCGCTCCTTCAGAATTGACGCTCACCTACATCCTCACGCTCGAAAAGCCCGACTCGCCAGCCCGGATTAGGAATATCCTGGCCGTATGTGCCCCAACACCCGATTGATCAGTTCAGCTTGACTTTCATCCTGACACCAAAAGTCCGTCCGTCGCCTACCTTGATTAGGTTTCTGGATGGATTGCCAGGCGACTGAGCTCTTACGTTGTTTGTCACATACACTTCGTCGAACAGGTTGGTTGCGAAGCCATAAATCATGTAGCCGTTTTTCTGGTAGCCCACGCGCGCATTTACGACGGTGTGTGCGTCGAGCGTCAGCGTAGGGTCGTTCTGAGCCAGCGTGAAGGCTTTCGATTGATAGCTGGCATCTGCCTGCACGAACATGCCGTTATTGAACGTATACTGACCTCCGCCCGATAACGTCCATTCTGGCGCGAACGGGAATTCGTTGCCCTTGAGATTGCCTCCGCCGGGGACCGGAAAATCAATAAATTTGGTTTTTACGTAACCGACGCTACCGAACAGATTGATCTTTTCACTCGGTCTTGCGCGTGCCTCAAGTTCAAAACCCTTTAGCTCCGACTTGCCGGCATTGACGATGATCTGGTCTGTGAACCCGTTTACGTTTGTCTGGGCCGCAACCTGCTGGTCGGTCCAGTCCATGTAGAAGACGTTTGCATTGAGATCGAGCTTGTCGTCGAACAAACGGGAGCGAACGGATAGCTCGTAGTCCCAAACGAATTCCGGATCAAATGTGAACGGTATGCCCTGAAGAGTGCTTATGGCTCCACCGCCGGCACGGTACCCTCGCTTGGCAAGTCCGCTGACTTTTAGATTGTCTGACAAGTTAAATGTGAGTCCACCCGATGGCAGGACTGCCTGATCTTTCGAGCTACCAGTATCATTTCTGTTTGTCAGTAACGCATTGGCCGCTGCGTTGGCGCCAGTAACTTCTGGCTGGAAGGCAGCCGGAACCGTTGCAGGATCGACAAGGTTTGTAAAGCTGGGATTGGAGGTGAGTGTCCGATCTTGTTCATGTACGTCATAGCGAATGCCGCCGAAGACCGTGATCAATTTGGTCAAATCATAGTTAGCTTCGCCGAAAAGTGCCCAGTTTGTTTCATCAATTGTGAAATCCTGTGGATTGAGGATTTCTGCGCGCGCAGGAAAAAAACCCGGAGTAACCAAACCAGCGAGGTTCGGATCCAAGGCTAATGAATCTAAACCACCCAAAAAGATACGATTGTCATCAGTATTGATATCCGCGTAGTAAAATCCGCCATGTGCCTTCAGCCGCTCACCATCGTGATGCAGGCGAATTTCCTCCGTGAATATTTCCTCCGTGTTGGTGCGTTCGCGCCTTTCGGGGTTACCGATATCATTCAGGCCAGCCGGTATGCCTGTACCCGTTATGATGTAGTTCGATGCGGCAAGCGTGCCGTTGTCGTCATCGAGACGGTCATATTCGGAACGGTTCCAGGTAACGATATTTCGAAGGCTCAACGTTTCGTTGAGGTCGATGTCCGAGTCTAGAGCGACAATCGCCTGGTTGAGGTTTTCGTGACCTTGAATATTCCCGAAGAAGTTGCGCGCTGCAGGATCGGTCGGATCGAGCGCGTCGTCACCTGACCGGTTTTCGGTATAGCTGAGCGTCAGCACATGAGACGAGCCATCGAATATTTTCGGATCGAACCGAACCTTACCGCGAAATGTCGTTTCGCTTTTCTCTGCCTGATCGTCGATGCCAAGCGTCAAGTTGCTGTTGAACCCATCGGTTGAGATGCGGTCCGCGGAAAAGCGAATTGCAAGCAGGTCATCGATGACGATGCCGTTGCCCATGACCGAATATACGCGTCCGTTTTGTTCGGAAAACCCTATGCGGCCCGCGGCTTCGTTGAAGAACACCGGGTCCTTGGACTTGATATGAACGGCACCAGCCAGTGAGTTGCGTCCCTGTTTGGTTGATTGGACGCCGCGCAAGACTTCAACCTGTTCCACATCCCAAAGACCTTCCGGGCCGTTACGTAATGCGAAACCTGAGAGGGGCGCATTGTCGATGTATGTCGTGATAACGGGGCCGCTGGTAAATGCGTCACCGGAGACTGAGCTTGAGGGGATACCCCGGATCACGATGCCTTCACCCCCGAAACTCGATGTAACATTCGCGATCCGCCTGATCACATCATTCGTATCAAGGATCGTCGAATTCTCGATGTCCTCAGCCGTGACGATACCGACGCTGGACACAGTGTCGAAAACTGTTCTTCCTTCTTTTTCGCCGGTGACAACGACCTGAGGCAGAGTAACTGCGCTCGCGTCGACAACCGTATCGGTTGCAGTCTGGGCGACGACGATGGTCTGGGAGCTGACCCGGCGCGATACCAGGCCCGTCCCCGTGAGCATTCGGGTGAGAGCCTGATCAGGTGTCAACTCACCCGTAACCGGCGCCGAGCGAAGGCCATCGACATCGTCTGTCCGATAGGCGAACTTCACTCCGGTATGCGCGGAGAATTGTTCAAGTGCCTCATCGAGCGACTGGCGTGGAATTTGAAATTGGCGTGCCTTGGTCGCGGAGTCCGGCAAGGCTTCCTGCGCGTAAGCAATCGAAGCGCTTGCAGGCGATATCGTCGAAAACATGAAGGCAAGTGCGCTGCCGATGAGCAGGCAAATGCCAGAATTTCTTCTTTTGCGCCCGACAACCTCTGCTTTCACGGCCGAGGTCGGCGCGGTCCTGTATACGGTCATTGTTCCCCCGAACATCAACGCAGCATTACGCGCCAGGTGTTGCCGGTCCTTGCCGGTTTGACCTGACTTCACCCGTGTGACGGATGGCTTGAGCGGGTTGCTTCCCTTGAGGGACGAAATTGCTCTTCACGTTGTGGCAATAAAGCCACAAGCTTCAATAGAGGATCGTGAGATACCGGCTAAGCCGGTTCACATTGAGCCCGTGGGTCGCGGCCAGAGCATCGAGCGCGCCTCTGATGTCCTGCGTGGAGAAACGGGCGGTGACAGGTGTCAGTTCTGACGTATCTGCGGCGACAAGAATTTTGCCTGGGAGGTAGCGGTCCAGTTCGGCAACCGCTTGAGTGAACGGTAGCTTTTCAATCAGAATGACACCCCAGCGCCATGGTGCAACGGTCTCCGGTGCGACGGCGGTAACCGGACCCGGACCGTGACCTTGCCGAAGCTCGGCGTGCTGTGCGGCCAGGAGAACGACACTGCGTGGCGGTGTTTTACCGGCTTTGTCGTCGTCTACGGCGGCAATCTGAACCCGGCCTTCTGCGACGGTCACCGCGTTCGTGGCACCTGTCGTCCGAACGACAAATTTTGTCCCAAGGGCCGTAGCGGAAAAGTTGTCGGTGACGACCGTGAACGGACGTGCCGTATCCTCCTGCACGTCAAATACGGCTTCTCCCTCAAGCAAGCGAACTTTGCGTTGCGCCGGAGAAAACTCCAACGCGATGGCGCTGCCGGTGTTCAGATGCACGGTAGAGCGATCGGGCAGAACCACCTTGTTCATCTGTCCGTGCCACGTCTGATGATCGGCAAGGAAATAGATCCGTATGTCATCGGTGAGCAGCACGGCGATGAAAGCGATGGCGGCGGCGGCCAATCCGGCCAAGGCCGGTCGTAAGCGCAAACGCTTGACGGGTTGGAAGCGCGCCTGATGGGTATTGGCCGCAAGCGGGGCGAACGCCTCTCGCATATCGCCGGCGTCACGCCAGGTTGACGCGGCTTCTTGCCACGCCTCTTCGTTTTGCCGCGATCTGCGCCTCCACGCGATCAGCCGCTCAGCGTCCCTTTCACTGAACTCATCCGAAAGTGCAAGCAGGAGCCAGCGCCGTGCCTCGTCTTCCGCTGCGCCTTCCGCAGCATCTCCGCGAGATGAATCTTCCAAATCGTCTGCTCGAATTCTCCAGTGGCCGACCATGCGCGTCGATCACTGCATTCTAAAGTTACAAACTGGAGCTATTGTCTACAAGCGGATCCAATCGCCATATCGGAGCTCTCTGAACATAAGACGAATGAGGAAGTCAAATTCACCGGGCGGGGGTCCCTAAAGACCGGCATCTCGAAACTTCTTCCGCGCACTAACCAGTTGCTGTAGGACGTGCCTCAAATCCTTGTCGACAGTTGTTTTGCTGATCCCGAGCCGCCGGGCAATTTCCTGGCGTGAAATATTTTCAAACCGGCTCAGGTAGAACACCTGTCGGCAGCGCTCAGGAAGGCACGCAACCGCATTCTTCATGCATGTCAGTTCGGACGCTGCAAGATGATGCCGCTCCGGTGTCAGTTCGTGCATGGTTGGTGTGTTCGTGTTTGCAAGCTCCGCCATGACTTCGGCGCGGCGCGACTCTTTGCGATGATGATCGATCGATAGATTGAAGGCGATGCGGAACAGGTAAGCTTTCGGATTGGTGAGTGCCTTGTCGTCGGAGGGGCGGCTTACGATCCTGATCCAGGTCTCCTGGATCAGATCCTCCGCAATGGCCGGACAGCGAAGCCGTCGTGTCAGAAACAGCCGCAGGCCTTCGCGGTTCTCGTTGTAAGCATCGAGCAGGCGCTGAACTCTATCGGCACTTATTGAACCGTGCATTGACACTTTGTTGCCCGACTTTCACGTCCCGACTCAGACAAACCACCTCAGGCATTCGGAACTCCACAGGAAACACGTCTCGATGTTTCATATCGGCCTTCCGCATGGTGATGGGGTGGATAATTCTCCAGTTTGAGGACAAAAGATGACTCTCAAAATCATTTTTAGATTATTGGAGTTTCAAGGTCTTCGCAAGGGGCAGAGTTCGGGCGCTGTCTGGTCTGACCTTGATGCGCGAAATCCGGCATCTACAGTCATATGGGACCTGCGCAAAGCTAGTCGGTCGCCTCGGATCTGCGGCAACTAGTTCCGGAGCATTTTTGGTGAGATGCCAAATGCGCGTTTAAAGGCTGTTGCGAAATTCGCAGGGTTCCTGTAGCCCGCGAGGTAGGCCGCCTCGCTTACTGACAAACCCTCGGTTTCGATGGCAAATCGCGCACGCTCGAGTTTGCGGATTCGCACATATTCGACCACGGTTGTCCCGTAAACGGATTTAAACAATCGTTGCAGGGTGGTGGTGCCGATGCCGACTTCCCGTGCAATTATCGAGAGTGTCAACGGGTCTCCCAATCTCTGCTCGATATAGTCGCGGACGGTCTGTGCACGGCAGATATCGATCGTTCCGGCGCGGTCGAGTGCCGGACAGCGCAACTCCCCATTGAGAGCCTGCAGGGCTTCCGCGGCAAGTTCGATGGCGCGGCTCTCAAGGTAGAGCTCACGCACAATTGGAGGAAGTCGAGGCGGGTTCAACATTTGCTCAGCGAGGGCCACTGCACGGCTAGAAGGCTCCCAGCTTGTTTGGGCGAGATGTTTTCGAAGGAAGCAGCCAACATCCTCAGCGTCTGCCTTGTCATTCAAGCCGCAGTCATCAAGCCACTCTGGTTTGATCATGATGTTGACCTTGCGCGTACGTGATCCACGCCGAGAGTGACGCTCAAGCCGGGCAGGTTTTGTTATTGCAACTGCAAAGGCCGTCGGTTGGACCTGACTATTCTCTTTCAGTGCAGAAAATGCGAACGGTATCTCATCAAGCTTGAAATCAATTCCGCCTTCGAGAATGACAAAGACATTCAGGCAACTGGGCAGAACCATCTCCATTGTGAGGTCGTTGACCTCAGCCGTTTCCGCCGTGTGGATGGTGAGTCCCGAACGTAACCGAGAGACGCTGACGCGTCCTTCAATGACAACGTCCTCGGGACCAAAGGAAGGATCAAGCGCACAGAAATCCGAACCGGCGGACTCCGCCATGTTAGCGATTTCTCTCCATCTCAGTCCGGTCCCCAGAAGCTTGACCGACAGTTTTGGTTTTCCCTGATGACACATTGCTTATTGGGACGTTCTCATCCAAAACGCCACAGATCGTCAGTTCACTGATTACCCCTTAGGTCGGCCAAAATCATCGGCTTGGTCGAGCCTTCAGCGGCTTCTGCAAACAATTTTGGCGATTTCGCAAAGGCCTTGTTTGTGGCGGCATTCTACCCTTAGCGCATAAATTGTGATTATTAAAGTCATGTTTTGTCGAGAGTTGGGCCGGGGGGCGAAAATGTCGACGAAGACCAAAACAACAACGAAACCTGTTTGTCTGCATTCCAGAAATCTCGCTGTAGGTGTTGGACTGGCTGCCGCTGTTACAATTGCGTTGATGCCTTTTGCCGTGCGTGCGCAACAGGGACAACTGCCGACGATCGTCGTTACAGACGAGGGTGAGCAACAAAACACGCTGTCGGCACAACAAGACGATGGCGGAACAACGGTCAATGAGAAGATCGTTGGTGGAACGGATCGCGCCGCACAAACGGAGGGCGTCAACAGTTACACAACTGGGGAGACGACCGTCGGCACCAAAGGTCCGGCTTCGATACGTGACATTCCGCGCACAACAAATGTCATCACGCGGCAACAACTCGACGATCAGAACCTGAACAGCATCGAGCGCGCTCTGGAATGGGATCCGGGCATCGTCGTCGCAACTGGCAATCTGTTCTACTCAAGCTTCTATGCACGGGGGCATGAGATTTTCAGCTACTCCATCGACGGCATGACGCGGCCGTTGCAGAGCATTTACGGGACCACGCCGGACCTGTCGTTCTTTGACCGCGTGGAGGTGCTGTCCGGTCCAGGAACATTGTTCAACGGATCGGGAGAGCCGGGGGCAGCCTTGAATCTCGCCCGAAAACGGGCCGGTCCCGTCTCCCATGCAACTGCGTCGTTCACCGGCGGAATGTGGGACCATTACCGCGGTGAGTTCGATATCAATACACCGCTCAATGACTCCGGCACAGTGCGGGCTCGCGTGGTCGGCTTCGGTCTGGACGAGGGATCGTTCATCGACCATGCCAATCAGCAGCGCATCGGCGCGTATGGCACGCTCGAATTTGACATTACGCGCACGACCACGCTGTCGCTCGGCATGTTCGGAGACGAGCAGGACGTCTCCTCCACCAGTGGCCTGCCGACTTTCACCAACGGAAAATTGGTCGACGTCAGTCGTTCTTCTTATGTGGGTGCCGACTGGAATATGAACGATTCCAGGTCAAAGGAGCATTTTGTGGAGCTCGATCACATATTTCAGAACGATGCCAGGTTTCATGCGGCCTACCGGCGCAATGATCGGGATACGGATATTCTCACGGCCTTGGGCCTGACCGGTGTCGACTCGACGACCGGCAACTTCGACATGTTTGCGTTCGCACGGAACTTCGAGGAGACCAATGATGCACTCGATTCGTACGTGGCACTGCCGTTTAAGATGTTTGGAACCGAGAACGAAATTATCGTGGGTGCCGATTACCGGAACTCTGACCAGTATTTCGAGCAAAATTTCATATTCTTCGATCAGCCCACTAACAACATCTACAACCTCACCAAATATTTTCCCGAGCCGGTTGTAACGTTTCCAGGGGTGGGGCCAGGGTTTAGCCTCAACCAATCGACTGAGTTCAACGAGACAGGTCTCTACGGGCAGTTGAAGCTCAAACCGGTTGAACCTGTGACTGTCCTGCTTGGTGGCCGTGCGACATACTTCGAAAACACGATAACCGATGAGGGGCGCGGTCTCGTAAACAAGATCGATGAGGATGATACGACCGGAAACGCCGGTATTCTGATCGACGTAACGCCGAATGCGACATTGTATGGAAGCTACGCGCAGATTTTCCAACCGCAGACCGAAGCCGGCGCCGACGGCAATCCCATCGGTGCGCGATCCGGGTATCAGTATGAAGTTGGTATCAAGAAATCGCTGTTGAACGATCAGGTCAACTTTCAGGCAGCTTGGTTCAACCTCGAGGACACCAACCGCGCAGTGAACGACGGCATCGGGACGTTCGCGGCAACCGGCGATGTTCGCACTCGAGGCGTGGATGTGCGCATCGGAGGCAACCCGATGCGGGGGCTCAAAATGACAGCGGGCTATGTGTTTACAGACACGGAAAACCTGTCAGACGACCCGCTCGCCGAGTTTGGAGAGATCGCGCCGCGTCACTCGGCATCGCTGTTCATGAAGTACACATTTCAGGACGGGCCGTTGCGCGGCCTCGGCATTGGCGGTGGCGCGCGAGGCGTCAGCGATTTCTTCTCCATTTATGTCGACGGCACAACCGTCACGCGCATCGAAGCGCCCGGCTATATCGTTGCCGACGCGCAGGTCAGCTACAATATCTCTGAAAAGGTTCAGGCCCAGCTTGATGTCACCAACGTCTTTGACAAAAAATATTATCAGCGAGTGAACGAGACAATCCGCGGCAATTTTTACGGTGAACCGACCCGGGTGATTTTCAGAATAACCGCGAGAAGATGATACGTATGCGAGTACAGCCATTTCTCCAGTTTTTTGTTGTGCTGTTCGTGGGGATTTTCGTCCCGGCGAACTTGGCGTTTGCAGATCTGATATCGGTAACCGATCTGATAGGCCGAAGGGTTACACTTAAAGCGCCGGCGCAAAAGGTGATCCTGGGGGAGGGCCGTTATATTGCTGCATTGGGAATACTCGATCGGGACGATCCAACGAAACGGCTTGTCGGTTCTCTGGGTGAGTTCAAGTCTCTCGATCCGGCGGGCTACGGACAATATCTGAAGGCATTTCCGAAACTGGCCGAGGTTCCTCTCTTCGGTGGACCCTCCGCGGACACGGTGAGCGTCGAAAAAGCAATTGCGCTGAAACCGGACCTTGCGATTTTCGGGAAGAGCGGACATGGCCCGTCATCCCGCACAAAAGCAATCGTTGAAAAAATCGAGGCCGCGGGCATTCCGGTTGTCTTCATCGATTTTCGTGACGCGCCATTGGTCAACACGCCCAAGAGCATGCGGCTCCTGGGCAAACTCCTTGACCGTGAGATAGAGGCTGAAGAGTACATCCGGTTCTACGAGAGTGAGCTGGCAAAGGTTCGGAATCGATTGAAACAAGCGCAGCCGCGAAAGCCGACGGTATTCATCGAAGTGCACGTTGGCCGGAATATCCCCTGCTGTTTTACGATGTCGGAAGGATTGATGGGGCGGTTTATCGATTTCGCGGGCGGCAAAAACATTGCGAAAGACCTCGTCCCGGGCCCGTCGGGAACCATAAATCTCGAACACCTGATTGCCACTCAGCCCGAGATCTACATCGGCACGGCCATCGGATCACCGTCAACGATCAAGAGCGCGCCGAAATACATCGTTCTGGGCACCGGTGTATCCGCCGACATGGCGAGAGCCTCGTTGAGACGCGGACTGGATCGCAAGGGAATTGCCGATCTCAACGCCGTATCTTCCGGAAACGCGCACGCGATCTGGCACCACTTTTACAATTCACCTTTGAACGTGGTCGCCGTTCAGGCATTCGCAAAGTGGTTCCATCCTGACCTGTTTGCGGATCTCGATCCGGAGGAAACGCTCAGAACATTGTTTACGCGGTTTCAGGCGGTACCACTTAGGGGTGTCTATTGGGCCAGCCTGAAATGAGGCACCGAGAGGAAGGTCCTGAGGAGACTATCGTTCGGGGGATGGCTGATCATGAGTGATGCGTCCCTCAGTTTCTCGTATTTGCGCATCTACCGACGCCGATTGGTCGTGGTTTCATTCTTGGCATTGGCACTGGGTCTCTCCTTCCTGGTCGATGTTGCGACGGGGCCTTCCGTTTTCCCTTTTGGCGAAGTCTTGCGTGGCTTTTTTGATCCTTCATCTCTCGACCGGGCCAAATCCGTGATCCTCTGGGAGGTCCGGCTTCCCTACGCGATCATGGCGGTGCTCGTTGGGGCGGCACTTGGACTTGCGGGCGCCGAAATGCAAACGGTCTTGAACAATCCCCTTGCCAGCCCGTTTACACTGGGCGTGTCCGAGGCGGCGGCATTCGGTGCCTCGCTTGCCATTGTGTTCGGGCTTCTGCTTCCCGCTGCCATCCAGACTATTGCGGTTCCTCTTCTTGCCTTCCTGACGGCATTTGGAGCGTGTCTGGTTATCCAGGCACTGTCACGTGCGTTTGGAGCGGGGGCGCATGCAGTGATCCTGTTCGGGATTGCGTTGGTGTTCGTTTTCAAGGCGCTGATTGCTCTGGTGCAGTTCGTTGCCGACGCGGATGCGCTGCAACAGATTGTTTTTTGGACGATGGGTTCGCTGGGGCGCACCACCTGGGAACAGCTTGCAATCGTTGCATGCGTCCTTGCCGTCTGCTTCCCGTTTTCGATGCGGGCCGTCTGGATGATGACGGCGATGCGTACAGGAGAGGCGCAGGCGATGAGTCTCGGGATACCGGTCGAGCGTTTGCGCCTGATTGTTCTGTTTCGGGTAAGTGTACTGGCTGGTGTGGCTGTTGCCTTTGCCGGTTCGATTGGCTTCATCGGCCTTGTCGGTCCGCATATCGCCCGCCTCTCACTGGGCGAGGATCATCGACTGTATCTCCCGGGAAGCGCGCTGGCAGGCGCGCTCATACTTTCGGTCGCCTCGATCGCCAGCAAAGCGCTGATCCCCGGCATTATCATTCCAATCGGTATTGTCACGGCCCTCGTTGGCGTGCCTCTGTTCATGGCGCTGATTGTGAAACAGAGGCACAGGCTGTGAGCGAGGGATTGAGCATACGCGATGTGTCGGCCGGGTACGGACCTCGCCAAGTTCTGCACGACATCACGCTCCCGCAAATGCATCCCGGCACGATCACGGCTGTCGTGGGACCCAATGCGGCTGGCAAGTCGACGTTCATGAAATTGCTGGCCGGTCTCATTTCCGGCGGCGGCAAAATATCGCTCAATGGCGAAGCGTTTCTGCAACGCCCGCCATCAGCGCGGGCGAAGCTGGTTGGATATCTTCCGCAGAGCATCCCTGGAGGAAGTGGTCTGTTGGCCTATGAGAGCGTCCTGGGAGCATACCGGATGACCGGGGGAGGCTCAGATACTGAAGCGATCGAGCGCATCTTTCGCTTGCTCGATCTGGAAAACGTTGCGCTCCGACCAGTCAGCGAACTTTCGGGTGGCAAGCGTCAGCTTGTCGGTCTTGCCCAGGTTCTTGTGCGGGATCCTCGACTTCTTCTTCTGGACGAGCCCACAAGCGCGCTTGATCTGAGATGGCAGATTGAGGTTCTCCGGATTGTCAGAGAGGTGGTCGAACGAGAGGGCGCCGTGGCGCTGGTGTGCGTGCATGACATCAATCTCGCCATGCGTTTTAGCGACATGGTCGTCGTACTTTCCGAAGGCCGGCTTCTTGCTGCCGGTCCACCCTCGGAAGCCATTACTGCGGAAACTCTCAAAATCGGCTGGCAGGTCGAGGCGCGCATTGAGAATTGCTCACTCGGATATCCGGTCGTCCTTGCAGACAAACTCGCGAGGAGCGAAACGGTCATTCAGTTGCCACGAAAGAAACTGGAAAGGCTCAAGGGTCAACTGAGGGAGAAAACAGGGAGGTGCGATGATTAAGGAAGAAGCGAGGGTTCAGACCGAAAAGGCCAGCAAATATCTCATGCAAATGTGCAAGCACTTTGCTCACAAGGTTCCGGTGGAGTTTGACGAGCGGGCGGGTCGAGTTGATTTCCAGCCCGGTCACTGCGTGATGAGAGTGGAAAACAATCTCCTTGTCCTGTCATGCGAGGCAGATGCCGAGGGCGAGATGGCACGTATGAAGCTCATTCTTGATGATCATCTCAAACGGTATGCCTGGCGCGAAGAGGTTGATATCAAATGGCAACTCATGAGTGGCGCCAGATAGCTCGATTACATTCCAGATCAGGGTAGTTTTCTCCCCCTGTTAAATGGATGCGGGGTCCCGATCCGTGTTTCTGGAGATGTCAATTTTTATTGCGCACGTGCATATCGAACACAGCTTATAAAGTGATTTTTTTCGTTATCTTTTATCCGAACTTTGCTATGCGGTTTTTGGTTCGGCATAAGGTGAGAAAAAACTATGCGCTTTGCCTGACAAAAACTGGACTTTTCCAGTGTCAGAATCGTCAAGATTAAGAGTGGTCAATCTTCCGCATATTGCATGACAGGA
>JALCBY010000018.1:0-25804 GCA_028066055.1 Hyphomicrobiaceae bacterium
AGGCGTTTTCACTTGCCGAACGACCGGTCGATCCGGCATCTCTTTCGCATGTTGAAACGCATCGGCAGCGGCTTGAGGAGACTGGCGCAACGGTTCGGCTGGGGCCGGGTGTTCGGTCTTGCGCTGCTTGTCGCGCTTGTCGGTCTGCGGGTGTGGGACCCCGCCCCTCTGCAGCTCCTGCGTCTCAAGACTTTCGATCTCTACCAGGTCGCCAAGCCGCGCGAACCCAGCGCACGGCCTGTGATTATCGTTGATATCGACGAGGCGAGCCTGAACAAGCTCGGCCAGTGGCCCTGGCCACGCACGGTGACCGCGAAACTCATTGAAACCATCGCGCGGGATGGGGCAGCGGCCATCGGTCTCGATATCGTTTTCGCCGAACCGGACCGGACGTCGCCCGGCCTTCTGGCGGAAACCATTCCCGAACTCAGCGACAAAGCCAAAGCCGAGTTGAAGCAGGCCCCGGACCACGACGTGGTTCTCGCCGATATACTGAAGCGCACCCGAACCGTGGTCGGCCAGTCCGCCTACAATCCCCGCGCCGGTGATACTCGCAAGACATTCGCCCCGAAGGCGTCCTTCGCCACGCTTGGCGCTGATCCGGAGCCCTACCTCATTGCCTATCCGGGACTGCTCAGCAACATTCCGATCCTTGAGGACGCGGCGGTGGGGCGTGGCATGTTCACCGTCCTGCCCGATCCGGACGGGCTCGTACGCCGGGTCCCGGTGGTCATGAAGGCAGGCGGGGAGAAAATTCCATCGCTCAACGCGGACATGTTGCGCGTCGCGACCGGCCAGACGACCTATGTGATCAAGACCGGCGAAGCCGGCGTCCAGTCGGTCATTCTGGCCGGCGTCCAGATCCCGACCGACGCCAACGCGCAGCTTTGGATCTATTTTTCACCCCACGATCCAGCGCGCTTCGTTTCCGCCGCCGATGTGCTCAGCGGCAAGGTCCCGCCCGATACCTTCAAGGGCAAGCTCGTGTTGATCGGGACATCGGCAACCGGACTGTTCGACGTGAAGGCGACGCCGGTCGAACCGGTCATGCCCGGTGTCGAGTTGCACGCTCAGGCGCTCGAAAACATCCTGTCACGCACGTCCCTGGAGCGTCCCGGCTATACCGTCGGAGCGGAGCTTTGTCTCGCCATTGCTGCAGGCCTCATATTCATTGTTCTGGTGCCGATCCTTGGCGCCATTCCGGTGGCGGCGCTCGGCAGCGCCATCGCCGCCGGAATGATCGCTCTGGCGTGGTATTTCTTCACCCAGCAACGCATTCTCATCGATGTCGCCTATCCCATGATCAGCGGGCTCGCGGTGTTCCTGACCATGGTGTTCGTCAATTACGTCCGTGAAGAAGCGCAACGGCGGCAGATCCGCAGTGCGTTCAGCCAGTATATTTCGCCGGATCTGGTGGAACAGCTCGCGAAGGAGCCGGACCGCCTGGTTCTCGGCGGCGAAACGCGAAACCTTACAATTCTGTTCTCGGACGTGCGCGGCTTCACCAGCATTTCCGAGAGTTACAAGGAAAACCCTCAGGAGCTCACCAGCCTTCTCAACCGGCTGCTGACGCCCCTGTCGCACGCCGTCCTGAAGCACGGCGGCACCATCGACAAATATATGGGCGACGCGATCATGGCATTCTGGAATGCGCCGCTTAACGATGCCACGCACGCAACAGGCGGATGCGCAGCGGCCCTCACGATGATGGACAATCTGGATCGGGTGAACCGCGAGCGGGAACAGGAAGCAAGGGAAGTCGGAAAGGATTACGAGCCGTTGCGCATCGGCATCGGACTGAACACCGGGGATTGCGTCGTCGGGAACATGGGCTCTGACATGCGGTTCGACTATTCCGTGCTCGGTGACGCTGTGAACCTGGCGTCGCGGCTCGAAGGTCAGTCCGAGACGTTCGGTGTGCCGATCATTCTCGGTTCGTCAACGGCAAATCTGGTGAGAGACAGATTCGCCGTCCTCGAACTCGACGCATTGCGCGTGAAGGGCAAGAATGAACCGGAAATCGTCTATACACTCCTCGGTCTCAGGAGTGAGGTGCCCGAAGACGAATTTGGAGCTCTCGAAGCTGCCATGAACGAAATGCTGAGTGCCTATCGCGCCCGCAAATGGGCCGCCGCCTCAAAGGCGCTCGGTAAACTCCGCAAACTCAAGCTCGATGCGTTGAGGCTGGACCTGTCAACATTGTTTGATCTCTATGCAGCCCGTATCGCCGAGTTCCGCCGCAATCCACCGCCGAAAAACTGGGACGGTGTGTTTATCCTGCAAACCAAATAGGACTGCCGCGCGTCAGCAACCCACCGCCGCTCCGTCGCTGCGGGGGTCTGACGCACCCTCGATCGTTCCGTCCGTCCCGCGCACCAGCGCACCGGCATGGCCCATGACTTCATCGAAAGGCCCCACCACCTCGACGTCATGTCCGGCAGCCCGAAGGGCCTCGATCACGCTTGGCTCAAGACGATTTTCCACGCGAAGATTGGTCGTCTCCGCCCCCCAAGTCCGCCCGAGCAGCCAGCGCGGAGCGGCAATCGCCTTCGCGAGATCCTGCCCGTACAGTGCATAGCGGGTATAGATCATCGACTGGGTTTGCGGCTGCCCTTCTCCGCCCATGGTGCCATACGGCATCACGCGTCCGTCCTTGAACAGCGCCAGTGGCGGCTGGATCGTGTGGAAGGGCCGGCGTCCCGGCTTGAGCGCGTTCACCGCCTTCTCGTCGAGGCTGAAACTTGTACCCCGGTTCTGCCAGAGCAAGCCGGAGTCCGGCAGCACCAGCCCGGAGCCGAACTCCCAGTAGAGGCTCTGGATGAAACTGACCGCATTGCCCTGCCCGTCGATCGCACCGAGCCAGACCGTATCGCCTGGTTTTGCCGGTTGCGGCCAAGGCAGCGCCTTTTCCCTGTCGATGGCAGCCGCGCGTTCATCGAGCGAAGCCGCATCAAGAAATGCTTTCGGATCGGCCTGCATGTATGCGGGATCGCACACATGCGCATCGCGCACGAGAAACGCCTGCTTGGTGCTCTCTATCAGTCCGTGCACATAGTCGAAAGTCTCCGCCTCCGTGACGCCGAGCCGCTCGAAAATGCCGAGGATCATCAGGGACGCAAGGCCCTGGGTGGGAGGTGGCATGTTGTAGACACGCGCATGCTCAAGCTGGACGGACAACGGATCGAGCCGCAGCGCCCGATAACTCTCAAGATCGCGAAGCCGCAACGGGCTGCCGGCGGCTTCCAGGTCCGCCGCCATCGAACGCGCAAGATCGCCGCGGTAGAAGTCATCAAGACCGGCAGACGCCAGATGGTCGAAGGTGGAAGCCAGCCTGGGTTGCGAAAACATGGCACCCTTTTCGGGTGGAGCACCCTCCGGCAGGAATGTATCTGCGAAGCCGGCGACCGACTCAAGCTCCGGGCGCTTGGTGGTGGCGTTCGCATGGAGAGTTTCCGGAACCGGGATACCGTCCCGCGCCAAACCGGTTGCGCCTTCAAGAAGGCGCGCAAGTGGCATCCGTCCGCCCCACTCGGCACTCACCGCAAGCGCTTCGGCAATTCCCGCGACAGCCCCGGCCACGGTCAGCGCGGCGGCCGGCCCGCGACCCGGGATCGCATCGTGACCGGTGTCCCGGTAGAAATCTGCGTCTGCAAGACTGGCGGAAGGACCGGCGGCGTCAATGCCGACAGGAGGTTCACCAGCCTTGCTGATCAGCCAGAAATTGTCACCGCCCAGCGCATTCATATGCGGATAGGCAATCGTGATCGCCGCCGCGGCTGCCACCATCGCCTCAATTGCGTTTCCGCCCTCACGCAGGATTTCGCAGCCCGCCTCCGCCGCCAAATGGTGCGGAGCGACCACCATCCCGTTGTTTGCACGAGCCAATTCGGTCATCTGACACGTCCCTTCAAGTCCATCGCCATATAGACCGGTTTTGCCGCGCCAGCCAGCGCATTTCCGGAGATTATCTTTCTCGGTTCGCGGACAGACCGGATGGACGCGCGCTCAAATGTCGTCGAGGGGCCAGATCGGCCGGCGAACGTGCCTGTAGTCGAGCGACTTGAAATTGTGCGAGGTGATGCCGCCGCCTTCGTCCACGACCGCGATTTCACAGGCGATGGGCGTATAGTCGGCGCGGAAATGTTGCGCTGACTTAACGGCGAGTATGGCCCGCTCAGTGGGCTCAATTCCGCACGCCTTGAAGAACTGCTGGTCGTAGTTTTGTGCGCGGCGCGATGCCAGCACGACGTCAACTCCACCGGTGCGGAAAACGGCTGCCGGGCCGATGTTGATTGCAACCCCGGTCGCCATCGGGCCTTCGAGCTTGAATTTGCCCTCATAAAGACCGACGACGGTCCCCGTCACATTGATCGGCGAGCCGAGCGAGGAATCGACCTTGCCCCCGAGGTTGAGCTCGATTTCAGCACCAGCACCCGCGGCAGTGCACGCCTCTACGCTCTCAGGATCGTAAAGCGAGGCAAAGGCGGCGTTCTCGATCTCGCCCTCGATCATTGCCCTTAAGAGACCGGTGGAATCCCCATAACCGCCCCCTCCGGGATTGTCGGCAAAGTCTGCGATGACATAGGGTTTGCCGACCTTGCCCTTTTTTCGCCCCTCGGCGAGCGCAGTTGCCGCCGTCACCGGATTGATTGTCAGCACCTCGCGCGTCCGCCACAGCTCTTCGCGGAGTTTTTCGGCCGCAGTCACCGCACCAGCATTCCCTTCATCAGCGACGACGATGACGGTGGGTCCGACATAATCCACATCCGCCCAGGGGAAACCTGCATTGATCGATGCGGACAGAAGCCCGTGCTCGTCCGTCAGACTGTCCGCAAGTGCGAGTATCTCCCGCATCGGGCCCGGAGACGTCGTGCGGCCGTGATCCACACCGTCAAGCTGCGGCCCACGCAGAAGAGTGACCTTCGGCTTTATTTCGCCCGCCATTGCACGGGCGATCAGGTCGGCGCATATGGTCGCGGTTTCGTGCTGATCGATATGCGGATAGGTGCGGTAGCTCACAAGCACATCCGCCAACTCACCGGTTCTGTCGGTCACATTTGCATGCAGATCGTGGGTCACGCCGATCGGCACGTCGGGCCCGACCTTCTCGCGGATCAAATCGAGCACCGCACTCTCGCCATCGTCATGCTCCTCGGCGACCATCGCGCCGTGAAGCTGTATCAGAACCGCGTTGACGGGACCGTCCCTCTCAATGGCATCGAGAATGTAGCCCGTAACCGTATCGAACGCCTCACGCGTGACGCGTCCCGAAGGTGTTGCATCACCGGCCGCTCCAAGCACCGGCTCCCAACCGTGCCTTTCACAAGCATCTAGAAACCCGGCGATTTCGGTGTTGGTTCCGGCGAACGCGGAGCGCATTTCCTCGCCTTGGTAAAGGCCGCGTGTCGTGTAGGACTCAAGCGAGGTCGGCAGCTTGGAGAAGGTATTCGTCTCGTGTTTGAATCCGGCGATGAGTATTCTCGGTTTCATGTGATGTCCCTCCGCTCTCTCGTCCTAAACCGACATGGCCATGCCGTCGCGTCCCGGATCCGCGCCGCCATCCCACCCAGCTTCAGTCTTGCGCAGCGCATGCACGCCGGCAAAGTGATAGCTGAGTGGCGACCGGCGGACGGGATAGCCGCGCTGCTCCAGTTCCGCTTGTGTTGCGCGGGTGACCCTGTTGGAAACATCGATGGTGTCGGATGTGGTCGAGAAGCGCGGCGCCATCACCGCCTCCTGCGCATTCATGCCAAAATCAACAACGTTGAGTATGGCTTGCAGCACGCCCATGGTGATGAAGGTCGCGCCCGGCGCCCCAACCACGAAGAATGGTTCATCGCCCTTGAACAGAATGGACGGGCACATGGCCGAAAAGCGCGCTTTCCCGGGAGCCAGTGAGCCGGTGCGTCCCGGTCGCGGATCGAACACGGCCATGGCGCCGTTATACATAAAGCCGAGGCCGTCGGTGACGACACCCGACGGCATGCCCAGCGTATGGGTCAGCGCGACACAATTGCCATGCTCATCGGCGGTGGAGACGTGGGTAGTGTCTTTCGACTCCTCGCCACCGGGATTGAAACGCGGCACATGTGTCTTTTCCCCGGCCTTGATGCGCTCGGCGCATTCGCGCGCATAATCCTTCGAGATCAACCGCTCGAGCGGCACATCGACGAACCGCGGATCGCCGACATGCATATCCTTGTCGACGGTCGCGATTTTCATCGCTTCGGAAACCGTGGCGATGTAGTCGGGTGAGTTGTGCCCCATCTCGGCGAGATCGAAATTCTCAAGGATGTTGAGCATCAGAATAACCATCACGCCGCCGCCGGGCGGGCGGTTGGTCGAGATGCGCAGTCCCCGATATTCACCCCACAGGGGTTCCATATCGTCGATCTCGATCGACTCCAGGTCTGCTGCTGTGATCAGGCCGCCGTTGGCTTCCATGTCCGCAACGATTTCGCGTGCAATTGCGCCGCTATAGAAATCCTCCACGCCATCACGCGCGATGCGGCGGAAGATTTCCGCCATATCCGGATTGCGGACGATTTCACCCAGCTTGTGCAGATTGCCGTCCTCCTTGACGTAGATCTTTCGAGCCGCCGGATTTTTGGTCAAGCGCCAGGCATGGGGCGCTTTGCCGCCGCCCTCGTTCGAGTTCCAGAAATAGTTGATGTGCGGACGAACGATCATGCCGTTCTCCGCATAGTGGATCGCCGGTTCGAGCAAATCAGCCATCTTCATGGTGCCGAAGCGCTTGAGTGCAATGTCAAAGGCGCGCAGGGTCATCGGCGTCGAAATGGCGCCATAACCGACATCATTGACGTGATCCTTCAGAATGAAACCGAACCCATCCTCCGCTTCCTTGACGATCAGATCCTCCCACATATCGGGACGCACGCCGGCAGGTGCGCGCCCCTGGAAGTCGAGCAGCAGATGCTCGCCATTCTCAGGAAGGAACAGGTGCATACAGCCGAACCCGGCAATGCCACACATCTGCGGATCGACGGCCGTCTGCACCAGAGCGCAGGCGATTGCCGCATCGACCGCGTTCCCACCTTTTTTGAGCGCGTCCGCGCCGGCTTCCACGGCCTCCGGCTGCGGCGCGCTAACGATACCGTGGGTCATTTCTTCCCCTTCGCGAGTTTTTTGAGCTTCGGTTCCGGGCGGGCGGTCTCCTTGTTTTCAGCAAGAGCCTTCTCCAGCGCGTAAGCCACCTCCAAGACGAAAGCATCGGAACCGATGGGACCGACAACCTGAATGCCGAACGGCATGCCCAGATGGTCGACGCCGCATGGAATGCAGCAGGCGGACGGCAGGGCCATGGTCAGCGCATAGGTCATGGCGAGCCAGCGCATGTAGGTCGGCATCTTCTCGCCGTTGATCTCCTCGACAAACAGCTGCGAATGGGGAAACGGACTGACTGACGCGGCGGGGCATATGAGAATGTCGGCGTCACCGAAGAAAGCGCGGAACTTGGTGTAGAGCTCAGTCTGCGCCTTGTGCGCCCAGGAGACATCCGGCAGCGAGTAGTTCAGGCCCCGTTCGGTATTGTTGATCACATTGGGTCCGAGTTGATCCCGGCTGTTCTCCAGCTTCTCCTTATGCGCAGCCACGAACTGAATCGCGCGCAGGATCTCGAAGGCCTCATGCACGTCCGACAGATCGGGATCACGACGCTGGATTTCGGCGAAATTCGAACCGAAGGATTTAACCTTCTTTTCGAATACCGTGGCGATATCGTTGTCTACGGGCGCACAGCCCAGATCGGTCGAAACCGCAACTTTGAGCGAACCCAGATCAACACCGGACAGAGCGTCGGGAATTCGCAGCACATCGTCGCTGGAGAAGGGGTCGTCCTTGTCGAGATCGAGTTGCGCCAGCAGAAGCAGATGCGCATCTTCAACCGACCGGGCCATCGGCCCGAGCACAGGCATCGGCAGAAGCGCGACGGGCCGCGTCGTGCGCGGCACCAGACCCGGCGAGGGACGAAAACCGACCACGCCACAGAATGTGGCAGGCGTGCGCAGGCTGCCGCCGTGATCAGACCCTGTGGCCACGGGCACCATGCCGGTCGCTACGGCCACACCGGACCCGCCAGACGATCCGCCGCAGGTCTTGTCGGGATCGAACGGGTTGCCGGTGGCGCCGAACACGCGATTGGTGGTATTTGCGCCAGCGCCAAACTCCGGCGTGTTGGTCTTGCACAGGATAATGCCGCCCTCTGACCGGACATTGGCAACGACTGGATCGTCATAGTCCGGCACATTATCCTCGTGCAGCAAAGATCCCCATGTGGTTCTCAGCCCCTTGGTTGCCTGCAAGTCCTTTATGCCAACCGGCAGGCCGTGAAGCAGTCCCAGATCGTCGCCGCGCATGACGGCATCTTCCGCTTCCTTCGCTGCTTCCTGCGCGCCCTCTTCGTCAATCGCGGTGATGGCATTGAGCGCGCCGTCCACCTTCTCGATGCGCTTGATGCAGCTTTCGGTGAGTTCGACGGGCGACAGCGCCTTGCGCCCGATGAGGCGGCGAGCTTCGACGGCTGACAGATCGCAGGGCTTGGTCATGACTTGAGGTCCTCCAGATTGAGGCGGGGTGGGACAAGGTCGGGCAATGTCGCGATGTACTTCTCCAGCGCCGCCGCCGCAGATAGCAAGAATGCATCACCCCGGCGCGGCCCGACGATCTGCACGCCAAAGGGCATTCCGAGCGCATCGATGCCCATGGGCAGGGCGACAATCGGATGACCGGTCAGCGTAAGTGCTGAACGCAGGATCGATGCGTCCATGTAATTTTCCATCTTCCTGCCGCCGACGACTTTCGGAATGCCGTCCTCCACACGGAAGGCGGATGTCGCGTTTCCCGGCACGATCAGCAGATCAATGTCTTTGAAGAAATCCTGGAATGCTCTGTAAAGACGGGCCCAGCCGTGTTCAGCCTCCGCCATATCCTGCGGGGTCATGGCAAGCGCCGCCTCGACATTGGCAACAACATTCGGCGCGAGGTTTTGACCGTGTTCACGGTACCGTTCGCCGTGATTGGCAAGGAAAGTGACCGATCGCAGCGCCCAGAAAATTTCCCGCGCCCCGGCCAATTCCGGGTTCCGCTGCTCGCATGCGGCAAACGCACCGGAAACCGAGCCGATGCGCGCGCGGAACACATCGCGGATTTCATCGTCCACCGGCGCAAGCCCCAGATCTTCCGATGTGGCGACCCGCAGGTTGGACAAATCGGCGTCGGCGAGGTTTTCGAACGCGGACGTGGAAACCGGACCGCTCAGCGGATCATTGGGATCATTCCCTGCAAGGCCCATCAGCATCAGAGCGATGTCCGGCACCGTGCGCGCCATTGGCCCCTGCACGGCAAAATGAGAGTAATTCACATTGCGCGCCTCATGAGGCACGAGGCCCGGTGTTGGACGGAAACCGACGACGCCACACCATGTGGCAGGATTGCGCAGGGAGCCGCCGGTATCGCTGCCGTGGGCCAGCGGAACCATATCGCATGCCAAGGCGGCAGCGGCGCCGCCAGAGGAACCGCCGCAGGTGCGCTCCAGCGCGTGTGGATTTCGGGTCGCCCCGTAAACACGGTTCGATGTGTTGGTTCCTGCCCCGAACTCCGGCGTGTTGGTCTTGCCAACGACAATCGCGCCTGCATCGCGGAGCCGCTTCACCAGACCTGCGTCCCGGTTTGGAACATTGTCCGCGTAAAGCGGAGAGCCATACGTGGTCGGCATGCCTTCCGTTGCGACGAGATCCTTTATCGCGACAGGAAGGCCGTGTAGTGGCGGAATATTCTCCCCGCTCCTGACGGCCCGCTCAGCCGCAGAGGCCTCCGAGCGAGCGCGTTCGAAACAGGTTGCGACGATTGCATTGACGGTAGGATTGAGTTCTTCGATGCGGGCGATGCAGCTTTCCAGAAGCTCGACCGGTGAAACGTCTCCAGTGGCGATGGCCCGGCGCAGCTGCGTTGCTGGCTGGCCGCAAAGATCGCTCATGGCCTGTAACCGTCAGCCTCCCCCATTTCCCAATACACACCGGTGATCAGATCGAGGCCTTCACCCATGAGGGGGCGAAGAATGTGCTCGTTGGGCGCGTGCTGCGAACACGCCAGGTAGCTCATGGGGAGCCAGGCGAACGGCATGCCCAGTTCGGACTGGATCACGCCTGTCACGTTGGAACCTCCCGAGCAGGACTGGACCGCACAGGATTGCCCGCTGACCCCTTCGACGGCGCCCTTCAGCCATACGGCCCAACCATGGTCGGGATCCGTGCGTCCGGGTTCAAAATATCCCCGGTTCTCGAAAGGCGGATCCTCGATCTGCACTTCATGAAATCCGTTTGCATCCAGGTGTTCACGAAGCGAGGGCAGGATGGTGTCCTGCGGGGTTTCGATCACGTGGCGGAGCTGGCACCAGGCACGGGCCCTTGGCGGCACCGCGTTGACCGGCCGGTCAGGCGAACCGATTTCCATTGCCAGCACCTCGAAGCTGTTCCAGATACTCACCTTTTCCGCGCGGGATAAACCCGGTTCGCCATAATCGTCATCGATCTTCGGCGCATTTTCACCTGCATCACGGTCAATGCCCTTCAGGGCATCGCGTACCGACTGCGGGATGCCCTTCGGGCGCCATGCTTCGATCTGGATGACACCCTCCGGCGTGATGATCGACGAAATCGCGTTTGACAGGATTGCAGACGGGGAACGCAACAAGCCGCCCCAGTTGCCGGAGTGGTGTCCACCTTCACGCAGATCGACAACAAGATTGAAGTTCAGGCAACCACGGTTCCCAAGCGAAATGTTGGGACGGGTGATCTCCGCCCTTGGGCCGTCGGATGAAAAGAAGGCATCCGCCTTGAAAGCGTCGCGGTTCGCCGCGATGACCTCGCGAAATCCCTTGGAGCCGTTCTCCTCACCCTGCTCGATGACGATCTTGGAGTTGAAGCCCAGTTTCCCGCGTGTCTCAAGCACGGATTCAAGCGCGACGAAGTGCGCAAGATGCTGTCCCTTGTTGTCCGCCGTGCCGCGTCCGTAAACCCTGTCGCCGTCGACCGTGAGTTTCCACGGATCGCGATCCTGTTCCCATCGGCCCTCCATACCAAGCACGACATCGCCATGGCCGTAACACAGAAGCGTGGGCAGGCTTTGATCCTCGATACGCTCCGCCAGCATGACGGGGCCGCATCCCTCGAACGGATTGTCGAAGACCTGCGCGGTATAGCCGAGCCGCTCAAGCGCCGGCGAGATATGATTCTTCGTATAATCATAGTGTTCATCGAGCCGGTCAGGATTCTGGCTCTCGGTTTTGACGGCAACTAGGTCTTGCAACCGCGTATAATATCCCTCCGGGCCTTCGTCGTCGTAGCAGGCCCGGGAACGCTTTATGGCTTCATCACGACTCATGTCAGGCCCTCCCCGGCGTTCCGCTCTCGCCCAAATCCCAGTAGAGGCCGGTCATGACCTCCATGGCGGAGCGAAACCCCGAGCGGAGAATGTGCTCGTCAGGCGCGTGCTGGGAACATGCGCTGTAGGAATGCGGAATCCAGATTGTCGGCACGCCGACAATATCGGTGAAAATGTCGTTTCCGATCGACCCGCCGGTTGCCGGGATAAGCGCCGGTTTTTCATTGGTGGTCGCCTCAACCGACTGTCGAACCCACAAGGCCCACGGACTTTCCAGGTCAAGCTGGGTGGCTGCAAAGTCGCCCGCATTGGCGTCCGGCGGCGGCTGGATTTCAACCATGTTGAACCCATGCGCATCGAGGTGACGCCGCAGCGCCGGCTGGATGTCATCCTTGTCCGTCCCGACAACGAAGCGGAGCTGACAGTGCGCCCAGGCGCGCGGCGGAATGGCATTCACCGGTTTCTCCGGCGTCCCGATCTTTAATGCCAGAACCTCGAAAGCATTCCATGCATATACCTTTTCCGGCGGCGTCAGCCCCGGCTGCCCCCAGTTGGGATCGATTTCCGGACCGTCTTCTCCCGGCTCGATCTCGACGTCCTTCAGGGCGTCGCGAATGGAGTTGCTGATCGGCGGGGGCAGCCAATCCTTGACCTTGATCTGGCCATTGGCATCGACGATCGAGGAGATTGCATTGAGAAGCACCGCACCGGGACTGGCCAGCAGGCCGCCCCAGTTGCCCGAATGGTGACCCCCCTCCCGCAGGTCGACGACAAGGTCGAAATTCTGTGCGCCTCGATTTCCGAAGGACAGGGTCGGGCGGTCCGCTCTCACCCGGGGACCGTCCGATCCAATGAACACGTCGCAGGCGAAATCCGCCACATTGTCGGTCACGACCTCGCGCAGGCCTTTCGATCCGTTCTCCTCGCCCATCTCGATCAGAACTTTGGAATTGAAGCCGAGATTCCCGCGTTCCTCGATGACCGTGCGCATGGCCGCCATATTGAGAATGTGCTGGCCCTTGTTGTCGGCTGTGCCACGTCCGTAAATCTTGTCTCCGTCGCTCGCCAGAATCCAAGGGCCCTCCCCCTTGGACCACTCGTCGTCCAGTCCCTGTATGACATCGCCATGGCCATAGCCAAGAACCGTCGGCAGACCGTCCCCTTCGTGGCGTGATGCCAGGAGAAATGGGCCGCAGCCTTCAAACGGATTCTGGTAAACCTTGCACTCGAAACCCATGGCCTCGAATGCGGGGATCATCAGCTCATCAACATAGCGCTGGAGTTCCTGCAAACCCTCCGCGCGTTGACTCTCCGTCCTGATTGCGACAGCGGCGCGAAGTTCATCTTCAAACACGCCGTCATCGACATATTTCAGCCCGCGCACAATCGCGCTGCTCTTACTTGGCTCGGCACTCATTATTTATTTTCTCCTGCTGGCGCGTGCTCGTGTCTTTCTGGATTTTTTTTGCGCTGCACCGCTTCCGTTTACGGCTTTCTTCGCCGCAGCCCGACCGCGTTTCGCCGCGACTTTCGGAGGTTTCGCGTCCTGCGAATACAAGTGGCATTCGACAAAGCCGTGCTTGTTCGGAATGGTCGGCGGGAACTGTTTTGAACAGCAGTCCATGACCTTGGCGCATCTGGGGTGGAAGGTGCATCCGGAAGGCGGGTCGATTGGATTGGGATATGCAGCACCAAGATGGGTGTCGGGCACGCCGAGGCCCGGCACCGGCGTAAGGACCGATCCGAGCAGCGCTTCGGTGTAGGGATGTTTCGGTGACTTGAACAGCGTTTCCGTATCGGCCTGTTCAACGACCCGGCCGAGATACATAACTGCGACGCGTGTCGCCATGTGTTCGACAACGGCCAGGTTGTGGCTGATGATGATATATGTCAGCCCGAACTCTTTTCGCAGATCCTGAAGCAGATTGAGAATCTGCGACTGCACGGAAACGTCCAGCGCGCTCGTCGGCTCGTCGCAGATGACGATTTCCGGACGGTTGATGAGCGCACGGGCGATGGCCACGCGCTGGCGCTGTCCGCCGGACAGCTGGCTTGGGAAATTGTTGTAAACCCGGCTCGGAAGGCCGACCATCTCCATCATTTCCTCGGCACGGCGTTTCCACGTGTCGGGGTCCGGGTCTCCCTGGACCTTCAGGGGCAGGGTCACGATATCGCCGATCGACTTGCGCGGATTGAGCGAGGAATACGGGTCCTGGAAAATCGGTTGAAGCTGGCGTGCCACTTCGAGCCGATCCACATTGTCTACCGGCTGTCCGTTCACCTTGATCGCCCCCGACGTCGGATCGAGCAATCCCAGCATCATGCGCGCGAGCGTGGTTTTACCGCATCCGGACTCGCCGACAATCCCCAGAACCTCCCCCTGCTGGACGTCAATCGAGACCCCGTTGACCGCATGCAACGGCATCTTGCCGCGCATGAAACCGGCACTGATCATGAATGTCTTGGTTGCCTCCGCAACCTCAATGACCGATTTGCTCATGCTGCGTTTGCCTTTTTGAGATTGCGCGCGGACTCAGCAGACGAGAGGATACAACGGTACTGGTGGCCACCCTTCGTGGCCTCCCGGAATGCGATTTTTCCCTTGAGGCAGTCATCCTGCACAAACTGGCAGCGGCTTGCGAAGTGGCACCCGTGCATCTCGCCGATCAACGAGGGAACGATGCCCGGGATGGCACCCAGATGGGCTCCGCGCTTGGTCTTGCCGGGGATCGGAATACAGTTGAGAAGTCCTTGCGTATAGGGGTGTGATGGCCGGTTAAAGACCTGATCAGCCGTTCCTGTTTCGACGAACTCGCCCGCATACATCACCGCCACCCGGTCGGCGACGCGGGCGACGATGCCGAGATCGTGCGTGATGAGAATGAGGCTCATGTTGAACTCGCGCTGAAGGTCGGCAAGCAAATGCAGGATCTGCGCCTGAATGGTCACATCAAGCGCAGTCGTCGGTTCATCGGCAATGATCAGATCCGGACCGCACATCAGGCTCATCGCGATCATAACGCGCTGGCGCAACCCGCCTGAAAGCTGATGGGGATACTGCTTCAGTCGACCGCGCGCGCCGGTTATTCCAACTTTCTCAAGCAGAAAAACCGCTCGATCGCGAGCCTCACTGCGAGACACATTGCGGTGGCGCAGCATGGCCTCTTCGAGCTGATTACCGATCGTGTAGGCCGGGTTGAGGGACGTCATCGGCTCCTGGAAGATCATTGCCAGGCGATCGCCGCGCAGGTCCGCCATCTGCCGTTCATCGAAATTCTGAATTTCCCGTCCGTCAAGCTCAAGTTTGTCCGCCGTTCGCGTAGCGCTCGACGGAAGCAAATTCATGAGCGACAGGGCCGTGATGGACTTGCCGCATCCCGACTCGCCGACAATGCAAAGCGTCTCTCCCCGATCAACATGAAAATTGATGCCCTGCACTGCACGCAGCGTGCCTGCCGGAACCTGAATGTCGACCGAGAGTCGTTCAACTTCCAATATACGCTCAACCACCTGATGCGCCCCCGATGCCGTCTAGTTGCGGTTTTCCGGCGCGGTGACATCGCGAATACCGTCACCGAGCAGATTGATCGAGAGGACCAGTGCAAAGATTGCCGCGCCGGGAATTGTGATGAGCCAGGCATCGAAGAACATGAGACCCTTGGCTTCGGAAACCATCAGGCCCCAGCTCGGCTCAGGAGGTTGGACGCCAAGTCCAAGGAAGGAAAGCGCTGCTTCAAGCAGGATCGCGTGTGCCATCTCCAGCGTTGCAACAACGGTCAGATGGTTGACGATGTTCGGCATAATTTCCGTCATGATGATCCGGGTTTTCGAGCACCCCAGCGCCTGCGCGGCAGCTACGAATTCCAGATTCCGGACCTGCTGGGTCGCGCTGCGCATCACCACAGCAAACCGGTCCCAGATCAGAAGACCCAGTACCCAGATCACAACGGTCAATGAACTGCCGACCAGAGAAACGACAGCGAGAGCAACCAGAATAACGGGCAATGACAGTCGAGTCGTGAGGATAAAATTGACCACCATGTCGACACGGCCGCCGAAATAGCCGGCCAGCACCCCGAGCGTCGTGCCGATGATGCCGGAGATCAGCATGGCCGAGAACCCGATGAGCAGCGAAATACGTGCACCGTAGAAGAGCCGCGTGAGATAATCGCGGCCAAGAGCATCGGTGCCGAAGGGATGCTCCCAGGTTGCCTTGGGACTATCGAACCAGACAGGCGGAATGAGCTTGCGGTCAAGCACCTGATCATACGGATCGCCCGGCGAGATGACACCGGCCAGCAGGGCCATCAGAAAAATGACAAGCAGGACAAACCCGCCGATCACGATGCCGGCGTGCCCGAAAATTCTGCGCCGAAGCATAGCGCCAGGCGACGGTTCGAGGATTTCCTGTGCCGTGGGTACGCTCGCGCGCCCAATGGTTGCGTCGGTCATTTCATCTCACCCTTATGCGCGGATCGAGGAACGCATTCAGCATGTCCGACAGGAACGTCAGAGCGATGTAAAACACACTCAACACGAGAACGATCGCCTGCATGACCGGCAGATCCGCGCGCTGGATCGATTCCCATGCGAGAAATCCGAGGCCGTTGATGGCGAAGATCGTTTCGATCACGATCGATCCGCCGAGCATGAACCCAAACTGCACAGCGGCAAGCGAGACCACCGGAAGGATCGCGTTGCGCAAGGCGTGCTTGAACAGGACGGGCATGGGCCGCAAGCCTTTGGCCCTGGCCGTGCGGATATAATCCGACGCAAGCACCTCCAGCATTCCCGCGCGCGTCAGCCGCATGACCCCCGGTGTCACATAGTAGCCAAGCGCTATCGCCGGCATCACGAAATTCGCCCAACTGCTTGAACCTGTGATCGGCAGAAGCCGCCAGGTAATCCCG
Organism: Hyphomicrobiaceae bacterium; assembly: GCA_028066055.1. Classification (GTDB taxonomy): domain Bacteria; phylum Pseudomonadota; class Alphaproteobacteria; order Rhizobiales; family Methyloligellaceae; genus UBA2767. The sequence goes on from JALCBY010000018.1 coordinate 16,311, forward strand.
AACCAGAGCATCAGCGTCAGTGCGAACCAGAAACTCGGCATCGCCTGGCCGATCACCGCAATGGTCAGCGCAAAACGATCAATCAGGCTGTTCGGGCGGATCGCGGCCAACACGCCAAGCGGTATGGACAGAATGAGCGCAAAACTGATCGCGCATGCGCCGAGCAGCATCGTTGTGGGCAGCCGCTCGAAAATCACGCCCGCGACGCTGGACTTCAGATAGTGAGACTGTCCGAAATCCCCCTGTAGTGCGCGCCAAAGCCAGTCGAGATACTGAATAATGATCGGGCGATCATATCCGTAGAATTTCCGGATATTGGAAATGTCTTCCTCGGTCGCCGATTCACCGGCGAGCGCGATAGCCGGATCGCCGGAAAGATAGATCATGGAAAAGGTAATAAGGGAAACAGTCAGCGCGACAAGGACGGCAACCCCGAGCCGTTTCAGCATATACTGGAGCATTTTATCGTACCCCCCCGCCGGAATTCGGTGGTGTTACCCGGCCCGCCAGGGAGCCGGGTAACGTCTTTCGTCTAAACGGATGTTACTTCCACTTTGCCGTGTAGAAACGTGGGATCTCATCCGGCGTGGTCTTGAAGTCGAGATCGTTCGACCACGCATAATATTTTGCGTAGGTGAACATGGGCAGCCAGTAGAGCTCGCCGGAAATCTTCGTGAGCGCCTTCTTGTAGGCTGCCTCGCGAACCTTCGGGTCGGTCGCGGTGTCACCCTCGGCCAGGGCCTTGATCACTTCCGGATCCTTGGCCGGGTCGTCACGACCGCCGGAGAAGAAGTGGCTTGTAATGGCCGAAACGTCCGGGATGGAGTTCGAGCCCCAGGTCATGTGATTGATCGGAGTCTTACCCTTCCAAACCAGATCGCGAAGGGCGCGATACTGCATGAAGTTCAGCTTGGCCTTGATACCGACCTTGGCGAGATCACCGATTACGGCTTCGGTATACTCGCGCTGACGATAGGCATAGATGTCGAACTCAAACCCGTCCGGATAGCCGGCTTCCTTCAGAAGCGCCTTCGCCTTTTCCGGATCATAGTTCCACTTCGGCACATCCTGCGCGCAGCCGAACTGGTCCGGGTGACAGGCGGACGGAATCACGACAGACGCCGGACCCACGAGGTTCTTGGTGATAGAGCCGCGATTGACCGCGTGCGCCACGGCCTCACGAACCTTTTTGTTCTTGAAGAACTCCTGGCCCGAGCGGCCGTGGACGTCGAATGCCATGTAGGACACGCGCATGGTCTTTGCGTTTTCAACCGTGACCTTGCCGCCGTCCTTGAGCCTCTCGGCCTGGTCCTTCGGAACGTCCCAGATCCAGTCGAGGCCACCCGTGAGCAGCTCGGCAATCTGAGTGTTCATTTCCTTGATGGTGCGGAACTTGATATTACCGATCTGCGGCTTGCCCTTCGGGCTTCCTGCAAAATAGTTCCCGTTCTTTTTCCAGAGAACATAGTCGCCGGCCTTCACCTCGACGAACTGGTAAGGACCGGTGCCAACGGCTTTCACCGCGCCATAGTCCTTCTTTCCGTCCGCCTTGGTCGGCGCACTGTCATAATGACCGGACGGCATGATGAAGACGACGTTCGAGAGAAAGGCCAGCGCGGCCGGGAACGGCTTGTGCAGATTGATCGCAACCTTGTGCGAACCAAGCTTCTCCGCGTTCTTCATCCAGCTGACGTTCTTGAAGCTCAGCACGCCGCTGTCTTTATTCGAGACGTGATTGATCGTGTAAACCACGTCGTCGGCGTCAAAGTCCGAGCCGTCGTGGAATTTCACGCCCTCGCGTAAATCTACAACAATGCGCTTGTTGCCATCCCATTCCCACTTTGTTGCCAAAAGCGGCTTGAACTCACCGGTCTTGATGTCGCGGAAAAGCAGGCTGTCCCATCCGAGATGCCCCATCACGACAAGTTCGCGGGTATTGTTGTAGTAAGGATCGACAACAGCCACTTCACGGTCTGTGGCCCAAGCCAGCGTATCATCTGACTTGCCAGCTTGTGCTGGACTTACGGCGAGACCAATTGCGGTCGCAATCGCTCCTGCCAACAAATACGAACTCTTATAAGACACTAAGTCCTCCCTTAGAGTTACTGTTTATGAAAACTCGAGGATCGCAGCGTAGCCCTCACCGGTGCCGTCCTGCAATCCCGAAGCCGCGCATCTTTTTAAATTTAATGATTTTTCGGCGCGCGGATCTGAACCTGCGTTTCCCCCCCTTTTCATCTCCCGTATCGCACAAAAACACGCATCAAGATGCCTGACAATTGCAAAACCGTTCCGTGGTAAGTACCCGGTAAGCGACAACGCATTGTGTATGAAGCGACACCCTTGTATTACATTTTAATATGTGTTGTTATTTTCCAATACTCTATCCCCGACGCAGTTGAGCGTCAACCATGCGGTGCCATGACGTCCATCCTCGGCAAGTCCCAAAAGTCCCGCCGGTCGGACACGCTTTATGTCGGCTCGCTGGCCAAGGGGTTTTCCGTACTGCAAGCGTTTCGCAAGGGGCAGAGGGAACTTGGCCTTGCCGATCTGCGGCTATCCGAGGTCGCCAAGCTGTCCGGGCTCGACAAGAGCGCGGCCCAACGGTTCACCAACACGCTCGTGGAACTCGGATATCTGGAGAAAGATCTGCGCACCCGCCGCTACCGGCCCGCGCTCAAACTCACCGAATTCTACTACACCTACCTCGTCAGCAACCGGCTTGCGGAAATCGCCATGCCGCGGCTGATCGAGGCAAGCAATGTCTATGGCACAACCGTCAATCTGTGCGAGCCATCGGGCACGCATGTGACCTACACGATCCGCGTTCCCCATCAGAAGGCATTTTATCGTGCGACCATTCCGGGCCGCGCCATGCCCGCATTCTGCACCGCTCCGGGACACGCAATACTCGCCACGCGGACGGATGAAGAGGTCGAACAGGTTCTCACCGAATCCGATCTGACGCCAATGACGAGCAAGACAGTGACGGATCCGCGAAAGGTCCGGTCTCTGATCAAACAGACGCGAAAGAACGGATATTCGATCACGGTCGAACAGTCCCTGCCGCACGAGATCAGCACAGCTGCACCTGTCCTGAACAGCGAACGGCGCGCCGTCGCTGCTGTGCAGATTCCGGTTTATATGCCGCACTGGACAGTCGAGCAGGTTAAGGAAAAGGTTGTGCCGCTCATTCTGGAAACCGCGCGGGCCGTGTCCGGCTCATATTTCGAGGAAAGCTAGTCCGCACTGGCGGGGGTTAGTCTGGATGCAAAAATCCGCAGGCAGTTCCGTGCGACCGGCACGGCGCCATGAGCCGCTCGCGGCAGCGCTATGGATGATCCTGTCCTGCGCGCTCCTTTCCGGACTGTCGGGACTGGTCCGGTATATCGCGCTTGAAGGCGTGCCTCCGCTTCAGATCGTCTTCATCCGCGTACTGTTCGCCTTTATCACGCTCTCCCCGCTGCTGCTGATACGCGGCCCGTCCTTCGCAAAAACAAAGCGCATGAAAACCTATGGCTGGCGGGCGCTGGCCGGCACGCTGGCGATGACGACATGGTTTTCGTCGCTTGCCTACATCACCGTCGGCGAGGTCACTGCGATCTCCTTCCTCGCACCCCTTTTCGCAACGGTTGGCGCGGCCCTTTTTCTTGGCGAGATCGTCAGGATACGCCGCTGGATTGCGACCCTGATCGGTTTTGCCGGTGCGCTGATAATTCTGCGACCCGGCATCGTCGAGTTCACGTTGGGAAGCTGGCTCGCCCTGGCCGCAGCGTTCGGCATGGGGCTCTCCACCCTGTTCCTCAAATCGCTCACCGATCACGACGATCCGGACAAGGTCGTGTTCATATCCTCCGCGGTCATGACGCCTATCACCCTGATCCCGGCGCTGTTCGTCTGGAGTTGGCCGGAGCCATATGTATGGATGTTGATGATCGCGATGGGCCCGCTCGCCACTCTCGGCCACATCACGCTGACACGTGCCTTCGCCGTCGCCGACGCGTCGTTTGTGATGAGTTTCGATTTCGCCAGACTGCCCTTTGCCGTCGCCTTCGGGTTTGCGCTTTTTGGCGAGAATGTCGACCTGTGGACGTGGGTCGGGGCAGGCATCATTTTCGGTGCAAGCCTCTATATCGCTCATCGCGAAGCGCAGCTCAAACGGCAGCTGGCTCCGGTCAGTGTCGGACCGGCAAACCCGCGCGTCTGATTGACGGTACTATCGGTGCCTACTCAACCGGCAATTCCAGAAACGATGCCGCGTCGCCGCCGACATGGATCTTCCAGTTGCCTGGCCGTCCGTAAGGGATGCGCACCACATTGTCCTTGTCTGCCCCCGCCAATGCAAGGCCGATCCTGTGGCCAGGCGCAAATTCCCAGGATGTGGCAAGCAAAGCAAAACGTATCGACTCCGGCTCGCCCGGCGTCATGGCAGCCGCATCCGCCTGTTCGCAGGAGTGGAAAGGCCAGTTCGCCTGATAGTCCGCGGGTGGTGAAACCTCCTTGCGGTGGAGCGCGCGCAACAGGCCTTCGGTGACATAGCGGCGGGTCCCGTCGGGCGCGATATCCTCCAGATAGGCAATGACGGCGGCATCCGCCTCATCCGTTTCAAAAAGGAGCGATACGACCGGATGACCCGACACGCAGATCCCTTCATCCAGGGGATCACTCACGAAACGCGGCAGCTCCTCGCTCCGCGCTTGCCAGCTTGCATAGTAGTTGCGCACGTCACGCGCCTGAAGACGTCCATAGCGGGTATTGCTACCCGTACCGAAACCGAAGTCGGGCTTGCAGGAAACAGAACCACTTTCGGCCTTTTCCGTCGTGAGGTCGCGGTTCTGCGTAAGATGCAGCGTCAACCCTTCGCCCGACGTCGGGGGCCAGTCGGCGGCATCTTTCCAGGCTTCCTCCGCCATCGTGTAGTAATGGACCGGAGCTTCATCGGCGAGGCCTGTCTTTTCACCCCGAACATACTCATCGAAGAATCGCAGGATCGCACCGTGCAGCGGAAACTCCGGTTCTTCCTGGCTGCGGAAGGGACTTACCTGTATCCGCGCCCCGTGATCCCACGGACCAAGCAGCAAATGCCGCCGCGATCCCCCCAGCGTGAGGAACCGGCTGACAGCGCCATTCATGTAACCGCCGTCCATCCAGCCCGATATCGAAAACACGGCGAGATCCTTCGACATGTTGTCCATGTAGGCGCGCGGGCTGAAACTGCCGCTCGAGAAGGCCGGATCGTATGGCAGGGTCGAGTCCCGATACGGAAACTCGCGAATGAAATCCACGATACTCACATTTGCCGCATGTTCGGAGATTGCCTCGCTCAGCAGTCCGCGATTGCCGTCTCCATCCACCGGTGCGGGACCCTCCAGGTTGGGGTCCGCAAAGTAGACATAACGGCGCATGGCCTCGCGCTGATCCAGATCCAGCGCCTGCATCAATTCATCATAGGCTCCGGCAAGATTCGTAAGCAGCAGCCCCCCTGGATAGTAGTGATCAAGGTATGTATCCCAGACGGCGGATATGGGAGCGATGGCCTTGAGACCGGGATGGCCGGTGGTTGCCGCGAAGTCGGCCGCCGCGCCCACATAGGAGATGCCTGTTGCGCCAAGCGTCCCGTCGGACCAATCCTGCGCAACCACCCAGTCGATGACAGCGCGGTAGTCATCCCGCTCCTTGGGCGAGCGGAAGGAATCGCGCGATCCGAACGAAGCGCCGGTTCCGCGCACATCCACCACGACCATGGCATAACCGCGCGGAATGAACGTATCGCGGAATTTGGCGGCATTCGGGCACGCCTCGGTCTCGGGCGGGGCACCCGGTTTGACGGCAAATCTGCGATAGTAGGGCGTGAGATGCAGGATGGTTGGGAAACCATTTTCCGGCGCGTCACCTTCGGGAACATAGACGTCCACCGCCAGCCGCACGCCGTCCGGCATTTCAAGATAGAGCGACTTCGGAACGGGGACCGAGTGCGTCGGCACGCGTGAGTCAAAATAGGTCGCAGGATCGAGTTTCCAGGCCGCCGACCCCTTTGGATTGTCAGTCATGAATGAGCGCGCTCCCCCGGCAAGCTATCAACGTGATGCATATTGAGTCGCTCCATACATGTTTTCCCAGTGTTCGTCATCGATGGGACCGGATCTCGGTGAGGCGCCGATCTTCTCCATCACCCGCTGCACCGCGTCGCGCTCGCCGATGCGCTCCGCCCACGCCTTGACGTGCGGCACCGCTTCCGGGTCTTGACCGCGCCCGGCGAAATTGTGCGCCCACGGCCAGAGCGCCATGTCTGCGATGGAATAGTCCCCGGCGATAAAATCACGCTTCGCGAGCACATCGTCCATCACCCGGTAAAGCCGATGGCTCTCCTTTGCGTAGCGCTCCATCGCGTAGGGAAGCTTCTCCCGCGCATAGTTGTGGAAGTGGTTGTACTGGCCGAACATGGGACCCACGCCACCCATCTGAAACATCAGCCACTGCATCACATCATAGCGGGCGCTGCCGCTCTCAGGCAGGAATTTCCCGGTTTTCTCGGCAAGGTAGATGAGAATGGCGCCGGACTCGAATATGGCAAATGGCTCCCCGTCCGGCCCGGCCTGATCGACGATTGCCGGAATCTTGTTGTTCGGACTGATGTCGAGAAAGTCCTTCGCAAACTGATCGCCGCGGCCGATATCGACGACATGGGTCTGATATGCCAGACCTGTTTCCTCCAGCATGATCGCCACCTTGCGCGCATTGGACGTGTACCAGATATAAAAATCGATCATTGTTCTTCTCTAGGCACAAACGCCTACTCCAGATGTTCCAGCAATCCCGCAAGCATCCGGCACCGCGGCACAAGCGAAGAGACAAGCAGATGCTCCTCGAACGTATGTGCACCGCCACCCGCGACTCCCAATCCATCCAGCGTGGCAATGCCGAGAGCGCCGGTGAAATTGCCATCGCTTCCGCCGCCGGAAAGGCAGTGGCCGAAGGTAATGCCGAGGTCATCCGCCAGGCCCTTGGCGGTCTCGTAAAGTTGCATGGTTTTTTCGTGCGGCGGCGCCACTGGCCGGGTGAGCGTCTTTTCCACTTCGATCCGTACCCCGTCCTCCTCGCCTTCCAGTCCGGCCATGCGTTCGCAAATTTCATCCAGCAATTCATTGCTGGGCGCGACGCAAAGCACCTGCGCCTCGCAGGCGATGGCAACCACATTGACGAACGTACCCCCATGAATGGTGCCGACCGAATAGGTGGTGCCGCGATCGTAATCGGTCATGGAGTCGATTCGTCCGACCAGCTCCGCCATCTTGGTGATGGCGCTGCGGCCTTGCGCTTTGGTGGAGCCTGCATGCGACGGGCTCCCGTAGGTACGCACGAAGAAGCGCTGTATGGCGTGACGTCCGACGACCACGTCGCCCCATGTCCTCAAGGGTTCCAGCACCAATACATATTTGTTGGCCTTCGCCTCGGTCTCGATCCGTTCCCGCGCTGACGGTGTGCCGACTTCCTCATCCGGCGTGAACATGAAAGTGACCGGAAGCTTGGGCGACACACCCGCCTTCTGGAGGGCGCGCATGGCACTCAGGCCGAGCTGCGCGCCACCCTTCATGTCGAAAATGCCCGGCCCATAGACCTTGTCGCCGTCACGGCGAACCTCAAGAACACCATCGACGCTGCCAACTTCATGGACCGTATCGAGATGACTGAGCACGAGAATACCGCCACTGTTCCTGCCCTTGTCATCCGCAAATCTCCCCGTCACGACATCGCCGAACCCATCCAGTCCGGGCAGCCTTTCGGTCGAAGCGCCCATCTCCTTCAGCTCGGATTCCGCCACGTCCATCATGGCGTTCACCCCGGCCGTGTGATGGGTAGGAGATTCAATGCGAACCCATTTTGTAATGCGTTCGAGAATTTCTTCCGCGTTGAATATGTTTTCTTCCAGCATTGTTATTTCCGCGATTTCGTTTCCAGGTGAGCTATTGACTCGCGCCAATATCATTGCAAGGTCACGCCAGTAGCAAGCAGTTCTTGTCGGGGAGGCAAGTAAATGTCGATCAGTCCGGTTAAACTTACGCAGGAACTTATCCGGTTCGAAACCGTCAATCCGCCCGGCAACGAACGCGCCTGCGTGGAACATCTCGGCGCTCTTCTCGAGGACGCAGGGTTCGACACCACCTACCACGATTTCGGCGAAGGCCGCGCCAACCTGATCGCACGCATTGGCGGAAGTGACGCGAAACCGGCATTGTGCTTCACCGGCCATGTGGACACGGTTCCGCTCGGTCTGCAGCCCTGGTCGGTCGAACCGTTTGCCGGCGACATATCGGACGGAAAACTCTGGGGACGCGGCTCCACGGACATGAAAAGCGGCGTCGCCGCATTCACCGTCGCGGCGGTCGATCTCGCAGACAAGTTGGCCAATTCTCCCGGCGTTGAACTTGTCATCACCGCTGGTGAAGAGACCGCCTGCGCGGGCGCATTCGACGTCGCAGGAAAAGACGGTGCGCTCGGCAATGTGGGTGCAGTCGTCGTTGCCGAACCTACCTCCAACCAGCCATGGGTCGGACACAAGGGTGCGCTCTGGCTGAAGGGTATTGCCAAGGGCGTTACCGCACATGGTTCGATGCCCGAAGAGGGGGACAACGCCATCTACAAGGCGGCCCGCGCGATGGCCAAACTTGCAGATTTCGATTTCAATGTCGCCCGCCATCCGGTTCTGGGCGGACCGACCCTGAATGTCGGAACTGTGACGGGCGGCATCAATGTCAATTCCGTTCCGGACCGCACCGAATTCACCATCGATATCCGCACCATTCCCGATCAGGACCATAGCCGGATACGCGAGCAGGTCGCGAGCTACCTTGGCGATGAGGTGGAGGTCGAGACGATGATCGATGTCGGTGGCGTGTGGACCGAACCGGAGGACGAATGGATGCAGGAGGTTTTCGGCATCGTTTCCGACAAGACCGGATGGTCGCCCACAGTCGAGACCGCTACCTACTTCACCGATGCCTCCGCTCTGACACCCGCATATGGCGGCGCACCCACCGTTGTTCTCGGCCCCGGCGAAGCCGCGCTCGCGCACCAGACAGACGAATATTGTTACGTCGACCGGATCGACGAGGCGACCGACCTTTACGTTGAAATTGCCAAACGCTGGTGCGGCGTCTAGAGACATACGGCGAGCTGTGAACCCACTCCTGTGCGCCGCCCCGGCGCGTGAAATCCATCTGGCTGAGAGGCTCCATGAAGATTCAGGCCGACGGCTTGACAGATTATGTCGCGAAGGTTTTCGCGGCGGCAGGATGCTCCAATGCCGAGAGCCGACGGATTGCAGAAAACCTGATCGACGCCAACCTGACCGGCCACGACAGCCATGGTGTCATTCGCGTTCCACGCTATCTGAAATGGCTTGGTGAGGAGAAACTCCTGCCGGACCGGAACCTATCGGTTGTGAGCGAGAGCGACGGCCTCCTGATCCTCGACGGGCATTTCGGCTTCGGGCA
>JALCBY010000018.1:25904-81370 GCA_028066055.1 Hyphomicrobiaceae bacterium
GACGATCCGGCATTGCTATATGGCGACGCCGACCCTGCGGTGACCCCCGACCAGCGGCGGGGTTCGGGCGCAATGACGGCGATGGGGGATCACAAGGGGTCGGGTCTCGCCTTCATGTGCGAGTTGCTGGCAGGCGCGCTCACGGGATCAGGGGCGACCGGCCCGGATTATTCACGCGTCTACAACGGCATGCTGTCGATCTATATGTCCGTGGACCGTTTCGACACCGACGACTTTTACGCGGCGGAGCTGAAGCGCTTTATCGACTATGTGAAAAGCTCCAACCCGGCGACGCCCGGCGGCGAAGTGCTGATTCCGGGAGAGCCGGAACAGCGGACGCGGGAGGTGCGGTTGCGCGACGGCATAGCCCTCGCCGACGACACCTGGGCCACGATCAAAACCGCAGGCGAGAGTTTCGGCGTAAGCGCTCCCAGCGACTGAGCTAGCGCGCAGAGCTGACGAGCGCCGATGCGGCACGTCCCGCATCCTCGATATAACTCGGGTCGCGATGGATCAGCATGATTGAAAAAGCGCCATCCAGAAGCAGGACAATCTGGCGCGCCAGCAAAGGGGCATTCGCCAACCCGTCATCTCCCAGTTGTTCGCAGATCCAGTCCTCGAACTTGCGCTTGTGAGCAGCACCCACCTTTACAGCCGGGTGGCCCGGCGTGCTCGCCAACTCGGCGGCCGTGCGCAGGAAGCCGCAACCTTTCCATTTCGGATGGCGCGCCGACTTCGCGATGTTCGTGAAGATGGCCTCGATCTTGTCCGGCATATCGCCTCCGGCCTCGTCGAACCAGCGCGCCATCAGTGCCAGACCGGGTTGATCCCGCGCATCGAGATAAGCGGCGATGAGGTCATCCTTGCTGCGGAAGTGATAATAGAGCGTCCGCTTTGTCACCCCGGCCTTCTCGGCCACAGCATCGACGCTCACACGACGAATCCCCTCGCTGTAAAACAACGAGATTGCGGCATCGACGATGCGCTTTCGCGTCTGAGTGGCGTCCCGGGGCATGATACAAAGTATACTAACCAGTGAGTGTAAAAACAATATTCTCTCGCCTAACGTCGCTCGCAACCCACACAGAAAGGAGCTGACGTTATGTCCGAGATTGTCCTTTACGAGCAGATTGATGAAATCGCACACCTTACGCTGAACCGTCCGGAAAAACTGAATGCGCTGAACTACGCGCTCATTGACCGATTGATGGAGATTCTCGATCGCATCGAGGATGATGGCTCTGTTCGGGCGGTCATCCTGACCGGCGCCGGTGAACGTGCCTTTTCCGCCGGCGGCGACATTCCGGAGTTCAGTCAAAGCGTACAAGCCGGACCCCAGACGGCACTCAAGGAGTTTGTACGGCGCGGCCAGGCGATGACGGCACGCATGGAGGCCTTTCCGAAGCCCATCATTGCCGCCGTAAACGGCATTGCCTATGGTGGCGGATGCGAAATCACAGAAGCGGTCCACCTCGCCGTCGCCAGCGACCGAGCAGTTTTCGCAAAGCCTGAGATCAACCTCGGCATGCCGCCGACATTCGGCGGAACACAACGCCTCTCGCGGCTGGCCGGGCGCAAACGCGCGCTTGAACTGTTGTTGACCGGAGATACCTTCACGCCACAACGTGCTTTCGAGCTCGGACTGGTGAACATGGTCGTCCCGCATGAGGATCTGCAGGACGCGGCGAGGCAGCTCGCATCAAGAATTCTGCGTCACTCGCCACTCGCCGCCGCCAGCATCATCACCGCCGTCAGTCGCGGCCTGAATATGAGCATCGGCGAAGGGCTGCAGATGGAGGGCGAACAGTTCGCCCGTGTCGTCCCGACCCATGATCTGCGCGAAGGGCTCGATGCGTGGATTGCACGGCGTGCTCCCGTTTATAAGGGTGTATAGTCACCCAACGTTTTCAGATGTGTTGAAGGAGTAAGGAGCCCATGCGCCTCAGGGACAAGACCGCCATCGTCGTCGGAGCCGGACAGCAACCCGGCGATACCATCGGCAACGGCCGTGCGACGGCGATCCGCTTTGCCCAGGAGAACGCCACTGTCCTGTGCGTCGATATCAACGAAGACTGGGCGCAGGACACCGTGGACATGATCGAGGCCGAGGGCGGTAAGGCGTCGGCGCTGAAAGCGGACATCACCGACGAAGCTCAATGCAAGGCGATCGCCGACGCTTGCGTCGAGCGCTATGGGCGGATCGATATCCTGCACAACAATGTCGGACGCTCGAAGGGCGACAAGGCGACCCATGAGCTTGACGCGGCAACCTGGGATGAGCTGATGGACATGAACCTCAAAGGCATGATGCTGACCTGCAAGCATGTGATACCCGTCATGCGTGCACAGAAATCCGGCGTGATCCTAAACGTATCCTCCACGTCCTCCCTCGCCGCCCGAGCGACCATCACCTACAAGACGAGCAAGGGCGCGATAAACACCATGACCCAGCACATCGCCGTCGAGAATGCCTCGCACGGCATACGGGCCAATGTGGTGCTGCCCGGACTCATGGATACGCCGATGGCAATCGTTCGCCGCGCCGATGAGCGCGGCGTCGATCGGGACGTGATCCGGGCGGAACGGAACGAACGGGTGCCTTTGCAGAACCGGATGGGGTCGGCCTGGGATGTCGCCAATGCGGCACTGTTCCTTGCATCGGATGAAGCGAATTATATTACGGGTATAATACTGCCCGTCGATGGTGGTCTTCTGTGCAAGCGCGGATGACGCGCAAGCCGCCATATGCGTGAAAACCGTGATGAACGCACCTGACAAAAGCGACGTCTTTTTCCCGTTCGACAACAGCTACGCGCGGTTGCCGGACCGGTTCTTCGCACGGCTTGATCCCGTGCCCGTCCCCGAACCCCGTCTCATCCGGCTGAACACGGACCTTGCGCGCCTGCTTCGTCTTGATCCGGCGCAACTCACATCTCCCTCGGGTGTCGAGGTTCTCGCCGGCAACCGCGTGCCGGAAGGCTCCGACCCGCTGGCCATGGCCTACGCTGGACACCAGTTCGGAAACTGGGTGCCGCAACTGGGCGACGGGCGCGCAATTCTGCTGGGCGAAGTCATCGGCAACGACGGCGTGCGCCGCGACATCCAACTGAAGGGCTCGGGCCGCACGCCCTTCTCGCGCATGGGAGACGGTCGCGCAGTGCTCGGACCCATACTGCGCGAATACATCGTGGCGGAAGGGATGGCCGCGCTCGGTGTGCCGACGACCCGCGCCCTTGCCGCCGTCCTCACCGGTGAGAAAGTCGCACGCGAAGAGTTTCTTCCCGGCGCCGTCCTCACGCGCGTCGCGCAAAGCCATGTCCGCGTCGGCACGTTTCAGTTTTTCGCCGCCCGCCAGGACGACGAGGCGCTGAAGTTACTCGCCGATCATGTGATCAAGCGTCACTATCCGGACGCGGCAAAAGAGAAAAACCCTTATCTCTCGCTACTGGAGAATGTGGTGGCGCGGCAGGCGCAACTTGTCGCCCGATGGCAGCTTGTCGGTTTCATCCACGGGGTGATGAACACGGACAACATGTCGATCGCTGGCGAGACCATTGACTACGGTCCTTGCGCTTTCATGGATACCTACCACCCCAACACGGTCTACAGCTCGATCGACCATATGGGCCGCTACGCCTATTCGAACCAGCCGGGAATCGCTCATTGGAACCTGGCGGTGCTGGCGCAGTCGCTGCTGCCCCTTTTCGACGCGGATCAGGACAAGGCGGTGGAGATGGCGCAAAGCGTCATCAACGCCTTTCCCGCGCTTTACGACGAGGCCTATCTGTCAGGACTACTGGCCAAACTCGGGCTGACGCCCATGAACGAGCGCGACAAGGATCTTGCGGACGATCTGCTCACATGCATGGCGGAAAACGAAGCGGACTTCACGCTCACCTTCCGCACCTTGTGTGAGGCTGCGACTTTGGAACCGACAGATGCGGACGGACCGGTGCGCGACCTGTTCAAGGACGGCGGCGCGTTCGACGCATGGGCCGTGCGGTGGCGGAAGCGCCTGTTGCAGGAAAAGACGAGCGACAAAGACCGCAAGTCCGCCATGCGTACCGTCAATCCGGCCTTCATTCCCCGCAATCACCTGATTGCGGAAGCGATCGAAGCAGCCGAAGAACGTGATGACTTTGCGCCCTTCGAAGAACTTATGACCGTTCTTTCAAAGCCTTACGAAGATCAGCCCGGACGCGAGCGCTACACTCGGCCGCCACGCCCGGACCAGATCGTTCATCGCACCTTCTGCGGAACCTAGGCATCGTCGGTTCCACAAAATCCGAACGTTTAAAGCTGACCCCGCATCACAACGCCCCCATTACAAAAACCTGATCGGGTGCACGCTCCGCAGCCGCCTCACAGCTGCTTGTACATGATCGTGGTCGTATCCAAGCTGTCCTCCGTCGGATGCTTTGAATAGGCCGGGATCACGCCGACGCGCCGATACCCCAACGACACGTACAGCGCCTCGGCTCCGTCACTCGCCGTGTCCAGCGTAATGAGCATACGGCCCATTTCGTTCGCGTATTTCTCGATTTCGACCATGAGAGCCCGGCCGATGCCGCGCCGGCGAAACCCGGGGTCCACGAGCAACTTCGTGATTTCAGCCCGGTGCGGCTGATTGGGCGGCGTATCGCAATCGAGTTGTACGGAACCCACAATTTGCCCATCCGCCTTCGCGACGAGGATGACGCGCGTGCCTGCCGCCAACGACGGCCCAACCTTTTCGGACCAGAACGACCGGCTGTCATCCAAACCGAATGGCATCACGAAATTGACTGCCGCCCCATGCGCGACGCACACCTCAAGCAGCCGCGCGAGACCGGTCAATTGACCCTCAAACGCGTCCGCCGAGAGAAGTTCTATTTCGAAACCGTTGTCGTCCATGGGCCTCCCGGGAAAAAATCCCGATCAACCCTTTTCCGCATTTCACCGCAGCACGCAACCGAGAAGTTCAGCAATCTCTCTGGCCGGCGCCAGATGATCGGCGGTGTAGTAACCTTCCGTGTGCAGAAGATTGACCGTTCCGAGCGTACGGTCGCCCCGCCTGACCGGCATGTTCAACACCGACTCAAGGCCAAGGGAAAGGATCAGCTCATGGTCGTTGAAGTTGGCGCGAATATCGTCAGCGGACCGGCCTATGAAGGGTTCTCCCCGATCAAGCACCTGGCGGCCCCAGGCGGTATCGCGCTTCTGCTTGCGCCCGCCGGTCGGATAAGCCTCTTCGTCACTCGAGTAGAGCCGCTCCACCTCCACACTGTCCGCGTGGAACGCCATGATAGTGAAAAGCCTGTGACCGATCGCGACTTGAGCGGCTTGCTCCGCGGCCGCAAATATCTCCGCAGGACTGTGCCCTGCTCGGATCGCGGCACTCAGTACTTCAGATGGCTCCATTCAAGAACCCGTATGACTGTCGAAACCCATCATCGTCCGAACGCGCGCGCGGCGCGCCTGGGGTCCGCACCGGCTTGCAACTCCCCGCCATTCTCCTGGTCAACGTGGATGGCGCAGACGCCGCCCGCCTTCCACGTCAGCTCCGGCCAGTACTCGACCGTGTGGCCACGGTGGGCCAGCTTGTCGCCGGTCTCCCTGTCAATCCGTTCCTCCAGCATCAGCAGTCCGGGATGATAGTCGTTCGGTGCGAAGGAGGATGGAAAACTGTAGGTCGCAAACCGCGGCGCTTCGATAGCCGCCTGCACATTCATTCCGTAGCACAGCAGATTGGCCGCCACCTGAGCCATGGCTTGTATCTGCACATCGCCGCCGGGCGTGCCGAATGCAAGAAACGGCTTACCGTTTTTCAGCGCCAGCGCGGGGTTCGGCGTCAGGCGCGGACGCTTCCCCGGGGCGACGGCGTTGATATGGCTACGGATACCGCGAGACTGTGAACCGCGAGAGGATGGGCAGAGCCCCGTACCGGGGATCACCTCCGTGTCGGCGGATGTATCGCTCGGCGTCGCCGCAAACATGTTTCCCTGTCCGTCGACGACACAGACATGAGACGTGTCCGGACTTGCGGGACCGCCGGTCGGGACGCGCTCCCGCGGTTTCGTTGCGTGGGCGTCGCCGCCCGGGCGCAACTCCGTCGAATGTTCCATATTGTCCGGAAGTGACGGCGTTCCGTTCCAGGGGTCGCCAGGAGACGGCATTTCCGGGCAGGCCTTGTCTTCGTCGATCAGCGTCAGCCTTGCCCGCAGATAGTCCGGGTCCAGCATCCCGTCGATCGGCACGTCGGCGAACAACGGATCGGCCACGTAACGCTCCCGGTCAGCGAAGACCAATTTCAGGACCTCGGTAACCCTGTGAATATAGTCCGGAGAATTCAGATCCAGTTGGTCAAGCCCCGCCCCGTTCAGCATTGCCAGCGCCTGAGCAAAGGAAACGCCTTGGCACCACGCGCCACATGCATAGAAATTCACGTCCATAAACCCGGCGCGGAGTGGAGCCTCATAGCGCACATGGTATTCCGCCATGTCCTCAAGCGCGAGAAAGCCGCCATTCTCCTTGTGGTAATCGCAGATGGTTTTCGCAATGTCGCCCTTGTAAAACGCGTCATAGGCCGCGGACAGGCCTTCGGCACGGTCCCCACCCCTGCTCCTTTCCTCATCCGCCATAAACTGGATCGTCCGGGCGAGATCGGATTGCACGAAAATGTCACCAGCCTTCGGCGGAGCGCCGTCCGGCAGAAAGACACGGGCGTTCTCGGCATAGCGGCGATAGCTCGCCTCGTTGTCGGCGATGAACTGCGCGAGCACCGGGAAAACCGGGAAACCTTCGCGTGCATACCTGATGGCCGCAGCGGAGACGTCGGCAAATGACATGGTTCCGAAATCCCGGAGCACCGTAAGCCAGGCAGCCGGTGCTGCCGGAACGACGGTCCTCAAGATCCCTTCGGGAATTTCCCCGTCAAAATTGTCTTCGAAGAAGGCTGCCGATGCCGCACGCGGCCAGGTACCCAAGCCGTCGATCGTCTTTACCTCACCGGTCTCGGCCATGCGCAGGACAATCGGCGCGACGCCAGCAAAATTGACCAGATCACCATGCAGCACGCCCAGTGCGATGCCGGCTGCGACGCCTGCGTCGACCGCATTGCCGCCTGCCTCGAGCAACTCGAAGCCCGCGGCACTTGCAAGTTCATGTCCCGATGAGATCGCGTATTCATTTGCAGTTATGGGAATGGGATTCTCGCTCATGGTACCGGTCCTAGTCGATCACCACCGAATGATCCGCCGTGATGGGCACTTCAAGGAGATCGCGACCAATGATGACACGCCCATCGAAGACCGTCCGGATATCCGCCACCAGCCGTTCCAGACAACCGGGCGCATCGAGCGGCGGGGGGAAATGCGTCAATACGAGTGTCTTTGCGTTTGCCTGGCGCGCCACTTCCGCCACATCCATGTGACCACCACAGCTGATGCGAAACGCCTCGTCAGGCTCCGTTGCGGATTCGAAGTGGCACATATGAATGAGGACATCGCAATCGCGCGCAAGATCGATCATCGATTGCAGCACGCCGCCGCTGTCACCGGAGTAGACGACCGTTCCGGCATCGCACTCGATACGGTAGCCGAGGCATTCGAGAATCGGCTGGAAATGCCGTGCGGCGCCCGCCGTTACACGCCATCCCTCGCCCTGAACCACATCTCCCGCCGTGATCTCGCGAACATCCGGCACCGGCTTCGCACGCGGCGGCGTACCGCCGCGCGCGGCATAAATCCGCTGGCTCGAAGGGTGGTTCACGCGCGATTCCAGATCGAGCCCGTACACGCCATCCTCGCCGAACAGCTTTTCGGTGATCTCCGCAACCGGCTTCGGACCGAAGACCTGAAGCTCGGGAACCGTGCCTGCACCCTGATCCCATCGCTGAAGCATCAGCCGCGGATAGTCGGCGATATGGTCGTAGTGCAGGTGCGTCAGGAACAGATGCGTGACGTCGGTCGGCTGGCGCCCCGCCTCCAGCAGGCGATGCATGGCGCCCGGACCATGATCGAGGACGATCGTGTCATCTCCAATCTCGACTAGATAACCCGAACTCTGGCGGGTGAGAGAGGGTGCAGGCGTGCCGGTACCAAGGAGCGTGAGCTTCATTGTCCGATACGTTCCTCACCCGGCAGTTCACGATCCACAACCATGAGCCTGAAACCTCCATCGCCGGGAAACAGCGAAGTTGACCGCAAATTTCATATAAACTATGTAGTTAAAGGAGACGAACTTATATGTAAAGTTCACTGGGCGAATGGCCGAGATTGCACTTGATACTCTGGAAAAATGCATCCTTGCGGAGGCACAGCGTTCGCGCGCGCCCAAACATCGCTGCGTGTTCGAAGCCTTCGAGAAATGCATACGGTCCGGTCGCTTCAAGCCCGGCGAAAGGGTTCCCGCGGAAATTGAATTGACCGAACGGCTTCCCGTCGGGCTGGGCACGTTGCAAAAAGCACTCACCAAGCTGGCGGAACGCGGCCTCGTCGTGCGAAACCGCAAGACGGGAACATACATTGCCGACCGCCGGTCTCAGGTCACGGAAGTCTATGTCTACCGGTTCAAAGACCCGGAAACGGGTGAGTTGTTGATGCCGTTCGTGCGGGCACTGAGCGTAACCGTGGAAGATGCACCCGGCCCCTGGCAGACGGCATTGAATGTCGAGAGATATGTCCGGATCGACCGGCTCGTCTGGGTGGAACAGGACCCGCCCGCCTTCAGCAGCCTGTTCCTGTCCTACGAACACGGCCGGGACCTGCTGAACATGCCGGTTGAGGAGCTTCACGGTTCATCCTGCCATCGCGTGCTCATCGAGCGCTTCAACCTTCCGACATTGCGGATGGAGCACAAGGTGCGATGCCGGGCGCTGTCCGACCGTGCCTGCGACCATTTGAGACTCTCGCCAGCAACGGCAGGGCTTGTATGGGACGTCAAGGATTTTTCCTTTGACGACATGCCGAACCTTTTCCAGCGGTTCGAAATGCCGCCGGGGCACCGGCCGATGGAACTGGAAGAAACGATCAGCGGATAGCGAACTGGTCAGAACTGGAAAGACACAACAAAGCAGTAAGGGAGAGTAAACAATGATCAGACTTTTCGTGGCCACGGCGATGGCGCTCGGGCTGTTCCTCAGCCCGGCGAATGCCGAATGGCAACCGAAGGGGCCAATCAAGCTCTGGATCGGGTTCGGCGCCGGCGGCGGTACCGATACCCAGGGACGGGCGCTCGCGGAAGAGCTTGAGAAGCTCAAGGGCTGGCGCATTATTCCCGACAACAAGGCGGGCGGCGGCGGAACCGTGATGGCGGCGCAGCTGAAAGATGCTCCGGCCGATGGCCAGACCATCGGCTTTGCGATCAACACCACTTTCGACTTCGCCACGATCAAGAACGACAATCTTGCGATCGACGATTTCACGTTCATCACGACAACGGCCGGTTCACAGATGGCCGTGCTGGCCCGGACCGACAGCGGCTGGAAGTCGCTTGAGGACATGGCCAAGGCTGCAAAAGGCGGCACCAAGATCGTCTGGGCCAATTGGGGCGACCAGGTGCAGGCCGGCGCGGAAATCGTCGCAAAGCATTTCGGAATCAAGATCAATCCATTGCGCGGCAAGGGCGGCAAGTCCGGTATGAATGCCCTCGTGGCGCGCGACGCCAATGTCGCATGGGGCGGTGGCGTGCAGCGCGGCCTTGTGGCGGCCGGAGAGCTTGTCATTCTCGCGTCTGCTGAAGACAAACCGCTGGTGCAGGCACCCAAAGGCAAAACACTGAAGGACTACGGCATCGATTTGTCGCTCGGCTTCCAGTTCCTCCTGGCCGGGCCCAAGGGAATGCCGCAAGAGGCCCGTGACGCGATCGCGAAGGCGATTGCCGAGGTTCTCTCTAACCCTGAGTCCAAGACAGCAAAGTTCATCGCCAAGCAATATCCTCCGGGTCCGGTGGTCGTTGCTGGTGATGCTCTGACTGCGCGCTTGAAGAAGAACTACGAAGCCAACCAAGAGCTTCTCAAAGCGCTCTCCAAATAGTGGGGGGAAAGACTCAGAAAACTGAAGCGGCGCCGGACCCGTGGGATATCGGGTTTGGCGCCGCCTTGTTTGTGTTTGCACTCGTTGCACTGTTCATCTGGTTTCCGAACGATATCAGGGGTGGTTTCGTCGAAACGGACCATGCCGGCAAGATTGAACCCGGGGATGCCTTCTTTCCCGTGCTTCTCGCCTGCGCCATCCTCGCCCTGAGCGCGACCCATGTTCTCAAAGTGCTGTTGCTGCAGCGGCATACGGGAGAAGACGGAGCCCACGCGGGTCTGAGCCGCGACGATCTCATGTTTCTGGTGCTGTTCAATCTTGTGGTCGTCTGTGGCCTGGCCGCCATGTACTGGCTCGGACCTCTGGCTGTATCGATTGCGAATGCAATCTCGGGAAATGAGCTGACCTATCGACAGATGGTCGATACATTTCCTTATAAATATATCGGCTACGGTGTTGGAGGGTTTATCATGACCGCATCGCTGATCGCGTGGGCCGAAGCCGGGCTGCGATGGCAAGCGATCGTCGCGGTCATGTCGGTAATTGCCGTCAGCATCGTGGTGTTCGATATCCTCTTGATCAATGTGCAGCTGCCGCCGAACGCCGACTACTAGATGGAGCTGGCTCTCGAATACATCACCCGGGGCGTTCTGGAGGTCTTTTTCACTGCAGATGGGCAGTTCGACTGGCTGCCTCTCGCCATGGTTTTCGGCGGTCTTCTTCTCGGCATTGCCATTGGTGCGACGCCGGGTCTGAACGGTCCGTTCGCCATGGCGCTTTCCCTGCCCGTTCTCATTTCAATCTTCGGTCATTCCGACGAAGCCCTGCTTCCCATTCTCGGATTTCTCATAGGCATCATGAAGGGCGCGACCATTGGCGGCGCCGTACCGGCGATCCTGTTCAACACGCCGGGAACGCCAGATGCGTTTCTCACCACCCTCGACGGCTACCCGATGGCCAAGAAGGGACTTGGCATCAAGGCATTGAAAATCGCACACTTCAGCTCGGTCAGCGGCGATACCTTCAGCGACATGGTGCTGTTTATATCGGCGCCGGTTCTGGCCGTGATGATCGAACGCGTGCTTGATCTTCCAGAAAAATCGGCACTGATCATCCTTTCTCTTTCCTTCATGGCAGCGGTTGCCGGCAAATCCCCGACCAAAGGCATGATCATCGGCCTGCTGGGCATGCTTCTCGCGCTCGTCGGAACGACCCTGTCGGGCAACGGACCGCGCATGACCTTCGGGATTGCCGCGCTCGGGAATGGACTGCCCCTGACCTCGGCCATCCTCGGCGTTCTCGTCCTGTCCGAAGTGCTGGTCGGTATCGAGGAAATGACCCGGGCCAGGCGCAAGAAAATCACCACCCTGATCCGGTTGCCCAAGGGTGACACGAACTTCGGATGGAGTGACGTCAGACAGCTTCTGCCGACGATTTTTCGATCCGCAGCCATCGGCACGGCGATCGGCGCTCTGCCCGGTATCGGCACGACCCTCGCCGCCACGCTTGGTTATGACGCGGCCCGACGCGTCTCGAAACATCCGGAAAAATTCGGCACCGGTATCCCTGAAGGCGTTGCCGCAACAGAAGCCGCCAATTCCTCCGTTTCCGGCGCCAACCTCATACCCGTCATGAGCCTCGGCATTCCCGGCAACTTTGCCGCTGTGTTCCTCATCCTCGCAGTGGAATCGGTCGGCAATTTCACGCTTGGACCGTCGGTTTTCCGCTTCAACGAGATCAAGGAGATCGAGGGGTACGGTACGATCATCAACAAGGATCTGGTCGTCGCATTCAGCATTTTCACGCTGATGGTTCTGGCCAACCTGTTCAACTGGACGGCAGGCGGATGGTTCATGCGAACGCTCGGGATTCTCTCGCGCGTGCCGAAGTCCATCATGCTCCCTGCCGTACTTCTCATCACCCTGACCGCCGTCTACGCGCAGGATGGCGGTTTCGTCGCCATCTGGGTTGTCGTGGTTTTTGGCGCCATCGGGTTCGTGCTGCGGAAGCTGGAAATCTCAATTCTTCCCTTCGTCATCGGGTTTCTGCTCGCCCCCAGATTGGAAGAACTGATCCGTGGGGGCTATTCGGCATCGGGGAGCGATCCCTTCTTCCTCGTCAAATCGCCCATTGCGCTGCTGTTCCTCGCGCTGGCCGTTTTCATACTCGTGTTTGCCGGACGGCGCTCGGCCGATATCCGTACCTAGTGGCATGCTCAAGCGGCCATACTTCGAACAACTGCCACAATAACAATGCTTGGCCACTCCCGCCAATATGATAGGCTGCGGGCCAAATCCTGGGCGCTGCATGGATGGCTAGGTTCACGTGATTTTGGAAGAAAAATGAATTACCGACTGAGTGTGTTTTTAGTGGTCGCAGCGGTTGCAGGTGCTGCAGGTCTTTACGCTTCCTCGTCATTTCTGAACAAGGACGCATCGCTAGCCGGCAAACCGCGTACCGTGCTGGTGGAAGTGGCGACCGTGAAAATGGGAACGGTGAGGGATCGCATTGACGCTGTCGGCACGACAGAGGCGATCAAGGCCGTCAACATCGTACCGCTGGTTTCCGGCCGGGTCGAAGAGATCAACTTTTCACCTGGTGAAAAAGTCAAGGCCAAGACTGCACTTGTCCGGCTGAATGACGCGGTTGCCAGCGCACAGGAGCAGGAAACCCGCGCCGAAATGGAACGCGCCAAGTTTGACAATGATCGCGCGCAGGCTCTTCTGGGTTCACGCGCCGCCGTTTCAAAAGCGACCGCCGAGGAGAGAGAGGCCGCGTTCCAAATTGCAAAGGCCCGCCACGAAGCCGCTCTCGACGCGCTGGAGGAGCGTACCATTGACGCGCCATTCGACGGCACGGTCGGGTTCAAGAATGTCGACATTGGAGACTATGTCAGCGCCGGAACGGTTCTGACCACGCTGGACGACCTCAGCACCATCGAAATCGAGTTTTCCGTGCCCGAGATCTACTACGGCTCCGTCAAGGAAGGCATGGAAGTCACGGCGCAAACCCTCGCCTTTGGGAAGACGCGCTTCCGCGGGAAAATCTCCCAGGTCGATACCCGTATCGACCCCATCAGCCGTTCATTCCGAATTAAAGCCGAAATCCCCAACGAGAATTCGGAAATCCCGACGGGAATGTTCATGAATGTCCGCGTGACGCTGGAAAAGCGCGAAGCCATCAAGATTCCCCAGGAAGCACTCGTCTTTCAAGGTGAAGAGACGTTGGTCTATCTCGACAAGGATAATGTCGCACTGCAGCACCCCGTTACCCTCGGTTTGCGTCTGACCAAAAACGTGGAAGTGACCGACGGCCTCTCGGTCGGCGACCGCATTGTCGTGAAGGGCATCCAGAATTTGCGTAACGGCGCACCGATCCGTGTCGTTACCGATGCACCTGACAACAAGCCCTCCTCCGCGACACCTGCCGGCAAGAGTTAGTCGCCATGTCGCTGCCGGAGCTTTGTGTCAAGCGCCCCGTCTTCGCAACCGTCATTTCTGTGGCCATTGTCATTGTCGGCCTGTTTGTGCTGAACCGGTTGCCGATCCGCGCACTGCCGGCTGTTGAAGCCACGTCCGTGACCGTCAACACGCGATACACGGGCGCTTCTCCCCAGGTCGTCGAGACGGAAATTACCGAGATCATCGAAAGTGCGGTGTCCGGCGTATCGGGTGTCGATACGATCGAGTCCCAGAGCCTGCGCGGCAACTCGCGCACGACAATCGAGTTCACTCCTCTGACCAATGTCGACGAGGCGGTTAATGATGTCCGGGACGCGGTGAGCGGCGTCGCCAACCGGCTGCCTGATGACGCCGACCAGCCGGTCATCTCCAAGAACAACAGCGATGCTGATCCGGTCATGCGCGTGTCCGTCAGTTCCGACCGCATGTCGGCGCCTGAGATCACCGACTATGTGGAGCGTTTCATCGCCGACCGCCTCACCGTGATCGACGGGATCGCACAGGTCGAACAGGTCGGCGGCCGCCGCCGCGCCATCAGGGTATGGCTGAACCGCTGGGAGATGGCCGCGCGCAAGGTGACGGTCGACGACATCGAAACCGCGCTTTCCAGGAACAGCCTGGAGCTGCCCGCAGGCGAACTTATCTCCGGTGGGCGGGAATATTTTGTCCGCGCGGATGCCCGCCTTTCCACACCGGATGAGTTCGCAAAGATACTCGTCAAACAGGCGGGCGGATTCCAGGTCCGCCTGCGCGATGTGGCTACCGTCGCCTATGGCGTTGAGGACGATCAGACCGCCGTGCGGACGAACGGCAAGATGTCGGTAGCATTGAACATTCTTCGTCAATCGCAGGCAAACACCGTCGCCATCTCCAAGCATGTCCACGAGGTGATCAACGAGTTGAGACCGAACCTGCCGGAAGGCATGGACGTCAGCATCAGGACCGACGACGCCGTCTTCATCAACGCGGCGATCAAGGAAGTCGCGGTGACCCTGCTGATTGCGGTGGTCATTGTCATAGCGGTCATTTTCCTGTTCGTTGGTTCAATTCGCGCGACGCTCGTTCCCGCGGTCACGATCCCGGTAACGATTATCGGGACTTTCTTCGGCCTCTACCTGCTGGACTACTCGATCAATATCCTGACCCTGCTGGCACTGGTGCTGGCTATTGGCATCATCGTCGATGATGCCATCGTCATTTTCGAGAATGCACAACGGCGCTTCCGCGACGGCGAGGACCGAACCACCGCCAGCATTCTCGGATCGAACCAGATGATGTTCGCGGTCATCGCAACTTCCGTCACACTGATCGCCGTGTTTGTGCCGCTGACCCTGATCGAGGGGACCGTCGGACTGTTGTTTGTCGAGTTCGGCGTGGTTCTGGCCATCGCAGTTGCGGTGTCGACCTTCATTGCACTGTCGCTGTGCCCGATGCTGACGTCACGCGTGCTGGAAAAGCGAAAGCAAAAAACGGCGCTTTCAAACACGGTCGACCGGTTGTTCGCTGCAACCGAGGCGCGATACACCAGCGCGCTCCAGAAAGTTGTTGCCCGGCCGTGGCAATCGGTGTTCGCCTCGCTGATTGTCGGCGTTGCGGCGATCGGATTTTACTCCTTGCTGCCGAGCGAACTGACGCCCCGCGAAGATCGCGGTGTCTTCTTCGTCAGCCTGACCGCACCGCAAGGCGCGAGCTTCAACTACACCAATGAGGAGACCCTCAGCGTCGAGAAGGCGCTTCACCCCGTGCTCGAGAGCAAGGACGCGCTCTCGATCATGGCCATCGTCGGCTTGGGCGGTTCGCCCAACCGCGCCTTTGTCGTCGTCAATCTCGCGGACTGGGATGACCGATCAAGGTCCGCCGCCCAGATCGCAGATGCCCAGATACCACCGCTGAGCCGGATCGTGGGCGTGCGCGCCTTTCCGACGATCCCCGCGGGCCTCGGACTGCGCGGCAGCCGCACCCCCTTGCAGATCATCATCAGCGGATACGAACACCAGCAGGTCAAGGCGTGGACTGACGAACTCATGCTGCGGCTTGAGGAAAACCCCAAGCTCCGCAACATTGAATCGAACTTCGAGGAAAACCAGCCGGAGGTCAACGTGCGGGTGCGGCGCCTTCGTGCGGAAGATCTCGGTATCAGCATCGAGACGATCGGGCGCACAATCCAGACCATGCTCGCGTCCCGGACCGCCACCACCTATATCGATCGCGGCCGTGAATATGACGTCATCGTGCAGGCGGCTGAAGAGGATCGCGAGTCCGAGCGCGACCTACGCACGATCTATGTGCGATCTGAAAACTCCGACGAGCTTGTGCCGCTTGACGCGGTCGTGGCGCTCAACGACCGGGCCGCTGCCGCCAACCTCAGGCGGCACAACCGGTTACCGAGCATCACCGTCTCGGCGGCACTGGTGGATGGCTACGAACTGGGCACGGCCATTGCGGACGTACAAGCGCTGGTTGCGGAAACGCTGCCCGCGGAAGCGCGCCTCTCCTTCGGCGGGCTGTCCAAGGAGTATCTGGAATCCTCGTCCGGCATTCACCTGTCGCTCTTGCTGGCAATCGCAATCATCTATCTCGTCCTCGCCGCGCAGTTTGAAAGTTTCTTCCAGCCTTTTGCGATCATGCTGACCGTACCGTTGGCAACGGTTGGAGCGCTCATCACCCTTTGGGCGACAGGCACGACACTGAACATCTACAGCCAGGTCGGTCTGGTCCTGCTCATTGGCCTGATGACGAAAAACGGCATCCTGATTGTCGACTTTGCCAATCAACTCTACGCGCAAGGACAGACAAGAGCCGAAGCTGCACTCAACGCGGCGCGCGGCCGTCTGCGGCCAATCGTGATGACGCTGCTCTCGACCATTCTCGGTGCCGTGCCGTTGATCCTTGCGAGCGGCGCGGGCGCGGAGAGCCGCGTGTCTATTGGCCTCGTTATCATCGGCGGCCTCGCGCTATCGGCCATCTTCACCGTGCTGCTGACCCCTGCCATGTATGTCGCTGTTAACTCCGGGTTCGGGGAGGCTGCCGCGCAGCCGGTAAAGTCGAAGCCGGCCCGCAAGCGTGCTACTTTAAAGCGATAGTCACTGGCACGAATCCGAACCGGCCGATTGCATCAACACACCATGAACTCCGGGTGCAAAACGCGACGAAACCATCTATAAGCCGTGCCCCCGGGGCACTAGTTTCGGCGAATTTTTCTGCCAGATTTACTGTCGCAACGACAACTCTGCGGGAGCCGCGTTCATGAGATCCCTCGTATTCCTGCTAACCCTCGTGTTGATGGCCGTCCTCCCAGGTTGTGATGAACAGCCCGCCGCAACGGTCACCCCGAAACAATCTCCACCGCCGCCTGTCACCGTGGCGAAACCCTTGAAAAAGCACATCACGGAGTGGGACGAATTCACCGGGCGTTTCCAGGCCGTCGAGACCGTTGACGTGCGCGCACGTGTGAGCGGGTTTCTGGAAAAGACCCACTTCCGGGATGGTCAGATCGTGAAAAAGGGCGATTTGCTCTTCACCATCGACAAGCGACCGTTCCAGATCGCCGTCGAGCAGGCGACGGCACAGGTCGACCAGGCCCAGGCTCAGCTTGATCTGGCGAACAGCGACGTGGAGCGGGCCCGCCCACTCCTCGAACGCCGCACCATCACCGGGCGTGAGTTTGAGTCCCGGGAGGCGACGGCGCGCGGTGCACTTGCCTCGCTGTCCGCAGCCCGTGCCCAGCTCAGAAATGCCCAGCTGAACCTGGAATGGACCGAAGTTACCTCTCCAATCGCGGGCCGCATCTCCGACACTCCCGTCGACGTGGGCAATCTCATATCCGGCGGGCAAAACGGGGCGACGGTGCTGACGCGAATCGTTTCTCTCGACCCGATCCACTTCGAGTTCGAGGGCAGCGAGGCGGATTATCTCAAATATATGCGCCTTGCCCGGTCCGGGCAGCGGCCATCCTCGCGCGACCGCGCCAACCCGGTTGCCGTGCGCCTGATCGACGAGAGCGACTTTCGCCATCGTGGCAAGATGGACTTTGTCGACAACGCATTGGATCCGAAGTCAGGCACCATCAAGGGGCGCGCCATTTTCGACAATAGGGACAGCCTCCTGCTTCCCGGCATGTTTGGCCGATTGCGCGTGTTTGGCGGGGAATTCGACGCAATCCTGATACCCGACGACGCGATTGCATCGGATCAGGCCCGGAAGATCGTCATGTCGGTGACATCCGACGGTTCAGTCACGCCGAAGGTGGTTACGCTCGGTCCGATTATCGACGGCCTGCGTGTAATCCGGTCCGGGCTGAGTGAAAACGACCAGATCATTATTTCCGGTGTCCAGCGCGCCCGCCCGGGTCAGAAAGTCAAACCCGAACTGGGAAAAATTACCGCCGGCACGCCGCAGGCAAACTGAACATTCAGGCCGCGACCACAGGAATTGAGATGCGTCTTTCTCACTTTTTCATCGATCGGCCGATTTTCGCATCGGTGATTTCAATCATCCTGACCATTGTGGGGGCGATATCCTATTTCGCTTTGCCGGTCTCCGAGTATCCGGAAATCGCGCCGCCGACGATTGTCGTGAGCGCCACCTATCCGGGTGCATCCGCCGATGTGATTGCCGACACCGTCGCGGCTCCCTTGGAGCAGGAGATCAACGGCGTCGAAGGAATGCTCTATATCTCCTCCCAGTCGACCGGCAATGGCGCCACGTCGATCAACGTGGTGTTCCGTCCCGGAACCGATATCGATCTGGCCCAGGTGCTCGTGCAGAACCGGGTTGCGGTGGCCGAACCCCGGCTCCCGGAAGAAGTGCGCCGGCTCGGCGTCACGGTCCGCAAGAACTCGCCGGACCTGATGCTCGTGATCCATCTGACATCACCGGACGGCACGTTCGATCAGCAATATATTTCCAACTACGCGACTTTGAACATCAAGGACGTGCTCGCCCGGCTGGACGGCGTTGGCGAAGCGCGCGTCTTCGGCGCACGCGATTACTCGATGCGGATATGGCTTGATCCGGCCCTGGTCGCCGCGCGCAACCTCACGGCATCGGAAGTCGTCGCCGGGCTCAGGCGGGCGAACCTCCAGGTCGCGGCAGGCTCTCTCAACCAGCCTCCGGCCACATCCCAAGGAGCTTATGAACTTTCGGTCAACACCCTGGGGCGGCTGACCAGTCCGGAGCAATTCGCCAATGTCGTAATCGCCAGAGATGACAACGGGCGGGTCACGCGCGTGCGCAACATTGCCCGCGTGGAGCTCGGATCGCAGGATTACACGATCAACGCCTATCTGGATAACAAGGTCGCCACCGCAATCGTGATCTTCCAGCGTCCGGGCTCGAACGCGCTGGCGACGGCGGAAGCAGTACTCACCACCGTTTCAGACCTCTCGAAGAGCTTCCCCTCGGGCCTGGAATATTCAGTGGTCTACAATCCGACCGAATTCATCCAGCGCTCGATCGATGCGGTGATCACGACCTTCTGGGAGGCACTCATTCTGGTTATCCTCGTCGTCATCGTCTTCCTCCAGACGTGGCGCGCCGCGGTCATCCCGATTGCCGCCATTCCGGTCTCCCTGATCGGGACGTTTTTCGTGATGACGGTGTTCGGCTTTTCTCTGAACAACCTGACGCTGTTTGGTCTGGTCCTGGCCATCGGTATCGTGGTCGACGATGCGATTGTCGTGGTCGAGAATGTGGAGCGTTACCTGCGCGAGGGCCTGTCGCCCCGTGACGCCGCATACAAGACCATGAGCGAGGTCGGCGGTGCGCTCATCGCCATGTCGCTTGTGCTGCTGGCGGTGTTCATCCCGTCCGCCTTCATTTCCGGCATTTCCGGGTCGTTCTACCAGCAATTCGCGCTGACCATATCGGCGTCGACGCTGATATCGCTCATGGTGTCGCTGACGCTATCCCCGGCCCTGTCGGCGCTTCTGTTGAAATCGCACAAAAAGAGTAAGAAGAAGAGCCGAGGCGCGACCAACGGATTTATGGCGTTCCTGATGTGGCCGCTGCGGCGCTTCTTTGACGGCTTCAACTGGGTGTTCGACAAGCTTTCCAATGCCTATGGCAGCCTGACCCGCCGGCTCATCCGGTTATCCGCGCTTGTGCTCGTCGTCTATGCCGGTCTCATCTTCCTGACCTACCACCAGTTCGTCAAAACCCCGACCGGGTTTATCCCGCCGCTCGACCGCGGATACTTCATCGCCGCGTTCCAGCTTCCGCCGGGCTCCACCCTGAACCGCACCGACGCAGTAATTCGTCAGGCGTCCGACGTTCTGCTCGCGCGCAAGGGGGTAAGACATGCGGTCGGGTTTGCCGGATTCGATGGCGCGACATTCACCAACGCGCCAAACGCCGGCGTTATCTTCGTTGCTCTGGAGGAGTTTGCGGCTCGGGACGCAAACAGGCTCTCCGCTGCATCCATTCTCACCGACCTGCGCGCGCAGATGTTCCAGATTCGCGAGGCCAACATATTTGTTCTGCCACCTCCATCGGTGCCCGGCATCGGTACAGGCGGCGGTTTCAAGCTGTTTGTACAGGACAGAGCCGGGCGCGGATCGGCCGCGCTCGAACAGGCGGCGTGGAGCATCGCTGGTCCGGCAAACGGCGTGCCTGGCCTGACGCAGGTCTTCACCCTGTTCAACACCAAGACGCCGCAGATTTATGCGGACATCGACCGAACCAAGGCTGAAAAGCTCGGCGTACCCATCACCCGGATATTCGACACGCTGTCGATCTATATGGGGTCGGCCTTCGTCAACGATTTCAATATCCTGGGACGCACATACCGCGTCACCGCGCACGGTGACAATCCGTACCGGCTAACCGTTCGGGACGTCGCGAACCTGAAGACGCGGTCGGATTTCGGCGAGATGGTGCCACTCGGCTCCGTTGCCACCTTCAAGGATACATCCGGCCCATATCGGGTGCCGCGATATAACCTGTTCCGCGCCGCCGAAGTGCAGGGGTCCACGATTCCGGGTTTCTCCACCGGTCAGGCCATCGCGGCGATGGAAGGGCTAGCGTCAACGAACCTGCCCGCGAGCTTCGGCTACGAATGGACGGAGCTCGCGCTTCAGGAAAAGCTTGCCGGGAATACGGCCGCCATCGCGTTCGTTCTTGCCGTCGTCTTCGTCTTTCTGCTTCTCGCGGCTCAGTATGAAAGCGTGATCCTGCCGCTTGCCGTAATCCTGATCGTGCCAATGTGTCTGTTGGCGGCGATTTCCGGCGTCATCTTCCGCGGCATGGACAACAACATCCTCACGCAGATCGGGTTCGTTGTGCTGATCGCACTCGCCGCCAAGAACGCCATTCTGATTGTTGAATTCGCGAAACAGGCGGAAGAAGCGGGCGCCAACCGTGTCGATGCGACGATACAGGCCGCGCGCACGCGCCTTCGCCCGATCCTGATGACGTCGTTTGCCTTTATCCTCGGCGTGGTGCCGCTCGCGATCGCGCAGGGCGCCGGCGCAGAGATGCGTCAGGCGCTTGGAACGGCGGTATTCTCCGGCATGTTGGGCGTAACGGTGTTCGGATTGATCTTCACACCCGTATTCTATGTCGTTTGCCGTTCGCTGCTGGATATCCGCCCGGGTCACCTCTTGAAATGGCGCCGCCAAACATAGCTGCTATGTTCGGCTCGAAGGACATCACGCCGCGACGTGCGCGTCGCGGAGGTTGACGGTCTTCAGGACCAGGGAAGACGTTTATGGACGCGTTCATTCCGCCGACAGTCGAAGCGCCGACAGAACCGTTGGGTGTTCTTGCGAGCCTCCGCGCGGTCCGCAGGAATGCGCTCACCGTTCTGCCGTCCATAAGCTTCACGCAGCCGATCGTCTCCGGCACAACCGGTCTGGGACGGTGGCACATGGTGCAGGGGCCGGAAGGACTGCGGCATATTTTCCTCGACAATGTGGACAACTATCCGAAATCGGAGGTCATGATCCGCATGCTCCGTTCAGCCGTGGGCGAAAGTCTCTTCACGTCGGAGGGCGCGCGCTGGCGCTGGCAGCGCCGCGCCATCGCACCAGTTTTTGCCTCCCGGAACGTCCACGCGCTCGCCCCCATGATGACGCAGACGGCAGAGCGCGCAACGGCACGGCTTGCCGCCGCGGATGGCCCCGTGGAGATCGTCCGGGAAATGTTGTCGGCGACCTTCGATGTTATCTGCGAGGTCGCGTTGTCGGGCCGTGAACATTTCGACGCGGAAGAATATGGCGCGGCCATCATCAAGTATTTCGTAACCGTCGGTCGCGCATCGCTGATGGATTTCCTCGATCTGCCCCATTGGATCCCAAGGCCGGGAGAGATACGCGGTCGAAGTGCGGTTCGCACCATGCACCGGATGGTAGCCCAGGCCATCGAGGCGCGGCGGCAGAGCAATCCCGGACAACTGGACGATCTTCTCGATCACATGCTCAAGGCGGAGGATCCCGAAACAGGGCGCAAGATGTCGCCGACAGACCTGCTGCACAACATGCAGTTTTTCATCGTCGCCGGGCATGAAACCACGGCGCTGGCTCTGGCCTGGTCTCTCTTTCTGCTGTCCCACGACCAAGAGGCGCAGGCGCACGCGCATG
This sequence comes from Hyphomicrobiaceae bacterium, assembly GCA_028066055.1. Taxonomy (GTDB): domain Bacteria; phylum Pseudomonadota; class Alphaproteobacteria; order Rhizobiales; family Methyloligellaceae; genus UBA2767. Next base: position 47,955 of record JALCBY010000018.1, read on the forward strand.
AGGAAGCCCGTACCGTATTGGGAGAACGTGCTGCCAGTGCGGATGACCTGCCCCGCGCGCCCTATATCGAACAGACTCTGCAGGAGGCGATGCGGCTCTATCCGCCGGTGGGCCTTCTCGCCCGAAACGTGCTCGCTCCCAATGAGCTCTATGGGCGCGAGATCCGTACGCGCGACACGGTGTTTCTCAACATCTTCGCCCTTCATCGCCATGAAATGTACTGGAACGCACCCAATGCATTCGATCCGGAGAATTTCGCGCCGGATAGGGTCGCGGAACGGGACCGCTTTCAATATCTGCCCTTCGGCGCGGGACCCCGCATTTGCGTCGGCGCGAACTTTGCGATGATGCAGGCTCAGATCATTCTCATGACATTGCTTGCCAGGTTCAGATTTACGCCCGCCGGTCCACTCCCCAAACCGGTCATGCATATGACGATCCGGCCCGATCCCGGCGTCACACTGGATTTGGTTGCAGCGTAGCCGCCAAGATGTGAATTCACTCGGTTTTCATTTTTGCATTTGAATTTGACTGACCGGTTGCCGGTTGGCAAAACATCAAACTTCTTTCTCAAGTAGTTTTGAATTGTTTTCTGTTGGCGGATTAAAGAATGGGTGTCCTCAACGAATACGATGAGAGAAAGCAACGCTCGGTTGCACTTTTCGCAAGCAGTGTTGCCTGTTCTGACGCGGTGCGAAATCATATCACCGAGAACAAAGATCAGACATTCGATCTCGTTATTGTCGATGAAGATCCCAGGTTGAGGCCGGATGGCCCTGGGCTGCCGCGACTCATAGAAGAGTTGTTCGGCCCAGATTGTTTCCATGCGGAAAATATCGGGAATCTCCCGGCGAATGTCGGTGACATAAACCTGAGTGACCAGGTTGAGCCCACCGTGCTGATTTCCATCTCGGAAATGGTTTGGTTCCGCTACTGGGCCGAACCAATCACACCCGACCCCGGAGACGGAAGCTGGATCTTCGGAACCTACATCACCCTCGGCTCGCAATTGTTCGGGCTTCCGTTCAAGTGCTACGACGAAGAGGGAGCGCAGATCGACTCACCGCTTCAAGATATCTTTGCAGATTCGATGAAGGAAGAATTTGCCGACTGGCAAACCTCGCGTCGTGAGTACACGGAAGAACTGAAATCTGAAAGACTGAAACTTGTCCCGGATTGTGATTTAAACCTTCTGGTCACTGAGAATGGCACGTCAGTTGAAATTGGAAGTATCGACCTTCCGCTTGACTTGATGTGGCGCCTGCGCCGCCTTGAGAAATGGATTCACTCTCACAGTCCTTGGGGCAAGTGGACGGACGACGACAAGGCGCTCTGTGACACGGAAGGGAAAGCCTGCGCAGAGTCGCTTAGTCAAAAGCTTGGCGTGGAAGTGAAGTACGGGTTCGACTAGAGACCTGACCCCCGAAGCCACACTGGATGTGGTTGCAGCGTAGTCAATCACGTATCGCACCGGATGCCTTCAGGCCATCAGCTCCGTTTGATCCGCGTCAAGGGTGCGAAACCACCAATCCAATAATCTTCCGCTTCTGAAGAACAGGCACGAGCGGAGGTTCCATTGGACCCGGCATTGGTCAACAGGCTCAGCAGGCCGCTGCCCCGCTATACGAGCTATCCGACGACGCCGCACTTCCGCGACGATGTCGGCGCGGAAACTCATGCGTCCTGGGTCGAGGATATGCCGAGCAGTTCCCGGGTGTCGCTTTACATCCATATCCCCTTTTGCGACACGCTCTGCTGGTTCTGTGCCTGCACCACCAAGATCACACGGCGGTATGAGCCGATCGCGAATTATCTCCGTCAGATGACGGCGGAAATTGACCGCGTATCGGATCTGCTCCCCGATGGACCACAGGTCGATCACATTCACTGGGGCGGGGGGTCTCCAGACATCCTCGCCCCTGAAGACATCTCAAGCCTCTCAGCCCTTCTCCGGAATCGTTTCGCCGTTGCGGACGATGCCGAATTCGCCATTGAAGTCGACCCGCGGGAGGTCACAAATGAAAAGATCGACGCGCTGGTTGCCGCCGGACTGACACGCATCAGTCTTGGCGTGCAGGATTTCGATCCTGCCGTCCAGAAGGCCATCAACCGGCATCAGTCGATCGAGAAAACACGCGACGTTGTGGATCGTTTCCGCGCGGCGGGGATCGCTTCGGTCAATATCGATCTGGTGTATGGCCTTCCCTATCAGACGACCGATACCGCGGGACGGACCATCGAAGCCGTTATCGCGCTCGATCCGAATCGGGTCGCCATTTTCGGTTACGCGCATCTCCCCCAGCGCGTCACCCATCAGCGCCTGATCAACAACGACAGCGTGCCCGGCATCGAGGAGCGCCTCGTGCTGTCCCGGATCATGAGCGATAACCTCACAGATGCCGGATATGTGCGCACCGGCATCGATCATTTCTGCAAACCGGACGATACAATGGCGGCGGGACCGTTGCGGCGAAATTTTCAGGGCTACACGACCGATCTTTCGGACGCCCTGCTGGGGTTCGGCGCGTCCGCGATCTCCCGTCTGCCCCAGGGTTATGTGCAAAACACCATTCCGATTGCAGACTATCAGCGCCGGATTGAACAGACGGGCCTCGGTACGGTCCGGGGCATCATGCTTTCCCCTCAGGACAAGGCACGGGCCTTCGCAATAGAGAAGCTCATGTGCGAACTGCGCTTCCCTGCCCACGAACTCTGCCAGCGCTTCGGGCGAGCGGGTGCGTGCGTTGCCGATGAAGGGGAACGCCTGACCGACTTCAGGCAAAACGGGCTCGTCGAACCTACGGCGGACGGCTTCATCGTAACGGAGAAAGGACGGCCCTTCCTGCGTGCCATCGCGGCCGAATTCGACGCCTATCTGAGCCTTGGCAGCACAACCCATTCCACGGGCATCTGATCGCTCGCCGAGCGAAGTTTCTCATCTCCGCACTCTTCGCTTGCGCGGAACCGAGAAGCGATCATCGGGCTATTCAGGCCGCTTTCCGGGATTCGGCGAGCAACGCCTGAACCTTTTCGAAGATCAGTCCGACCGTCGCCAGGTTTTCCAAATCGTCGTCGTCGTCATACGGAATTTCGATTCCGAAGGCGTCTTCAATGTCGAAGACAACAACCGCCAGGTCGAGCGAATCGATCTCGAGATCAGCCATCTTCGTATCCCGTGACATGGTCTTGTTTGACGCACGGGCGTGCTCTTTCAAAATTTCGATTATCTTGGTTGCCACGTCAGACATTTGTCTTCCTCCTCACAGGATTGGCTATGCAAACAAAAAGCGTGACGTCCATACGGTCACGCCAGACGTGACACAGAGATGGTGAGGGTCGTTACGGATTCTTGTGACGAAGATCACAACTTCGGCTTTTCTCAGAAAAGCTCCGCCGACATCCGCGGAATTCATGAGGCCGGGCCAAATTTGGGAAAAATGGCTCAGGCGGGTGGGATTCGCCTGCGCTTCAGAAGCGCCGACGCATGGTTGAATACAGGAAACGGGCTCGTCGAGCCCGAAGCTCATGGGTATATCGCGAACGAGAATATACGCTCCGTCCCACGTGAACTTTACGGCGGAGTCTGGCGCTTGTCGCGGGCGGAGCGGTCCAACCAACCGAAACGGGACTCTGATCCCGCCCGGAGCCAGCCAAGTAGCTCCGACCACAATTCTTCACACCTTGCTGACGGGAATCACCCCGTCCGTTCAGGCCGCTTTCTGGGAATCGCCGACCAGCGACTGAACCTTCTCGATGATCGATCCGACAGTCGCCAATTCTTCGACTTCCTCATTGGCGTTGTACGGAATTTCGATCCCGAAGGTATCCTCGATGTCGAACACGATGACCGCCAGATCGAGTGACTCGATCTCGAGATCAACCAGCGGGGTGTCCGGTGAGATGTTTTCCATTGACGCACGGGAGTGCGTTTTCAGAATGTCGATCACCTTGTTTGCAACGTCAGTCATTCGTCTACCTCCTTGCAGGAACGTCTGCCAGACTTCCGCGCGACGTTTTTTGTGGCATCACGCCGAACTTGGTACGGAGATAGGGTGATCGACGGGAAATCCGTGTGATCGCGATCACAAATGCGGCTACTTCGCCGGGCAATGCCGCCTAGTAACTCTGGCCGTCGTCATTCACGCGATACTGACACAGGATGAGATTGCGCACGCCCGCATCCGCGCCGACGAGTTCCCGGCCATGCCAGCTCGTCTTGTTGGGCAGCCGATTGACCACGAACGCACATGAGCTGTTCCGTCGGAAGGGGAAACGCCGGACCTCTCTGAAGGAGTCCCCCAGCAGCCGCCTTATCCATGGCTGGCGGAAATAAACCGAGGTGCCGAGGTCTTCCTGGCTGTCGTCCGGCGGCAGGTAATACAGCATCGTCACGATGCGATTGGTGCCGTCAGGGTGAGGCTTGATACGATACCCTTCCGTATCGCGCATCAGCACGGCCCGCGGGAATGCCTCGATGTCGGCAACCTCGTCTTCCCGGCAGTTGAAACGCAGCGCGATATCCTTCGCGAGTTTTCGGAAGATCACCTGTTTCAGTGTATCGCTGGTCAGGGCCCGCGCGACGGAAAGCCAGAAATCCCGATCCTGCACCGGTAATGTCGACACGCCTTCTTCCGAGAGAAACAGCCGGTCCCGCGTGCTTTCGCCATTCGCCCGCGACCATTCCTTCAGGTTCAAAGGCCGGTAGTGTTCGGTATCGGGAAGGCGGCAGAGGATCTCCGCATAGATGTGTTCGGGAAAAACATCCTCGACATAGTAGTGGCAATACGGGTCGTCGGATGCTTCGGTCGCACGAACCGCCTTGATGACATGCTCGACGATCTGCCTCTCGATCGACCGATCTGGCGCGTGCGTTCGATTTAACGTCTCAACATTCGGAGCGATGCTTGTCATGTGTCTATACGCTTTCCCACGTCTTCACAGATGCTTTTTTTGATGTCCTTGTCTCAACCGTTTACGCCCCCGCCAGTTCCCGCTGCCTAGACTTGGCTGGATGGGGTTGTGGCATCGCGGCTGCCTCATTTCCGTCCTGCTCAGGGATCGGGCCTTTCGTAGCTTCGGGATAGCGAGCGTGCGCGAGTATCCCGAAGCTGGCGACGAGTTTCTTGATGTAAGTCCGATAGCGGTAGTGCTGGACCTCGAGCTTGTGACGCTCGCTGTCGATATACGCAACACCATGATCGACAGATGGCCTGACCGATGCCTTCTTCTCCCTGAACCAGGCTGCTTTTTCGGGATCGCATGCCTGCGCGATAACGAAGGTCGCAATCAGCTGTCCCTGATAGTCGGCCAGTTGCCAGAAGCTGCCGTCCGCCGGCTGCACCAGCCCGCCTGCGAAGAGATTGTCATACTCCCGGTGAAAGGCGTTCAGGAACATCGGCGAGGACCCGTCCGGATTGACGAAGTAGCTGTTGTCCATGAATGGAAATGTTGCGTGGAAACCGGTGGCGTAAACAACAAGATCCACATCCGCCGCGCTGCCATCCGTAAAGACCACCGTTTTGCCGTCGAACTTCTCGATGTCCGGTTTGACCGTGATCCGTCCCTGGGCCTGCTGGACGAGCCAGGCGGCGGCAGATGAGGGATGCGATTCCAGTATCTTGTGATCGGGCCGTGGCAAACGGAGTTTCTCGTGCGGACCCACCAGAACATAATATCCGAGCGAATACAGCCAACGCAGAAACTTGCGCGGAGCAGGCCAGCGCTGGGTCAGGTCCAATATGCGATCAAGTGGCCGTCCGAAAACGAATTTTGGCAGAAAGTAATATGAACGGCGCATCGAGTGCAGGACGGACTCCGAAAGGAACACGGCATCGGCCGCCAGATCACAGCCCGTATTGCCGGCACCGACGATCAGGACTCGCTTGTTTCGCAACTGGTCCCGATTCTTGACGTCGATTGAGTGGAGAGTTTCGCCCGTGAACGTACCGGGATACTCAGGCATTTTCGGCTTCCAATGGTGCCCGGTCGAGACCACCAGACCATCGTAAAGCCGTGGTTTCTCTTCACCGCAGATCGAAACCCTCCATTGATCGCCCGACCGTTCGACTTTCTTCACGGTTGTGTTGAAGGTGATGGTTTCCCGGAGGCCAAAGTGGTCGGCATACGCATGGAGATAGTCCACCGCCTGCCGGCGGCTCATGAACTCGGGATATTCGTCCGGGATCGGAAAGCCCCGATAGCGTGTGAGTCTCTTGGACGTATTGAGGCAGATCGCTTCGTAAACCCGGTTCGGACTGTCCGGATTCCAAATGCCGCCGATATCCGCTTCGCTTTCGAAACAGTCGAACGGAATTTCTCGCTCCTTGAAATTCTTGACGATCGCCAGGCCGCAGGCGCCGGCGCCGATCAGGCAGTAGCGTTTGCTTGAACTGGTACTGGGCATTGGTTCTCTCCGGATCACTGGCGCTATGCGAGTTCCCATGTGTCGCGCCAGTCCGGCGTCACATAGTTGATGATGATGGATTTGCGGATACCCCGGAATCGATTGTGCCCAACGCCGTGCCAGGTGTTTTTTCCGGGTATGAAGATGACACCGAGATTTTTTCCATATGGCGCGGAACCGACATATTTGAAATCGGGTGGTCCTTCATGCAGATCGGTGCCGGCACCGGCCATGCTCGGGTCATCGCTGAGATAAACGAGCATGGTGAACCTCTTCACCGGGATATCCGTATGCGGCTCAAGCCAGAAACCGTCCGTATCCTGGCAATATTCGATCCTGAGGCGGGTACCCGTCAGGTCTGTGCCGGTTACGTCCTCGATCAACCGTCGCACTGCCGGGTCTTCGAACCCTTCCACAGTCCGGCGGCAAACGACGAAATTCTGCTGATTCTCCGGCGTGAAATAGATCCGTGTGTTGTTGTTGGTCTCGCGTTTGCCGTCAAAGACACCGTCACACGGCGGCGCAAATGGAAGCGACGCAATCGCCTCGCAAAAGTCCTCCGGCAACGGGTTGGTAAGCAGCCAATGGTCGAAGGGATGCGTGCGGTGTTGTGCATTCGCCAGGCAACCGAGAAATGAGCGGCTTACCGAATTCAAGGAAAATCGTGGTTCGGGTTTGACGCGCGCAGCCTGTCCCATCTCCTCAACTCCTCGAAGCGAACGGATTGAGTTGTTTGATTTTTGCCGAGAAGCGGTGGCGGCCAAGTTCACGATCCAGCGCCGCCTGTGATGTCATCCAGTTGAACATCACATAGCGCCGCTCGCCAATGTAAGGCTTGTGACCGTGCCAGGAGTTGTCGGCACGCTGGAACGAGACAAGGGTGCCACCGCTTGGGGGAACTTCGGCAATGAAATCTTCAATGTCGTCAGAACGGCGCAAAAGTCTGAGCCTGCCACCACCTTCATCCCAGAGATCGTTGAGATAAAGCAGCCCAGTGATGAGCTTCATCTTCGAATCGGTGTGGATGCGGCCGTCCTTCTTCTGCGCCTGACCGCGCACGGTTATCATCATGGGCTTGTCGGACAGATCGAGCCCGTACTTCTCGGAAAACGCATCTTCAAATTCCGCGCTGGTCAGTTCCTCGATCAAGCGCTCGAACGCCGGTCCATATCTGAGTTCCGAAAGCGGAAAAACGCCGGGCTCTCGGATATCCGGGAAGTCGGCCCTGACGACCGCAAGATCCACAGCACTCAAAACACCGGGAGCAGCAAAAAACCTGAACGGTTTCTGCTGCAGGTCACTTCGTCTGATTGCATCGAGATTGATCACGGGGTCCGTTCCATTTTTTTGAGTCAACGGAGCGCTCGGCCAGGCTGATTCTGACTGGCGGTGAGCATCGACGAACTTTCTCGCAAGTCGGGCGCCCCTCCGATGTGATCCAGATCACAAACGGTCGAAACGTCGCAGATCGCAAAATGAAGGAGGCGGCACACTGGCCGCAGCCGCTCAGAAAAATTACGGATTCAAATACCGAGAAAGGCGTGAGGTTTGGCCGGCGCCCTAGCCTGCAGCCTGTGCCAGAGCCGAGAGGCTAGGGACGGTAAACTGGCGTCGGCCTGACTGGCTGATCAGGTTCTTTTCGCACAGGTTTCTGATCTGCCGGCAAACCGTTTCGTATGTAAGACCGAGATAGTCACCGATTTCGTGGCGTTTCAGATAGAGGTCGAGCACGACAGGACAATCTGTGCCGCGTGCGTCATATCGCGTGTGCCGCAGGCGCATGGCAAGCATGAGCAGAAGGCTGGCAACGCGTTCCTCCGCAGACTTGCGTCCCAGCAGAACCATCCAGTCGCGTGCCGAATCAAGCTCGTCTATCGTCTGCTCGAGCAGACGCTGTTTGAGCTCCGGATAGTCATCGAGCATTTTCTGAAAAGCAGTGTGGGGAAAGCAGCAAAGTTCGACATCGGTCGTCGCTTCCGCAAAATAGGGGCTGGGCTTGCCGAACACACGTCCCAGACAATCCGGCGCAAGCAGCAGGCCCACGACCTGCTGACGGCCATCGAAGAGGATCTTGGAGAGTTTGACCGCCCCGGAATAGATGGCCGCGAAAAACGGCGTCTCCTCCTCGCCTATGAGGATTTGGTCGCCCGGCTTATAAACGCGCCGATTCGCGATCTGCCTGATCTGCCGGAGCTCGTCCCGCGTCAGCGCATTGCACAGTCCGAAGCGCCGGACAGCGCAAGATTCGCAACGTCCCAGATCCGTCGTGTCGCAACCCGGCATCGATCGCCGCCCCATATGACTCCGCCCCGCAAATCACCGGCACCAATGCAGCGATAAAACGGATCGCCGCATCGGTTTCATGCAATCATATAGCGGCGCTACGCCAAACATGATCGGTCATTAGGACGCAACCCGAGGCGAATTGACGCGATGCCCGCAGCCGGAAATCTGCCGGACGAGCGATGGATCACAGGATGTTGTGTGTGCCGTCGCAGAAGGGAGCGTCTCCCGTTTCCTTGCAGCCACACAGAATGAGCGTTTCGTCTTTCTGAGCGACAAACTCGAGGGGTTCAATACCGGTACCATCATGCGACTCATCGCAGAAGGGCTGGTTCTTGCTTCGACCGCAACGGCACCATTTGTAGCGCTGGCCCTTTTTGACTTCGACCGGATACGGGCTGAGCTGCGCCGCGATCGGTTCTTCGGTCATGGTCATGTCTTCTTCCTTCCGTTCGTGCGGAAAATCCTGTTGCCGGAAATCCTCAAAACTCCGAACCGGGATGCCGAGTGGTCCGGTGTCTCCTCGCCTCTCTCCCGTGTCAGGAAAGTTTATGCACCCTGAATGGCAGTCCGCCCTTCGGCGTCAGCATCACCGACGCGCTGAACTTGGCGGGACCATCGCCGACATATTCGAGACGGAAGCGACGCAGCAGCATTGTCAGTGCCAGAACCGTCTCGAGCTGCGAGAGCTGCCCGCCGAGACAGAAGCGCTTTCCCGCGCCAAACGGCAGGTAGCTGTATTTGACGCGCTTCTTAATCCGACCGGGGAGAAACCGGCCCGGATCAAAGACGTCCGGATTTTCCCAGTATTTCGGGTTGTGATGCACCATGTAGGGTGAAAGCACCATCTTGTCGCTAGGCTCGATCTGGTAGCCGCCGATCTCGTCCCTTTGAGCTGCCGTACGCATCAGGGCCCAGGCCGGGGGATACAGACGAAGGGTCTCCAGCATAACGGCACGCGTATAGTTCAGTTTCTGAATGTCGTCCCAGGTGGGTTCGCGGTCCCCATAGACCTCCTCACCCTCCCGTCGAATCTTCTCTGCAACGTCGGGATGCCGGTGCAGAAGATAGAAGATCCAACCGAGCGTAAGCGCCGTGGTTTCGGTCCCGGCCCAGAGATATTGCTTTATTTCATCCAGCACCTGCTGGCGGTCAAATTCCGGCGCATCGGGATCGCCTTGCGCATCCTGCAGCATTTTCAGAAGCGTTTTCTCCCGATGGTCTATCGGTTTTGCTCCGGAGATGGCATCAGGCAACGACAGCCACGCGGCAATCGCCTGTGCCGCTTCCTCGTCATCGCTGACTTCGTCAACCTCACCACTCATTTTTCGTGTCCGGATGGCCTTGTGATTTGCCACATCCGTATAGGCCTTAACCGCGCCGAACACGGCTTGCGGATTGAACGGCATTTCGCGGTCGAACAACGCCCTGCATGCCATGTCGGCGGCAAGACCCCAGGTTTGCTCCAAAATTTCCACTTCCTCGCCGCTTGCCGCCAGATCCGACCACTCATCTATTTTCGAGCGAGCAGCCGCCATCAGATGAGGAAAATACTCTTCATAGACGCCGGGATGGAAAAACGGCTGCTGGGGTTTGCGGATTTTCTGCCAGAGCGCGCCGTCGATGGTGATCATCGCCTTGCCAAAGACAGGCTTCAGACCCTCGAAATACTTGTTGTAATTGTCGACATTGTCGACGAGCACGTGACGGATATGTTCGATGTCGCTCAGAAAATAGATCTTCTCCGACTTCAGCCTGACGGGAAAGCAGCTGCCGCGCTTCTCGCTCATGCGCATGAGAATCTCCATCGGATTGTCCGCGCTGACAAACGGCGAAATCTTGAACCACACACTCTGTTCTTCGCCGAGCGTTTGGGCATAGGCGTGCGCTTCTGTCATCCTTGAGTTCTCCTGTTCTTCGGCTCGGTGTTTTGCATCGCGCGGATCAGGACCGTGCGACTTCAGGCCGCCTTCTGGGAATCGGCGATCAGCGACTCCACTTTTTCAATGATCGATCCGACGGTCGCGAACTCCTCGATCTCCTCGTTTGCGTTGTAGGGAACTTCGATCCCGAAGGTATCCTCGATATCGAACACGATGACCGCCAGATCGAGAGACTCGATTTCGAGATCCAGCAGCTTCGTATCAGGCGACATGTTTTCTGGGGGTGTGCGGGCGTTCTTTTTCAAAATCTCGATGACCTTGGCTGCAACGTCGGTCATTCATCTTTCTCCTTGCCGGATTGCGCTGCTCAAGTTTCCGCACGACGCCTGTGGCGTCATGCCGAAGGTGACTCAGGGATAGTGTGGTCCGTTGGGGAGATTTGTGATCTGGATCATAATTGCCGAAATGTCGCAGATCGACGGCGCAAACCGGCAACGTTCAGATACGAAATGAATCCGTGAGATTGGCGTTACAGATACGGAGACTCCTCCGGAATGCACGTACGGGGCACGGTGACCTCGATTTCTCCAAGCAACAGGAAGGAAAGAGTCTTGCCGTGAAGGTCCTGGGACAACGCGCTGTTGACGCCGCCTTCCAGCACATTGTCGATGACGAAGTTGAGCGCCTGCAGATTGGGCAGGTCATAGCGTGTGACTGCGGTCGCGCCCTTGTGACGGAAGAGCTCAAGAATTTTCGCTTCCGTCACCTGTTCGCGAAGATGCGGATATGTCTCCGGCTTGTAGGGAATAACGGAGATATTCGACCGGTTTCCCTTATCGCCAGCCCGACCATGGGCGACCGCGTGAAGCGGCACTGTCACAGATGTGCTCATGGCAGGATTTCCTCAGTGCGTGTGTGCGCCTCGACGGGGCCGCGGGGCACCAGAATGGACGCCGTATTCACCTGCCCTGTGATGGAACAACGGTAACCACCGCCGGCGGCCGGGCCGGAACAGAACAGGCTCAACACCTCATCGTTGACATATTGGGCAATGTCCTTGTCGTTGGTGCGTACCGCCGCGCGCAGCCGGAATTCTCCGTCCTTCGGCATGTTGGTTCCACGCTGGCGCTCCGATGCATCATTGTCGAACACAGCGCCCGTACCGATCACCTCGACCCGCATGAGCTCCGCCACCCCGTTGCGTTCGCAACGGGCCTTCACGATATCGGCGGCCAACCGCGCACGCGCCAGAGCGTTCGGACCGGCATAGGTCAACTCGGACTCGCCGAGCCAGCCGCCATCCGCCGAGATTGTCGCCTTGAGTGTCTCCGGTGGCGGTTTTCCCTGAGCACCCCTAACGGCAATCCGGTTTTCGCCCGCGTCCTCCAGGGTCACGCCCGTGATATCAAGCGAGACATCGGGTGTCAGATACGCGGCCGGGTCATGCACCTCATAAAGTATTTGCTCCGTCACGGTAGCCTTCGTGACCAGTCCACCGGTGTTTTCCGCCTTGGTGATAACAAAGTCACCGCTCCCTTTGATTTCCGCTATGGGAAACCCAAGATCGTCCATACCCGGCACATCCTTGAAACCGGGATCACAGAAGTATCCGCCGGTGACCTGGCCGCCGCACTCAAGCAGATGACCCGCAAGCGTTCCTGCCGCCAGATGCGCCCAATCATCTTCCGCCCAGCCGAATTCGTGAATGAGTGGCCCGAGAACGAGTGCCGCATCTGTGGTTCTGCCGACCAGCACCACGTCGACGTCGAGCGCCAACGCCGCAGCGACGGGCCGCGCCCCGAGATATGCATTCGCCGCAACGAGTTCCTTTCCGGCAATACTGATGCCCTCGATTGTGGGAATCGCGGCAATCTCATCCGCGGTCATGAACTCCAGAAGGTTGTCGCCGTGGACGACCGCCACCCGAAGTCCTTCGACGCCCAAATCCTCAGCAATCTGGTGCACGCGTTTTGCGCCCGCGACCGGGTTGGCGTTGCCCAAGTTTGCGACGATCCGCACGCCATGTTCCGCGCAGGCCTCAAGGACGCGAGGAAGATAGCGCTCGAGATAGGGCGAGTAGCCAAGGTCCGGGTCGTCCATCTTGATCCGTTGCGCCATGGCCAGCGTCCGCTCACCCATGACCTCGTAGATCAGATAGCGCGGACCATCACGCTGCTTTAGCGTTTCGACAACGGCAACGCCCGCGTCGATGCGGTCGCCTGCGAACCCGGCGCCGGACCCTATGTAGACCGTGGTCACGCAACGCCCCTGACGTCACTGGCAACGGCTCTCGCACCGTCCAGCATGAAGCCATGATCGGAGCCGATGAAGAACATGGTTACGCCGAGCGCCCTCAGATCCGGCACCCATGAGGTGTTCGGTGCGAAAGTGACCATGCATTTGCCGTGTTTTTTGGCCGCTTCGCCGACGCGTCCGATGGCTTCCCTCACCTCCGGTGCTGCCGGGTCGGTCTTGCCGTAGCAGACCGCAAGATCGGCGGGCCCAACGAACAATCCGTCGAGACCGTCAACCGCGGCAATGTCATCAATCGCCTCGACCGCCTCCGGTTCCTCGATCTGGCCGATGACGACCGTCTCTGCCGCACATTTGGCCAGCACACCGCTCATCGGGCGCGTGGCGTAGCCTGCCCAACGTGTCGACCCGGCATACCCCCGGCCGCCATGTCCGAAGCGCGCTGCCTGCGCGATAGCGCGTGCTTTCTCCACCGTGTTGACGTGGGGCACGATGACGCCGATTGCGCCTGAATCCATGGCCGTCAGGGTGGCCGATGCGCTGCCGTCGGGAACGCGGACGAGAACAGGAAAATTCAATGCGTTCGCCATGCCGATGCAGGCATCCGCCGAAACGCGGTCGAACGGCGCGTGCTCGGCATCGAGGCAGACAAAGTCCATTCCGGACAAGGACAGCACCTCGATGAGCTGAAGCGAGGGCGTCTTGAGAAAGGTGCCGGAGAGCATGTCTCCGCGCAACATGCGGTTGCGCAGCAAGTCGGTTGTCATCACGTTTCCTCCGCGGCGTTGGTTTTTCAGGATCCGTTCTTGAGGGCGTCAAGGTTGAAGATGCAGTCCTCCCTCAGTCGTCCGTCGAAACAATCGACGATATTCTGCGCCGCCATGCGCGCCATTTCCTGTTTGGACAAATAGGACGCGGCCGCATGGTGCGGTGTCAGGACGGTGTTGGACCGCTCAAAAAGGGGATGCTTGCTCAGGGGTTCCTGACCGAAGACATCGATACCGGCACCACCGAGGTGGCCACTGTCCAAAGCGTCAACCAGGGCCTCCTCATCGACAATGCCACCGCGTGCGCAGTTGACCAGGATCGCACCGGGTTTCATGGCTTCAAACTCAGCGGAAGAAATCAGATGCCGCGTGCTCTCATCCAGCGGCACATGAAGCGAGATGAAATCGGCATCAGCCAACTCGGTGTGAAAGTCTTCCACCCCCCGGCAGTCCATGGACTCCGCTAAATCCGCATCCAGCGCAATATCGGCGACAACGACGTTCATGCCGAACGCCTTGCACAAGGGTACAACCCGACGGCCAATGCGCCCGAAACCGACGATCAGCATTTTCGAGTTGAAGAGATCGTTTGCGCAGAAACTGTCGCGCTCGTGCCATCGACCATTGCGCAGGAGGCCGTCAAGGCCGAACAACCGACGCGCCACCGACAACATCAGCATCAGCGTGTGCTCGGCCACCGCTTGCGCATTCGCACCGGCGGCAATGGCGAGGGGGATACCCCGCCCACTCAGGTGATCGACGGCTATGCGGTCGCATCCGACACCGTGACGTGAGACAACCTCGAGCGCATTGGCTTTACTCAGGATATCCTCTGTCAAATACGCGGTGCGGACCGCGATACCGTGAACGCCCGGTATCGCCTCCGACAGGGCTTCCGGCGTGGCTTCATCCAGATGGACGACTTCGATATTGCCGCGGGCCTTTAGAATATCGAGGCCGACCTGATGGATCGGCTCAGTAATAAGAACACGTTTCATGTCATGAAGCCCTGTTCGGGCGCGACTGAGTTCATAGGAATTGTGACTCCACTCACGACGCGGGGACCCGCGTCTTTACAAGAAATAGCCCGGATTGAGCTCTCGAATTTCGTCGATCTGTGCAAGTGATTTGCCCAGATGCCGCCGAACGCCCGCCTCAGCCCCTGCCGCATCACGCTTGTCGAGTGCCGCGAGGATCGCATTGTGTTCCTCGACGACCGTTTCCCGGCGTTCGTGCTCACGCAGGTAAAGTCCGCGGATGCGATCATAGTGACCGCGCTGCGTCTGTAGAAGGCGCGTCAATCCCTGCACGCCGGCCAGTTGAAACATGGCATCGTGGAACTGATTGTCCGCCTGCTTGAATGCCGTCTGGCTCCCGGCCTTCAATTCGGTAGTCTGCCGTTCGACCCAGGCGCGCAGCTCGGCCATGCCAACGGGCTGAATCGTTTCGGCCAGCACCCGTTGCACTTCAACCTCCACGGCCAACCGTATGAAGTGCGCCTCGCGGGCATGCTGCACATCGATCAGCGAAACCATGGTGCCCGACTGCGGAAAGATGTCGACGAGCCCCTCGTCGGACAGCCGCAAAAGCGCTTCGCGCACCGGCGTCTGACTCAGCCCGAAATCGGCTGCAATCTTGCTTTTCGCGACCGGCGCCCCCGGCGGCAGCTTCAGATTGATGATCAGATGGCGCAGGTGATCATAGACCTGCTGAACCGCCGAAATGCCGCGCTCCCGCCGCGCGCGCGCCGTCGAAAACTCGCCTTCGGTCGTATCAGCTGGCAGACCTTCGTCCATCTTCTCCCTACGGGTCTTTGCGGCACGAACTGTACATCTGTGCGCCCGTTTCCCTCCTGATCGCAAGGCCGGAATCGAAGAAAGACCTTGACTAAAATACTAATATATTAGTTACTTCTAGGGCATTTCGTCAAACTGAAGTTTGGGAGGGGACATTCGTGTTCAAGAAAACACTCGTTGCGCTCATGTTCGGCGCACTGTTGTTGGTATCCGTTGCGCATGATGCGGCTGCCAAGACGCTCAAGGTCCAGGCCAGCTCGAAGGCGGGGGACTGGGCTCATCGATTCATGACCGACAAGTGGGCGCCGAAGCTCAAGGCCTTGTCCGGTGGCGAGATCGAGATCGACGTGCTGCCGACAAAGTCCGTCGTACCCCACCGGGAAACCATCGACGCCGTTGCAAACGGTATTCTGGACGGCGATCTGAACGCCGTTTCCTACTTCTCCGGACGTGATCCGGCTTTCGCCATTATCGGCGACCTGATTGCCGGTTACGACACGGTCGACCAGGTCCGTACATTCTGCCAGTACGGCGGCGGCAAGGAAATTCTGCAGAAGCTCTACGACAAGTACACCAAGGGAAAGGTGCACGTTGTCGGCTGTGGTCCGTACGCCAAGGAAGCATTCGTTTCGACGGTGCCGATCAAGGGCGTCGCCGACTTCAAGGGCGTCAAGGTCCGTTCGCCGGAAGGGCTTGCTGCGGAGGTTTTCAAACGTGTTGGCGCAGCCCCGGTTTCACTGCCCTTCTCGGAAGTCTACACCGCCCTTGAGAAAAAGGTGATCGACGCGGCTGACGCCTCGGCACACGTCAACAACAATGCTCACGGCATGTACAAGATCGCCAAGTACCCGATCTATCCGGGCATCCACTCCATGGCGGTGCTGCAGTTCATCGTGAACAAGAAGGTCTGGGACAAGCTTGGGCCGGAGGGACAGGCAGCCTTGGAAGTCTGGTATCAGGCAGCTTATGACGCCATGCGCCGTGAGGCGGATCTTGAAGATCAGAAAATCGCCGATGCCCAGCGCAAGGGCGGCGATGTTACGATCATCGACTGGCCGACGGCGGAGCGCGCCAAGTTCCGCGAGATCGCCGTTGGTGCCTGGGAAGATTTCGCCAAGAAGTCGCCCCTGGCCAAAGAGGCCCTCGACGCACATCTGAAATACATGCGTTCAACCGGATTGCTGAAGTAGATCCGCGAACCAGCCGCCGCGCCACCAATCGGCGCGGCGATCTTGTATTCGTCTCGGATATGTCATTCTCAAGTTGTCTTCGGGGGATGGGACGATGGCAACGAATATCACCGAGCGCCTCGTCGGTGCGCCGGTAGCGGCAAGTTTCAGCCGGTCCGTCGACCATGTGAGCCGGTTTCTCGGGCTTAGCGTCGGCAACCTGTACCTGCTGGCGGCCGCCTGCACGCTCTGGGAAGTCATCTCCCGTTATGTTTTCAACGCGCCCACCCAGTGGGTGTTCGAAGTGGTGATGGTGCTCTGCGCCTTCGCCTGGATGATGTCCGCCGGTTTCGTCACCCTGCAGAAACGCCACATCGGCATTACGGTTCTTTACCTGATGGCGCCGGAACGGGTCCGCTGGTGGCTCGATCTGTTCGCCATGGTCGTTGGCGTGTTCGCCCTCTATATGCTGGCGTCGGATACGCTGATCCGGGCGATGGAAAGCATCGATCTGGTGGAGCGCGGCGGCACGGCCTGGAATTCGCCCTTGCCGCTCATCGTCAAGACAGTCCTTTTCGCTGGATTGTTCCTCTATCTCTGCCAACTGCTGGTCAACCTCAGTTGGCATTTCCAGACAAAATACCTGCAGGTCATGTGCCTGGCTGTTTTGGCGCTGCTGAGTGCCCGGCTGTTGATCCAGATCCTTGCCCATTACGGCGAGGGCGGAGGCACATGGGTCAATCTTCAGGACTATCTGTTTGAGGCCTCCAGTGAATTCTTCGACCGGTTCCGTGTCGACCGGGATGCAGTCGGTATTGCCGCCATCTCGATGGTGATCGTCGCGGCGCTGTTGCTCCTGATGATGACGGGCATGCCGCTCGGCATTGTCACGCTCATCATTTCGGTCTGCTGCGCGATCGCCTTCTACGGCCTGCAGGGCATGTATCTGGTCTCCACCAATGCGGTCGATCTGCTGGAAAAATACCCGCTGGTTGCGGTGCCCTTCTTCGTTCTGATGGCATCCATCCTTGAACGGGCAGGCATTGCCCAGGATCTGTTCGACGCCATGTCGATTTTCGCGGGTGGCCTGCGCGGCGGCGTTGCTTTGCAAACCACCATCGTCGCCGTGATCCTGGCTGCCATGTCGGGTGTCATGGGCGGCGAGATCGTGATGCTCGGCCTGGTCGCACTACCGCAGATGTTGCGCCTGGGCTACGACCGGAAACTGACCATTGGCCTGATCTGTGCAGCGGGCGCGCTGGCCACGCTCATACCGCCGTCCATCGTGATGATCGTCTATGGTCTGAGTGCGAATGTCGGCATTGGCGACCTGTTCACCGCAGGTTTCATTCCCGGTCTGATGCTGGCGACGTTTTATGTCTCCTTTGTTCTCGTGCGCTGCAACCTGAACCCGTCGCTTGCTCCCACGGCAGCGGAGATCGCCGAGAAAACAGGAACCGAAGCCAAGCTCGGTCGACATCAGATCGCCGCCGTCGCCATGTGCATCGCGCTCATCACCTGCGTCATGGGCTCGATTTATGGCGGCATCACGAGTGTAACGGAAGCCGCAGCCGTCGGCGTGTTCGGCGCGATCGCTGTCGCGGCCGTGCGGTTCAAATTCAATTACGCCCTCTTGCGTGACTGTCTGGCCAACACCATGGCAGTGGTCGGCACCATCATCTGGCTGATACTGGGCGCAGTCGCCTTCGTCGGGCTTTACAACCTGATCGGCGGGTCGGAGTTCATGCGCGAGCTGATTAAGGGTGCCGGTCTGGGGGCGCTGGGCACGATCTTCGTCATGATGGCGATCCTCGTCATTCTGGGGACCTTCATGGAATGGATCGCGATCATCTTCATCACCGTGCCCGTTTTCGCGCCGGTGGTGCGCGATCTGGCACCGGAACTGGGAATGACGCCGGAATGGGCTGCCGTCTGGTTCGGCATCCTGTTCGTCATGAATATCCAGATCTATTTCCTGTCGCCGCCTTTCGGCCCGGCCTGCTTCTGGCTCAAGTCCGTTGCACCAAAGGATGTGACGCTTCAGGAGATCTTCGTCAGCGTGATCCCGTTCATCTGTCTTCAGATCGTCGGGATGCTGCTCGTCATGTTCATTCCACAAATTGCGCTGTGGTTGCCTCAGGCGCTGAATTAGGGCATCGGATATTTAAGGAGCAGAAGTCTTGTCCAAAGAGTTGCACGACGACCTCGAAGAAGAGAGTGTTCACGACAGCAATTACTACGGCATCTGGCCGGGAATTGCCGGTCTGTTGATCGGACTCGGCCTGATCTGGTTCATGTTCGCCGTGGCAGACGGATTCGCCTGATCGGCACAGACAGCACAAACCATGACAAACAAGAAAAAGAAGAGCTACGAGGAATTCCGTAGCTGCCGCTGGTATGGGGTCGATGACCTTCGTGCTTTCGGCCATCGCTCGAGAACCATGCAGATGGGCTATGACGCCCAGGACTGGTCCGGCAAACCGATCATCGGCATCATCAACACCTGGTCGGACATCAGCCATTGTCATATCCACTTCAAGGACCGCGTCGAGCATGTAAAGCGTGGCATCCTGCAGGCGGGCGGATTCCCCATCGAGCTGCCGGCGATTTCGCTCGCCGAGCCTATCGTCAAGCCGACGACCATGCTTTACCGGAACTTCCTCGCCATGGAGACGGAGGAACTCCTGCGCTCCCATCCGGTGGATGCCTGTGTGCTCATGGGTGGTTGCGACAAGACCACGCCGGGGTTGTTGATGGGTGCCATCTCCATGGATTTACCCACGATCTTCTTTCCCGCCGGCCCCATGCTGCGCGGCAACTGGAAGGGCAAGCCCCTCGGGAGCGGTTCGGATACGTGGAAGTATTACGACGAGTTGCGCGCGGGCAGGATCACTGAGGACGACTGGAGAGAAGTCGAGGAAGGCATCGCCCGCTCCTTCGGCCATTGCATGACCATGGGCACCGCGTCGACAATGACGTCGATCGCCGAGAGCCTGGGCCTGATCCTGCCGGGTGGTGCCTCCATCCCCGCGCCCGACGCCAACCATATCCGCCTGGCGACGCAGACGGGGCGTCGTATCGTCGAGATGGCGTGGGAGGACCTCAGGCCGAGCAACGTGCTGAGCCGGTCTTCGTTTGGGAATGCCATCGCCGCCGCCATGGCCATGGGCTGCTCGACCAATGCGATCATCCACGTGATCGCGATTGCCCGGCGCGCCGGGTTCGATATCAGCCTTGACGATTTCGACCGCATCGGACGGGACGTCCCCGTGATCGCCAACATCAGGCCCAATGGCGACACCTACCTCATGGAGGATTTCTATTACGCGGGCGGGTTGAAGGCGATGCTGAAGCGGATCGAGACATTCCTCGATCGCAAGGCCAGAACGGTCAACGGGAAGACCATCGGCGAAAACATCGCGCACGCCGAGGTCTATAACGACGACGTCATTCGCCCTCTCGACAATCCGATCTATCCATCGGGCGCCCTCGTCGTTCTCAAAGGCAACCTCGCACCTGAAGGTTGCGTGATGAAAGTCTCTGCCATGGACGACCGGTTCCTTAAACACACCGGGCCCGCGCTTGTGTTTGACGACTATCCGTCGATGAAGGCAGCGATCAACGATGAAAATATCGACGCCACCGAGGACACGGTGCTGATCCTGCGCAACGCGGGACCGAAGGGCGGCCCCGGCATGCCCGAATGGGGCATGTTGCCGGTGCCGACCAAGCTGGTGAAGCAGGGCGTGCGGGATATGCTGCGGATGTCCGATGCACGGATGAGCGGCACAAGCTACGGCGCCTGCATCCTGCATATCGCGCCAGAATCCTACGTCGGTGGCGGGCTCGCGCTCGTCCAGACCGGAGACCTGATCTCAGTCGACGTGGAAAACAGGTCAATCGCGATGGAGGTTGACGATGCCGAGCTGGAAAGCAGGCGCGCCGAATGGACACCGCCTCCTCCGCGGTTCGAGCGCGGCTATGGTTTTATGTTCTCGCAGCATATCGAGCAAGCGCCCGACGGTTGCGATTTCGATTTCCTGAAGACCGACTATGGTGCGCCCGTGCGGGAGCCCGACATTTTCTGATATCACCCGACTGATGAGTATGAGGTGCGCGGACTTGCTTACGCGACCTCTCACGGGAGAAGACCGATGACTGAGTTGACCGCGGATGATATTGCCGCATTGACCCGGTGGGACACGCCCACAATCTGCAACGCACTGGAACTTGTCGTGCCTGAACGGCGTGGCCACGGCTTCACCACCGAACCGCTGGTGCCGCTCGACCCGGATCTGCCGCCGATCTGCGGTTTCGCGCGCACCGCAACCATCCGTGCGGCTGAGCCGCCCAACGAAACGGCAGAGGAGACCGCGACCAAGCGCGCCACCTACTATAACTATGTTGCGCAACACCCCCAGCCCACGATTGTCGTTATTCAGGACATCGATCCCCGACCCGGCATCGGTGCCTTCTGGGGCGAGGTCCAGACCAACATCCACAAGGGCCTGAAGTGTCTTGGCGCCATTACCAACGGATCGTTCCGCGACGTGAGTGACAGTGCAAGGGGCTTCAATCTACTCGGCGGCGAGATCGGACCGAGCCACGCCTATGTGCATGTCGTCGACATCGACTGTCAGGTCACCGTCTACGGCCTGACGGTTTCAACCAACGATATCGTTCATGCCGACCGGCATGGCGCGGTGATGGTGCCCGCTGAGGCGGTGAAAAAGATCCCCGATGCGGTTGATCTCATTGCCCGGCGCGAGGCAAAAATTCTCGAAGCGGCGA
This sequence comes from Hyphomicrobiaceae bacterium, assembly GCA_028066055.1. GTDB lineage: Bacteria > Pseudomonadota > Alphaproteobacteria > Rhizobiales > Methyloligellaceae > UBA2767. The sequence continues at coordinate 69,300 of JALCBY010000018.1, forward strand.
AAGCGCCCGATTTCGACGTCGAGAAGCTCAAGGCCGCGATGGGAGCCGCCAAGGACATTCACTGAACGGACAACCGGAATTTTGGGGAACGAAAATGATTACCCACCTCAAGCGCGGCCGAAGCGCGGCGGATGTTGCCGAAGCCGATAGCGAAGTCCGCCGGACCGTGGAAAGCATTCTGGCCGACATTGAAAAGCGCGGTGATGACGCCGTATGCGAGCTTGCGGAAAAGTTCGATGGCGATGCACGACAGAATTTTCGGCTTACGCCCGAGGAAATCGAAGCGGCGATCGCCAAGGTTTCTTCACGCGACCTTACCGATATCGAATTTGCACAGACGCAGGTCCGCAATTTCGCGCAGAAGCAGAAGGAATGCCTCACCGACCTGGAAGTCGAGACTCTCCCCGGTGTGATCCTCGGCCACAAGAATGTGCCGGTGAACTCGGTGGGCTGTTATGTGCCCGGCGGCAAATACCCCATGGTGGCATCAGCACATATGAGCGTTGTGACGGCCAAGGTTGCCGGCGTGAAGCGCATTGTCGCATCAGCACCCCCGCACGACGGCGAACCTCATCCGGCGATTGTTGCGGCAATGCATATGGCGGGGGCGGATGAGATACTCGTGCTGGGCGGCGTACAGGCGGTCGGCGCCATGGCGCTCGGGACGCAGACCATTAACGCGGTCGACATGCTGGTCGGTCCCGGCAACATGTTCGTAGCAGAGGCCAAGCGACAGTTGTTCGGACGGGTAGGTATCGATCTCTTCGCCGGCCCGACCGAGACGCTTGTAATTGCCGACGACAGTGTCGACGCGGAAATCTGCGCAACGGACCTGCTGGGCCAGGCCGAGCACGGCCCCACGTCTCCGGCCGCCTTTCTGACCAACTCGAAGAAGCTTGCCGAGGAGACAATCACAGAGGTCCAACGCCAACTTGAAATCCTCCCCACCGCGGAAATCGCACGGGTCGCTTGGAACGACTATGGCTCCGTGACCGTGTGCGACACGCTGGAGGAAATGGTTGAGGAAGCCGACCGCCTCGCATACGAACACGTCCAGGTCATGACGTCGGACCCGGACTATTTCGCTGACAATATGAGCAACTACGGTGCCCTGTTCCTCGGCCCCCGCACAAATGTCTCCTATGGCGACAAGGTGATCGGCACCAACCACACGCTGCCGACCAAGCAGGCCGCGCGGTATACCGGCGGTCTTTGGGTCGGCAAATTCATGAAAACCTGCACCTATCAGAAAATCCTCACCGACGAAGCTTCGGCGATGATTGGGTGCTATTGCTCTCGGCTCTGCGCCATCGAAGGATTCTCCGGTCATGCGGAACAGGCGAACGTCCGCGTGCGCCGCTACGGCGGCAGCAATGTCGCGCCTTACGGCGTGGTGGAAAAGCGATGACCGATCCCATCGCGCTGCCGCAAACACCGAGCTTCCGCCTTGACGGACGCCGCGCACTGATCACCGGTGCCGGGCGCGGCCTCGGGCTCGCTATGTCCGCCGCGCTCGCAGAATATGGCGCCGATGTCGTGCTCGCGGCGCGAAGCGGCGATCAGGTCGAGACGGTTGCGCAGGCTATCCGCGCGCGCGGCCAACAGGCTGAGGCCTTTGTTCTGGATGTGACGGATACCGCCCGGGTTGATGAAGAAATCGCCGCACGCGGTCCCTTTCAGATCCTGGTCAACAATGCCGGCATGAACCGGCCGGCGCTCCTCGTCGATGTGACGGAGGAAGACTACGACACCGTAACCGACACCAATGTCCGCTCCGCCGTGTTCGTCGCCCGCGCCGTGGTCAAGGGTTTGATTGACGCCGGACTGCCAGGATCAATCATCAACATATCCTCGCAGATGGGCCACGTTGGCGGGCCCAAGAGACCGGTCTATTGCGCCACCAAACACGCCATCGAAGGGTTGACCAAGGCAATGGCGTGGGAACTCGGCGAACATGGCATTCGCGTCAATACGATCTGTCCCACCTTCGTGGAAACGCCGATGACCGCGAAAATGCTCGAGGATGCGTCTTTCCGCGAGATGGTCACGGAAAAGATCGCGCTCGGGCGCATCGGGCAAATCGACGATGTGATGGGCGCGGTTGTTTATCTCGCGTCCGACGCCTCATCGCTCGTGACCGGATCGTCCTTGATGGTCGACGGCGGCTGGACGGCGGCCTGACGCGATGTTCACCACGACCATCACACCCCGGGTATCGGAAACCGACGGCGCTGGCCACATCAACAATGTATTCGTGCCCGTCTGGTTCGAGGCGGGACGGCGCGAGATATTCCGCATCCTGACACCGGATCTGTCTTTTGCACGCTGGCGCGCGACCCTGGTCAACATGAATGTCGACTATCTCGAACAGATTTATCTGCATGAGGATGTAGAGGTGCGCACCTGGGTGGATCGCATCGGCACGAAGAGTTTCACGGTATATGAGGAAATTTGGCAGAGCGACCGCCACTGCGCCAAGGGCACAGCCACATACGTCTACTTCAACATTGAGGCTCAACAGTCGGAACCCATTCCGACGGACTGCCGCGATGCGCTCGACGCGCACCTTCGGGAAAAATGACAGCGCGCACTCAAATGGCGTGGCAGGCCTGGCATATCCCTCTGAGTTCAACCGTTGATTTCTTCGACTGGAATCCGGTTTCCTTTGCGACCTTCTTTATCCGTCGAGCCAGTGAATCATCAGAGATTTCCCCCACCTGGCCGCAGGCTTCACAGATCGTGAAGGCAATGATTTCCTGGGCCTCGCACTCGGGATGCCGGCAAGCGACAAAAGCGTTCAGGCACTCCAGCCGGTGAACCAGCCCGAACTCGACCAGCTTGTCGAGCGCCCGGTAAACCTGCAACGGCGCGCGGAATCCATGATCCCGCAGCTGATCAAGAATCGTATAGGCGCTGAGCGGCGCATTCGCCTGCGCGAGAGCTCCCATGACGAGCGACTGGTTCTTGGTCAGGTCCGGACGTGCTTGAAGGCTGTTTTCCATAAAACCTATCTTTCATCGGAAACGGCTTGGCCAGTTCTTCGCCGAGTGAGGAATACGGCCACAGGTGAGACACTGAATACAAACAGGGCAAGCGCTGCCACAACAATGCTTGGGCCAGATGGTGTGTCCCATTGCAGCGATCCGTAAAGGCCGGCAATCACGGACACCACACCGATGACAATCGCAAGAAGCGCCATCTGCTCCGGCGCATATGCAAAACGGCGCGCCGCAGCCGCCGGGATGATGAGCATAGCGGTAATCAGAAGTACGCCAACGATCTTCATCGCGATGGCAATGACGCTCGCCATGAGCAACATGAAGATCATGTTGGATTGACTCACATTTATGCCTTCGGCTTCGGCCAGCTCCGGGTTGACAGTCGCGGCAAAAAGCGGCCGCCAGATTAATACAAGTACAACGAGAACGAGCCCTCCACCGCCATAGATCAACGCGATGTCGCTCCCCGAGACTGCGAGGATATCGCCGAAGAGAAAACCCATGAGGTCGACACGCACCCATGTCATGAATGCGAGTACGACAAGACCGAGCGCCAATGCGGAATGGGCGAGCAAACCCAGTAGTGAGTCTGATGCGAGCGTTGCGCGCTTCTGCAAAATAAGCAGTGCGAACGCGACTCCCGCCGAAACGACAAAGACTGAAAGGGTGATATTCAGCTCAAGGAGAAATGCCATAGCGACACCGAGCAGAGCCGCGTGAGATAGTGTATCCCCGAAATATGCGAGCCTGCGCCACACGATGAAGCAGCCCAGTGGCCCGGCAACGACGGCGACGCCAATCCCCGCGGCGAGTGCACGAACGAAGAAATCGTCGAGCATGTCACTCACCCCCTGCCCGTTCGGGCTCATCTGACTGCGGGTGGTCGTGATGATGCCCATCATCCGGATGGCAGTGGTCGGTGATCGTCCCGTCTGCATGGCGCACACGTCCGTCCGGCAGATGGGTATGGTCATGGCTGTGCTCGTAGATCGCGAGTGTCGGTGCCGCCCGTGCCCCAAACAGATCACGGTACGCTTCGCTGGAGGCGACGTCCTTGGGCGTTCCGGAACAACAGATATGGCCATTGAGACAAATCACGCGATCCGTGGCCGCCATAACCACATGCAGATCATGGGATATCAGCAAAACGCCGCATCCCAGTTCCTTTTGTATCCCGGTGATGAGGTCGTAAAGCTCAATCTCACCGTTGAAGTCGACCCCCTGCACCGGCTCATCAAGAACCAACAGTTCGGGATTACGGGCGATGGCACGCGCCAGCATGACGCGCTGGAACTCGCCACCCGACAATGTGCGCACCTGAGCATGCCGCAAATGGGATACGCCTGTTGCCGAAACCGCCTCGCCGACTTCGGTTCCGTTTATCCGGCTGGTCAAGGTCATGAAACGTTCGACCGTCAATGGCAGCGTCCAGTCTATGGAAATTTTCTGGGGAACATAGCCGACGGTCAGTTCCGCACGTCGTTCCGCGCTGCCCTCGTCCGGATTTAAAACACCGAGCGCCAGTTTCGCGGTTGTCGATTTGCCCGATCCGTTTGGACCGATCAATGTGACGATTTCGCCAGGCCGCACCGCGAGGTCGACACCGCGCACAAGCCATCGCCCGCCGCGCTCGACTCCGGCGCCGGAAAGGGAAACAAGGGTATTCGATTTCTGCAACATGAGTTCCGCTATCTCTCCCAGGCGGACATGTTCCGTGTTGCGCGCTCTTCTTGCACACGTTATATCACTACGCAATTATGTAATTGTATAACGTATATCAAGTACGCGCCATGCGCGTAACAGCCGATGGAGTGTTTCGTGACCCGACTGAAACGAATTTTCGTTGCCACTTCGACATTGGTAATCTCAAGCGCGGCTGCGCATGCCGAGCCGAATGTTGTCACCTCGATAAAACCGGTCCATTCGCTGGTTTCCGGGGTCATGGCTGGCGTCGGCAAGCCGACCTTGATTGTCGAAGGGGCGGGGTCACCGCACACCTATGCACTCAAACCTTCACAGGCCAAAAGCCTTGAAAGCGCAGATGTGGTGTTCTGGGTCGGGCCGGAGATAGAGGCATTTCTGGAAAAGCCGATCAACACGGTGGCCACGAAAGCGAAGTCTGTGGAACTGCTCGACACCAAAGGACTGACAAAGCTGCCGTATCGAGAGGGTGGCGCTTTTGAAGCCCATGAAGAACACGGCCATGACGATCACAAGAAGGCCGACGCGCATAAGGACCATGATCACGACGACCACAAGAAGGCCGATGCGCACAAGGACCACGATCATGACGATCACAAGAAGGCGGATGCGCACAAGGATCACGATGATCACAAGAAGGCCGATGCGCACAAGGACCACGATCACGACGACCACAAGAAGACCGATGCGCACAAGGACCACGATCACGATGACCACAAGAAGGCGTCAGCCAAGCATGACGATCACGCACACGGTGAGTTCGATGCCCATGTCTGGCTTGATCCTCAGAACGCAAAGGCACTTGTTCACAGGATCGAGCATGTGCTCGCCGAGGCCGATCCGGCCAATGCGGCCAAGTACAAGGCCAATGCCGAAAAACTGGAAGGAAAACTCGACACCCTCACGAAGGAAGTGGCTGCGGATCTGAAATCCGTCAAGAATAAGGGTTTCGTTGTTTTTCACGACGCTTATCAAAACTTCGAAAAACGGTTCGGCGTAAAGGCTGTCGGTTCAATTACCGTCTCACCCGAGGTCATGCCAGGCGCCAAACGCGTCAAGGAAATCCGGAACAAGGTCAAATCGCTTGACGTCACCTGCGTTTTCGCCGAGCCACAATTCGAGCCAAAGCTCGTGTCGACGGTCACGCAGGGCACAAAGGCAAAGTCCGGCGTCCTCGACCCGCTCGGCGCCACGCTGCAGGACGGACCGGACCTCTATTTCGCTCTCATCCGCAACATGGCCAATTCCATACGCGACTGCCTCTCAGAGGCGAGCTGAGTCGGGCGAGTTTCAGGCAGATCAAACTCGAAGAGTCGTTGTCGATTGTCATTCCGACGTCTATCGGACTTCGGCCGGGCGCTTTATGCGTACGAAATGCGTGTCGTCGACTGCAGCAACCTCTGTACGTTTTTCGCCGCCGGATGACTTCCCTTGCGCGTGGCGAGGTAACACGCGGCGTCAAAACAGACCGAGCGGGGTGTGGCACCCCTAGTGTTGGCCGTTGCTGGCGCCGAATAGGTCCGATGTCGCGAAGTTCCTGATCTTCGGCTGCCATCCCTTGTCTTCAAGCCTTTCGGAAGACATCTGCTGATCCAGCATCGGTCCCTCTGCCCAGGCACCATATTGCGCGATCACTTCCGCCGCTGATTTCACAATCGGTGCCTGCGAATTCCCAAATTTCTCGGCAATGGCTGCGGCAATAACCTCAACCCGTACACCCTGCTCGGCACTCGCATTGAAATGCCCGACCAGGTCCGCGCGCTCCGCCAAGAGCCGATAAACGACCGCGAGATCATCTCGATGAATGAGTGGCCAACGCACGTGAGGCGAGCCCCAAATCTGAACAGGATCATTGGCCCGTGCGCTCTCGATGAAACGCCTGAACACGCCTCCGTCTTTGTGATAGACGCTCGCCGGATGAACAATTGCCGCGGAGAAGGGGCAACGATCAAGAAGATGCCGGGCATTGTGGACCATCCAGGAGAATGCCTTGATCGGTCGGAAAGGGGTCGCTTCGGTTGCGATCGCATCTTCCGTGGCGCCGTATAGCCAGCACCCCCCGGTATAAAGAAAGCGCGGTGATCTTCGGTCCTCGGCCTCTTTACGGAGCGCTTCAAGAACCTCGAAATCCACCTCCCCCATATCTGGCGTCCACGTCGTCGCAAGCTGAATGATCACATTGACGGAATGGACGACATGGCACCAATGCTGAGGCGTCCGGAGATCGCCGCGAAGCGTTTCGTAGCCCAGCGCCCTCAGTTTCTGATCCGAAGTATCTGAACGGGCCAGGCAAAGAACCTGATGGTCATGTGTTTTGAGCTCCGCAGCCACCGCGGCACCGATGGAACCAGTCGCACCCAGGATCAGAATACGCACATTCGCTCTCCGAAAGATCATTGCGGCACAGTGCGTCGCACTTCAGCTCGGCTTGAGGTCAAGACAATGTCCAGTCCTATTTTTCAGTCATAGCCGTCTCCGGTTGACTCCGAACGGATGGCTGGACCAGTCAAGCCGACACATGCGTTTTGCTGACAGCCGTGGTACCAGCGTCGGCGCGGCTCACTTTCAAAACATCAGAAACTTGTTTTGCCAGGCAGCGAAGGCAGGCGGTTTTGTCGGGGAAACTAAAGCCAAAAACGCGGGCCCGGACCATTTTTTGCCATGCGGTCTCCCGGATTGGCGAATTGACAGTTGTCGAACGAGAGACAGCCGCAGCCGATGCAACTCGTCAGCCCGTCGCGGAGGCGCTCCATCTCTGCGATTTTTTCGTCAATGCGTTTCAGCCATTTGGAGGAAAGCCGCGACCAGTCCTTCCGTGTTGGAACGCGGCGGATGGGCAACTTCGCCAGTTCCTCGCCAATCTCGTCCAGGGATAACCCGATCCGCTGAGCAAAGACGATAAAGGCGATACGCCGCAGGGTGGATCGCGGATATCTGCGGTGACCCGACCCGGCGCGCTCGGACGCAATCAGCCCCTTCTCCTCATAGAAACGCAAGGCTGACGATGCAACACCGCTGCGCTTCGCAATCTCGCCGATGGTCAGGACGGATTCCATGATCTCAAACTAATCAGATTTTTGTTTGACTTCAAGTTTACTTGAACTTGTAGAAATTTACCTGTTTCCAAAAGCGCCGAATCGGCAACCGGTGTCACAGCAAAGGATAAAGAGATGAGCACACAAAAGGGTGAGGTTTTTGGCGAGGCGGCAAACTATGAATTGTCTTTCATCGCGGACAGAGATGCTGTCCTGTTGGACTGGAAGCATATTCAGGGGTTGAGTCCGGCTGATTTCCGGAACGGCATACTGGATTTCGCGCGCCAGTGCGCTGCGCGCGCGCCCGTACGCGCCGTTATTGACGCAACCAAGCTTGATTTCGGCAGTCCGGCTATCGCCTGGCTCCAAGGCCAGAAGGTCGAAGGCGAGGACGAGGATTATGATGCATGGTGGATGCGCGAGATCGTGCCTCTATATGATCAAGCCAACATCCAGATAACCATCCCGGCACCCTTTAGCAGGTTCCACGCCGAATATGACTGCAGTCAAGGTCCAGTGCCGTGGGGGGCGGAGTTTGAGCCTCCGATCTTCAGATTATGAAGCTTGATATAAAATGCCATAACCTATTGATATGTAATTTCCAATCACAGCTTTCCGAACACTGTGCGGGCTTTTGCGCGAAATTGCGATCCTTTGCGGCGATGAGCGGTCAAGGCCGCCGCAACATTCGCCCGTACCCTGCGGAAACGGTTGCGCACGATATCTGCGATTTCCACAAACGGTGTGAGGTACATGGTGCGCAAATCCGTAGCGGAGGTACGTTCGGACGCGTCCAGTCCAAACACCAGATTCCGGTCCTGATCTTTTTCCGAGAGGTGCAGCGAACCGAAGAGCCAATCCCAAACAGCCAGTGCCGCTCCGAAATTCTTGTCGAAATGCTCTTCGGCCACGGAATGATGAAGCTGATGCTGCGAGGGCGAAATGAAAATATGCTCCAGCCAGGGCCAATAGCTGATGTCGATATGTGAATGGCGGAGATTGGACCCGGTTACGTGGAAAACAAACACGAGCACATTCACGCCGACAACAGTGGCGAGAGAAACGGAATTGCCGAACAGAAAGAAAAACACGGAAAGCGCAACCGCCTGGGCGACCGCGCTCCGTGTCGCGTAAAGCACTCCCTCGAGCGGATGAACGCGATAGACCGTGACGGGCGTAAGCGTTTCCGCCGAATGATGGATTTTGTGGATCGCCCACAGGAGAGGCATGCGATGCATCCATCGGTGAATCAGATATTTTGTGAAGTCGTCGACAATGAACAGTGCGACGGAAAACATGGCCACCACGGCAGTCTTGCTGACGTCGCTATAGTATCCCGACGGGATGAAGTCCTGGTTGTGAAGGGCGAAATAGATGCCTGTTGCGATGGTGAGCTGCGTCACCAGCAACGGAGAAATGATCGACGAAATCACCCGGTTGATGGCAAAAATCTTGTAATCGGCAATGGCCGAACGCGAGAAAAAGATCTTGCCGTCGAAGATCCTGGCAAGGGCGTTCGAGATCGTGAATCTCTTGATGAACATCAGCCACGAGAACGCTATCACGATGGATAGCAAGAGGTAGCCGACGAAAATCCTCTTCTTCGGTTCGACGAAGTCCGCAAAAAGAAAATAAAACTGGTCCAGAATATCCATGCTCGGATCAGAACAGAGGAAATCGGGTGGCGCAGTATGCGCCACCCGTTGTGCCGCTAATCGGTTTCAGCGTTCATATCCTTGTCCATCTCTTTCGCCAGCTTGGCGAGGTCGCCGGTCGCGTCGTTCACGCGTGCCTTAACGCCGAATGCATCGACCATCAACTTCTGGACCTTGAGCATGTGGAGCTGATAGTCGCTCCAGGACCGACGGCGATCTTTTTTGAAGTTGCCGTCGGCGCTGACGCCGGTGACATACGTGTTGTCAAGCGTGGGAGGGCCATACCCGATCAACTTGTTCAGCTCTACCGCGGTCTTGCCAAGATTGCTCTTGCCGCTCTGCAGCGCCATTGAAAAGCCCTTCAACTCGCCCCAGTGCTTGCCATACTTCCGATAGGCCTTGGCCTTGTCCGCATCGTTCTTGGCGCTGGTGATCGCCTTGATGTCCTTGTAGACGGACCCTGCGTATTTGAAGACCGCCTCAGCCAGAACCTTCTCCCAGTTGGTCGCGATGGTTGCCGCATAGGCCTGCAGCTGCGCCCGTTGCTTGTCCGTGAGTGCCTTGCCCTTTGCCGACGTGATGAGTTTTCGGCCATCGAGGAATGCATTCACGATTGTCGGCATGTATTCGGTCTTGCCAGACTTGTCGAAGCTGGCAGCGTAATACGCGTTTCCGAAAACCATTTCCGACTTCAGATCCACAACGCCATCCTTGTTTGCGTCGGAAATCGAAATGTCTTTCATCTTCGCGACTTTGATGTTGTCGCCGGCCGACAGACTCAGGCTGTGGGCCGCCGCCCCGAAGTAACCGAATGCCTCGTCCCAGGAGTGTTCCTTGCCCGTGTAATGCGCGCCTTTTTTGTAAGGCTTGTTGTTCGGCTTTTTATCGGCCCGCAGTTTCTCATCGAGGTAGTTGTCGACCGCCTGATTGTAAGACATGGCGCCTAACGCGAACTTGGAGATGAGCTGCGGGTAGTCATAACCCGTATTCGGGTCGAAGCCGCCTTTCGCCATGGACGCCTGCTTGATCATGTGCAGGACCGCCTGTTTGCCGGTCATCCCGCCAGGCCATGCGGGCATGGCGCCGTCGTAGAATTTCCCGGACATGTTCTTGCCCTTGGAAATCTTGTTCAGGCTCGCTTGCTTCACAGCAAAGCCATCTTTTCCCTTATGTGAAACGACAGGGAGGTCGTCTTTCGAACCTTCGAAATACAACAGCATCTGGGCGTGCAGATCTTTTGCGTTGCTGCCGCCATCGCCCTTCCCGGCGAGCTTTTTCAAACTGTCACTCAGCACATGACGAGCGACTTGTCCCGAGTAGGATACTGAATTGGTCTTATCACCCTTGTAACCGTCCACGGTGACCGGGAACGGCCCATAGGTGTTGTCAGCGTGAGCCATGCCTGCCAACGCAGTTGACATCAAAAGCACACTTGAGCCCGTCAGTATCGATCTGAGCATGTTCAACCCTCCTTACAAAAGCTGACTAATTTAGTCAGGTTATACTCAATCGACGTTAGAGTGCGATATCCGCGGCGAGTCAAGTGCCAGATTCGTGAAAACTTTACCCCTTGACCATGGGCTTTCCTCACGCACAACCGACGATCCACATGATGCGAAAATGATCGGAAATCGTGGAAAGCAACGCCGGCGCGTGGGAATTGGCCAATATTTCGGATGTACTTACTCGGATATCCATCAGGCGTCCCGAGCCTGCGCATGTAAAAGTGCTGCAATCTGTGCAATTTGCGCTTTCAAGCATCGGAGAAATCGTTCACGCCACTGAAACGAGCGTCTCGGTCGCAAACGACGAGAACGCCGCGAAGGATGGGGGAGAAGTTCGGGAGCGAGATGTTGAGAAACCCGACTTTGGTCCAACACCGAAAGCCTAGGAGACAACAGGAGCTAAGATTTCCAGAACGTGTCACTTTCCTCCGGCAGTGCTTCGACCATCCAAATCCGCTGGATCTCGCCCCCTTTGATTGTCATCAGATAGGCTGCATGATTGTGCAGCTTCCGGCCTTTGCGCGCGGCCTTGCCTTCGACCATGAAAAGCACCTGATCTTCGGAAACCTTGGCGATCTGGGTGATCCAGACACGCGGCCGAACGGTAGGAATATCGAGCGCCTCGATATTCGCCATGTAAGCCGCCCGCCCTTGAAGCTGAACAGTGCTGGCATCGCGCTGAGTGACCTCAGCCACGACATTCTCTCCGAGACATGTTGCAATCGTATCGAGGTCGGCAGCGTCAAAAGCCTCGATAAAGCGACGGACAATCGCCTCCGGTTCTTCGCTCGTCATTGCGCTTTCCCTTCACGCGACGCAGTTGGTGCTCCGACATGCCGTACCGACAAGGCCAATGACGCCATATGGCACATCAATTAGCGTGAATCAGAAGGAATTGAATAGCCAACATTTCCCAATTGGCAGCTGCAGCGTACCGCCGGCAGCACGGGTACGCGAGTCAAAACCAGCGACGCAGCGGCGCAAGAAGCGGAGCGTGTGTTCCGGAAACTCCTTGAGGAAATTACAGTAACCCTGATCGGCAAGCGCCTCGGCGTTTCGCTCGAGATCCGCGGTAACCTCTCGGCACTTTTGTCTGACTCTGACACACCACGAGTCAGGTCCGGACTGGTTGCGGGGGTAGGATTCGAACCTACGACCTTCAGGTTATGAGCCTGA
>JALCBY010000051.1 GCA_028066055.1 Hyphomicrobiaceae bacterium
CCCAGCCGCGTTTCGAGATTCTTGATGTGAATACTGATCGTGGCCTGGCTCACATTGAGCTCGGTTTGCGCAAGTGAGAAACCGCCGCGCCGGGCCACCGTCATGAAAACACGCAGCAGCTTAAGATCCACATTGCTGATCACCGGTATGGGCACGGCTTATCCTTTTTGCTTAGAGAAATATCAAATTGAACTTTATTACATTCGAATATCCCTACACAGCCTCATCTGTCATTGTTTCGAAGCTGGGATTTCTTTCCTGGATCGCCAGTCGGGGGCTTTGAGTTTGGGTACATCGGGCGGACAGACAAACACACTGGAAGTTGATATCGACCGGCTGTGGCGTGACCTGATGGCCTCCGCGAAGATCGGGCCCGGGCGCACGGTCGGTCTCAATCGGCCGGCACTTTCCACCGCAGACGGCGAAATGCGCGACGTGTTCGTGGGCTGGTGCAAGGACGCCGGGCTGTCGGTCAGCGTCGACAAGGTCGGCAATATCTTCGCGCGGCGCGATGGCACGGAGAATACGCTGCCGCCGGTCGCGATGGGCAGTCACCTCGACACGCAGATTGCCGGCGGCCGGTATGACGGGATCCTGGGCGTGCTCGGCGGCCTCGAAGTTATCAGAACTCTGAACGACCGGAACATCACGACGCGCCGTCCGCTGGAAGTCATCTGCTGGACCAATGAGGAAGGCGCGCGCTTTCAGCCTCCGATGATGGGTGCGGGCGCGTTCGCAGGTCTGCACACGCTCGACTGGGTGCTTGATCAGACCGACGATGACGGTTGCCGGTTCGGCGATGAACTTGAACGTATCGGTTATGCGGGAGATGCAAAGCTCTCCGGCCACGACCTCGACACCTATTTCGAACTGCATATCGAGCAAGGCCCGGAGCTTGAAGCCGAAGGTCTGCCCGTCGGTATCGTCACCGGCGGATTCGTCGCCTTTGGCAGTCAGGTCCAGTTTCAGGGTGAAACCGCCCATTCCGGACCCACACCCATGGACAAGCGACGCAATGCGCTGGTCGGTGCCGCTTATCTCATAGCCGCGGTGAACGATATCGGTTGGAAGTATCATCCCGACGCGCGCTCGACGACGACCCGTATTCAGCTCTGGCCGAACAGGTATGGAATCCTTCCCGACTGGGCCGACGTGACGGTCGATATCCGGCATCCGGAAAGGAAAACTGCCGAGAAGATGGCGGAGGAGGTGCGTGCGGCGATCGCGGAAGCGGGGCGCAAGGGAAATGTCGATGTCGAGGTGGTGAAGGAGTGGGAGTTCGGATGCGACGATTTCTCGACCGACTGTATCGATCTGTTGCGAACAAAGGCGGATGAGCTCGGAATTCCGCACAAGGACATGCTGTCGCAGGCAGGACACGATGCTTACCACGTGGCCAAGGTGGTGCCGACGGCAATGATTTTTTCGCCTTGCCGCGACGGCACGACACACAACGAAAACGAACATATTGAAAAGGAGGATACGCATCCGGCAGTGAACCTGCTGATGCACGCGGTTTTGGAGCGAGCGAACAGGTCTTAGTCCGCGGGCATGATTGCAACACGCCAACAGTTGGTTACAATTTTGTTCCTAAGAAACGTCCGGCCGGGAAGATCGGCCGGACTAAAGAAAAAATTGTGGGTGGTGGGATAATCGTCTCCGCTACAATTCACGGGAGGTGAAACATGAAAATTGCGCGTAGAACCCTGCTGGGCATGGCTGGTGCAGCCGCCCTCATGACCGGGGCGTTTGCCAGCTCGGCAGCCCAGGCCGACATCACGATCGGTATGACAGTCAGTCAGACTGGACGTTTTGCTCTTGCCGCTCAATCGGGCGAGCGAGGCTTTAAGATCTGGATCGATGACGTCAACTCAAGAGGCGGCATCGATATTGGCGGCACCAAGCACAAGATCAAGCTGGAAACCCTGGACGACCGTTCCGACAAGGCGCTCGTGCCGCGTGTCTATGAAACCCTGATCAAGGACAAGAAGGTCGACATCCTGATGGGTCCGTTCGGATCCACCCTGACGGCGGCTGCGGCCAACACGACGGAGAGCTTCGGCAAGTTCCTGGTGATCTGGTCGGCCTCGTCCGACAAGATTTACGAGCAGGGCCACAAACATGTGGTTTCCGCGACACAGATCGCGGCCTCCCGCCTCGGCAAGCCGGGTGCGGACGCCATGGGCGCGCTGGGCGTCAAGAAACTCGCGATGATCTATCTCGACGAGCCTTTCCCGGCCGGAACCGCTGCGGGCGTGAAGAAGCGCGCGGAGGAACTCGGCATAGAGGTCGTGATGTTCGAGAAGTTCGCCAAGGGCACCAAGGACTTCTCCGTCATGATCCAGAAGGCGCTTGCCTCGGGTGCGGATGCCTTCTACCCGGCTTCCTACGAGGGCGATCAGATGAACATCGCCCGGCAGATGCGCGAACTCGATGCCAATTTCCCGATGACCTACATGTTCTACGGCTCGCAGCCGCAGTTCCTCGGAATCGGTCAGGACGCGAAGTTTCTTTATAGCCAGACGCTCTGGCACCCGAAGGTTCGTTGGAAAGTGAACGCCGGCCTCGACCGGGATACGGTGAAGAAACGCTATGAGAAGTTATTCCCGGATGCAAAATATCCGGCCGACTTCCAGACAGCCCTCGCCTACGGCGCTGGCGCCGTCCTCGAGGAGATTGTCAAGAAAGCACAGTCGCTTGATCCTGCGAAGCTCAAGCAGGCGGCACTCGACCTTTCCAAGAAGCTGACGGTGATCACTGGCCCCTACGAGATTCAGGATAACGGCAAACAGATTCAGATGGAGTTCGTTGTCATGCAGAATCAGCCGAAGGGACTTGAGGTGGTCTACCCGCCGAGCGTCGCGACGGGCAAGGCGATCTATCCGGTGCCGAATTACGACAAGAGATAGGTCCGTCTCATACTCTTCCCGCCGCGTGTGCCAATTGCCTGGTGCTCGCGGCGGGAGCATAATTTCAGTTTGTTCATTTCTCCATTTTCCCGCTCGTCCTGACGGTTCATATGTCCTCGCTCACGCAAATTGACGAAGCTCAGGCCTCACGGGTTCGCTATACGATCTGGTTTGGACTGATCGGTATCGTGGTGGTCTGGTTCGGGTTGATGCCGACGCTCGGCGGAAACCTGTCGCTCTATTTTTCGCTGATGCTGTGGGTCACCATGGCGACGGCTTTCAACATCATCGCCGGGTTCACCGGCTATATGCCATTCGGCTATGTGGCTTTTTACGGCATGGGCACCTACGCGACGGCGATGCTCGTCGTGAATTACAATGTCTCGCCCTATCTGGCGATTCCCCTGGCCGGCCTTGCCGGCATGATGCTTGCGCTCGTGTTTGCGCCGACATTGCGTCTCGGCGGTATTTATTTCGCCATCGTTTCGCTTTCCCTCGCGGTCATCATGCAGCGCATCATGGGGCTTGCGCCCGATGAACTCACCGGCGGCAGCCACGGGCTCAATCTCGGCGCCAAGACGAACCGGCAGGACGGCTACTATGCCATGCTGCTTGTTCTTGTCATGGCGTTGACGACGGTGACGTGGCTTGCGCGATCCCGCCTCGGAAAGGCTCTGAAGGCCATCCGGGACGATGCGGAAGCGGCGGACGCGATGGGCGTCAATGTGCAGCGCTCGCGTCTCTATGCCTGGCTGATGTCGGCCGGCTTCGCGTCTCTTTGCGGTGGCGTGCAGGCCTGGTTTACCGGTGCTCTCGATCCGATCACGGCCTTCGATGTTCTGGTAACCGCCAAGACGGTGATTTACGCCATGGCGGGTGGGCTCGGGACGGTGACCGGGCCGGTTGTCGGCACCGTCATTCTCGTCTGGGTCGATGAACTGATCTGGCGGGAGTTCCCGATCCTGAACAATTTTCTGCTCGGGCTCATCATCGCGCTGCTCATCCTGTTCATGCCGCGCGGGATCGTCGGCACGATCATGCAGCGGTTTCCGCGCACGCGACGTCTGATCATGTAGTGGGATGAGAGCAGCATGATCAACGAAGTCCTCCTTTGGAACGCGATTGTCGGCGGGATCGTTTTCGGGGTCGTCTATGCCCTGATCGGTTGTTCGCTCAATGTCCTTGCAGGCGTTTTGCGAGTGATCAATTTCGCCCATGGCGAGTTCGTGATCGCCGGATCCTTCTTCGCCTTTGCGATGCTGAACAGCTTCGGCGTTCACCCGCTGGTTGCCCTGCCCATCAGCGCGGTCCTGTTCTTCTTCGCCGGGGTCGCCCTTTACTATCTGCTCGTGCCGCGGCTCGCCTATTCCGACGAACCGGAAACGTCGTCGTTCCTGCTCATGTTCGGCGTGTCGCTCATGATGGTATCGGTCATCACGTGGATTTTCGAAGCGGATATCCGGCCGATGAATTTCAGCTTCGAGCCGATCAACTTTACCCTGTTCAAGATCGCCGATGCGTACGGGCCGGGCCGCGACGGGCGGGTTCTTGTACCGACGGCGCGGCTCGTGGCGCTCGCCATCAATCTCGCCATCATCGTCGCACTGACCTGGTTCTTCTACCGTACGCTGCCCGGCAAGGCCCTGCGTGCGGCCACCATGAACCGCGAGGCGGTCCAGATTGTCGGCATCAACATTCACCGGCTTTCGGCCATGGCCTTTGGTCTCGCCATTGCGCTCGCGGGGATAACGGGCGTCCTTCTCGCGCTGGTCGTCCCGTCCATCGACCCGAACGGAGGTCCCGATATTGCGCTGATCGGTTTTATCGTCATCGTACTTGGAGGGCTGGGGCATCCCGTCGGCGCGCTGTTCGCCGGCATCATATTCGGTTTCGTCGAGCAGTTCTCCAACCTGCTCCTCCCGCAGGCGGCGGCGCAGATGGTCGGCTTTATCATTCTGGTCGCAGTCATCTTCGTGCGGCCTGAAGGGCTGTTCGGCAAGGGGCAGCTCAAATGACCGCCGATGCGATCCTGACCGCGCAGGGGCTGACCAAGCGCTTCGGTGGCCTGGTCGCCGTTGACGGCATCGACATCACGCTCGAACGGGGAACGATCCTCGGCATGATTGGCATCAATGGCGCGGGCAAAACCACCGCCATGAACTGCATCAACGGGCTTTACCACAGCGACGGCGGGACGGTGACGCTGAACGGGCGCGACATCACCCATCGTACGCCGCACGAGATCGCCAAGCAGGGCGTCGGACGCACCTTTCAGGTGCCGCGGATTTTTCACCGTATGAGCCTGATCGACAATCTGTTCGTGACGTCGCTGGACAGCACCTCCTCCGACGATGAACTGACCGAGCGTGCCGAAAGCTTCCTGGAGCGCATGAACCTTTACGAGCTTCGTTACAACCACGGGGAGGAACTGTCGGGCGGGCAGCAGAAGCTGCTCGAGCTGGCGCGAGTCATGATGTTCGATCCCGACCTCATCCTTCTGGACGAGCCCTTCGCGGGCGTGAACCCGGCGCTGTGCCGTCTTCTGATCGACCGCATTCTGGAGCTGCGCGAAGGGGGCAAATCGTTCCTCCTCGTCAGCCATGACCTGACGTCAATCTACAAGCTGTCCGACAGGATTGTCGTCCTCAATCAGGGGCAGATCATTGCCGAGGGCGGCGTCGACGACATCAAGAACGATCCGGCCGTGATCGAGGCCTATCTGGGGCAGCAATAGTCATGGCGAGGAAAACCAAAAAGAAGGCTGCCAACGGTAAATGGGAGAAGGCTCGTACGGTCCTCGAAATGCAGGACGTGCATGCCGCCTATCACGGTGACATTTCGATCCTGAACGGGCTTTCCGTTGCCGTGAAGGAGAATTGCATCACCGGCATCATCGGGCCGAACGGTGCGGGCAAGTCGACGGCACTCAAGACCATGTACGGCTTTCTGCGTCCTACTCAGGGTTCCATCTCGCTTGACGGCAGGGAGATCAGCGGTCTGCCCCCTTATGACATGATGGCAAACGGAATCGCGTTCGTGCCGCAGAACCGCAGCCTGTTCAACGATCTGTCGGTCGAGGACAATCTCAAGCTCGGATGCTGGCAGTTCCGGTCCGACAAGCGCAAGGTCGCGCAGGAGCTGGAGAAGGTCTACGCGCAGTTCCCGATCCTGAAGGAGAAGCAGCACGACATGGCCGGAAGCCTCTCGGGCGGCCAGCAGCGCTTCGTGGAACTGGGTCGCGCGCTCGTCGTCGAGCCGAAGATCATCATGCTTGATGAACCGACGGCCATGATTGCGCCGAAGATTTCCCGCGAGATCTACGATTTCATCGAAGCCCTTCCGGAACGCGGTATCACCGTGGTGCTGGTGGATCAGAACGTGCGCCAGTGCGTCAACGTTTCCGACTATATCTACATTCTCGACCTTGGTCGCAACCGGGGCGAGGGAACCGCGGCCACCTTCGCGCGGGACGAGCATTTGAAGGAAATGGTCGCCGAATGGCTCGACTATCAGATCGATTAAGGCGGGATCAGGAAAGGCGAAACCGGATTTTCCGTCCAATCCCGCTCCAGCGATAAACGTGATCTAGAGGCTTGTTATGAGTGACATTAATCCCTACGCCACCATCACCGAACTGTGCCGTGGATACCGAGAGCGCAAATTCTCGCCTGCCGATGTGATTGAGGCGCAACAGGCACGCGAAGACCGGCTGGAGCCGAAGCTCCATGCCTATATCACGCGCTACAGCGACGAGGCGTGCGAGAAGGCGCGGTCCATCGCGCAGGAGTTTGACGCGGCGGGTGAATTGCCGCCGCTTGCGGGCGTACCCATTGCGTTGAAGGATCTGATTGACATGGAAGGGCGCGTGACGTCCGGCGGCTCGCCCGAGCGCGCAAGCCGGGTATCGCCGGGTACGGCGCTCATCGCGCAGCGTCTGATGTCGGCAGGCGCGATCATTCCCGGAAAGACGCATACGGTTGAGATGGCGACGGGCGGCTGGGGCACGAACGAGCATCTGGGCGCGCCCTGGAACCCCTGGGATCTCGAAACCCATCGCACGCCCGGCGGCTCTTCAAGCGGCTCCGGTGTGGCCGTTGCCGCCGGTTATTGTCCGGGCGCCATTGGTACCGATACGGGCGGGTCCGTGCGCCTGCCCGCGGGGTGGTGCGGCCTTGTCGGCCTGAAAGTGACGGAAGGGACGCTGCCCACTGAGGGAATCCTGCCTCTGTCCTCCACGCTGGATACGCCGGGCCCGATGACCCGGTCGGTCGACGACGCGCTGTTGATGTTCGAGGTGCTGAAAGGGTCCGACCCGATAGGGGTCGGCAAACAGGTTGCCGAGCAGACGGGACCGTTTTCCGCCATCGGGGAGCCGGTCAAGAGCATGCGGTTTGCCGTTCTGCCGGATGAAGGCCGTGCAGAGATCGACAGTGAAGTGCTGGACGCTTACGACAAATCCGTAAGCGAGCTCGCCAATCTCGGCGCCGAGATCGTGGTGAAGGCCGTGCCCAAGGAGTGGGACGGGTTCAGCACACTCGCGGTGCAGATGATCATTGCCTACGAAGGGTATCGCTTCAACAAGGAGATCATCGATGATGAGGCAGCGACAATGGATCAGTGGGTCAAACGCCGGCTGGTGCCGGGCCGTTCCGAGTTCGATGACGATGCATACCGTGCAACGCTGGAACAGCGAAAATCCGACTTGGCCGAATTCGAACGTGAATTCTCTGATATCGACGCCATCCTTACGCCGACCACATTGACTCCTGCCATTCCACTCAGCGAAGTCGACGAGTATGGGTCGCCCGCACGCTTTACCAGAGCCGCCAACTATCTCGCACTTTGCTCACTCTCTGTCCCGAACGGCTTCACCGAAGGCGGCCTGCCGACCAGCCTCATGATCACCTGTCACGGCGGACAGGAATTGACCGCACTGCGCATCGGAAAGGCCTATGAAGCGTCACAAGACTGGGCGAACCGGCATCCGCCCGGATTGGACGCGTAACCCGATAGCGTCGATCCCCATCTCCCTATCGCATATCGGTTGCCCGGAACTTCCAGGCAATCACCGACCTGCTCCTCCAGACTGTTGTCCCTGTCGTCTCAACGTCTTGTTTGTCTTCAATTGCGGGCGCGGAATGCACACGCTTGCACAATCAGAGGTTTCATCTGAGATTCTTAAATTGTATTTTTTTTGACAAAAACGCAATTTAGGGATACTCGTTTCTTCCCGCTCGTTTGAAATTACGAGCCAAGCAACAGGGCAAAGTTGTCTCTACGGGAGGAAAACGATGAAGATGACATGGCTAAAAGCATTCCTGGCGGTTGTGTTTTTGATCTGCGCGGCCGCAACGCCGGCCAGCGATGCCGTCGCTGGTGACTTTCCTGACAAGCCGGTGACCTGGATCGTGCCGTTCAAGGCAGGTGGTGGCACGGACCGCTGGGCCCGCGTGCTCTCCAGCGTCTCACTCGATGTTCTCGGTCAGCCTCTAAGAATTCGAAATCTGCCGGGGTCATCTGCGGTGCGTGGCTGGAAATACATGCTGGAGCAGCCGGCGGACGGCTACACGGTCTACCAGGCCAGTCCGACACCGGTGATCGCGTTGAAACGGGAGAAGAATCCGCCGCTCAAGCCTGAGCAGGTCAAGATCGTGTGCTTTGTTTCAGCCTTTCGCAATATCGTGCTGGCACCTCCAGGAAAACCATGGTCGACGTGGGAGGGCCTTATCAAATACGCCAAGGCAAACCCGGGCAAGCTAACGTTCGGTGCGACTTTCTCTGAATTGAGCGGTACGGCGCTCGCGTTCAATAGCGCAGGCGTCAAGGTGAAGCTGGTGCCTTACTCCAGCACATCCGATGCGGTTACAGACCTTCTCGGTGGGCACATCCAGGTGGCGGCGGCAACAGAATCAACCGCCTTGACCCTCGTTCCCGACAAGGCGGTCGCTATTCTTAACGGAACGAAAATGCCGCTTTCCGAGAAAGTCTCCAAGGAACTCGGCAATCCGCCACATGCGACGGCACTCGGGTACAAGGTCATCAATTTCCCGCGCTGGATCGGCGTGCATCCGGATACGCCGGACGAGATCGTGGCCAAGCTTTCCGACAAGATCGGCGAGATGCTCAAGCAGCCGTCCCTGAAGAAGATCATGGGAAAAATGGGTGAGGAGATCATCTTCGTTCCCCACAAGGATGCCCAGGCTCAATATGACGACATCGTAAAGGGTGTATCGGAGGCCGTTGCGGCTCTGAACTAGTTTCCTCCCGACCGCAACCATCCGTATGCCAATCGGCCCGGCTGCATAGACCACGCTGCCGGGCCCCTATCCCGGCGAACCGATATGAAACTCATTCGCACGAACAAAGGTGCGGCGTGCGCCATGCTGGCCGGCTTGTTTCCAGTTCTGCTCTACATCCTGTTTTCGGATTGGGCGGGCGACCGGTTGAGTGACGGATTCCGGCTTGGAACATTTCCGGTCATCTATTTGCTGCTTTCCATGTTGCTCATCGCCGTCACCCTCTTCGATGCACGCCGTGGGGATGCCCTCGAAGGCTTCGAGACGTTCGGTCTGGCGGGGCTCATACGGGTTTTCGTCTATTTCGTGGTGGCCGTGCTTTTCGCATTCTATCAGGAGAAGATCGGCTTCATTCCCTGTGCATTCATGCTGGTTGCAACGGGTGCGGTCGAAATGAGGCTGCGGCCCTGGACCGTGATTTTTGTCTACGCCTCCGCCATCGCGCTTCTCCTCTTCGCACTCTTCTACAGCCTCGGCTTCGCGTTGAAGCCGATTGGCGCATTTTGATCGCAGACTTCGGGAGGAGATGGCGAGATGATCGATTATGCCGCCCTGGGCCAGGCCATCGATATCGTGTTTCAACTCAACACGCTTCTGTGGCTCCTCGTTGGGATATCCGTGGGCATCGGCGTTGGCGCCATGCCGGGGCTGCAGGCGTCGACAGCCGTCGCGTTGATGTTGCCGCTTACATTCACAATGCCATTGGGTTCGGCCCTCGGCCTGCTCATCGGACTCTACAAGGGGGCGATCTTCGGCGGCTCGATCTCGGCGATCTCATTCTCTACCCCGGGCACGCCCGAAGCAGCTGCCACCGTGTTCGATGGCTACAAGCTCATGCGTGCGGGGAAGGGGCGCAAGGCATTGCTCACCGCGCTCTATTCTTCCATTACGGCCGACCTTGCAAGTGATGTTCTGACGATCATGATCGCGCCTATGCTGGCAATCGTCGCGCTGAAGTTCGGGCCGGCTGAGCGGTTCTGGGTGATGATGCTGGCCATTACCCTGATCGGCAGCCTGAGCGGAGATCATTTGGCCAAAGGTCTTTTCAGTGCTGCCTTCGGCCTGTTCATCGGCACCATCGGGACCGATCCGATCGGCGCCATATCGCGCAACACCTTCGGACTGTGGTGGCTGAGCGACGGCATCCCGTTTCCGCCAATGCTGATCGGCGTGTTCGCCATGGCGATGGTGTTCAACGAACTGCTGAATCCGCCAATGATCGATGCCGCGAAAGATCAGGCCAGGAAGCTTGCCGAAAACCTGTTGAAGAAATCGGAAGGGCTTTCCGCGCGCGAGTTTTTCCGCTGCTGGAAGGAGATTTCCATCGGCTTCGGAGTGGGGTCGTTCGTCGGCCTGCTGCCCGGTCTCGGTGCAACCGCTGGAGCGTTTCTGTCCTACGCGGTGGCCCGATATGCCTCCCCGTCGAAGGGCATCGGTAGCGGAAAGATCGAAGGGATTGCGGCTGCGGAAGCCGGCAACAACGCGACGGTGGGGCCGACCCTCGTGCCGCTTCTGGCATTCGGAATTCCAGGGAGCGCCACCGCCGCGCTCATCGGTGGCGCGCTTGTTCTGCAGGGGGCAACGCCGAGCCCGCGTATGTTCGAACTGTTCCCGCACGTGATCTACGCGCTCTTCATCATTCTCATTGTCGGGAACATCGCCAATCTGGGGTTGGGGCGAATTTTCGCCTTTGCCTATGCGAAAATCGGGGAGGTGCCGAAACAGTATCTGATACCCGTCATCGGTATCATGGCGATCGTCGGTTCCTACGTCTACGAAGAGAATCCTTATCATGTGCTGCTAATGCTGATCTTCGGTCTCGTCGGGTTGGTGTTTCGACTATGCAAAATCCCGGAGGCACCGATGGTCATTACATTCCTCTTGGCACCGCTGGCGGAGGAGAATATCCGGCGTGCTTTGTTGATCGGCGGAGGCGACTGGGTCGCGACCCTGATGAACAGTCCGATTTCGATAGCGCTGGCGGTTCTTTCGCTCGGCAGCATCGTCTTCTCTGCGCGTGTGCGGGTTTATCAGCGTATTGCCGAAATGCGCGCTTCGGAACTGGGTGATCTGAGGGAATGAGCGTAGTCCCGGTTAGCGATATGGATCAGGCGAAAAGGCCAAACGCCGGTCTGATCGGTCAACGTGGCTCGCGTGAGAAGTTGTCGACACCGTGTTTGGTGCTCGATCTTGATGCGATGGAACGCAATATCTCAACAATGGGTGCAATGTGCCGAAACGCGGAATGGTCGCTTCGACCCCATGCGAAGACTCACAAAAGCATCGAAGTTGCACGCCGACAGCTGGCCGAGGGGGCCAAGGGCGTTGCAGTCGCGACCATTGGTGAAGCGGAATGCTTTCAACGTGCGGGGCTCGGCGACATCCTGATCACGTCGCCGATCCCACCCGGCCTGAAGATGGATCGTCTGATCCGGCTTGCCGCTCTTTCGGGAAGCATCACCTGCGTCGCAGACAGCAGGGAGTGCATCCGGCTTCTGCAGGCTGCCGCGGGCGAGGCCGAGACGACTTTGCCGGTTCTGATCGATGTGGACATGGGCCGCCATCGCTCCGGCGTGACCTCACCCGATCAGGCGGTTGCGTTGGCGAAGGAAATCGGTGCGTCGGCGAATTTGGAGCTGCGGGGCTTGCAGGCCTATGCCGGGCACCTGTCGCACATGACTGATTTTGCCGCCCGCTCGGCTGATGCGGCCGTTGCGGCGCGCCGGATTGCAGATGTGGTATCGGCGTTAGAAGACGAAGAGGTTCATTTGGAGTGTGTCTCCGGCGGCAGCACCGGAACCGTGTTTATCGAACCGGGATTGAACCAACTCACCGAAATGCAGTGCGGCAGCTATGTGTTCATGGATCTTGAGTATGATGTAGTCGACCTGGACGGCAGACAATCACGGCCATTTGAGCCGGCGCTTTTCGTGCGGACAACGGTTATCTCGAAGAATGTAGCTGATATCGCGACAGTTGATGCCGGCCGGAAGCATTTTGCAACCAAGCTCGGGACGGCGCCCCAAATCTGGCCGAACGAGGGCTTCTATCAGATGAAACCGGAAAGCGACGAGCACGGGCGGATTTCTGTGGTTGCGGGCGAGGACAGGCTCCAGGTGGGGATGTCGTTTGAATGTTTCATCCCACATTGCGATCCGACCGCAAACCTGTTCAACGAATACCACGTTTGCCGGAAAGACACGCTGGTCGACATTTGGCCCATCGATGCGCGTGGTGCAATTTGACTATTTTTTCGTGTTGCCGTTGGAGGGCCGGCTGAGACTGGTCGCCTTGACATTCCCTGCGGTCGAGACATGGGCCTGGATGAGCCTCGCCGCTTTTTTGCGTGCGCCCCGCTCCAGGGTTTCAAGTATTTCCACATGTTCGTGGGCGAAAATGTCGATGCGCTCGGTTTCGAGAACCTTGGTATATTCAATGACGCGACGCGAGGCATTTGCCCGCTTGAGCGCGTCTAAGTAAAAATGGTTTCCCGACCAAGAGACAATTGTTTCGTGTAGCTCGGTGTTGATTTCAAACAGGTCCACGGCGCTCAGAGCTTCGAATTCGCCATTGGCGATGCGCTTTTGCAGGGAGAGCAGCGTACGAAACTCCTGCTGATCGATTTCAAATCCGGGTTCGAGGACTGCTGCCGGCTCGATTGTCTCGCGGAACCTGTAGAAGCGGGCATAATCGTCCTCTGACGCGATGCCCAGTCGAACGCTCCACTTGTAACCACCTCCCTTTTCGAGCCAGCCCTCGTTCGCCGCGCGTTCGCATGCACGCTGAACCCGCCCACGCGTCTCGCCATATGCGGCAACAAGATCGGAAATTGTGAGCATATGGCCAGATCCCCAATTCAGGGCATCGCGCGCCAGCTTCAAATATATCTCGTCTGCACCCGGGGTTTGCTTGAAGTGTTGGAGGGCATCGCTGACTTGCTGCTTAAGAATGAAGCCGCGATTTGGGAGATGTTCCGCGACCCCCAGTTTTGCAAGATGCTGAAGCGCACGATTGATGGGGGTGCGGGACACGCCGAAACTGGCGGCGAGAGCACCTTCGCGAAGAGGATGCCCCACTTCCCAGGCGTTCCGGCTTGCATGCATGATAATGCTGCGTGCAAGAGTGTCATTCTGGCCGGATCGGCGTTTTCGGTTTCTGGAAGACTTCATGAATGCTATCTACCAGAAATTCTGCTCATCGTCGCTTCGATGGGTATCCCTACGTCAGATACACTGAAGCTTAACGGGCCTCCTCTTTGCCCGCATCGATTGTGTAGAGCTTGGCGATATTCGGGTCGCTGGGAG
>JALCBY010000124.1 GCA_028066055.1 Hyphomicrobiaceae bacterium
GCCGAGCATGCCAAGTCCAGCTCTTTTTCGTTTACGTAGGCCTCAAAGTGTCCGCCCTGGGTCGATACTGTTGAAAAACTTGACCAGGTTGCCAGGATTCTGGGCATTTGACGTTTTACGGTAGCGGATCAGGTGTCGGTGGCTACTGGCATGCCCCCATTCGCTCTTTGCTTACCTTGCCTGCATCATTGCCGGTGAACTGGTAAGTCTCATTGCCATTGTTTTGAGGTTCTGGACGATGGCTGCAAGATGGAATTCGTCACGGGCGCCGGAGAGCCCTCGTAATCGCATTCGCTCGAACCGGTGATGGGTCTTCAAATGCGCAAACCGCATTTCGACCTTTTTGCGCTCATGGCTTGAGCGCTCGAATTCAGGTGTATCAACCAATGATCTGGCGACGTCACGGGCGGCTTCGTTGACATCACGCGGGACCCGTCTGGACGGCATGTTGGGGCAGCATTTTTGCTTGAGCGGACACGTGCTGCAATCAAGGGTACTAGCGAGATAGCGATAGGTGTTATCGGCATGGATGCGGCCCGTCGTCTTCAGCGTCTTGCCGGAAGGGCATGTATAAATGTCTGTGTCCTTGTCGTAAGTGAAGTCGGCGCGTGAGAATGTTCCGTCCTTGGGCGCGCTTAGGTCGCGGACCGTCACGTGTGGAGTGATATCCTTGCCAATCAGCCAGGCAAGGAACTTACCCGTCCCGTAGGCAGAGTCAGCGGTGAGCCGGTCAGGCTTCAGACCAAAGCATTCATTAGTGCGCTCAATCATCACCTTGGTCGAGGCGACCTCGTCGTAGGTTCTGGCCGGTGTGGCTTCCACATCAACGATGATGGCATGATCGTTGTCGATCAGATAGTTGAGCCCATAGCCGAACTGCACACGCTTGTTGGCCTTGGCCGTCCATGCGGAAGCGGGGTCCGAAGGTGAGACGACCTTTGGCGGCTTGCGGCCGGGTTCCAGTTCACCGGCTTCATCAAGCGCCTCAAGATATTCCTGCACGGCCCGCGAGGGCTTCTCAATCTTGCTCCAGTCGATCTCATCAGGCGCTTGCCCATGATACCGGCTGGCATCAGCTTCCATCACACTGGCATCGACGGCAAAGCCCTCGCCCTTGACCAGCCCGGCCGCGATGCAGGCCTCGACTACACGCTCGAACAGATGACGCAGGATATCGCTGTCACGGAAACGGCCATGGCGATTCTTGGAGAAAGACGAATGATCCGGCACCTCGTCTTCCAGATCGAGCCGGCAGAACCATCTGTAAGCCAGGTTGAGCGCCACTTCCTCACACAGCCGGCGTTCGGAACGGATACCGTAGCTGTAGCCGACAACAAGCATCCGGATCATCAGTTCCGGATCGATCGAGGGCCGGCCCGTGTGGGAATAAAACGGTGCCAGTTCATCATGCAGATCGGCAAGTGCTGCAGCCACAAATCCATTGATCCGGCGAAGCAGATGATTATCGGGGACACGATCCTCAAGACAAAACTCATAGAACAGTTGAGCTTGATCCGATGTCTGCCGGCCCATCATTATTCGTCTCCTTCGGTCCGTAACCTCAGAAAACGGAATCACTGTTCGCCCAAAATCTCAACAGCGTTTTTCAACAGTATCGATCTGAAGCAGACAAGGACCGTCAAGTAGATTTGATATCCCAGACAAACATGTT
>JALCBY010000052.1 GCA_028066055.1 Hyphomicrobiaceae bacterium
TAACTGTTATGGACGATTGGATCTAGTTCAGAAACTTTTGCACGTAACTATATATACGGGAGCCCGCAGACGACGGCGCTCAGGTACAAAACACGCAGCCCCAGAGCGTCCGCTTTTCTGCAGAGCCAGACATCACGTACATCCGTGGACGTATAGGAGATCTCTACGGCAGTGGTGGTGTGAGTAGCCCAAGGATGCACAGAGTGTTATGGGCGAGAGTGGAACGCCAGAACCGGGCCGCCTTTAAGGCCGTCAGAGGGATAGGGCCCACCTACAAGATGGGGAGAATCAGCGTGCCTAAAGGGGGCCGGCCGGAGACAGACGCGGCAGGGGAGATATGCCGCCTCATACGTAACAATCTGGTAGATCACGGCTCCATGATGACCCATGTGATAATGGGGCCGGGGATGCGCCTCCGGTATCTGGCAAACCAACTCTCCAACAACGTGGCCATCGCGGCGGATCCGGACTATCGCGGAATTGGCCCGATGCCTGGGTTTGGTGACCTTGTTCTGATCACCGACTGGTTGGTCGAAGCGAACACCCCGAACACCATATATCTTCTGGACCGGCCCCATGGGGCGTTTTACGGGCAGGGTCCCGTCATCACGGATACCAGATCCAAGAAATTCCCAAATTCAGTGGAGGTCCACGAGTACTACCAGTACATGATCGCGGACAACCATCTCCGGATATCCGACACGGACACAAAGAGGCAGACTTCATTCAAGATAGAGGTTGCGGAGCCCGAGGACGACGGTTAGATCCGTGTTATCTGCCAATTGCAGTGATCATGCACTGATACCATCCGTCGTATAGCTGGACAAGCGGACTTGGCGCGGTCAGTATTCAATGATCGACATTCTTCCAATGCACTGGCTTTATGTTGCCTATGTCGTCTGTACCACCCTCTGATGTCGGTATTATGTGATCTATGATCCAACCATACTTTGACATTTGATCATACTCGTCTCTCTTTATTCTGTAATTATACTCGTCCCGTCTCCATACGTTAGGATCAGATCCAGATATGACCATCCCCTTGGACCATGCCCATGAGACTGTGCCCATGCCATATATGGTGTGATCCTCGTCTCTCTCTGATTCTAGATCATTTGTAGGCGCCATACTAGTCTCATCACATTCGATCTTTATTGAGTGAGGAATAAGCTCGGGATTGGCACATATGAAGAAGCCACTCAGCTTTTCCGCGTGTCTCCTGTCGATCTTGTCCATAGATCTGCATATGATCTCTTCTATGGACTTGGATGATTCTGCACAGTGTATCATGCAATTATCTATATATGCGGCAGCGATCTTGTCTAGCTGCCTCCCGCTGAAGTATCGATTCACAAGCTTGTCAGCGTAAAACCTCGTCATTTCAACACCATCAGATCCTGCCAAGACGTTGACTAGATATTCCGATACCATGGCATTATCCCCCTCAGATATTGCTTCTATTACCTCGTGCATGCACCCAAAAATTCCATCACGGCCATGCTTGTCCACATATGCAACCTGGATGGGTCCCATAAACCCGTACGGCTTTCCTCCCGCCCCCACGATGTGGATCTTCTTCTCAAGAGCAAGGGCCATGCCCAGTTCCTGGTCGGTATAGTTCCTGGAGTGATAGTCATCCGTCAGCACCAGTATGAAATAGCTACACTCCCTTATGTTCCTGATGATCTCGTCCGCCCATCTGGCCCCGGAGCGAATGTCCGTATCCGACAGGAACGCCTTAATGCCGGCCGCCTCCAAGTGGTGTTTCACGCTGGTAGCTAGGTCAGTCTTGTCTCCGGAGTAGCTTATGAACGCCCTCGGCTTTGCGCCAGCTCTGGCAGATCCCATGCCATCTCAAGCCCCGAGGATGATTTAAGGTTAATCCATCCTGTACGGTGGGCCGCATGCAACTGACGCACATGGCCGTATAAAACCCGGAGGAACCGCCCCGCGTCTTTGCCTGGGGTGCTGCATTACCGATGGTCCCGGCTTCCATCCCCGTCCCCGGGTGCTGCCCGTATCCGGCGCCGCCTAGGCCTGCGGCATGATCTGTGGTGATCAGAATATTGTGCCCGCTGCTGCGACTATTATCGCTAGGACGGAGATGCCGAGGGATATGACGGGAATGTGCCTCGTCCACACCTTCTTCCTGTAATGTATGGCCACCGTAAATTTTGGAGACGCAATCTTGCTCTCATCTACCACAAAAATCTTGACTATCTCGTTCTTGTCTTGGACGCATTTTATCACCTTGTCCGCCTCTTTGAACGCATTTTCAATGCTGCTTGCCCTCACCGCCTTGAAGTTTCTGCCGTCATCCATTCCGGTACAATCCCTGTCCTCCTGCATGTCCACGGGTGACCTCGCATCTTGTCTTCATTTAACTGTTTGGCGCTGTAAAAATCCGCCGTCCCATACTTTGGGATCCTGGCAGCAGCATGGGGAAAATGTAGAAGTGTGCAGAATGCAGAGTTCCGTGGCACGCCGTCCGGCGTGATGTGTGGGCCGCAGAATGCTACCCGGAACTCGGGCTGGTAACAACCGAGGCCGAAAAGCTACCCCGCCGGTCAGTCCCGCTGCCTCGGGACGTTTATCCTGAGCGCCGTCCTCCTCCCGGGCGGGCCCATTCCGGCCCGATCCACGTGGTTGTCCGTTATCATGTACTGGTAGTACTCTGTGATCCTCGCAGGCCCGTCCCCGTACGAGTCAAGGACGATGGGCCCCTGCCCGTACAGGGCTCCGCCGTGCCTGTCCACCGCGTAGATCGTCCCCTCGGCCTTGGCGTCGACCATGCCGCTGATCACGACCGTGACGTACTCGAGCCCCGGCAGCGGGCCGACCCCCTGCGATGATCCGGGCGCGCCATGCACCCCGGCGCTCCTAAGATACCTCCGGTACATCCTCGACCCCATCGCCACGTGCGTGATCCTGGACCCGTATATGGAGCGCGTGGAATGGACTACCTCGCGGAGCTTTGCGGCAAGGTTCCTGTCCTCCCTCTCCTCGTTGATCTCGTTCATCCACACCTCGTCGCCTATCCCCTTTAGCGCCTCGAACGCCTCCAGCTCGTGCCTTATATCCCGCTCTTCCAGCATCCCGTGTAGCCTTGCCATGTCTGGGCGCGCCAGGGTGGAATAGAGGCTGCCGACCGGCCCCTGCACGTCGGTTATGTGCGCCATGGCGCCAAATTTTACACGGAGCTCGGGCGCCGCCCTGTGGCCCGTTACGCCCTCCCGGTCAAGCGGCCCCGTCTGCCTGCTCCCGTCCGGAAGCGGGTACGTTGAGTCTGACCGCGCAAGCGGGACCTCTGAGAACATGCTGTGCAGGCTAGAATACGTCGCAGACTCTAGCAGCGCGGGCAGCAGCATGATCTCATGGCAGAGGTCGACCTCCGCTCCAGAGCCGGGCTTGATCTGCTCCGACGCGACATACTTTGACAGGGTCTCTGCCACGGGCACCTTGCTCCCCCCGACGATCATCGAGACGCCGCCTGCGCTGACGCCGTTGCCCGCCATCCCGGGGACCATCGGGGCGGCCATCCCCGCAAGGATTGGATCCGGCGTGGACGGCGCGGCCCACGTTCCCTCGTACCGGAGTATCTCGCCGGTGGCCGGGGTGTACGCATACGTCGTCATGCCCCGTCCCCGCGCGATCTCGTTATAATGCTATCCCGCAGGGGGCCGCATGGCCGCTCGTGGATATGGCCTACGCCATAATGACATCCACGGGATCGCCGGCCCGTACCGGGGCCATCCTCCCCCCGACCTACGTGTTTCCCCTGACGCTTGCCACCCAGAGGCCCTCGTCGTCCCCGTCCTCCATGGGCACCACCGTGCCCCCCTTTCCCGCCTTTAGCATCTCCTGTCCCTCCCCGATGTCCGCCCCCGCCCTCACGCAGATGACCGTCCCCGAGCCTAGTACGCAGACCTCCCTGTCGCCGTCCCGTCCCCCTCTGTTGTCGCTGCCGTTCTCCAGCACGCCCACGCCGCCCCTTACGGCGCCGGGGCCCGCCGGTACGGCAGGCCCCTTCCGGGTCACTAGCATGCCCCTTTCAAGAATCTGGCCCGCCGCGACCCCGACCATCCGGCCGTTCATCCTGACCGTGGCGTTGCCAAGGCGGGACTCGTATTCCGGGCCTGGATCCATCCCGATCCCCCCGGACGGGCGGCTTTATGGGTTTGGCCAGCAGGTGCGCCACGTACAGGGGCAGGCGGTGCGATCAGGGGATCCGGACCGGCTATATACCAAAAACGGGCGTTATGGCGGTTTTCACACCATGTGGGTTGTCTGTAGATAGCCCCGTCCCTAAATTCCACTAGCACGGGGGCCTCCCACTGGGTGAAAAAATATGGGTTTCGCGGTGCCGCGATCTGGATGGTGATACTATGGTACAAATACAGGAGTGCCGCGGCTGGACGCAAGCTGCATACCGTCCCGCGCACCCCACCTAGCTCGTACCGCTCCGCTGCGTAACCGCAGCAGAGAAATAGTTCTTAAATACTAGGACTTTATACCCTACCTGTGAAAGGCCGGATATTCATAAGCTGTATCAACAAGGCGGCGATCAGGTATGCCCGGGTGCTTGAAGTCATGCTTAGGGAGGCCGGATATGACCCCTATCTCTCAGCAGATCACCCCGAATACGGGAGGTATCTCCTTGAAAAGATAAAGACCAAGATACGACGATCCGACCTCGTGATCGGCATCATATCCAACGAGTTGTCGGTATTCGTGTACGAGGAGCTGGCCTATGCGGAGGACCGGGTGCCCGTAATCCGGATGGTCGAGGCCGGGACGCGGGTGGACGCAAGCGGGTTCACCCATGGCAGGGAGTACGAGCTGTTCGAGGCGGGCGGGCTTGAAGCCAGCGCCCTCCGGGTGCTCCGATATATAGAAAAGCACGGCATCAAGAACCTTCCAAAGCACCCAGTGCCTGCTGATCCGCCTGAGCGGGCCCCCATGCATGAGCCCGGCTCCAGAGAGCACCCTGCGGGATGGGCCCCCGGCCATGTGATATTCCAGGTCGGGACGAGGCGGATCCTCCCTGTGGCAGGCGGCGCCCAGACGCGCCTCCCGCCCCGCCCCCTGCTCCAGACTGCACCAGAATCCGGCCCGGGCGGCACGGAAGGCGTCGTCCCCGTGCCCGCAGGCGATCCGCCGCAGCGCGCCGGACGACCCCGGGATCGCCTGCGCGGCTCGGCCCGCCCCGAACCCGCAGGTGACCGGCCAGGATCCAGCAAAACCGGCTCAAGAAAGCAGGAGATGGTATACGCGAGGATCTCAAAATCCCTGTATTCTGCAAAGGATTTGATCGAGGATGTGCTGATCGAGTACAAGACACGCGGCAACCACAGAGGCGGCGGACGGATCCGGCACAAGTCGAAGATCCTGGGCCTGCAGAAGGACCTGTCCGACCTGTCCGATGATCTTGACAGGATAATGAGGACGAGCGGCGGCCACCTGCACGCCGAGACGCGCGACCGCATGGGGGTGATCTCGAGGCTGTGTAGGATCGGGCCGTCCCTTTCAAGGCGAAGGCCGTCCGCATGCATCGTGTTCTATGCCGATCTGCTGCGCGAGATCTCCGACGCCGCGGTAAACCTCATGAAAGTCTTTCCAAAGTACCCCGAGGAGCGCATGTTCGCAGTCTCCTGCGACCGGTCGGTATATCCTGCCGGCAGCAGGATCCACGCGTGGGCGTGCGCGCCAGATGCCGAGTCGTGGGCCCCGATGAGGTTCGAGATATTCGACAGCAAGATGGAGATGATAGACGTAAAGATCACCAGCGCCCGGCACAGCCGGCCACCTGACCAAAGCGTCGCGACCCACGGCGTCAGCTTTAGAATGAGAAAATACCTGTACAAAGTCGACGAGGAGTATACGCTCCGGGCCACCTACGGGAACCGGCAGGACGAGGACAAGTTTGTGATTGACCAGTGCGAGCCCATCATACAGGCATGTAGGGAGCCGCACGAGGACGGCGACTATGTAGTCATAATAGTTATAGATCCCAATTCGAACCTGGACTCTGAGGCAGTAGAGTACGTGGGGGACAGGGCGGACTCGAGGCTGGTCATAGAGACTGACCACGGCAGGATAGGCCGCTACCGGCTCGAGGAGACCGGCCCCTCCACTGGGATCTTCCGGAGCGTCGTCAGGATCCTGCGCGTCCGTGACGACGGGACCGTGGCGCCGCGCCACACTGGCAAGCGGGAGATCTGCAGGACGCAGGACCCCGGCATGGACGACGGGTACATAGCAGCACGGCCCGACGGCAGGATAACCATCACGTACAAGTACGGGTCCCGCTCCGTTCGATTGGAATACGTGGTGGCCGACCTGCCGCTAGAGTTTGGCTATGGATAGGCCCTGGGGACGGATGGGCTCGGAAAAGTGGCTTTCGGGTTGGGCGTACAGACCAAGATTGACGGGTATGGCGGCCAAAGAAGACTGTAGGGCCCAGCCCCCCTCGGTCGAGGCTGGCCGCCGTGCACACTGGGGATCCCCCGGGGTCCGGGCAGGTTGCCCGGGACGCGGCCCGTCCCTGCCAAGGGAGGTAGCGGCCGTCTGGGCGATCAGGAGATCCGAGCCGGCCATAGACAAAAACCGGGCGTTATGGCGGTTTTCACGCCATATGGGTTATCTGTAGATAACCACCTAGATAAATACACCCGGCACGGGGCATCCCCATGGTCGAAAGATGCAGGTTCCGTGGGGAGTACCGCGATCTGGATTCGAGGGCGATGCTTCGGTACGAATGCCACAGGGACGCGGGGCCGTCCGGACGCTGCATCTTCCACGACGAAACCAGCCACGTCGAGGCCGAGGACATCGTCAGGGAGGCGTTCCTTAGGGAGTTCCGCGACTCGGACGGCAACGGCTTCTTCATAGGGTGCAATATACCTGCAGTGAGAGAACCGGTGTCAGGGCCACGCATCACCGCCATCTTCAGCGGGGCCCACTTCCACGGACCGATATCGTTTGCTAACACGCGCCTGGATACGATCGACTTTTCAGAGGCTCGGTTCTGCGGGGAACTGCACATGCATAACTGCAGAGCGGACAGGGCCGCATTCGAGGGTTCAAGGTTTGGGAACCATCCGGACGAGGACGACGCGTGCCCCGATGGTGTTACACCCAGTGTCAGGCTGGAGGCATGTAGCTTTGACGAACTTGACATGTCGTGGTCGTTCTTTGCCGCGCCAGTGATCATGAAAGGGTGCAACTTCACCCGGTCCGAGTTTTCAAGGTGCGAGTTCAGAGAGTCGCTGTCGGTGGACCAGTGCACCTTCAGGGACACGGCCAGCTTTAGAACAGCGTCGTTTTGGGGCACGACAGGATTCACGGACACGTCATTTGCGTCCGGGGCCCTGTTCAGGGAGTCCTCTTTTATCGGCCACATGGACTTTCACCGAGTGGACTTCCAGGACCAGAGGCGAGTCACCATGCCAGTTGACATGTCGGATGTCTCGCTGCTGGGAACCGACGTGGCACGGGTCCGCTTTGAGGCGGGCACGATATGGGATACCAAGGGTGGCCTGAAGATGTTTGACGTGAGGAAGATCGAGGACGGGTCGGAGGCAAGCCTAGCGGAGGCGTTGTCGGTATGCCGTAACATGCGGGAGAACCGCGACTACTACATGGACTATTCGGCAGCCGCCAAGTTCTTCGAGTGGGAGATGGAGATGCAGCGGCAATTCAGGAACGCCGGCAGGGTCGTGCGCAGGAAGGGCATGCTTGCCAGGGTGGTATCGATGAGGTACGCCTACAAGATTGCCTCGGACTACGGCGAGAGCATCCACAAGATCATGGGCCTGTGGGCTGCCCTCGTTGCAACCTCGTTTGCGTACTTTTTTACCTTCCCGGATGCCGCGACACTGGGACACGTCGAGCTTCTGGGGGGATGCTGGTACGGGGAGCCCTGCGGCCACCACCCGGTTCCCACCGCCGTCATCCACAGGGCACTTGACGCTATGGGCGGGGCGGGCCCGTCCGGATCCCCCGGGCTCGTATTCCACGCGGCGACCCTGCTGGTGCTCGGCATGTCGTTCATAGCGGTCCGCCGCAGGCTGGAGAGGAGGCCTAGGCATTGAGAAACACATTTAATTTCAGCCCGGGGGGCGGGATCTGATATGGATCAGGATCTGGCGGCCCGCATTAGTGATGCATGGAATAACCATGCGGACAAGAACACGGTGGCGTTCATAGGGCGTCCCAAGTCAGGCAAGACCGTCGCAACCGCCCTTTTGAAGTACACCCTCACCGAATACTGGGATCCAAAGAGGACTGGCATCCACGGCTCCGTAATCAAGGGCAATGATTATCTCAACGAGATTTTGGGCGACATGAGGAACGGAGACTATCCCGGCGTGACCCCGAGGAGGGAAAAACCCGAAGTACGAATCAAGCTGAGGAATATAAAGGGAAACACCGCTGACTGGATGGTTGTCATCAACGACATGTCGGGCGAGGACGTCATCGCGCTGCTGTCTACAGATAAATACAACACCGCAGAGGAGAGAATTGGAAAGATATTGGAGATAAACATGCCGCACCTGCTATTCGCATCAAAGTACGTGATACTGGTGGACTGTGAAGGAAAGGACTCGTGGGGGTGGGACGGGGATGGTGTGGCCTCCGCGGTCAACAATCTTGTCGAGCTGAAGAAGACCCTGCCCGACGAATGCCCCTCAAAGTTCTCGGTTGCAGTTATGTTTACAAAAGCGGACACACTGCCACCGAAGCAGAAAAACCTTGTGGCAAAGGACATACTCGGGCTATACAGGGAGCTCTCGTCGAACCTTGATATGAACAAAATAAGCTATGTGACATTCAAGTCCCACATAAAGACCATCAAACCCCGGAAAACCGACAAAACCGTACCGGATGACGGCAAAAATGACGCCAAGCACGACACTTGGAAGGCACAAATGGCGCTTGCCATCAAAAGCGAGACCGAAAATGAAGTGGCGGAAGCAAGGAATTCCGGCATCGGCGAGGACGAGATCGTCAAGATCCCCGATACCGTAAGGTCGCGCGTGGAGAAACAGTTTGCAGAACAGATGGCAATAGACGCCGGCATCGGCTCCACGGGTGTGGATAAACCCCGGGTCAAGTACCCCTTTGACTACTCCGACGCCTCGTACTCGAACCTCATATCCTGGCTGGTAAACTCGGACGGTGACTCGCTGTGAGGATAGAGCAGTTCGTATACACCACGGCCGAGATCAACAACAGGCTGGGATACCAGGTGGTCGCAAGGAGCAGGGGCATAACCGACGAGATCATCTCTGAGATGGACGGGTACATGCACCCGGCCGGCATCAACCCGCACGACTTTGAGGAGTCAAGGTCCATGAGGCTCCTGGACGGCGGGCTTGTCGCTTACGGGATTGCAAGGAACGTCGGGATCGGCCACGACGGGCGCCCACATACGCTGTACTGCCATGTCTTCGTGGTGGACGGGAAAGAGTTTGCCGGAGCCGGATATGACACGCGCGTGTTTGACGCCCTGTACGTGGAGGACAAGGCCGTGCGCGGGTCCCTCCCGTCAATATCGCTTGATCTCCGGCCGCTGCCAGTCCGGCATGACGCGGCGGGGGAGCATGATCTGGGCGAGGCGCTCGATCCCCTGTTCCGGGGAAAGAACGTGGCGTGGATCGGGGGTGGCAAGTCCCTGCAGGATGTGCTCCGGATGCTTCCGGAATCGCTGCGGCTGGTCCCGTTCTCCACACTGGTGCTGGCCCCTGATCGACAGCCCGAGTACAGGCTCGTGGCATGCCCCGAGATCGTAAAGTACAGGCTGCCAAAGGCGTTTGCCACCGTGCCCGGCGTACACGTCCCGTCCAGGGACGTCTCACGCTACGCGCGCCTGATAGTAACCGGGCAGCATGACCGGGTTGATAGAATCCAGATGATGTTCGACGAGCAGGGCGTCCCAGGCCCGGACGGCCTGGGGCTTGCATGTGACCGTGACCTGCATGCCGCGGCACCCGACGCCGAAAAGCCCGGCATTGCCAGATCGATACTGGGGAGGATATGGGGCCTTGATGACGCGAGGTTTTCCAAATATGTCGGGGAGATCCGCGAGTCTCTGGCCCTCGAGGATCCGCCGCACGGCTGGTCCAAGATACCGGTCTCGGATTACCCGAAGCGGGATCCGGCACAAACACGGCATGCCGATCATCGACCGCTGTCATGGTGGCACATGTTTGGCTATGACTTCATGCCGGCCCCCCAGAGCCGCCATCTGGACTGGCTGGAAGGGATGTCCAAGAAAGGCGGCAGATCCGTCATAAGGTTCACGTACGGCGGGTACCCCAGAATCGTCATGAAGTTCAACCTTGCCGACGGGGTGCTACGCGGGATCCAGGCCGGCGGCAGATCCGACGGACAGCTCCCGCAGGTGGCGACGTTCGATGCGCACAGGATCCGCGACATGGAGGTGGCGGCCGGATACGGCGATGGGGCCGGCGGCCCGCAGCCAAAAATTCCGGCCCTGAGCCAGGCATGAGCCTTAGTTGCTGGCATTTCAGGCCGCACGTCCCTCGTCCATGGGGTGTCTGACCCCGGGCCGTTTCGACGGGATCCCGGAAAACGCGGACAGCCATGTGGGCGATGCCGGGGGTCCTCCCAGTCGCGGTCCCGCCAGCCGGTATCCGGGCGGCCGCTGGCCGGACGAGTACGGGAACCGGCGCACCCGCACGCTTTTTAATACAGCCGCACCGGGTGCAGGCATGCGCGAATTCGTGCCGTCCAAGGACCAACTCAAGGCGATAAACTGCCGCAAGGGATACCTGGCGATATCGGCCTGCCACGGTTCCGGCAAGACCGAGACCATAAGCAGGAGGACCGTCAAGATGGTGACAAGCGACGGTGTATGCCCTTCCACCATAGCTGCGTTCACATTCACCATAAGGGCGGCCGACGAGCTCAAGTCTCGCATACAGAAGAACCTCGGCAGCAGGGCACTTGACGCGTCCGAGATGTCTATAGGTACTATTGACGCGTTCTGCCTCGAGGCACTGAGGAAGATACGACCGGAATACCGCGAGTTCAGAATGCTTGACAGCACGGAGCGAGTCGCGTTCATACATGGAAGATACGAGGACATCGGAATAGACGGCCTTGAGATCGTCTCCATGAAAACTCGGAGGAGAAGGAGTAGGCCAGATGATTACAGGATCAAGCATTTCTGCGACAGCTTTGACATGATCATGAGAGAACAACTCGACATAGATCTAATGGATGATAAGACTTTCGTCGCCTGCTATAAAAAATACCGCAAAATACTACATGATGAAAAATTCCTTGACTTTGTCACCGTGATATGGAGCCTAGTTGATTTGTTGTCATCCGGCAAGAGGCACGAATACATACGGAGCCTTGGCATAAAGCATGTGGTGGTAGATGAATACCAGGACGTCGACCACCTGCAGGAGTTGCTAATACACCTCCTCTCAGATGCGGCAGAATCCGTATGCGTGGTGGGTGACGGGGACCAGGCCATATTCGGATGGAGGGGAGGTGACGCGCGGAGGCTCGCCAAGTTCAAGGAGACCGCCCTCTCAAACGACGGCGAATACGTGGAGCTAAATACCAACTACCGGGCAACTGACAAGCTCGTTGCAAGCACGGCAAGACTGATAAGCCAAAAACCAGATCGCCCGGAATACAAGATACTTCCCGATCCAGACAACCCAAACCGGTTCCAACGTGGCGACATACTCAACCCACCCTCCTTTAAAAACCTCACCATGGAGAGGGATTTCATATGTGACCACATAGACCGTCTCCTTGGAACCGAGTTCCTATCGGATGACGGCCCGCGGCAGCTGTCATACGACGACATGGCCATACTGGTCAACAAGAACAAGGATGCCGGCGATATTGCGGATGCCCTAGAAACACGCGGAATACCATTCGAGGTGGACACGGGTGCAAAGGTATTTGAAAGATATATCGTCGTGCTTGCAGTAGACTGTATCATGTACGCGCTCAATGCCGAGCCTCACCACGCACTTCAAAACCTGGTCAGAAGGTACCGCACCGTGGTTAGTAACGGAGACGCCGTCTCGTTCATGGCGGCGATGCGGAAGATTCGCCTTTCCATGAGCGAGGCATCGTCTGCTGCAATCTACGGCCCCGGGTCATACGCATTCGTCAAGGTTGTCTCCGCAATGGGTGCCGCGGACGGGGCCCTGGATGGGCACCTCCCCGCCCTTGCGAACCTAGGCCGTGCCATATCCAAGTATGAGCGGATAAACGGGGGGATGGGTGCCGAACAGGCCGGCGGGCTCGGCAGGTTCGTATCGGCCCTTGTCAAACAAGGCTATCTAGGCCAGCATGAGACGCACAGGCCGGGCAACGCTGTCAGGATAATGACCGTCTGGAAGGCCAAGGGACTGGAGTTTCCGGTGGTGTTTGTTCCCTCGTTTGGTGAGCCGCCTGATCTGGATACCGCGGTATACGTGAACCCCGGACTGCGTCCCGACAAGCACTCGCTCCCAGCGGATGACAAGAGACGGCTCTTTTATACGGCGGTCACGAGATCACAGAAGCACTTGGTACTGACGGACACGCGGATAAGATCCCAAAGCCTCATAGTCGGGATGGGACCGGACTCGCTGTCCCGGGAGTTCGGGCCACGAGACAAGCTAGACGAAGTCAGCTCCACTCCAAGGCACGCCCTTCTCACGTATGACGGCGTCGCGTCATATGCTAGGTGCCCGTATGAGTACTATCTCAGGCACACGCTTGGGTTTGTGGCCGAGGCTGACTCGGATCTTGATTATTCGCACAACGTCATCTCCATACTGTATCGCATACTCGGAACCTGCATAGATGAGGGGCGTATGACCCCCGAGCTGGAAATACGGGATATTGTCAACGAGATGTTCGACATGCCGCTTGCGACCAGACCCAAGCAGGAGGAACTGCTCGAGAAGGCGGTGAGGAACCTTGTCGCCTACGTGGAAAACAACAGGGCCGAAATATCTGGCGCCACGGGATCCGGTGTAGAGGTGCAGTACATCCTTCCCGGTACGACAATATCCGACAAGGCCGGTCTTATATCAGGGGACAGTGATCCAGTCGAAGTCACGGGGTTTAGCGCCATGGACGAATCAAGGTCACCCCGGGCACACTACCAGCGGTTGTCATTCCATGCCGCTGCCGTGTCGGATTTCCTGCACAAGGCCGTCCGCCCATCTGTGTATTACCTGGATGGCGGAGTCAGGGTCTCGGTAGATGCCGGAAGCGAGGCGCTAGGAGAAATCCGGTCCAAGATATCGAGTGTAATGTCTAGTATAAACAACTCCGAGTTTGACGGCACACCCGAAAAGAAAAAGTGCATGAAGTGCAGCTTCAAGGATGTCTGCAAATACAGGAAGG
>JALCBY010000125.1 GCA_028066055.1 Hyphomicrobiaceae bacterium
AACCTGCCACACGCGCGCAGAGCTAAACGCTGCGATCAAGGCCGCCTTCAGGCGCGACACCTTCACCTTGATTTCAGCTGTAATTGGAAGGAATGCTTACGATGGCCGTATCTGAAGTCGCACGCTTACGAACGGGTTTTGCCGATTGTCGGGGCGTGCCAATCTCGTATAAAGACACCAAGGCCATTGACGGGCTGGAACGTGCGATTGAGATGTCGTTGTCCTTTCGGGGCGACGCGATCGCCGAAATCGACGCGGTTCTGGCCGAGCATCCCGACTTTATCATGGGTTGGCTTTTCAAGGCCGGGTGGCTGACCCAATCCATGGAAACGCGCATTTATCAGCTGATGGTCGACGCTTTGGCCGAGGCGGAAAAGCGCCTCAAATCTGCCAATGATCGCGAGATCGGACATTACGAGGCTGTGAAGGCCTGGGTAAACGGTGATTTCTACGGCGCGGTCCAGAAATGGGAGGCCGTGCTGGTAAAGTACCCCATGGACCTGTTGGCCATGGAGTTGGTTCACTACACAGACGTTCTGCTCGGCGATGTTGCAGGGCAGCGCGATGTTGTCGCCCGTGCTTCGACGCTTTGGGAGGAAAGCGTGCCAGGTTACGAATTCGTGCTGGGCTTTTATGCGTTTGGTCTTGAAGAAAACCGCGACTTTTCCCACGCTGAACAATTGGCGCGGCAGGCTCTGGCCATTCGCCCTGATCACCCTTATGCCGTACATGCCGTCGCCCATGTGATGGAGATGCGCGGCCGTCAGACGGGCGGCGTGCGCTTTATGCAAGAGCGTGCGAATGAATGGGGTTCGTCCAATTTCGCCAATCACCTTTGGTGGCACACGGCGCTCTACCACCTTGATATAGAACAATATGACAAGGTGTATGAAATTTTCGACGCGCATTTGGATTCGCGTCAGAAGGATGGCAACAAATACGAGGAACTGGATGCTTCAGCGCTGCTTTGGCGGATCAATCTTGTCGGGCAGGCATCCGGCGACCGCTGGAAGCATCTTGCGGACAAATGGGAGCCCGCCGCGCAAGACACGCTTTATGCCTTTAACGATGTCCACGCGATGATGACCTTCGTGTCGGATGACAGGGTCGAGGCACAGGACATGCTTTTGTCAGCAAATGAGCGGTATCTGGAAAACGCGTCTGACGCCAATGTCGCCATGAGCCGCGAGATTGGCATGCCCTTCTGTCTGGCTATGCGCGATTTTAAAAATGAGAATTATGGCGATTGCGTGGACCGGCTGTTGCCAGTTCGCTATATGACCCACCGGCTTGGCGGTTCCTTCGCGCAGCGTGACATCATCGGCTGGACCTTATTGGAAGCCGCCCTGCGCGCGCGCCGGTTTGACCTTGCGCTGGCTCTCGCCAACGAACGCACGGCGCTCAAGCCGACATCGGCCCAGAATTGGCGGGCAGTGGCCCGGGCCTTCAAAGGGCTGGGCGATACGTCCAACGCTG
Source organism: Hyphomicrobiaceae bacterium (assembly GCA_028066055.1). Lineage (GTDB taxonomy): Bacteria > Pseudomonadota > Alphaproteobacteria > Rhizobiales > Methyloligellaceae > UBA2767. The sequence goes on from JALCBY010000125.1 coordinate 1,477, forward strand.
ACCGGGCCACCGCCAAGGCGCAATCGCTGATCCTTGCCTGATCACAGACCCGGTATAGCCGGTCCGAAACTTACCTGTCCCGGCTCGCTTCGTCTGCGTATTTCAAAAAGGCAAGCAAACACATGTTAAATTCGTCGGGCTTGTTGAAGAACGGCGCATGCTTTCCGCCGGGGATGTCCTGCGG
>JALCBY010000126.1 GCA_028066055.1 Hyphomicrobiaceae bacterium
TCGAAAAGATGTCCGATATCAGGGAGGCGTCCACGTACGTTGGCTCGAGGCGGCCGGCGCGGGATCGCGCCACCCCCGAGCCGATGGAGGGGGTCGTGGTGCGGAACGCGCCATGACGCGGATGCGGCAGGCAGTCCATCGGGAACGTGCCATCCCGACTGTTTCCCGTAACTCAAAGCTTGCGGGCGGATCGGCTGCGGAACCCTGCCTGCGGCCGCTGGTACGTACGAGAACCCGGAGCCTTTGGCCGTTGCTGTGCCAAACCACTCCGGTTGGCTTCGCGCCTTGAACGCATGTCTAGACACATCTTTCCGGTATGAACGGCCTTTTGTTCCCGTTGTATTCCTGTCTGCACGCGTTAAAGAGCTGCCTGTATGACCTCCTGTCGAACTTCCGGATTCCCCTTCCCACGAACTTCATCTCCTGGTTCCTGTCAAGGACCTCCTCGTACGTACTCCTGAGTGGAAGTCGGTCGTACTTTAGGCAGTTACACCTGGGGCAAGCCAGTATGCAGTTGTAGGGATCCGTCGAGAATACATAGTTAAACGGTATAACGTGGTCCACATGCGTCCTCACCAGCCTGCACTCGCAGTAAAAGCACCTTGATTTCTGGGATTTGTGCATCTGTTCCTTGAATCTTGGGTTGAGCGGCTTTCTGCTGATCCGCTCCGCGTCTATCTTGTTTGCAATCTGAGGTGTCATGCGGTTCAGCTTTTCAAGGTATTTTGCAATGACCCCGTTAAGCCCCTGTCTTATTATCGTCTTATGCTCGTGTAAAAACTCCACCAGGCCGTAGTCCAGCTCGATGATGTTCCCGCCCAACCTCACGTACAAGTCAGGCATGTCCGTCCTCAGGTGATACAGCACCTCCGGCTTTATCGCCTGGTTGATTACCTTCTTTCGAAAGGCCTCCATCCCGCCCGATTCCAGTTGTAAAATCCCGGGTGGGGCCCTTTTTCCCCAGGTCTTCATCTGCTCCTTGATAATGCGTATGATTCTTGCACCGTGTGAATCCTGGGTCTGCCTGAGGTGAAAGCTCTCCTCCATGTCCCAGTAGTACTTTGCATACCTGATGGCTATAAAGTTCAGGTCCAGCCTGAGCCTGTCGCCCACACGGCACAGCCAGTCCTCGCCCGCCATCCTTTCTGACTTTTTCGGATCGTGTAGATCGGCGATATCGAGCAGGGCCCTCAGGAAGACGGGCTTGTACGTGCTGGACTTTTTGCTGTTGCGGAAGAAATTGTCAAACATTCCCATAAAGCCGTCCGCCATGCGGAAGATGCGGGCCCGTTCGAATAATAACCTATCCGCTATACGGCTGTCCGACGGCCCCCCGGCCGGCCATGCGCGGATACCGCCCGCGCCGGATCCGGGGTCGGTCCTGCGGCGGGAGGCCAAGAACGGGCAGGCGGCGGCCGGAGGCCGCCCCGGTGGGAGGCGCTACCTGCAGGAGACGGGATGCGCCTCTTCCCGCCACGCTGCCGGTGGCACAACCCGTGGATGTCTGAATCTTCACCCCGGCGCGGATCTGTCGAAAAAGCCCACCATCTGCGTCTCTATCTCCGCCACGCAATACTGTGAAAAACAATCGCCGATACTACGATCCTATAGTGCAGCTCATAATTAATTTTCAAAAGAAAAAGGCGCACGTTGAAAG
>JALCBY010000127.1 GCA_028066055.1 Hyphomicrobiaceae bacterium
TCGGTAACGCTCATCATGCCCCCGTATCTACGCGGAAATGAAAACTCTTGGGCCGTGTTAAATGCTCATATCCAATCCGCGATAGGGTGCAGCCACGGCCCGATTGACCGACGCCTGTCCACGCAAGCGCAGGATCAAGATAATCGCACCGGTTCATGTAGACGGTGCCGGTGTTGATCTTCTCGCCAACGGCGGCGGCTGCACCCTCATCAGCCGTCCATATGGATGCCGTAAGGCCAAAGGGGGAATCATTCATCAGTGCAATGGCCTCTTCATCGCCGCTGACAGCCATGATGCCGATCACAGGCCCGAAGGATTCGTCCCGCATCACCGACATCTGGTGATTGACGCCGGTCAACACCTGGGGCGCGAGATAGGGTGTGCCCGCACGGCTCTGTTCGAACGCCCCTTCGTCGATATGCGCCGTCGCACCTGATTTGACGGCACCATCGATCTGGCCGCGCACGAAGTCCGCGGACTTTGCGTCGATCATCGGTCCGAGCGTCGTGGCTTCATCGAGCGGATCTCCCAGCACATACTGGCGCGCGAGATCGACGAAACCGCCAACGAACCCGTCGAACAGACGCTCGTGGACATAGATGCGCTCCACCCCGCAGCAGGACTGACCGGAGTTGAAAAAGGCACCGTCGACGAGGTTTTCAACCGCGTATCCGAGCTCCGCGTCTTCTCGAACATAGGCCGGGTCCTTGCCGCCGAGCTCAAGGCCAAGGTTGATGAACCGGCCCGCCGCCGCCTCTTCCATCGCCTTACCGCCGCCGACGGATCCGGTGAAACACACCATGTCGGCCTGACCGCCGGAGATGAGATCGGCCGTCTGCGCATGGCTCAGAACCAGATTGTGGAAGAGGCCTTGCGGAAGTCCCGCCTCCTCGAATGCCTTTTCAAAGCGCTCACCCACGAGCAGGGTCTGGCGCGCGTGCTTCAGCAGAACGGCGTTCCCGGCCATAAGCGCCGGGACGATCGAATTCACCGCGGTGAGATAGGGGTAATTCCACGGCGCGATCGTAAAGACGATGCCGAGCGGCTCACGCGCAATGCGGCGCGTAAACCCGGCCTTCGGCTCGGGAACGATATCGCCGAGGCTCTCTTCGGCGATGGAAATCATGTGACGGGCGCGCTCCTCGAAACCGCGCAGTTCGCTTTGCCCGAATGCAACTGGACGCCCCATCTGCCATGCGAGTTCAGGCACGATATCATCCGCCATGGCGAGCATGGCGTCGACGGCCCGCGCGCAGTACTCGGCACGTTCGGAGACAGGCACCTTTCGCCATTCCGCCTGCGCGGCCCGCGCACTGTTGCAGACTTTGCCGATAGCGTCGGCGCCCGTCAGCGACCGCTCCGCATAAACGGAACCGTCAACGGGCGAAACACACTGAACCAGTTTTTCGGACATCGCGGACCTTCCCCCGGACAGCGCACGTATCAAGTGCGTTCGGTCAAGCGCACGCTAGTCGAGGAACAAGGGCAAGAAAAATCGTTTTGAATTATAAGTCCTAGCTATGCGAATTGTGAAAACCATAATTCACAACGCTGGGATAGGATTCTTCCCTAACCGCGCAGTTCGCCACCTGTCGCCTTTGCGACGGCAGCGATGACTTTCTCCGCCACGGCATCGATTTCGGCAT
>JALCBY010000053.1 GCA_028066055.1 Hyphomicrobiaceae bacterium
TGTCGTCAGCTCGTGTCGTGAGATGTTGGGTTAAGTCCCGCAACGAGCGCAACCCTCGCCCTTAGTTGCCAGCATTTAGTTGGGCACTCTAGGGGGACTGCCGGTGATAAGCCGAGAGGAAGGTGGGGATGACGTCAAGTCCTCATGGCCCTTACGGGCTGGGCTACACACGTGCTACAATGGCGGTGACAGTGGGCAGCTACCCCGCAAGGGGACGCTAATCTCCAAAAACCGTCTCAGTTCGGATTGTTCTCTGCAACTCGAGAGCATGAAGTCGGAATCGCTAGTAATCGCGGATCAGCATGCCGCGGTGAATACGTTCCCGGGCCTTGTACACACCGCCCGTCACACCATGGGAGTTGGTTCTACCCGAAGACTGTGCGCTAACCGCAAGGAGGCAGCAGGCCACGGTAAGGTCAGCGACTGGGGTGAAGTCGTAACAAGGTAGCCGTAGGGGAACCTGCGGCTGGATCACCTCCTTTCTAAGGATGAACCCTCATGAGGGATTTCCTCTCATATCGGTTCGCTTTGGAACAAATGTCCGGACGGATATCTGGCGACAGATGGCCGGACCGGACGCCAAAACAAGCGGGATTTCCGCCGTCTTCGTTTCTCTTTCTTGATCTTTGAGCGCATGAACGCGTTGAATATCGGGCCGGTAGCTCAGGTGGTTAGAGCGCACGCCTGATAAGCGTGAGGTCGGAAGTTCAAGTCTTCCTCGGCCCACCATCAACGCGCGCCGTCGCGGTGGTAGGAACGGGTCCCGTGGCCGGCCATTGAAATGAACCAGTGAACCAATGTAGGGGCCATAGCTCAGTTGGGAGAGCGCCTGCTTTGCAAGCAGGAGGTCGTCGGTTCGATCCCGTCTGGCTCCACCATTTCCGACGGAATTTTCCGACATGTTGCAGTTCGGTGCGTTAGCAGCTCGAAGTAGAGAACAATTTTCGCCGTCGCGGCGACGCCGTTTTGGCGCCGTGCTTCGGCCATCGGGAACCTCGGTTCTTGCAATTTACATCGTGAAGAGGGGATTTACCTGAGCCCTTTCCTGACGGTGCTCCAGCCGGGCACCACCCATCGCTCCAACGTGGGTAGGGGAAGGAAGGCTCGAGGCCTGTCGGTTTTTTGGCAGGCGTTGGGCATGCGGACGACCGCTCTGCATTTCGGGTTGATCTCGATTATCTGGTCTTATTCATTTTCAATGTTCGCGTGTCAGCTTCTCTCGCTGGTGCGTGCGAATGGGCATTGATAATGAGAGCAATCAAGTGACTTAAGAGCATTCAGTGGATGCCTTGGCGCACACAGGCGATGAAGGACGTGGTACGCTGCGAAAAGCCATGGGGAGCTGCGAACAAGCTTTGATCCGTGGATATCCGAATGGGGAAACCCGGCCCTTCGGGGTCATGGCACGTTGAATACATAGACGTGTCAGGCGAACCCGGTGAACTGAAACATCTCAGTAACCGGAGGAAAGGAAATCAACCGAGACTCCGCTAGTAGTGGCGAGCGAACGCGGACCAGGCCAGTGCCGGTCATTGTCTAACTGGAACCTTCTGGAAAGTTGGGCCTTAGCGGGTGATAGCCCCGTACAGGTGTTGACAGTGATCGGACTCGAGTAGGGCGGGACACGTGAAATCCTGTCTGAACGTGGGGGGACCACCCTCCAAGCCTAAGTACTCGTGTGCGACCGATAGTGAACCAGTACCGTGAGGGAAAGGTGAAAAGTACCCCGACGAGGGGAGTGAAAGAGACCTGAAACCGGATGCTTACAATCAGTCGGAGCCCTTCGGGGTGACGGCGTACCTTTTGTATAATGGGTCAGCGACTTAATTTGCCGAGCAAGCTTAAGCCGATAGGTGTAGGCGCAGCGAAAGCGAGTCTGAATAGGGCGATCAGTTCGGTGAATTAGACCCGAAACCAGGTGATCTAGCTATGGGCAGGTTGAAGGTGCGGTAACACGCACTGGAGGACCGAACCCACCTATGTTGAAAAATGGGGGGATGACCTGTGGCTAGGGGTGAAAGGCCAATCAAACCTGGAAATAGCTGGTTCTCCGCGAAATCTATTTAGGTAGAGCGTCGGACGAATACCCTCGGGGGTAGAGCACTGGATGGGCTAGGGGGGCTCACCGCCTTACCAAACCTAACCAAACTCCGAATACCGAGGAGTACTATCCGGCAGACACACTGCGGGTGCTAAGGTCCGTAGTGGAAAGGGAAACAGCCCTAACCGCCAGCTAAGGTCCCTAAGTTATGGCTAAGTGGGAAAGGATGTGGAAATCCCAAAACAACCAGGAGGTTGGCTTAGAAGCAGCCATCCTTTAAAGAAAGCGTAACAGCTCACTGGTCTAAATAAGGGTTTCTGCGCCGAAAATGTAACGGGGCTCAAGCCATACACCGAAGCTGCGGGCGTGCTTGCACGCGGTAGCGGAGCGTTCCGTAAGCCTGTGAAGGGTCGCCGCGAGGTGATCTGGAGGTATCGGAAGTGAGAATGCTGACATGAGTAACGATAAAGAGTGTGAGAGACACTCTCGCCGAAAGTCCAAGGGTTCCTGCGTAAAGCTAATCTGCGCAGGGTTAGCCGGCCCCTAAGGCGAGGCCGAAAGGCGTAGTCGATGGGAACCGGGTTAATATTCCCGGGCCAGTGGGTGGTGACGAATACTGTAAGTTGTCAGTCCTTATCGGATTGGTCTGGCAGCGAAGGTGTTCCAGGAAATAGCCCCCACATCAGACCGTACCCTAAACCGACACAGGTGGACTGGTAGAGAATACCAAGGCGCTTGAGAGAACCGCATTGAAGGAACTCGGCAAAATGCACCCGTAACTTCGGGAGAAGGGTGACCTCCCATTGGGCAACCAGTGGGGGGTGGCACAGACCAGGGGGTGGCGACTGTTTACTAAAAACATAGGGCTCTGCGAAGTCGCAAGACGACGTATAGGGTCTGACGCCTGCCCGGTGCCGGAAGGTTAAAAGGAGGAGTGCAAGCTCTGAATCGAAGCCCCGGTAAACGGCGGCCGTAACTATAACGGTCCTAAGGTAGCGAAATTCCTTGTCGGGTAAGTTCCGACCTGCACGAATGGCGTAACGACTTCCCCGCTGTCTCCAATGCGGACTCAGTGAAATTGAACTGCCCGTGAAGATGCGGGCTACCTGCGGTCAGACGGAAAGACCCCGTGAACCTTTACTACAGCTTCGCACTGGCATTCGTAATGGCATGTGTAGGATAGGCGGGAGGCTTTGAACCGGTGGCGCCAGTCGCCGGGGAGCCAACCTTGAAATACCGCCCTTGTGATTATGGATGTCTAACCGCGACCCATGAATCTGGGTCCGGGACCGTGCGTGGCGGGTAGTTTGACTGGGGCGGTCGCCTCCCAAAGAGTAACGGAGGCGCGCGAAGGTTGGCTCAGAGCGGTCGGAAATCGCTCGTTGAGTGCAATGGCATAAGCCTGCCTGACTGCGAGACTGACAAGTCGAGCAGAGACGAAAGTCGGTCATAGTGATCCGGTGGTCCCGTGTGGAAGGGCCATCGCTCAACGGATAAAAGGTACGCCGGGGATAACAGGCTGATGATGCCCAAGAGTCCATATCGACGGCATTGTTTGGCACCTCGATGTCGGCTCATCGCATCCTGGGGCTGGAGCAGGTCCCAAGGGTTTGGCTGTTCGCCAATTAAAGCGGTACGTGAGCTGGGTTTAGAACGTCGTGAGACAGTTCGGTCCCTATCTGCCGTGGGTGTAGGAGAATTGAGAGGAGCTGTCCCTAGTACGAGAGGACCGGGATGGACGCACCTCTGGTGGACCTGTTGTCGCGCCAGCGGCACAGCAGGGTAGCTACGTGCGGACGGGATAACCGCTGAAAGCATCTAAGCGGGAAGCCCCCCTCGAAACCAGTTCTCCCTTGAGAGCCGTGGAAGACCACCACGTTGATAGGCCGGGTGTGGAAGCGCAGCAATGCGTGAAGCTTACCGGTACTAATCGCTCGATTGGCTTGCTTGCTCTCATTACTCAATGCTCATTCCCCGTGGCGTGTTGCCACAATCAGAATGAACCCGAAGAAAATGAACTTCAGACCAGATAATCGTATTTGATCTTCGCTTGCCTGGTGATTATTGCGGAGCGCCCCCACCCGATCCCATTCCGAACTCGGTCGTGAAAGGCTCCAGCGCCGATGGTACTGCATCTTACGGTGTGGGAGAGTAGGTCGTTGCCAGGCATGCCAAGATCAAATTTCGATACGAGATCCAATCCCCTCTTTGCAACTCCCGCAAAATCAGATTTTGTCTTTGTGGCATGCTCGCATGCGTCAATACGGAGTGACCCGCCGCCGGGTGGGTAATGTCACGCCTTGGCGCTGAGCCTTGTATCTGTCGCAGTTCAGTATTGCGGTAGTGTACCGTAAGCTCTTCGAATCACGAAGCAATCCCAACCGGCCGCTGTCGGCTGAAGATGTGGACCCAAATTCATGAACCTGTCAGCACCTTCCTTTCCCATATTCCTGATTTCCGTCATCCTGGTCGCGCTGGTCGTTGCCGCGAAGTATTTCGGGATCAACGTGCCCGTGTTGTCACCAATCGTGAACAAAAGCATGTTCGAGGTGCTGCTCGTCGCCTACGCCCTGCTGCTTGCAGGGGTCGTATTCCGCAGGCTCTAGAAAGCCGCGCAGCCTACATCACGCGGTGCTCGCAGATTTGTATGATTGTTTGATCGGGCGGTGCCTTGTTCTTGTGACCATTTTTGTGACATCTACCCGTGACATAACGGATCATAAAGGAATAGGGTGCGTAAATGCAGGGTCATACGCGCGCAGATTTCCGCGACACCGTTCGGGGTGATATGTTCGACGTTTCTAAGATGCAGGACCGTTTGAATTTCGGAAAACGGCAGACCGGCCGTGGCCTGGCCGTTCTCGCCGCGTCGGCTTTGGCGATCACAGCACTTGTTGCGCCGACGCAAGGCACCGCGGAATCGTCGCGATGGTGGGAAAAGAAGCGTGATTTATCGCTTCAGGAACGCCGCTCACGCCGCCAGCAGTTCAGCGACGCCATGACGGCGCGCCTCGGACCGGCGTATCAGACCAATATTCCGTTTGTAAGCCAGCAGTCGATCGACGGTTTGAGCCAGGCCATCGCGCGCTATCGCCAGATCGTCGCGTCGGGCGGATGGCGGACATTTCCTGACGGCATGACGATCCGTCCGAATGATCGCGGCAATCACGTCGCAGAGTTGCGGCGGCATCTCCAGCTTACGGGCGATCTCCCGGTTCAGCAGAAGCAGCGCCGCCGCCGCGCGCGTTCATTCGACGCCAGTCTGCAGGAAGCGGTCGCCCGCTTCCAGATGCGTCACGGCCTTCGCGTGACCGGTTTTGTCGACACGCGGACAAAGCGTGCGCTCAATGTCCCGGCCCAGCAGCGTTTGCGCCAGCTTGAGACCAATATGGTCAGGCTCCAGGATCTGATGAAGGTCAACAAGGCGGGACGCTATGTTCTTGTCAATGTTCCGGCATACACGCTGCAGGCGGTACAGGGTGGTACGCTCGGGCTGCAGAGCCGTGTGGTCGTCGGCAAACCGTCACGGGCGACGCCGAACGTTTCCGCCAAGATCAAGGAACTGAACTTTTTCCCATACTGGCGTGTACCGGATTCGATTGCGCACAAGGACCTCATCCCGCATATGCGGAAGGACCCGACCTACTTCGCGAAAGAGAATTTCAGCGTTTTGCCCGGTTGGGGCGCCAAGCCCATTCCGTTGGAACAAGTCGATTGGTTTTCGCCGAAGGCTTACAAATACAAGTTCCGCCAGGATCCCGGGCACAACAACGCATTGGGCGTGGTGCGCATCAATATGCCGAACAAGCATATCGTCTACCTGCACGACACACCGCTCAAGCAGCTCTTCAGCCAGAACTCACGGGCATTCAGTTCGGGGTGCGTACGCGTCGAGCGCGTTCTGGATCTTGCAAGCTGGCTGCTCGAAGGAACGAAGGACTGGTCGCCGATGCGGGTCAATGTCACCATTGGTCTCGGCAAGAGCGAGACCGTAAAGCTGAAGAAGTCCGTGCCGGTCCATTTCGTCTATGTCACCGCCTGGTCGAACGGAAATGGTGTCGTTCACTTCCGTCCCGACATTTATGGCCAGGACGGATCGAGTTCTGTCCGGGTTGCCGATGCGGACGACGCACCGATTCCCGGTTCTTCTGCGATCACGCCATAACTTTACAGAGACGCGCCGGCGGTTGCATTTGTCCGCTGGCTCGGAGGCCCCTGACATCAGCAAAACTGGTTGCTCGCGCGCACGTCTGCAAGGTTCCCGCGCGGGTCGATGTTTCCAGGTAAGACCAGTTCCATCTTATGGTGCCGCCCGTTCAATGTGCCGTTGGGTGTGGTGAAACAGAACTGACGCGCAGAGAGGCGGTTCACGAAACTGCTGTTTTCGCCTCCGATGTCAGCAGTTCACGCGCGGGCATCAGGCCCCGAACCGAATTTCCGAGAAACACTTCCTCGGCGCGGTTCAGATCATCCTCCGTCAGTACGGCTTCGCGGGCTTTTCCAGCTTCCAGAAAGTCCAGGCGAAATGTGCCGGGCAGAACGCCGCTGCGGAGTGGCGGCGTCAGCAGTTCGCCATCTATGAGGGCGAAGACATTTGTGCGGCTGCCTTCTGTCACTTCTCCGCGCTCGTTGAGGAAGACCACCTCGTCGGCGCCATACAGATCATGCATTCGGGCCCATTCGCCGTCATAGAGCTGGCGTTCGGTCGTCTTGTGGTACAGAAAAACATCCGTGCTCAGCGTCGTGTGTTTGGAGATGACGTAGCGCATCTGCGTTGCGGGTGCATCGCTCGGCAGTTCCGTTTCCGTAATCTCGGTACGGCCGTCGCGGAACAACAGCAGACGAACGCGGTAGGGTGCTTCACTGAGTGTGCGTGAATGAGCTTCAAGCGCCTGCCGGATAGCCTCGATCTCGCAGGGATAGCGGAAAAAGGCGGCCGATTCCGCAAGCCTATCCAGGTGCCGATCCAGCAGAAGGTAGCCGTCGACCGGGTCGTGGAGCATGGTTTCGATGAGCTGGAAATCCCTAACCGGGTCAGTCAGGAACCGCATCTTCAAAATGCATTCTTCATATTCGGCCTGCGCTTGGGAATCGTGCACGACGCCACTGCCGATACCGACTTCTCCGCGCCCATCCGCAAATAATGTGAGGGTTCGGATCGCCACGTTGAAGTGGGTTGTTCCGTCTGGCGAGATAGAGCCGATGGCGCCGGTATAGATCCCGCGGGGTTCGGTTTCGAGCTCGCGGATAATCTCGATGGCGCGCACCTTCGGTGCGCCGGTTATGGAGCCCGGAGGGAACATCTTCTCCAGGACCGATGCGATATTGGTGTCCGCCGACACGTTCGCCTCCACGCCCGATGTCATCTGATGCAAGGTTTCGTAAGTCTCGACCGTGTAAAGATCGCTGACACGGACACTCCCAATCTCGGCGATCCGGCCAAGGTCGTTCCGCATCAAATCAACGATCATCAGATTTTCCGCGCGGGATTTTTCATCGCTCGCAAGCCAATTTGCAATTCCCCGATCTTCATCAAGCGTCAGGCCACGCGCCGCCGTACCCTTCATGGGCCGCGTTTGCGCGCGCCTATCTTTCATCTTCAGGAACAACTCGGGTGAGGCAGAAACGACCGTAAACTCCGGTGTCTGGATCATCGCTGCATGGGAAACGGGTTGTTTGTGCTGCAGATCCCGATACAGAGCGCGCGGATTGCCGTCGAATTGGAAGTGGCCCTTGAGAGTCAGATTGAGCTGATAGATGTCGCCGGCGCTGATGTAATTCTTCACCTTGTCGAAGCGACGGCAATAGTCTGCGGCATCCATTGACAGCTTGGGCGGGGGGAGCCGGTATTCTGATGCATCCCCTTCCGACAGCCATTCATCGGTCTCCGCTGCCGACAGCTCTCGTGCCTCGTCAAACACCGCGAACCACACAAGCGGCACCTGCCGCTCTTCGGGCATGAGCTCCCGGAACCGCGGTTCGAGGGCATATCCCGCCTCGAATGAAAGAAATCCCGCCAGATGTGCGCCCGTTTCGTGTGCGCGATTCAACTCCGACAGCGCGCCCGAAACATCGCCGGGCTCGCATGCCTGAATGATGCGGTGTGGCTTCACGTAGAGCTGCGCGCGTCCCGGACGGGAGCGGGCATCATGGATAAGGACGCTTGCCGTCATTGTGCGGTCTTGCTCGGTAATTCGCGGCGGTTCCAGTCTTTTAGTAAGGTAGGGGGAAATCCCCTCCAAGCACTATTTGCCGTCGTTCACAGTGTCGCGAGAGGACAATGATCGCTTGCATTTGCACGTCACAATATTGATTCTGTTGTGCGGTTAGTAGCGCCGTAGGGTGGAAAGACGTATTGCGCCCTTAATGCAACTGATGTCGTTCGAACGATGAAAGGGTCATTCCGATGTATCGTATGTTCTTGTTCGCGTTTGCCTTGGTGTTGTCTGTATCGGCTGCGAATGCCGCGGACTTCCTGATAAAAAAACAGAGCCCTCATAGCGTAGCCAAGACATTGGACCGGCTAACCGCAATCATGCAAGACAAGGGCATTACTGTGTTCGCCCGCGTCAATCATCAGGCAGGCGCCACACGTGTCGACCTTGAGCTGAAACCAACGCAATTGCTGATTTTCGGAAATCCGCGACTCGGTACACCGCTGATGCAGGCCAACCGTGAAATCGGGATTGCGCTTCCACTCAAGGTGCTCGCCTGGCAGGACGATGGCGGCAAGGTCTGGCTCGCTTATACCAAGCCCGATGTGCTGAAAAGCCGTTACGGTATCTCCGGCAAGGATGAGGTGTTCAAGAAAATGACCGGTGCGCTCGACAAATTGACAAACGCGGCTATCAAGGCGGAATAGAGTAGAGTCACAGCCGGACCTTGAGACAAGCGAACGGATGGAGCCCGCGATGGACCGCAATCCGTCCTGGATTGAGAGCTACTCAAAGCTCTCGATTTATGAGAAAGCCGCCATCTTCGGCTCTTTCACTCTGGCGGCCTTTCTTATCGTCGATCCACTGGTTCTGGGCGTGGCGCGCGGAATTCATCCCAATGTTCGCGGTTTCCTCAAGTCCCTGACCGAGCTTGGCCGGTCGAACTGGATCCTGATTCCGTCGGGCGTGGCCATTCTGGTTCTCGGGTGGATGCGTGTCCGCGAAACGCGGTTTCGCCGGGTTGTCGGCTATGGCTATATGGCCCAGCTTTTCGTTTTTCTGTTTGCCGCCGTCGCGACGACGGGACTTGCCGCGAGCCTGACGAAGAATGTGCTCGGGCGGGCGCGGCCGAAGCTGTACGAAACGCTTGGTTCGCTCGAGTTCCAGCCGTTCACGTTTGATGCCGACTTTGCATCATTCCCTTCCGGTCATGCGACGACCGCCGGTGCGCTGGCCGGCGTGCTCATCATAATCTGGCCGAAGGCCCGGGTGCCGGTCATCTGTGCGGCGCTTTGGATTGCCGCAACGAGGTTTCTCGTCGGCGCGCACTATTTTTCCGATGCCGTGGTCGGATTCGCATTCGGTTTTGCGGGAGCATATGTGTTGCGTGATCGCCTGGCCGTGCGACGATGGTTGTTCAAGCGTGAGGCCGACGGCGACATTGCTTTGCGTGGGCGGCCGCTTTTGGATGCGGGTGTAACGACCGCATTTAGAAGGCTGCCCGCGTTGCGTTGAAACGCCGAGATTCGCCCCCCGAACCCCGCGACAATAGGCTTCACTTTCATATTTTGCCGCAGAGTATGAATGCAAGAGCGGTGCATGTTATAGGTTGCGGCAACAAGGCGGATATCACCGTGTCGAGAGGGGTGCAGCCAGGCATCTGGGCTGTAAAGGGAATAGATGGGTTTTGCGAAGGCGCAGGCCTGCGGTTGGCGGGTGTGTGCAGAAAACACCCGGAATGCGCCGACGGCGGCTAGGGCGCGGTGGTATCAAGTCCCAGCGGTTGGCCTTGCTCCGCGGGCGTGCATCGTTATCACACTGGTTGCGATCGCCGCGTTCGATTCAACCGGAGCCGAGGCACTGCTTAACCGGTTCGCGGCGATTCATGTATTCCTGGGTGCCGGGGTTATGGCTTTGGGCCTCTATGCGGGGCTGAGCTTGATTTCCGGAGTCGGAAGTCTCATTTTGGCAATTGCCGAAACCCTCCCGCAGTTTGTCGCGGGCGGTGCAATGATGGCCGCGTTGCCGTTTGCCCAGGCGACCGATCCCGCCGGTCCGAAAAGCGCGTCGGACGATGCTGTGAGCAGGGCGCGGTCAGAAATGCAGATCGGTCTTTATGCGGGTGGCAGCAAATCGCCGCCTTCCGATGTCAGACTCGTGGCACCGGACGGCACAGATATTCTGCTTAAGGACGTGGTTTGGAAATCCCAGCCGTTCAAACCGTCCCCCTACTATGGCGGACGCGGTGTCGACTGGAATACGACATTTCCGAATTTCGGCCTGATGGTGGATTTCACACATGCCAAGGCGACGGCTATTCGTTCTCAGATCGTCAATCAGACCGGAAAACGATCCGGCGTCGACGTCCCGCCGCGTGAGCCGTTCGATAAGACTTTCCGCAAGCTCGAGTTCACTCATGGCCTCAACATGCTGACCTTCAACGGCGTGTTCCGGATAACCGGCGTGCATCGGCGCCTGATCCCCTATGCCGGGCTCGGTATCGGGTTCCTGGTGCCCCATGCCGAGGCGTGGCGTGCGGGAGAGAAGAAGGCGGATGCGGTTCGTGAGGCCCAGGTGACGGGCATGGCGCTTCAGGCGCTGGGCGGCATCGAGTGGCGGATTTTCAAGTCGGGCCGGCGCTCCGTTTTCACCGAGTACAAGTTTGCGCACGCGCCGAATGTGGTGAAACTCCATACAGGCGGCACGGTGTCGACAAAGATTCTCGTCCACCAATTCGTTCTCGGCGGCTATTTTACGCCTTGGCGAAAGGCGGCACCGGCCGGAAACTAGCTGCCGACCGGGACAGCTTACGAAGGAGAGGGAACTGTGAGCCAAACTGCACCGCAAGAAATGCGCACCCGTTGCATGCGCATTCGCATACCGTTTCTGCATGCCGGCCTGTCGATAAGTGCCCTTGCGGCATTCGCGGCCACATTCATCTTTACCCATCCGGATCTTTCTCCGGAGCTCATGGGCCCGTTTGCCGCGATCCACGGGTTGCTTGCCAGCGGAGTTATCGCGGTTGCTGTCTACGCCGGATTTTCCGGACTGATGTGGCCGCTCACACAGCTCATGGCTGGTGTCGAGACGGCTGCGAAGGCCGCCGGTACGATCGGCATTGCGACGGTCCTGCCCTTCGCGCAAGCGACAGACCCGGAGGGTGCGGGCGCTAAGGCGAATGGCGGACAGGCTATGGCGGCCGCTCACGAAGTGCAGATCGGCGCATATGGCGGTTACAACTCCACACGGCCGAGCACCGTCCGTTTCGTTCAGCCGGGCGGCACCGACCTGACCTTCAAGGACGTGCAATGGATCGGAGAGTCATTCAAAACCGAACCCTATTGGGGTGTGCGCACGACCTACTGGAACGCCAAATTGCGCGGCATCGGCTTCATGTTTGATTACACGCACGCCAAGGCCACGGCGCTCAAGACCCAGGAGATGAACCAGTCCGGTACGCGCGACGGCAAGGAGGTTCCGCCGAAGGAGCCTTTCTCCGCGACGTTCCGCAAGCTTGAATTCACCCATGGACTCAACTTTTTCACGCTTAACGCAGTTTACCGCGCGGGCGGACTGCATCGGCGGTTTGCACCCTATGCGGGCGTGGGGATCGGCCTCTCAGTCCCGCATGTCGATACCAACCGTGCCGGCGCGGAGCGTGAGAAACGCACCTACCAGCATCAGATCACCGGTTTAACCTTTCAGGTGCTTGGCGGTTTGCAATGGGGGTTCCTGAAGTCCGGCCGTGCGTCCGCTTTTGCCGAGTACAAGCTCAACCACTCATCGAACGTCGGTGAGCTGAATGGTGGCGGTGCGCTGACGACTGATTTGTGGACCAACCAGGTGCCGGTCGGCGTGTCCTATCATCATTTCCTGGGTGCGCGGTGATATCTGACGGTGGCGTAATCGGTATCGTTTACGACCCGCCGCCGAAGAACGGTTGGGTGACGGTCCGGAACCGGTTCAGGATCGAATCGGTGAAAAGGCCGATCAACGCGGCCATTGCGAGAAATCCGTATGGATTCGTCGAGGCCAGATTTCCGGTCGGCAGGAACAGGGCCCGGACGCATACGTAAACGATCAGGGCCAGCGCTATCGCGGCGAACGGCCTGATGAGCGTCCACGCGATCGACGTCGGACCCCGATCTTTCCCGGGCTCGACGAAGAACAGTCCGCGCAGGGACTGCAACGCGCCACCCAGTCCGGCAAACAGGGCGACGACGCCATAGAGGGCCTGGTCCGGCGAGAGCGCCATGCGCATGCCTTCGACATTAACGCGGACGACCGGCGTGTTGGCTGTCTTGCAGGCAATTTTATAGGCTTTCTTGATGGCGTTGGTGTATTCGGTCTTGGCCTCGCCGGTCATGGACTGGGCATGGGCGCAGGCGTCGGCCTGAACGCCGATTGCGGGCCAGAGGTCCGCCGCCGCATCGAAGAAAACGAATGTGAGGAGGACCAGAAAAATCCCCGTGAGAATAAGGGTGGTGCGGTTCATGATCACAGTCCTTGCTTGAAGTCGCCCGAGACCTTGGTGAACCGAATTCTCGCCCCTGAGTCAAGTTGATGTATATATGCGGCATTTATGCATTTTTGTGTCGCAAAGGGGTTGCACATGGTTGCGCCGATGCCGCCCTTCGCCTATATGTGACGCGGCTGTCACAGTGCTGGCAGGTGCCCATCACAAGCATCGTCTTGAATGGATGCGCATAACGGGGGTTCTCGGATGCAAATTGTCCGGGAATCCTGAATTGGCGCGGGGTGGAGCAGTCCGGTAGCTCGTCAGGCTCATAACCTGAAGGTCGTAGGTTCGAATCCTACCCCCGCAACCAGTCCG
>JALCBY010000128.1 GCA_028066055.1 Hyphomicrobiaceae bacterium
AGATACCGGAGGCGCATCCCCGGCCCCATTATCACATGGGTCATCATGGAGCCGTAATCCACCAGATTGTTACGTATGAGGCGGCATATCTCCCCTGCCGCGTCCGTCTCCGGCCGGCCCCCTTTAGGCACGCTGATTCTGCCCATCTCATAGGTGGGCCCTATCCCCCTGACGGCCTCAAAGGCGGCCCGGTTGTGGCGCTCCGCCCTCTCCCACAGGACTTTGCGCATCTTTGGGCCGTTCAGGCCGCCCCTGCCCGAGTAGAGATCGCCTATACGCCCGCGGATGGACGTGATATCGGGCTCTGCAGAAAAGCCGGCGCTCTGGGGCAGCGTGTTCTGCCCCGGGGGGCCGTCGTCTGCGTGCTCTCGCACATAGTCATTCAGGAGGGGATGCTCCTCGTTAATGCTCTGAAGCGGGATCTTCTCGAATGCCTCGTACAGGCCCGAATGCGCTCTGGGCATTTCCAGAAATGATGACATGAACATGAGGGCGTGCATGCCTTCCGTATAATACTGCTCCACCGTTAGAAATTCGGGGAGTGAGTAACGCGGCATCGGTTTATCACGTAGGAGCAGGAGGGCTTTTGAGGCAGGCATCACTTTATCGTCGTGACGCACCAGGACATCGCATTTTGAGACTTTTTGGCCGTCGTGACTCACAGTGGTTTCATCCATCGGCGGTGTGAGCCCGACGGGATTGTAGTTCGGATAGTCCTCATCATTGGTTGTTATATGGCCGCCCTCAAACATCTCGCCCGTTGACGGTCGGCAGGTACGAACGGATTGCAGTTGTGATTCGTGTATCGGCGCCTGTCCTGGTCCATCCGAACCCATGCCAAGCACGCCCAGATCCATATGCAGGGGTTGGCTGTGATCGGCCGTACTGTACGTAACGCTCATGCCATCCCCACCTCCAGCCTAAACCCGGGCCGCGTCCTGTACGGAGCGCCCGACGCCGTGCGCGCGTTACGCTCCGAGAGCAGCAGGAACTGGTACCTTTCACAGGTCTCGATGGCCGCGTATCTTCCGGCCACGTCCTTGCGGGCGCGGCACGAGACGGGCCCCTGGAAGTGCAGGGCGTACTCGGAGTCGAACGCGTATGCGGTGTTCCTCGAGTCTCGGCTGGCCCGCATGCTGGGGATTATCAGGGTGTTGCAGAAGCGGTATAGGGACGCGTTCTGCTCCACATACTCGCCCCACGCGGCCGTCCTGCCGAGGACGCCTATGGCATGGCCGTACACGCGGTGCATGGCAGTCGGCATCAGCATGTGGGTCGCCCTGCAGGACCCGTGCAGCGCGTCGTGCAGACCACGCAGGAAGTGCGATGCCCGGAGGGCATACTCTTGCGGGTGCGTGCAGGGCCCGATCCCCGGGACGCGCCTTGTCTCCTGCAGGGAGCGGAGGGCCTCGTACGCGGCCCTGTCCCGCACCACGCCGGCCTTGTGGGCGATCTGGCCCGGCACGTGTCCGGGGGACCACCCGGCGATGGCCACTGCCTCCCCGTGGGACACCCGGCGGGGCCGGGCGTCGACTGCCACCTCGAGGCCGCCGGGGACGCCGCTCATGGGGACGTGCTGCCTGCCGCCGTGCCGGAGGCGGAGCTTGCGGAAGGCGTCGCCGATCTTGGGGCGGGC
>JALCBY010000129.1 GCA_028066055.1 Hyphomicrobiaceae bacterium
ATGCGCTGATTTTGGGGCGGGCGCAGACTGGGGTGCAGGCGTTTTGTTGATGGCGGGTTTGTTGGCGTTGCGGAGGCGAGATCTGGATTTTTACTTTTTTTCAACACCGTTTTCCCATCTCTTAATCGACTCACTGCCATCGGTAGCCCGATAAACCCAATAGCCATGCTGCTTGCCATTCACAAGCGGACCTTCTCCCATACGGCCATCGGCATACCGAAGAATCCAATGACCATGCGGCTTGTCGTTCACCATCGCACCTTCCCCGACAACGCCATCGGTCTGCCGAATAACCCAATGGCCATGCCGTTTGCCGCGGACTATCGGGCCTTTGTGCACACTGCCATCGACAAGCCGATAAATCCAAGTGCCATGCTGCTCGCCATGTACTATCCGGCCTTCTTGCACACTGCCATCGGGAAGCCGAATAACCCAATGGCCATGTTTCTTGTCGTTCACCACTGGGCCTTCTCCGACAGCACCATTGGCAAACCGATAAATCCAGTTGCCGGGCTTACTGGACAGTGCATAGCAAGATTTTTCGCTGGGTGATTTGCACAGCGGCATCGGCACATATTCGGTGTTCATGTTCGGATTCTCGGTTCGAAAAAATTGACGGGAAGTGAGCGGTAGATAGACGCGACAGTGAGGATGGCAGTTTTGTTTTACTGAAAGCCCTTAAATTCGAAGTCTGGAAGATCGTCTTTTTTCCATACC
Organism: Hyphomicrobiaceae bacterium; assembly: GCA_028066055.1. GTDB lineage: Bacteria > Pseudomonadota > Alphaproteobacteria > Rhizobiales > Methyloligellaceae > UBA2767. The sequence goes on from JALCBY010000129.1 coordinate 718, forward strand.
GCAGTGACTTCGCGGCCATCAGGATACCTCTCAACCCAACGGCCATGAATTCTGCCGTTCACATACGAGCCTTCTGACACACGGCCATCGGCATACTGCTCAACCCAGTGGCCGTGCATTTCGCTATTCACCATCGGACCTTGTTTCACATCACCATTGGCAAGCCGCATAACCCAATGGCCATGCATCTTTTCGTTCACCTTCGGGCCTTCGAACACACTGCCATCGGCAAGCCGCAGAACCCAATGGCCATGTTGCTTGCCGTCCACATACGGACCTTCGAGCGAACGACCATCGACATGCCGCTCAATCCAATGGCCATGCTGTTTGCCATCCACCATCGGACCTTCAAACTTGCCACCGTCAGCAGGCTGAATAACCCAATGGCCATGCTCTTTGCCTTTCATATACGGGCCTTCTGTCACGGTGCCATCGGCATGCCGAACAACCCAATGCCCATGGCGCTTGCGGTTCACATACGGACCTTCAAGAACATCGCCATTGGCTTGCCGAATAACCCAATCGCCATGCTCCACGCCGTTCACCATCATACCTTCATGTACATCGCCATCAGCATACCGAAGAATCCAATGACCATGCATCTTACCGTTCACAACCGGACCTTCTGCCTCACCACCATGGGGAAGTTGAAGAATCCGATTGCTAGGCGCACCTGAGTGCTTGCGGAATCGCCGCGCTTTACCGATGAAGAAAACGACGGCAACAACGACCAAGGCAAAAACAACGATGTACATGGTGGTGTTCATGTTCGGTTTCTCGGTTCGGAAAAATCAGCGGGGAAATGGGCGGCGGAATCGCCGGGCGGCGACTGCAAACAGCGCGGATTTTACCCCTAAATTAACCCGCGCCAATCCCCGCAAGCGCGGCGCGGTAGGCGAACAATGCGGCCG
>JALCBY010000130.1 GCA_028066055.1 Hyphomicrobiaceae bacterium
GCGTTGAATAATCCGGTGAACAACTCGGACCCGATGGGGCTCCGGTGCATCGGTAACCTACAGGTGGAGAACTGCGCCGGGGCCGCGGATTCCATCCACGCGCAGATCCAGGCTGACGCTGAACTCAAGTACGCCCGGATGGGGATGTCAGGTCACCCGCTTGCGAAGGCCGAGGCTGCACTTCATAGTTTTATGGTGTCGCCGTTTACTGAGTTGTTGCGGTTGGGCCGGGGTACCGGAAATATTTCAGGTGACCTGGTCTATCGCCCTGGCATTGATCCGTTGTCAACTACGGCGCCTTCGGCGGCGAGAGTGCGGGAGCAAGTCAACGACAGAGTGTTTGGCTTCCTATCCGATGTGGCGATCGTCGGAGGTGCTGTCGGTTGGCTCCGGTCCCTTGCGGGTTCGTTCAGATCTGGCTCTGGCGCTCTTGATCAGATGTACGCTGTGGCTCCCGCAGCAAAGGCAGAGATCGACGGTCTTGCAGGGGGCATTGCCTCCAGGTTTGGTGGTCACGTCGCGACCGTCCCGCTGAAGTCCAGGGCGTCTGCGATGCGTAAGATCTTGAGTGACTACGGCGGCGATGCCTCTCAAATCCGCGATCTAGCCCGAAATACGATTGTGGTTTCGACTGGCCAGATCGACAACGTGGCAGCGGAACTCGCCGGTATCGGCGCGAGAGTTAAGGTAATCGATGGATCTGCTGACGTTCTGGGCTACAGCGGAGTGAACGCTACTTTCAGGACGAATGCAGGGATCTTCGGCGAAATTCAGGTCAACAGTCCTGCAATGATCTATGCAAAGGAGTCTCCTGCCGTAGCCAGGTCGATTCTTGGCGACGCTCTCTACAGCAGGATAGCTTCGAGATCCGGGCTTCCAGGTGGGCTAGGTCATCAGTACTACGAACAGTGGCGGGTTCTGGACTGGATGTCGCCGGAAGCTCAAGATATAGCGCGACGCAGCAGGTCGTACTACCAGGCAATCCGAAATGCCAATTGAGAAAGGGCCAATCTTTGCGGCGGGGGATGTCTACATAGACTATCCCTTCGAAGAAGTCATGTTTCGGTGGGACCGAGCAGAAGAAAAAATATATCGAAGGTTCTATGGGTCGAGAGAGGACGGTCCCGTTTCACACGATAATAGATTGTGCAACGATGCTCTTCTCTACGGCGAGCAGATCTCCCGAGAGGTCTACTTGAAAGGTAAGGCCCGCAGTGGGTGATCTTGAACAAGCGATCTTGCTGGCTGCGAGGTCCCATAGCGGTCAGGTTGACAAGGGAGGAAAGCCCTACGTCCTTCACCCCTTGCGGTTGATGATGCAGTTCGAGCGTGAGGAGGAGATGATCGTAGCGGTTCTGCACGATGTGATGGAAGATAGCGATGTCAGCTACTCGGATCTACTAAGGGCGGGCTTTTCGGTCGACGTAGCAGAAGCAGTGCGATGTCTCACGCGAGGAGACTCGGAGAGCTACCAGGACTACGTTCGACGAGTTGCACAGAACGAGATAGCAGCGCGAGTCAAGATTGCGGATTTGCGGGACAATTTGAATCTGTCTCGAATCGATGAGGTCGACGAGAGCGACCTGGCGCGGATCAAGAAGTATCAGCTTGCGCTCAAGCACCTAG
>JALCBY010000054.1 GCA_028066055.1 Hyphomicrobiaceae bacterium
GGATCAGATCCTCGCTCACGCCTCCAATGCCTGAGTCTATACCCTTGGCACCGCCATCAGGAATATCTGCGAGCGCACACAGGCGCACACTGTTCGTCATGCCTCAGGCGCCGAACCAGCCGATAATCGCGCCCATCACGATCAGCACCAGAAGAAAATGCCCACCATCGATAAGCGTGAGCACGGGTTTTCGATCCTGGAAGGTGTAGTTGACCGCCATCGGCGCCACGACAAAGCCGAGCCATACGAACAGTCCTGAGATGATGCCGTTGCGGATCGTGACCTGCCCGGAGCCCAGATGCCCGATCACGCCTGCGAGGACCCAGGCCATCACCAGCAAGGCGATGCCGAGCACAACGAATGGCTTCGGCTTTGGACCCGGCGGGTTGTCGGGGTCAAGGCCGACCGCGCGCGCCCATGTCTTACCGAAGGTCATGTACCACGGCCAGCCGATGAAAAAACTGACGATGGCTGCAACGACCACGGCCAGATAGTTGATGCCCGCGAAATCCATGGCCGATCCTCCCGTTTCAATTCACGCGGATGGTCCCCGATGGATGCGCGGGTTCCGCGCCCCCCCGTTTGCTAGTTCAGTCCGCCCATTTTGCAGACCGCTTTCCATTCTTTCTCGCTCACCGGCTGTATTGAAAGGCGTGAATTGTTCACCAGAACCATATCCTTACATGCCGGTTCCGCCTTGATGGCCTTGAGTTCCACCGGATCCGGCATGTCCCCCAACGGAATAACATCGACGACGCCGAAACGGCCCGTCGGGTCGGTTTCGTCCGGATAGAACTCCTTTACCACCTCAACCAGTCCGACCACGCGCTTCTCCTTGACCGAATGGTAGAAGAACCCTTTGTCGCCCTTCGCCATCTGCTTCATGTTGTTGTTGGCTTGGAAATTCCGGCTCCGTTTGACCGGATGTCCTTTCTTTCCCGTCTTTTTGTGATCGTCCCACGACCAGTTGCCGGGTTCGGATTTGAAAAGCCAATACGCCATGTGTTTTTGCCTCGCTCGTCTGCAGGATACGCGTGTCGCGCCAAGTTTCCGGGCGGGAATCTAGGTTCACCGCAAACACTTGTCCAGCAACCAAAGCGTGATCGGACCGGCGAACGCTGGACCGCCGCTGCCGTCAACGTGTTGCGGCCTTCCGGGCCTGCCCTATACTGCGGTCCGCGATGGTTTCATGAGAGTTCCCGTTGGCTCGCGTCTGCGAAGGGTCGTCGGGATTGGCAGGTACACAATGAAAAACAGAGTTGCACTGGCCGGCGCATGCGCCGTTCTTCTTCTTTTGCTTGGTATGTTCTCCTCCCGCGCCGAGGCGGCATGCGGGCGGGTGACGATTGCGGACATGAACTGGGCTTCGGCGGAATTTGCCGCGCAAGTGGACAGGTTCATTTTGGAAAAAGGGTACGGCTGCACAGTCGAACTCGTTCCCGGAGACACCAACCCGACAATCGCGTCGATGACCTCGAGGGGCCAGCCAGACGTCGCGCCTGAAATCTGGATGAACTCGGCCCGCGAAGTGATCGACAAGGCGGTCAAGGATGGGAAACTCACGGTCGCCGGTGAAATTCTCAGCGATGGCGGCGTGGAAGGATGGTGGATCCCCAAATACATGCTGGACAAGCACCCCGAACTGACCACGCTTGCGGCGGTCCTCAAACGGCCCGATCTTTTTCCCAATCCGGAAGACAAGTCCCGCGGCGCCTTGTACACCTGCCCGCCGGGCTGGACCTGCCAGATTGTCACCGGAAACCTCTACAAGGCATTTGACGTCAAGCAGGCCGGTTTCGATCTCGTCAATACCGGTTCCGGAGCCGGTCTGGCGGGGACTATTGCCCGCGCATACACCCGCAAACAGGCGTGGTTTGGTTACTATTGGGAACCGACGCCGGTTCTGGGGCGATACGATATGGTCAAGCTCGACATGGGTGTGCCCTACAGTAAGGAGGAATGGGACCGTTGCACGGGGCAGGCGAAATGCACCGATCCGAAGAAAAACACCTGGGCGAGATCGAACGTCATGACCGTGACGTCACGCAAATTCGCTGAGAAATCGCCGGAAGCCTTCGCCTACCTATCGAAACGATCCTGGCCAAATTCCGTCGTCAACAAGATCCTCGCCTTCATGGACAAGGAACGGGCCCGCGGCGAGGAGGCGGCTGAAAAGTTCTTTAAGGAGAACGAAGCGCTCTGGACCAAATGGCTGCCCGCCGACGTTGCCGCGCGCGTCAAGGCCGCTCTGTAGTGTCGTGATCAATCATCTCATGTGAGGGCCGTCCCGTCGGAACCGGGGCGCGTCGCATGCGATACGGACGAAAATCAGGAGTTGGCGATGGCGGAAAATAGCTGGTTCTTTCAGTTTCCCCAAATGAACGATGACTCGTTGCGCGCTCTCGAACGCGCGTTCGACGACGGCTACGCCAACTTCTCCAGCACTTACGGCGAGGGTATCGAGAACTTCTTCAATCCGCTTCTGCAGTTCCTGATCTGGTTCGACAATCTGTTCACCGGCGCGCCATGGTGGCTCGTCATTGCGGCATTGGCAGTCATCGCGTGGTTTGCAAGCCGAAGCTGGAAGCTCGTCGCGGGTGTGACGGTCGCGTTCCTCGCCATCGGATATTTCGGCATGTGGGAAGACGCCATGTCGACCATGGCCATGATCACCGTGTGCACGATCCTCGCCATCCTCATCGGTCTACCGGTCGGCGTCCTGATGGCGCGGTCCGACCGGACGCAGGCCGTCATCACGCCCATACTCGACGTCATGCAGACGATGCCGAGTTTCGTTTATCTGATCCCGGTGGTCATGCTGCTTGGCATTGGACGGGTGCCGGGACTGATCGCGGTCGTGGTCTATGCCATTCCGCCGATCATCCGGCTCACCAATCTCGGCATCCGACTGGTGGATCGCGAGGTTCTCGAAGCCGCCGATGCATTCGGCGCGAGTTACTGGCAGCGTCTCTTCGGCGTGCAGATTCCACTGGCGCTTCCGAATATTCTCGCCGGCGTCAATCAAACCATCATGATGGCGCTGGCCATGGTCGTGATCGCCTCGATGATCGGGGTGCAGGGCCTGGGACAGCCAGTTCTTCGCGCGGTGACCAATCAGTATTTCGCGCTAGGGCTGTTCAACGGGTTGGCGATCGTTGTGCTGGCGATTGCGTTCGACCGTATGACACAGGCCTATGGCCGCCGCCTGCAACGTTACCGGCAGATCGCCAATGACTGAACTGGTCAAGATCGCCACGCGCGGCCTCTACAAGATTTTCGGTCGGAATCCGTCGCGATACATCGAGCTGGTCCGCGATGGCGTCGGCAAGCAGGAACTCATGGCCAAATACAACCATGTGCTGGCCCTGAGCGACATGAATCTCGATATCCCCGCGAACCGGATCTTTGTCGTTATGGGTCTGTCCGGTTCTGGCAAATCGGTGCTCATCAGGCACTTCAACCGCATTGTCGAGCCGACGCTCGGCAGCGTCGAAATCGACGGGCGTGATGTGCTCGCGCTCGACCAAGGAGAACTCCGTGACCTGCGGCGCAAGCATATTTCCATGGTATTTCAGCGTGTCGCCCTGATGCCGCATCGCACCGCTTTGGAAAATGTCGCATATGGACTGAGCGTCCGGGGGGTGCCAGCCACGGAGGCGCATGCGCAAGCCGTGGACTGGATTCGCCGGGTCGATATGGCGGGTTACGAGGATTATTTTCCGGCGCAAATGTCCGGTGGCATGCAGCAGCGCATCGGTATCGCGCGGGCACTTGCAACCGAAGCCGAGATTCTGCTGATGGACGAGCCTTACAGCGCACTCGATCCGCTCATCCGCACCGATATGCAGGACATGCTTCTGCGGTTGCAGGGTGAATTGAAACGCACGATTGTGTTCATCACCCACGATCTCGACGAGGCTTTGAGGCTCGGGGACGGAATCGCGATTCTGCGTGACGGAGAGGTTGTCCAGCAAGGTGACCCCCAGTCGATCGTGACGACGCCTTCGAACGACTTTGTGGGTGAATTCGTCAGGGATATCGATCGCGGCAAGGTCATCAAGGTCGGATCCATCATGTCTCCGCTCAACGGTGCGCGTTCCGAGGTCAAGCTGACCGATGACACACTCCTGGAAGATGCGCTGGTCACGCTCGCTCAGGACGGCGCGCGCGCGGCGCGTGTCGTCGACTCTGCCGGCAAGGGTGTCGGTTTTGTCGAACTGTCGGATGTGGTTGCGGCGATGCGCCCTCCCGACGTGGCTGAAATCCAGCCGTCTAAGTAACGTCCGAACCTGAGCTGCGCGCTCAGGCCGCCTTGCCGAGCTTTTCAGTGTTGCCGACGATCATGCGCAGCATACGGCGCGGTTCGTCATAATCATCGACAGCGGCGTGGATCGACGCACGATTGTCGAGCCCGAGCAACATGTTCAGGCTCCATTTGTGGCGGTATTGATAGTCGGGGTTCAGCGCGTGCTCATAGAGTTCATCGAGCAGGTCGTCGCTCTCCTGCGGGCTCACATCATTGATTTTCATCGTGTAGCCGGGATTGACGTACAGGATCTTTCGACCCGTCTTCGGATGGGTGCGCACCACCGGATGGATCACGTCGGGATGGGTGTCCTGCTGTTCTTTGGTGAGCTTTGGCGCGGCTCCGCCCGTGTTCCAGCCCCAGCGATGGGTTGCGGACAGGGTTTCGATGCGCTCCTTGAGCTTTCCGGGCAACCCGTCGTACGCCATATACATGTTGGCCGCCATCGTGTCGCCGCCCCTACTCGGGATCTGTGTCGAATAGAGGAATATCGCATCGGAAGGATCTTCCTCGTAACTCAGATCGGAGTGCCAGAAGGCGCCGGCTGGCTTCGCCGTATCGCGGGACTCGGCCGTCCCCGTGTTGCGGGCGATGATGGAAACTTCGAAACCGTCGGGATGGTGGTATTGATCGAGGATATGGGGCACCAGCGGTCCGAACCGCAAACCGAAATCCCGCAACCAGGGCACATTTTCCTCAAGCTCCGGCACGACGATCGCCACATGGTCGCACATGGCTTGCTCGACCGTGCGAAAATCTTCATCACTGAGTGGTTTCGAGGAGTCGAGCCCGAGAATGACCGCACCGAGCGGCCCGTCGAGTGGTTCCACCTTGATCGTCATGACGCCACCTCCGGGGGAGGATTATCGACCCGTCAGGGAAGAATTTCCAGCCCGTGGGAAAGAATGTCACGCTTCATGTTCGGCGCGAATGGGCCGTGCGAGCAGCTCCTCGATCGCCTGGTCAACACCGACGGATCCGGAAACAATCGCATGAACCGCGGAACAGATCGGCAGGTCGAGGCCCTTGTCCTGTGCGATCTCCACAACCGCAGATGCGGTGTACACGCCTTCGCTCACCGACCTGCGGGCACCCAGGACTTCATCCAGCGTCTTGCCTTCGCCCAACGCAATGCCCAGAGACATGTTGCGCGACTGTGGACTGCCGCAGGTCAGGATCAGATCACCGAGGCCGCTCAGGCCTGTCAGTGTCTCCGCGCGTGCACCAAGTGCGGCGCCGAAGCGAACCATTTCCGCGTAGCCGCGGGTGGTCAGAGCCGCATGAGCGTTCGAGCCGAGCTTTCTGCCCATGACGATGCCCGCGGCGATGGCCAGCACATTCTTGATCGCTCCGCCGATCTGCGCGCCGATGATGTCGTCGCTCCAATAGGGACGGAAGGTCGCATGCCCGATGGCATGTGCCAGCAATTTTCCGAGGTCCTCATTCTCGCACGCCAGGGTCAAGGCGGCAGGCAACCCTCTGGCCACTTCGGCGGCAAAGGTCGGGCCCGACAGCACGGCGAGCGAGGCTCCCGGCAGCGTCTCGGAGAGAACAGTGCTCATCATTTTCCCCGAGCTCTGCTCGATGCCTTTCGAGCAGATGATCACGGGCCGTGCGTCGGGAAGGTGCCCGGCAAGTTGGCCGGCGATCGTGCGCATATGCTGGGCCGGAGCAACCATCAGAAGCGCATTTTGTCCCGCAACCTCTTCAATATCGCTGGTAGCCTTCAGCTTCGGATCGAGTTGGACTTCGGGCAGGAATGTGTGGTTCACGCGATCGCGATTGATGTCCGAAACCGTCTCCGGCTCATGGGCCCATATCAATGCGTCACGCCCTGAATTGATAACAGCCTGGGCCAGTGCCGTGCCCCACGCGCCCGCTCCGACGACGCCGATCGATTGAATGGTCATATGTGCCTCATCGTTTCACGCCTTCACGCCGGCGCCGATCTTTGGCGCGGCATCGGGATCGAGCGGCCAGCGCGCGCGCGCCGGGAATTCGAATCCGTCCGTCAGGCCACGCGACAGACGTTCTGCGCCAGCCCATGCGACCATGGCTCCATTGTCTGTGCAAAGCGAGGCGGGCGGCACGTGAAACACGAAGTTTTTTTTCTCACACAACTGCGCCAGCCGCGCGCGGAGCGCCTGGTTCGCGGCAACACCGCCGGCAACGACGAGATTGCGGTCTTTCATCGAGGCAACACGCTTTTCAAAGAGGTTTATGGCGGTTGCCGTCCGGTCAACGATCACGTCACCGACGGCCTGCTGGAAGGAGGCACACAGGTCGGCGACGTCCTGGTTCGAGAGGGGAGAATGTTGCTCCGCCTGGCGGCGCAACGCCGTCTTGAGGCCCGCGAAGGAAAAGTCAGGCGCTTCGCGACCCATGAGTGGTCGCGGCAGATCGAAGCGGCTCGGATCGCCGTCCGCCGCGCATTTTTCGACCTCCGGACCACCGGGATAGGGGAGTCCGAGAAGCTTCGCGGTCTTGTCGAAGGCTTCGCCAAGCGCATCGTCGAGCGTCGTGCCAAGCCGTTCATACGCGCCGAGATCATGGACAATGAGCAGTTGCGTATGGCCACCGGAGACCAGCAGGAGGAGATAGGGCGGTGCAAGCCCGTCCGTCAGGCCAGGGGTGAGCGCATGAGCCTCGAGGTGGTTCACCGCGACGAAGGGAAGTCCACGCGCTGATGCAATCGCCTTGGCCGTCATGAGGCCGACGAGCACGCCGCCCAGCAGTCCCGGACCGGCGGTTGCAGCGATGCCGTCGAGTTCATCCCAGGACAACCCGGTTTCGCTCAGCGCCTGCGCAACCAGAACGTCGAGCACCTCGACATGAGCGCGTGCGGCGATTTCCGGCACGACACCGCCGTAGGCGGCGTGATCATCGAGCTGCGCGCGAACGATGTTGGAAAGGATTTTTCCCTGCTGCGGCCCCGTGCGCAGCACAACTGCTGCCGCGGTCTCGTCGCAGCTCGTTTCGATGCCGAGCACGCGCAAATCCGATCTGTTGCTGTTTGTTGTCATCACGTTTGCTGATCGATTGCGTTACGACCCGATGCCGGGCATTAATGCCGTCTGCTGTCCGCACCCGGACGCTGTGAGTTACCACCTGGAGCAAAGTTGTTGCAATCGCGCGCGTTGAAAATCGGAACCCGGGGAAGCCCGCTCGCCTTGTGGCAGGCTGAAGAGGTGCGCTCGAAATTGGCGGCGGCGCATGAGCTTGAGATAGCGGAAATCGAGATCTGCACCTTCAAAACCTCTGGTGACCGCATCCAGGACAAGGCGCTGCGCGAATTCGGTGGGAAAGGGCTTTTCACCAAGGAAATCGAGGAGGCACTGCTGGCGGGTGACATCGACATGGCGGTGCACTCCTTCAAGGATATGCCCACGGTTTTGCCCGACGGGCTGGACATCGCCTGTGTTTTGCCGCGCGAGGACGTGCGCGATGCCTTCTTGAGCCCAACGTCGTCAACCTTTCGCGAGCTGCCGGAAGGTGCCGTGGTGGGGACGTCTTCTCTCAGACGGCAGGCACAGATCAGGCGCGTCCGGCCGGATCTCAAGGTGATCGAATTTCGCGGCAATGTCGAAACACGCCTGCGGAAGCTCGATGAAGGTCAGGCGGACGCGACACTGCTGGCGGTCGCCGGTCTGAAGCGGCTCGGAAAGGCCGACCACATCACAGAGCGACTCGCGCCTGAGGAGATGCTTCCGGCGGTTGCCCAGGGCGCCATTTGCGTCGAGACACGCGCCGACGACGCGAAAGCCCGCGACCTGCTTGGACGGGTGCACGACCCGGAAACCGCGCTCTGCGTCGGCGTGGAGCGTGCGTTTCTCTCCGAGCTCGACGGCTCCTGTCGGACGCCCATCGCCGGTCTTGCGACCATTGAAGGCACCGAACTGCATTTTCGTGGAGAGATCCTCACGCCGGACGGTACGACCTGCCATCGGACCGAGCGGCGGGGCGTAGCCGGGGACGGCGCCGATGCCATGGGTGTGGATGCGGCACGGGAGCTCTTGTCCAAAGCAGGTGAGGGATTCTTCGAGGTGCTGGAGTGATGCGGTTGCTTGTGACCCGCCCGCAGCCGGACGCGGATGCGCAAGCGGTTATTCTCGAGGAGTTGGGTCACGAAGCGGTCATTGCGCCCCTGCTCGCTGTAGAGGTCCGAGACCCGGGGCCGATACCCATCGCGGGTACGCAGGCTTTGGTTGTCACCAGCCGCAACGCTCTGCGCGCCTTTGAAGAACTCGGCCAGGTAAAGGCGGTCACGCATTTGCCGCTCGTCGCGGTTGGAGAGGCAACAGCCCGTCTTGCCGAAGAAACAGGGTTTCAAAATGTTGCCGAGGGTCCGGGCACGGCGGAAGCTCTTGTGCCGCTGATCTGCGGACAATGCGATCCTTCGAAAGGCGTGCTGGCTTATCTGACGGGCGAAAAAACAGCGTTTGACTTGAGGGCCCCGCTGGAGTCGCACGGATTTGAAGTGGCGCAAATGGTTCTCTATGCAACGCATCCGGTCGACGCGCTCGATCCGTCCGTCGTCGAGGAGATCCGGTCGGGCAGACTGGACGGCGTTATCCTGATGTCGCCGGCCACAGCCGCAACCTACACGCGGCTCGTACAAAAGAGCGATCTGGCGGAACCCGCAAAAAAGCTTGTTCATTTGTGCCTTTCGGCGAACGTCGCGGAGGCGCTTTCGGGGCTTGCCGGCGCGCGTTCTTCGGTCGCGTCCGCGCCGACACAGGATGATCTACTTGCCTTGATCACCCGCGAGGCGGCAAACTGCTGACTGCGGTTCACGGCGGCGGTTTGGGCGAGGGTCCGTGAAGGCACAGCGAGTATGAGGACCACCGATACACATGGCTGACGAGAAGAAGGAAACGGGACGCACAACGCGGCGGACCGCGCGGACGTCCAGGACGACCAAGCGTCCGGCCCGGACCATCGACCTTGAGGCGAAAGAGGTTCCCGGGGAGGAGGCCGGGACCGCTAAGAAGGGGTCTGCAGCGCCGGTTGCGAAATCGCCGGAAGACGCAATAAAACAAGACAAGGCGTCTCCCGGGGCCAGTGCAAAAAAAACTGACGCCAAGAAAACCGCGGCCGAAGACGCTCAGAACACAGCCACCACTCAGCCGCGCACGACCGGGATCGAGCTTCGAAGCTTCGCCACCCATCTGGCGGCAGGGCTCGTCGGAGGGCTCGTCGGTGTGGTCATCGGTGGTGTCGGTATCGGCCAGTTTTCGTCCGGCTCATCCGATAGCGCCGACAGAACGGGTCAGGAAATCGCGCAGCTCCAATCCCGGCTCGGTGCACTGCAGACAGAGCTCGATGCGCAGAAGAAAGCCGTTGAGACAGCAGCGAAACCACCGGAAGTGAACAAAGAGGACCTCAGCAAGGTAGCGTCGCGTATTGCCATCGTTGAGAACAACGCGGCCGCTTCTGCAAGCGCGTCGACGAAGGAAAAAGCTGAGTTGTCCGATCGCGTTGCGAAGCTGGAGGATGTGCTGAAAGCCGTGCAATCATCGGCGGGCTCCGGGGCGGGCGATGCCGCGACACTTGAGCTTTCATCCCGGCTGGCAGCCCTGTCCGATGCGCTGAAAAAACAGAAGGAGGGACTGGATGCCGAGATCGCAGGTCTGAAGGCATCCCTTGCGGAGGGCGGCGGGAGCGCAGCGGCGAAAGCTGCAGCCGACGCCTTGAACCAGCGAACCAAGTCGCTCGAGACGCAGATTGCCAAGCTCTCCAGCGAAGTGCGCGCGGCGGAAAAAATACAGACGCAAAGGACGCGTTCCGACAATGAGAAGGGCGCTGCCCTCGCCCTGGCATTCGAAGCTCTGCGCCGCGCGGTTTTCGACGGCGATCCATACGTTCAACAGCTTGATCTCTTTCGGGAGTACGCTCCGGAAAATCTCGATCTCTCAGGTCTCTCGGCCTACGCCAAGACCGGCGTGCCGCGGCAACGCACACTTCTCAGGGAGCTTCGGCCGGTTCTTGAGGCCGCGGTCGAGGCCGCGGACAAGGCCGACGATGAGACCTTCCTGGACCGTCTCGCAACAAATGCCCAGTCCATCGTCCGTGTGCGGCGCATCGGCCCGGTTCAGGGCGACGATACGTCTGCCGTCCTTTCGCGGATGGAAGCCGACATGAATGCGTCCGATCTCTCCGGTGTCTTGCGGGAGGCGACGACGCTGAAGGGGCCGGCGCTGGAGGCGGTCAAACCCTGGCTCGCGAAGGCGGAGATGCGCCAGGCTGCGATATCTGCGGTGAATGGCGTGGAGCGTGAATTGCTCAAAAAGCATGCGACGGATCCGGATGCAGCGGCGAAAAGGTAGCTGGTGATGCTTAAACTCGCCGTCTTCGTTATCGCGGTCATCGCCGCCGCCTTGGGAATCGCGTGGCTTGCAGAGGCTCCGGGCACGCTCACGGTCAACTGGCTCGGATATCGGATCGACACGTCCGTCCTGGCAGCGGGTCTCGGGCTTGGTGCGTTTGCCTTGCTGGTTATTTTTCTCTGGTCACTGGCGCGATACCTGATTTCGAGGCCTTCCGTTGTCGCCGAATTGGTCCGTAAAAAACGAGAACGGCGTGGTCTTGAGGCGCTTACGCACGGATTGGTGGCCGTGGGATCAGGCGACAAGGCGGAGGCGCGGAAGTTCGCCTCCCAGGCGCACAAGCTCCTGCCGAACGAACCGTTGACGGCGCTTCTGGAGGCACAGGCCGCCCAGCTCCAGGGTGACCGAAGTGCCGCACGGCGGATCTTCGAGCAAATGGCGGATGCACCGGAGACGGAGATGCTAGGATTGCGCGGCCTTTTCCTCGAAGCGCGCCGCGAAAACGAAAACGAGGCCGCGCGCCAGTTTGCCGAGCGGGCAATGCGGCGCAAGCCCGATCTGGGATGGGCGGTCAATGCGCTGTTCGAGTTGCAATGCAGGGTCAGCGACTGGGCCGGGGCGCTCCGCACGCTCGACGTGGCGCAGCGCCAGCGCCAGATCGGGAAGGACGTTGCAGACCGGCGGCGCGCGGTGTTGCTGACGGCGCAGGCAATGGATTCGGAGGAAACCGATCTCAATCGCGCACGGCAGCTTGCGCTCGAAGCGCACAAGCTCGCGCCCGACCTTGTACCCGCGGCCGAGATCGCAGGGCGCGTGATGGCGTCACAGGGCGATGCCACCCGGGCGGCCCGCGTCATCGCCAAGACGTGGGAGCTGAACCCGCATCCAGACCTCGCGATGGCCTATGCCCATACGCGTCCAGGTGACGGTCCGCGCGAGCGCCTGAAACGGGTGAAATTCCTTCAGCAATGGTCGCCGGATCCGCTCGAAGGTGCGGTTGCCGTGGCCACGGCGGCGGTCGAGGCGCGCGACTGGGACGAGGCGCGTGACGTGCTTCAGCCCTATCTCGACGACCGGCCCCCGGCCCGCGTGTGTACGCTGATGGCGCGCATCGAGGGCGGCCAGACGGGCGATCAGGGGCGGGTGCGGGAATGGCTTGCGCGGGCGGTGCGCGCGCCTCGGGATCCGGCCTGGACGGCAGACGGTTACGTATCCGATCAATGGGCCCCGGTTTCGCCGATTACCGGTGAGCTCGATGCTTTCCAATGGAAGGCGCCCGTCGAGCTGGTCACCAACGGCGATGACCCGCTTGTGATCGAAGATGCCGACATCGCGAGAGAAGAGGTCGTCAATCCCGAGCACGTCGCGGATGAGGTTGTCGAGAACCCGGAAAGCGACGAGGTCGAGAAGGAGATTTTTTCGCAGCCCCGCGCGCCGGACGATCCCGGTCCGGAAGGCACCTTCGCGGAGGCGGAAGCGGAGCGGGACCGCAAGTATCCCGCACCATCCAACTGATGCGGTTTGATCGCCGCTGGCGCGAAATCCGACACGTTGCCGCTTGCGCTTGCTTTCATTAGCCACTGGAGCTATGCCAGTCAAAACGTCGGTGCGCATCAAGTCCTGATGGCGTACCCGGCGTGTTGGCGCCGCATTAGCTCAGCTGGTAGAGCACATCATTCGTAATGATGGGGTCGGGTGTTCGAGTCACCCATGCGGCACCACCCTCCTTTGTCTTCGGCGCGGACGCATCATATCAGCCGAACAAGTTCCCATC
>JALCBY010000131.1 GCA_028066055.1 Hyphomicrobiaceae bacterium
CGAACCCTCGTCGTCAGCTTGGAAGGCTGCTGCTCTACCATTGAGCTACACCCGCTTACTTCAAGAGAATCCGATTTCCGAAACCTCAACTAGGTCTTTGCCGGTCCTGTTCCGCCATCCGGCGCTGCTTTGTTCGTCACTCCTCCGAATGGTGGAGGGGGTTGGATTCGAACCAACGTAGGCATAGCCAACGGGTTTACAGCCCGTCCCCTTTAACCACTCGGGCACCCCTCCTAAACCGGAAATTTATCCATACAGAAAAGCCCCGCCGGAAACCGGCAGGGAGTTCAAGACGGTTTATGGGAAGTACGGCACTTTCTGTCAACTGCAAATCAAAGAAAACAATCAAAAAATTCGCGATTTTACAGCGTGACAGCACCCCCGTGGACACATGCAGACAAGACATGGACAAGATGGCCCGTGGCCAGGCCTGCCTTCTCGGACGCCGGCGATTCGTCGGATTTCCGAACCGCCTTGCTCTTCGGGACGGGGATCACTATCACTCAATGCCATGAAAAACCGCAAAAAATCGGTCGGCTCCCGCAGAAACCGTCCCTCCCGCGCCGCGGCGGAACAGATTTACGGTGTCCATGCCGTAAGTGCTGCGCTGACCAATCCGGAACGCCAGATTTCAGCCGTTTACGCCACCCGCAACGGACTCGCGCGCTTGGGCGATTTGATTGGCTCACAAGCCGAAAAGGTTACCGAGGTCAAACCTGAGGACCTCACACGCAAACTCGGGCGCGATGCGGTCCACCAGGGCGTGATGCTGGAATCAGCCCCGCTTCCCCAGCCCGCACTTGCTGATATCCTGTCCGCCGGCGCCTCATCCGGCCCCCTGCTGATGCTGGATCAGGTCACCGACCCCCATAATGTCGGCGCTATGCTGCGCTCTGCTGCCGCCTTCGGCGCGCAGGCGGCCGTCCTCACGCGGCATAACAGCCCGCCACTCGACGGAACCACCGCCAAGGCCGCCAGCGGCGCAGTCGAACATGTCCCCATCATACTCGTCGCCAATCTGGCGCGTGCACTCGATGACATCGCAGATGGCGGCCTTCAGCGCATCGGACTTGACAGTTCGGCGGACCAGGCTCTCGAGAAAGCAGTTATCTCGCAGCCCTGCGCTCTCGTTCTTGGAGCGGAACGGAAGGGATTGCGCCGGCTGACACGGGAGAAATGTGATCTCATATGCCGGCTCACAACGGCAGGACCAATCGCCAGCCTGAATGTCTCCAATGCCGCCGCCGTCGCGCTGCATACACTCCTGCAGCGGGCGCATGCATAGAAAGCGGGTCCGTCCCTTGCGGAACCGGACCCGCAGACAAATTCAAATGCTCACTCGTCGAACAACGAAAGCCCCGCCTGGCCTAGCCTTGACTACCAGTAACGGTAGTAACTTCTCCGGTAATTACGGCGGCGTTTGACGTAACGACGCTTCTTGTAATAGCGGCGTTTGCCGTAATAGCGGCGTTTGCCATAGTAGCGGCGTTTGCCATAGTAGCGGCGCTTGCCATAGTAGCGGCGCTTACCGTAATAGCGGCGTTTGCCATAGTAGCGGCGTTTGCCATAGTAGCGGCGCTTACCGTAATAACGATAGGTCGGAGTGT
>JALCBY010000132.1 GCA_028066055.1 Hyphomicrobiaceae bacterium
CTTAGTTCGGGTTTCGCAGATTTGTCATCATCGCGGGTGGTAGTTTGTATCGGCTTCCTTGCCATTTTCGGGTAGTCTGTTTCTGCCAAGAAGACGACACCCACGGCAAGGAAGCCGACCGATGCAGGTTACCGAATCCTTTCTCCAACTGCTATCCGTTTTCAGCGTCGTGTTTACCGCGCCGACCTTTCAGACCTTTACCGAGATTGCGTCCGGTTGGCTGATCTCGGTTCGACACCGTTATGTCACCGAGGCGATCTTCTCGGGCGGCAACGTCGGCAACGGTCACTGGTCGCGCTACCACCGCTTCTTCAGCCATGCGGCTTGGGATATCGATCGGTTTTCGATGATGCTGGCCAAGTTGGTCGTGACGCTCTTGGCGCCGGGGGCGACGATGCTCTGGGCCATCGACGACACGCTGTGTCGCAAACGAGGCCTGAAGCTCTTCGGCGCTGGCATGCATCACGACCCGTTGCTTTCGAGCAAGAGACACAAGGTGACCAATTGGGGGCACGACTGGGTGGTGTTGTGCGTGGTCCTCGTCTCGCCGTTCTGGGCCCGCGATAAGGTCTTTGCCTTGCCGATCGCCGCCCGGCTTTATCGCAATCGGCAAGGGGTGACCAAAGGAAAGAAGAAAGCGACGAGCCAGCAGAGTTCTGCCCATCATCGAACTCGCCCGGAACTGGCCTTGGAACTGATCCAAATGGCCCAACGCTGGTTTCCCAACGACGAAATCGTGCTGACCGGTGACAGCCTCTATGGCGGCCAAAGCGTTTTGTCGAAGCTCCCGGAGAACGTTCATCTGATCAGTCACGTGCATCCCAAGGGGGTGCTGTATGAACTGCCGCCGGAACCGACGCCCGGTCGCAAGGGGCGCCGCCGCAAAAAGGGCGAGCGCCTACCGGGACTCAAAGACTGGGCCCGGGACCGGACGCGGTGGCAGCATCTGGACTTCGATCAGTTCGGCCTGCATGCGCAATTGAAGGTCAAAGTTCGTGAGCGCGCCCTCTACTACACCGCGGGCAAAGATCGCCCGCTGAAGGTGGTGTTGACTCGCGACACGAAAGGGGACCGCCCCGATCACTTGTTCTACTGCACGAAGTTGGACTGGGACGCCCGGCAGATCCTCTCGGCCTACGCGACGCGCTGGGCCATCGAATGCACCTTCGAGCATTGCAAGCAGTTGCTCGGCTTCGAAGACCCGGCCAACCGCGTGCCGCTGGCGGTACAGCGGACCGCGCCGATGGCGCTGTATCTCTACAGCCTCGCGATCGTCTGGTTCCATCGGACCGGCCATGCAGAGGTCCAATTTCCCTATCGGCCCTGGTACCGACACAAGACACAACCCTCGTTCGCTGACATCCTGACGACGCTGCGCCGCATGAGCGTTGAAGAAAAAACCGGCACAGCACTTTGGAGGCACACCAAGCTTCAATCAATCTTTGCCCAAATCACCGAGCTTCTCTGCCGAGCCGGTTGACCGCCCAACCACGGCGCTCACTGCCGAATCGCAATCGTCTGACCCACCAGAAATCGCTGGTCAAACTGGCCCGCCGAAGCCAGGATACGCTTAGAGATCTGCGAAACCCGAACT
>JALCBY010000133.1 GCA_028066055.1 Hyphomicrobiaceae bacterium
TCGAACACCTGAGGTGTCAGCGTGCCGCCTGCGGTCACATCAATGAGACCGAAGCCGCCGCCCGTTGCGGGGCCGTCAGCGCCGAAGCCACCACCACCGAAAACGAAGTTTTGCAGAATGGGCAGAGAATCCGAATCGGCGATCGCGTCTTCGGCTACGGTAGCCATCCCCGAACCCGTGCCGGCAACCGGAATGTCGTCTTGCGCGGTGACCTTGAACTCGCCCCGAACGCTGTCGCCGTTGCTATCCGTGACGACGAACCCGAACAGGAGATCGAGAAGGTTCTCCAGCGGCTCATCTTGCGGGAGGTGATCGAGGGGGCCGAGCAGCGTGAAGGTGTATTTGCCGCCGGGTTCCGTCGGATCGATTTCGACCGTGAAAACTGTCCGCCCTTGCGCCGTGACCGCGGTCAGGAAGGTGCCATTCTGGCCGACGACATAACTGAGTTGCTCACCCTGGGACGTTAGTCCGCGGGGCGCCGAAATGTTGGGATCGAAGGTGATCGTGCCCGGACCGTCCGGACCGAAGTCGGCGCCGAGATTACCCATGGCCGTCTGCTTGGCGACCGACTGGTCCTCGTTGATGCCACGAGGCAGATCATCTTCCTCGACAAAAACGCTGTCCGGTTCACCGATCGAAGGCAGACCGTTGGCGATGATCTCTTCGAGGTCCTCCGGCAAATCAAACGGCGACGCAAACAAACCCAAGTCCGGACCGTCGTCGGCCCCGAGAAGCCCGTCGAGGTCGAACGGCCCACCGATCTCGCCGGGATTGAGCGCGAAATTGCCGCCACTGCTGCCCGGCCCACTCGCATCGGGCCCGGCTGTGGGCACGCCTTCCTGCGCACCCTGAAGAGCAGCCTCCAGTTTCTCAGATGGAATGACGGCGCCTGACGAGAGAACGAGCGTCGGGTAGTTCGTGGCGCCACCCACGATCACCACAACCGAGCCGTCAGGCTGGACGAGATACAGGTTGAGACCGGAAACGAAGACCTTGTCGATGGCCGTGCCCGCGGGGAGCTCGATGCGCGTGCCGGGCGCAGTCGACGTGAAGCTCGCCTTGACCGGCGCGGCATTCAGATCGAACGGCTGGGTATCCGTGTTTGCCTGGGCGACCTGAACTGCCGCCGCCGGGCTCTCCGACATGTTCTCGTTCTTCTTACTTCCGCCGGAAACCGGACCGGACGAATACGTGTAGCGCTTGGCCATGCCTGAAGACCCCAACTAAAGACCGCAAAAAACACCGATCTCACCAAGTTGTTCTCGACAACTGGGCGGTCAGTGCGCGCTAATCAATGACTATAAGGAAAGATTATAATGTTCTTCCGAAAAACGGGACTTAGCTAATCGAAGCACACAATATAGTGCATGGCTTTCGCGATTTTGACGCACGGCCTGTTTCGAACGTCGCACGCGTTTTTTGCGTGCGTCGATCATATGATTCGAGCGAATTCGGACGGGCTGGATCCCTTGTTCCCGACAGCTGGCTATAAACAGGTTGATGACTGTGGTGATAAGATTAGGCGGTGCGGTGCCTGACTGGCCCCGTCGCGACGCATTCATTTCGATCTTTGGTTTGTCAGCTC
>JALCBY010000134.1 GCA_028066055.1 Hyphomicrobiaceae bacterium
GGATAGAGCAGTTCATGTTCACGGCCGCCGAGATAGGCGGCAGGCGCGGCTACCAGGCGGTGGCTAGGAGCGCCGGCATAGACGATGATACCATCGATGATCTATCATGGTACATGTATCCTGCCGGGATCATCTCGTCGGACTTTGCAAGCTCGAGGTCCCTGCTGGAGATACCCGGCGGCCGCGTCGCGTATATTGCCGCCGAGAACGCCGGCATCGGGTACGACCGCAGGGGCGACACCATCTGCACCCACGTCCTTGTCATGGATGCTGCCGACTTTGGGGCGGCCGGGTATGACAGCAGGGCACTTGATCCGCTCTGCGCGCCGGACATGCAAGCGCGGGGCGTCCTCCCGACCATCGAGGCTGATCCGGCTCACCTTCCGGCGCCGCCCGTTGGGGAGGTGATCATAGACGTACTCGGGGCCTGCATGGCCACCCTGCTATCTGGGAGGAGGGTTGCGCTGCTCGCCGACGGGGCGGGCATCATCCAAGACATGCTGAGCCTGTTCCCGGGCTCCTCAAGACTCGTGCCGTTCTCGACGGTGGTAGAGCGCCCGGAAAAGCAGCCTCGGTACAGGCTCATGTCGGTGCCGCGCACTGTTCCCACCGGTATACCCGGGGATGTCGAGGTGGTGCGCCCGGGCGGCGGGCACGAAATACCGGAGGATGTGGCGTACTATGTACGGCTTCTGCGAGACGGCCGAACGGACACCGCCGCTGACGTTGGGCGCATGTTCGACGTTGTCCCCCGGACGAATATCATGGAACGGCTCGGGCTCGCGTGCGACCGCTCAAGACATGCCGAGGTGGGTCCAGATTAGAGTCAGGATCTTAGAGTGTGAGGATCCAAGTCCGGGCGACGAGGCTTGGGATTACATACCTCTTGAGTGCATGGAGGCATCAGATCTGTAGGATCCCAGACAGGGGTAGTCTGTATGCGCATGATCTCCTCCAGAACTCATGTGATCCTTTGGCTTTGACATGCTGATGATCCCGTATATGAAAAACAGCTTAACTGGCGCATGCATCAGATCAAAACGTTCCTTTTCCCATCGGATGTCACATGGCACTTGTGGTATCCGTCTGATTTCATCTGGTTGTTGTACCACTGGAGCGCCCTGAGGTTGGACGGGTAATCCGACCCACCGTCTGCTAGCGGCCTTATGTGATCCTTGGTCCACCTCAGGCTCGTGACTGGCTCGTGTCCGGTAATCCTCCCATACATGTCCCACTTTATCCAGGCCCCGCACACGTCCTGCCTGTATATGTTATCATCAAAGCCGTCCACGGAGATCGCATTCTCCCACATGTATCTCTTTAGACTCTCCTCGTGTTCCATGGCGGTGTGTACGGGCGCCTCCCATATAAGACAAGTGGCGTGGGGCCTCCTCCCCGTGACTATAAATGCTCTAAAGAATGGATGGGTGCCGTTCCCGTGGCCACCCGTGCTCCGAACCATGACCCGATCTGGGCAGGACGGATTGTGGGTAACCCGGTAAACGCCCGGCCAGAGGCGTGGTCCCTGCATATGTCCCGGCGTATTGCGTCCCCTGCATACGGTGGCAGTGCAGAGTCTCATGG
>JALCBY010000135.1 GCA_028066055.1 Hyphomicrobiaceae bacterium
CTGGAGCTGCATGGTATGGCGGGGGAGGGGGGTCTTTAAATAAACCAATTGGGGGGCGTGTGGGTGGGGATGCCCTTGGAGGCCGCACGTCGCAGGCAGGTGGAGTGGGCGTGGCTGAGACCCAGACAGATAGCTTACTCGTGAGCGGATGCCGGCCGGCTCTCAAGGTCAGAGGGCTAGTCGAGATACTAAACCGTTGGTGTGAAATTCCAAGATAGGGTATATTATGCCTATTCATACAATACGCTGTCTTATGATATATCGATAATCATACAATTCCATCTTTGGTAATTTGAATTAGGTTCGATATTCGTCCATAACCTTTCCTATTATGAAATTTAGTTCTCTTATCTTATCAAGCTGGATGCTTAGATCTTTCATCTTCCATATCTTGGGTGGTTCAGTATATATAATAACATGCATTATCTGCTCACCTTTCATAACAAACTCATAATCCTGATGGCTTAATGCATTTCGTAGATCAATATCAAAAAGAGAAACCATCTGCAATTTTTTGGCCTTCTCATAATGGAGTTTATCACATAGTTGATAGATAATTTTTAAACCATCTTCAATTGATGAGCCAAAAAATATTTTGAAATAATGCTTTAATTCCTCTGTTGTCTCTCTTATATAATTAATATTTATGAAATATTGTAAGGCGTCATAATGTTCACTTTTCATAAATGATTCAGCAACTTGTTTAGTATGAATCTGACGTATTGCTTTTTCTCTTAATGTTGATGCACTAAGACGCGAATTAACTTTATTTCGTTCGGCTTTGTCTAGGTTTGTAATCTTTATAAGTTTATTATCCTTACAATCTTTAAAAAACGATCTGAGTATCTTCCCAAGGTCTGTCACTCTCTGGTCGTCCTGCCCTGCCCTTAAATCGCTTCCACTAGAAGACATTATGTTCATCCTACGTCTCTGTAGCCTCCGCCACGGTACCTTTTCTCAGGAGTCTTCCTTTTAAATGTCACGGTAGGCGTCTTCGATCGTCCCCTACAGCGAACCCGCCATCCACTCAATATGAAACTGGAGCCCCGCGGCCGGTAAGAACTGATGCCCACCTGATTTTGTTACTGATCATGGTGTGCCTATGGGTATCATATAACGGCCCCGCGTACACTAGATATATGACCAACATCTAAAGTTAGGATTATCTGACTTTGTCCTGTTTGTCTTCCACTGGAGCGGTTGTAGGTTGTCCATATCGTCTCCACCATCCGGATCTCTATGATCAATTTCCCACCCGTACTCGGAATCAGTATTTCCATGTTCGCTACGTTTGATGGGATGTCCACAAATATCCTCTCTCCAGATATCTGGATCCATTCCTATGATGCGAGATCCCTTGTCAAATACTGCGTCCTTCTTGCTTTTGGTGGTAGCCATATGGGGTACTTCTACAGAATGGCATATGAATGTTATGTTTGAGTTGTACGCTATAATCCAATACTCCATGAAGACGCCGGGGTCTTTTAACAACAGCTCCCCATATCGGCCCTGCGCCTTGCCAGGGGCCACCGCAACCCCCGCCGGCTGGCGGCGGCCGTGG
>JALCBY010000136.1 GCA_028066055.1 Hyphomicrobiaceae bacterium
ATGTGAGCCAGGCCACGATCAGTATTCACATCAAGAATCTCGAAACGCGGCTGGGATTGACCCTGTGCCAGCGGGGCCGAGGCGGATTTGCGCTGACAGAGGACGGACAGCGCGTCTTCGACGCCTCAACCGCGCTCTTCAATCACCTTGAGGACTTTCGCAGTCACGTCCTGGGCCGGGACAAGCTGGTCGGAGAACTGCAGATCGCTATCATCGACAACACCGTCACCCATCCGACCTTCAGCTTGAGCGACGCGATCGCGCGCTTTGGCGCACTCGAACATGATGTCGACATCACGGTGCACGTCGCACCGCCGAACCAGCTGGAACGTATGGTCTTGAGCGCCCAGGCCCATCTGGCCATCGGGTTCTTTCCGCGAAGGCTGTCGCAGCTCGAGTACAGTCCCGTTTTTTCCGCAAGGATGGAACTTTTCTGCGGAGAGAAACATCCGCTGTTTCGCAAAAAGGATACCGACATCTCGGGGCGCGATGTCAGATCGTCCATGCATGCGCAACGTGGGTACGTCTCTCTCGACCAGACACCGGAAAAGCAAAGAGCCTTCACCTACACGGCGCGGGCGCACAGCATCGAAGGGCTCGCCCATCTCATTCTCTCAGGCCACTATCTCGCGTTTCTCCCCGCCCACTATGCCGAACAATGGGTCGAACATGACCTGATGCGGTCGGTAAAACCGGATGAGTATGGCTATGTTTCGCAGTATGAGATCATCCGGCGAAAGTCGGCCGCGCGAACACCGGCAGAACTCAGATTCTTTGAATTTGTCATGGCCGCGGCGAGCAGCTGATATATGAAACGCACCAAACAAAAATGAGCGTCGTAGATGAAAACAATCAATCTTTCAGAAAAACTGGCCCAGTTCTCCTCCCATTGGGACCCCCACGTGATCGCGGATTACAACGAAAATGAAGTCATGGTCGTTAAGTTCATCGGCGAATATCCATTCCACAAGCACGATACCACCGACGATTTTTTCTACGTTCTTGATGGAGAAATGGAGATGGATATCGAAGGGGAACCTTCGAGAACGGTTAAGGCAGGCGAATTGTTTGTGGTTCCCAAAGGAGTTGTCCACCGCCCCAGGGCGGAAAAGGAAGTCAAGGTGCTCTTAATCGAACCCAAAGGGGAACCGAACTCGGGTGACTCGGATCGTGAGCCCGCCCCAAAACCTCGCATTTGATCGGGGTGGACGAGGCAGACATTTTGATTTCGTTTAGAATGCCCTCTTTGTGCGCATTGTGGACATCCACAATGACGAGACTGAAGACTTACATGCAAAATTGAAAATCTGGGCCTGCTATTCTGAGGTTGGTGCCGGCTCCGGAGAGACTATCTTTTTATGGGAATTGGCGGAGAGGGTGGGATTCGAACCCACGAGACGGTTGCCCGCCTACACGCGTTCCAGGCGTGCGCCTTCGACCACTCGGCCACCTCTCCTAAACAGTCTTATGTCCCTTCATTCCGAGTGGATCGAAGATAAGCGCACGCTTTCCTCAGATGGCATATGGCGGGTGCCATATGCGGGGCGCCTTCGACCACTC
>JALCBY010000055.1 GCA_028066055.1 Hyphomicrobiaceae bacterium
GGATCCGGGGCGCGGCGCCCGGCAGGTTCCCCTGGCCCGCCGGTATCATCCCGGCGGCACCGCGGCCGCGTGCCGGTATCAGACCCGGGGGCCCTCTCGCCGTCCGTATCCATCGAGATCACGGCCGGCCAGGCGGTACCATTCTGTCCGGACGGCCCCCGGCCCCGATAACTTTACAGAACCCCCCTACCCGGCCCGTGCATGGCAAGGCAGAGGAACGGCCCCGGCGCCGCCCCCCAGGCTGGAGGCCGGCCGCACGGGCTCCGCGGCAAGGCGGTCGTTCCCGCGGGCGGCGCATGCGCCGCAGCACCTGGCAGGGGAGGGATCCCGGACGGGTAGCGGCACGACGGCGGCTCCCGAACCCCTGAGGGGGGGGGGGTGGACGCGCGGCAAGCCAGGCCGTGGTCCGGCTCCGGGCAGAAAAGTTTGCCAGGGACTGGAAGGGCCAGGACGTAATCGAGGCGGCCGAGTCGCACACCTTTTGGGACGAGTTCTTCCACATATTCGGCATGAAGAGGCGCGACTTTGCAAAGTTCGAGTACAACGTCCGCCTGCTGCCGAGGCCCGGCAAGGGCCTCTCGGGGCGCATCGACCTGTTCTGGCAGCGAAAGCTCCTCGTGGAGCACAAGAGCCCCGGCAGGGACCTTGACGAGGCCGACAGGCAGGCCCTGAGGTACTATGAGGGCCTGGACGCGGACATCAGGCCCCAGTACGTCATATCGTGCGACTTTAACTGGTTCCGGCTGCGGGACCTAAAGTCCGGGGGCGACACGGTATTCGAGCTAGAGCACCTCCCATCGATGCTCGGGCACCTTGGCTTCATGTCGGCCGGCGCGGACAGCGAGACATACGACGAGGAGATCAACCAAAAGGCCGCCTACAAGATGGACGCCATATACGACCTGCTCAGCAAGGAGGACTATGGGGAGGACCTGCTGGGCATGTGGCTGGTCCGGATAGCGTACTGCCTCTTTGCCGAGGACTCTGGGATCTTTGAAAAGAACCAGTTCCGCGAGTATATCGAGAGGTATACGCGCCGCGACGGCGTGGACCTTGGCTCCGAGCTAAACCGGATCTTCACCGTCCTTGATACCCCGCCCGGCAATAGGCGCAGCATGCCGGCCGACCTCGGGGCCTTCCGGTACATCGACGGCGGCCTCTTCAGCGACCGGCTCGAGGAGGTGTTCTGCAGCAGGGAGATCCGCGAGGCGATCCTGGCAGCCGCCGACTTTGCCTGGGACGGCGTATCCCCCTCCATATTCGGCAGCATGTTCGAGGGCATGATGTCCGGGACGGAGCGCCGCAGGTACGGGGCCCACTATACCACCACCAGGAACGTCCACAGGGTCATAGACCCGCTCTTCATGGACGGCCTGTACCGCGAGTACGGCCAGATAGTGGGGTCCGACGGGACGCGCAACGAGAAGAGGTCGGGGCTCCTCCGCCTGCAGGACCGGCTCCGCTCCCTCCGGTTCCTGGATCCCGCCTGCGGGTCGGGCAGCTTTCTGATAACCTCCTACCAGGACCTCCGGACGCTGGAGCTTGACATCATCCGGTTCTGCCACCGGGAGGCCGTCATCCGGGACTCGACCGTCCTCTCAAAGGTCAACGTGGACCAGTTCTACGGGATCGAGCTAAAGCCCTATGCCGCCAAGATAACCGAGGCGGCCATGTGGATGGTGGACCACATCGAGAACCTCAAGATCGCCAACCACTTCGAGGGGGCAGAGCTCCGCATACCACTGAGGGAGCACGCCACCATCCGCGTAGGCGACGCCCTGGAGGTCGACTGGAACGACGTGCTGCCCGGCAGGGACTGCTCCTACATCATCGGCAACCCCCCGTTCGGGGGCGGCAACCAGGGGGGCGGCGGGCCCGATCAGACAAAGCGGATAACGGGGCACGGGGACCTTGACTATGTCTCCAACTGGTTTGTAAAGTCGGCAGAGTACTGCAATGAGAGGTGCAGGGTCGGCCTCGTATCCACCAACAGCATAATCCAGGGGGAGCAGGTGGGGGGCCTCTGGCCCACGATCCTTGACAAGCACGGCATGCGGATAATATTCGGGTATACGCCGTTTCCATGGATGACCGACGCCAGGGACGCGGCACGCGTGCACGTGGTGATACTCGGGCTCTCAAAGACCCATGCGACAACCAACCATATCTATGATGCCGGCGGCGGCAGGACCGCCCACAGGTACATCTCGCCGTACCTCAGGGGGTTCTCAAAGAGGGTGCCCCTGGTGACGGCCTCGCCCGTCCCCGTGAACGGCCTCGGCAGGATCAGGCAGGGATCCACGCCGATAGACGACGGCATGTACATATTCACAGACGAGGAAAGGGAGGCGTTCCTAAAGAAAGAGCCGGGGGCCGAAAGATACCTGAGGCCGTACATAACGGGAAGGAGCTTTCTCAACGGGGGCGACCGCTGGATTCTGGAGCTGCGAAACATCAGGCCGAGCGAGCTGGCAGGGCTCGTGCACGTAAAAAAACTAACGGACGAGGTCTCCCGCTACCGCGCCGGCAGGAAGAGGAAAAACACCATAAAGCTGGCAAGGACGCCCACCGTCTGGGACACAACGGTCATACCGGAGAGGCCGTTCCTCATACTCCCAAAGGTGAGCAGCCGGGCCCGGAGATACATACCGGTGGGGTTCCGGAGCCCCCCCGCAATCCCAAGCGACAAGGCCTTCATAGTCGAGAACGCCACGGCTGACCTCTTCGGGCTGCTCTCGTCAAGGATGCACATGGCCTGGGTCGAGCTGGTGGCGGGCCGTATGAAGTCGGACTATTCGTATTCCTCCAGCGTGGTCTATAACACATTCCCCCTGCCGGATGGCGATCTCGGGCCCCTGGCAAGGCACGCCGAAGAGATCCTCCGGATCCGCGGCATGCACGGCGGCCAGAGCCTGGCGGACCTGTACGGCACCCCCATGCAGCCGGACCTGCTCAGGGCCCACGAGAGGCTGGACGCGGCAGTGGACCGCCTCTACCGCGAGGAGCCCTTTGGCGGCGACCTTGAGAGGTGGGAGTTCCTGCTGGGCAGGTACGAGGCCATGAGGCTGGGCGGGCTGAGGCGGTTCCGGCCCCCGAGGAAGATCAAGAAGAGGATCCCGCGGCAGCCCGGGCCCGCACCGCGCCGGCGCGCGGCCGGATCGCCATCCCGAAGGCGATCATAGGTCCGGCCCCCGGGCGGCGCCAGTCCGCCATTGCCGTGCCACGGGAACCGTACATCACGACCCCCCGATCCCGGCGCTTGCCGGGTCTGCGCGCCCATGATATGGGACGGCACGCCCCCGGTGGATCCAAGGGTGGTACCTGCGGCACTACATAGAATCTGCCATCATGTGGCCTGTTCTTTATCTTGACGCGCATATTGGCGCAGAATCTTGGCGCGTGCCGGCAGCACATGATCCCGTTACGCACAACCGGGCGAAAAATTTATAAGCTACCCCTAATGACGTTCCTTCGTGGATCAGATCTTCATCAGTTGCCCGACATCGAAGCCCATGATCACGTGTGGAAGGAAGCTTCGTCACGAGCTTGAAAGATGCGGGTATGGGGGCTATATCGCATCGGATAACCCAATGTACGGGTATAGCCTCCTTGACAAGGTAAAGTACGAGATTAGGGCGTCCAACCTATTGATCGCACTCCTGTTCAAAGAGCCCTCATCATTCGTGTTTCAAGAGATTGGATATGCCGAGAATTACATCCCCGTCGTGTATATGGTGGAAGAGGGTGTCACTGACGTCGGAGGGTTCATGCAGGACAGGGAGTACGAGCCGTTCACCGTCGATGACTTTTCCTCCAGCGCAGAACGGATATCCTCACAGATCCCGGATATCCTTGCCAGATATGCCGCCAGATCCCGCTCCGGTGGCACGTCCGGCAACCCCGCGCCCGAACCCCCCAGTTATCGCCCCCCCACCCCCCAGCTCCGCCATAGCCCGCATGAGCATCCGAGTCTATATCAGGCCGGATCTGTGGGGGTGACGGGCCCCCCGTACGAAGACACCGGGCGCCTGCTGCCCCTGAAGGACTATATCGCCAACTACCCCCCCGTCCCGGGCTGGTACGGCCTGATCTCCCGGTCCGTCAGGATGGAGGCCGACGACCTGAGCCGCACCATGTGCTTTGGCAGCATCTGGGGACTCTGCCAGGCGGCGGTTCCCGCGGGCGGAAGGACGCTGTGGCTTACGTCTGTAATCGACATGGAGACTAGCTACATACTGTCGTACCTGCTGTCATTCGAAAAGCCAGACCATCCAAAGATCGCGCAGATCCTACAAGAGGCCCAGATCTCCGCCGGGATCCCCGCGGTGGTGGAGGGAAACCTCCCCCACCGGGAGACCCGGCGGCTCAAGGATACCCTGAAATTCACGATGGGCGACAGCCTGTTGGGGTGCCCGCGGTACATGGAAAACGGCAACAGCCTGATGCGGTTCAGGAAATTCCTAGAGGCGATTCTCAAAAAGGCATGCACGGACTCCCCCCAACTTGATATGATCGAGGTGGGCCGCAGCATCGAATACAACGTCATCAGCCATAATTTCTTCTCTCGGCCGTACGAGTCGGGCATACCGGCAGTCAGCGCCAAGTGCAGAACAGAATTCAGCAACATTGTAGAAATACACAACCGTGCCATGTCCGGGGACAAGGGATTTCTGATCAAGCTCGGCAGCAATGTGAGGTACCTGAAAGTCCTGCGATCCCCGAAGCTCGGCCGGATCTACCTCCGCATAAATCCCGACACGGACAGAATGACACGCAACGAGATAGAATCGACCCTTGCAGGTTCTGGGTTTGAATTCAAGGGAAAGTCGTGGCGCCGCCCGTTCCAGTTCCTTGATGCACACATGATAATGGACGAGAACGTCCTTCCAAGACAGACGTTCAGCATATGCAACAAGTGCCACATCGTGGCCCACTCGCTGCAGGAGGCGTGGAGGATCAATGGGTTCCTGGACGACTCCGGCCGCGTCAGGATCCAGCCCACATGCAGGGCGTGCAAGCACGGCACGGAGCCTCCTCGGAGGCGGTTCCGCAGGCGCCCCGCCCGGCCCCAGATACACCCCCGCGCCCCAACGCTGGACGCGTTTGCGGGCACCGCCGAGCCCGTCGCCCCCGCCCTGGCGCGGCACATGCCGCGTAATATTGACGGCGTGGGTGCCTAGGGGAGGCGAGGATTCTCAGGGCCTGTGGCCAGGGACGCCCCGCCAAGCGGCCCCTTGAACGTGATGGCGATCTAGCCTGCCCGTGCCCCGGGATCGTCCTCGCGGCGCGGGACTCCTTTTTTAGTCGCTGGCCGCGCAGGCAAACCTGCCCCGGACCATCCAAGCCATGCCATTGATGACGGCATCCCGTATCCTGCGGCAAGGCGCCGACAAACCCCGTCCTTTCAACCATTCCGATCCGCCGCGGATCCACGGATCCAAGTGTCCGGCGCGATCCCGGCATGGATCGGGGCATTTATAGCCAAAACAGCTGAATGTTTAATAAACCCCCGAGCTGCAGGCAGCTGATGCATGGAAGAAAGGTGATGATCGACGGCAACATGGTTGATCCCATAGACGACCTGGCTATCAACTACCTGTTCTACTTGGGAAAGGAGACACAGTTTCTGGACTATAAGAGGTTCCTTGACCTCTCGGACGCACACCACTCCCTCCACCTTTTGAAGGACATATTTTCCTTTGCCAACGTCGGAGGCGGCTACCTGGTGTTCGGGATCGCGGAAAACCATCCTGCCGAGTCCGGAATCGAAGGAAAATTCAACCCGATCGGCCTGCCGCTGCATTTTAAGCTGGATCCGTCCTCGTTAGAGGAGAAACTCGATTCGTATTCCAACGTCCGCATAGGGATACACTACGACGAGTTTTATCGCACGATCGAGGGCGATTCCAGACGGTTTGCAATTCTCTACGTGGAGCCGTCACTACATATCGTAAAGCCAAAAAAGGACGGGGAATACCGCGACGAGAACACGTCCAAAAGCAGACGCGTCTTCAAAAAAGGCCTCCCGTACATCCGGCGTGGGACCAAGAACGCAGAGGCGTCCCCAATGGAGATAGACTACATAGACACAAGGACCAAGGAGGAGCGGTACCAGTCGTCCATAATCTCGGGCGAGCCCGACCTCATAGAGGAGACGCTGTACGGAAACCTGTTCGAGGTGACCAAGCTCCCGAGGCGGGTTTACTTTGGCGCGCCCAAATTCGGCAGCCTCGCCGGGGCCCTCGCAGAGCTATCAAAACACATGCGACCTCCAATCAACCTGACCCGGATGTGGGACAGAAGGCTGGTGTCATTGCAGAACCTGGAGGATCCCGACAACCCCTATTCGGCCCTGGTCAAGCCTGGGAGCGCAGGCCATCATGACGCCCGGCAGTGGCTAGATGATCCAAACAGGAGGCACGTCTTTGTTTCCCTGATGAACCGCGAGATACTCGGGTATGCGGGAAGCCGCGGACTGAGCTCGGACTATAACGGCAAAGAAAGAAGGCTGTTCTTCCAAACAGAGCACATGGAAAGAAAGAAGCGCTTCTGGCCCGGAAAGTCACGGTCGGCCCGCAGGACCGTGGCTTTTCAGATAAGCCTTCCACCCACCGGGAGGCCCGCCATGTTCCACCCCGCCGCCAAGGTGTCGTTCAAGGAGATCAATGAAAAGTTCTTTCTGGTAGTGGACACGACCGCGGTGATAACCAGCGACGGCAAAAGGATAATATCTGACAAGACGACTGGGCCCCTGATAACAAAGTTAACCTATAACAAGTACAACCAGAGCCATCTTAACGACATCTTCTTTTGGATCAACGAGCTTGGCGAGGGCAAAGACATACGCATCATGGATAACTTCATCGTGTCCTCAAAGCCGGTGGAGGCACGCACGCAGTTCGGGATACACTGGGACATTCCGCCACAGGATCTGGAGAGCATGGCCGCAAGCCACGTCCCAGAAACCGAGAAGGATGTCATGGAGGCGATGAAAAGTGCAAATGTTTAGTACGGAGCACGTCGAGGAGCCGGTCCTGGTATTCGGCGGCGGCGGAGAGGAGAAGGATCCAAAAAAGGGCCTCAAAAGAAACGGCCCGTTCACATATAGCGGCGAGGAGCCGTCCCTCCACAACATCAGAATCGGCATAATCGGCAACAGGGAGGGGATAAGGCTGACAAATGAGATACTTGATCTCCTGAAAAAGGAAATGGCGACGCGCCACGATGAGAACGAATGGCTGTTCCCGTCCTATCCTGGGATGAACAAGGACTCCAAGTTCAACTGCACGATCGCCGCGCCTGATATCATGGAGGCGCAGATCTCCGATCTCGATGTGAACAGGATCGTAGACAAGCGCTTTGATGATACGAGGGCGCGCATTGCCTTCGGGGTGGACCTATTTGCCAAAAAAGTGCAGGAGCTTGTCATGGACGACGACAAACCGGACGTGATAATCTGCACCCTGCCAAAGATGGTCGAGACGTACTGCGGAATATCGGATGAGACCCGCGGGGCCAAGTCCGTGACCAGGATGGACCGGATAATCAGGGACCTGCGTGCCGACGGCCAGAAGTTCCTCACGGACGACGAATTCATGCCGGATTACGAGGAGGAGGAGACCTCGTTTGACTTTTGGAACTCGCTAAAGGGCAGGGTGCTAAAATCCAGGGTCCCGATCCAGATCCTGCATGAGAGCACCTGCAATGATATATTGGACTTTGGCACGCAGAAAAGGCACAAGTCACAGGACCCGTGCTCCTTTGCGTGGAACCTGAGCACCGCCCTGCTGTACAAGTCAAACGGAAAGCCCTGGCGGCTTGCCAAGCTCTCACAGGACACGTGCTATGTCGGGATATCGTTCTTCCGGGACAGGCTGAACCAGAAGATGGACATGCAGACGTCGATGGCCCAGATGTTCCTGCACACCGGGGAGGGGCTGGTGCTGAGGGGCACCGACGTGGACTCTGACGAGCACACAAAGATACCGTACCTCAGGAGGGACCAGGCGCTGGCCCTCCTCTCCCGGGCCATCGACCTCTACAAGGAAAAGGCTGGCCGCGTGCCGGGAAGGGTCGTAATACACAAGACGACTGAATTCACGCAGGACGAAAGGGAGGGGTTCAACACGGCAATACATGGGAAGGGTGTATTCCGACGCGACCTTGTCACCGTGAGCTATGACAGGGTTGGCATAAGATTCATGCGAGCGGGGATGTTTCCGCCGCTCAGGGGGACGATGATCCACTTGGGCAAGGACAACTTTCTCCTGTACTCGTCAGGATTCACGACGCAGGTGCGGACGTACCCCGGGCACAGCATACCCAAGCCGCTGAACATAAGGCACGAGGGCGACTCTGACAGCAAATCGATCGCACGGGAGATACTGGAGCTGACAAAGCTCAACTGGAACACCACGGCGTTCTCCACGGCCATGCCGATCACGATAAAATTCGCGTCCAAGGTGGGCAAGGTGCTCTCGGAGCTGCCGGACAAGGAGATACCGGAGACCAGCTATAGGTTCTTCATGTAGGCGGGACGCGGGCTCCCGGGGCCGCCTATGGCACTACCGCAGGCGCGCCTAAAAGCGGGCCTGCGCCGGCCGCTAGGTATAAAGGCCGGGGGCCCCGCCCGTCACACATGATGGCAAAACAGGGCCGGTCGAGCCCCGGCAGCACGGGGCGCAAGGACGAATACGTGCCGACCCCGGCCGATACCAAGAACCGCCAGGAGCAGATGAACCCCAACAACAAAAAGTACCGGGGCAGCCGGGGCGTGCGGGCGCATGAGCGGCGCGGATAATACCGGGGGGTTCTACAAAGACGTCGGCAATCTATACGTCATGTTCCAGAGTCTGATCCTTGACGCGCGCAGGCTTGCCGATAGGGAGAAAACGGAGGGCAGCGATGTCTATAAATCGATATGGACCCTTGTGTATAACCTGTATGCTCACTATATGGTAGTACGGTCGTTTTATCCATTGTGCAAGATACGTGGCAGGATCATAGGTGAATGCGGCATGACAGATCCAGACATACAAGAAACAATGATGGAGGGCGTGGATATGAGTACAAGGGCCTGGTTTGTGACGATGTGCGGGTTTGGTTTCGAGAAGATAATAGTCGAGATTGCCAAAAGGAACGACATAAAGCATGATCGTCTCAACATAAAGCCCAAGTTTAAGGGGGTCCTTGATAAATTCAAGCTGACGTCCGATGAAAGGCTGAATCTGGTAGACATATTTTATTACACACGGAACACGCTACACGACGGGGGCGTCGTCAGCAGCGACGTGACACTGGAATATAAGGGACGCAAGTTCACATTCACGAGCAACGAGATAATGCAGCACGCCGACTGGGGTTCGCTGATATTCCTCGCAGGGGAGATCATAAGAATGCTGGACGCCGTCATCGAGTCTGAAACCGCATCAAATGAGGCCGCGCATGATCCCGTTTGATTTGTGCAAAACCGGTCCCCGGCGCGCCTTGAGCATGGCCGTACACCGGCAAGCGGGCGATCCGGTGTACGATCCGTCGATCAACTTTGACGGGCCCGCCGAGGTGGGCCGACCGTCCCCGACGGTGTGCGCAGGGCCCGGCGTCACCTGCGTGGGTCCGGACGGGGCAATGGCCTCCGGGCGGTCGGCCTAGATAGATCCGGATGATCTGCTAGGGTCCGCCCCGTGCCTGACGTGAGTCCATACGCAGAATTTGGGTCTATACATAAATACCGGAATGCCCCACATCGGGCATGGGGGAGGACATTACATGGGAACACGTCGTCGGGCTGGCACGTGACGCCATACTGAAGGACAATGTGATCGTGATAGCGGACACGAGCATCTGGTTTGACTATTTCGAGCCCATGCCGGGGCCCACCCATGACAGGGATTATGCAAAGGAAAAGTCATACTTGGATGCGTTGATCAAGTCAGGCAAGCTCCGCCTTCCAAAGCTGATAAAAGACGAGCTCATTAGGACGTACAATAACAAGTACCGCTCCTACATGAATGACGAAACGATGCCCGCGGGGGCGGAATTCAACATCCAGCTGAAGAAAAAACTAAAAGAGATCCCCGAGGAGAAGGTAGACAAGAGGTATTGCATCGAAGATGTAGAGGGCATGTACCACGATATATGGCACAACAAAGATCAGTACGAGGCAGAGCTGTACCGGTGGGGGTACACAAAAGCAAGGGATGCATACGGCAACCCCATCTGGAACGATCTGGACGACGCCGGCAAGGCCGCGTTTCTTGAATCAAGCTCGGGGCCGTCAGGCAAAGACAAGGATATACTCGCCATAGCCGCCCATCTAAAGGCGGTAAGAAAGGGCTACTTTGTGATCCTCTTTGTACGCGACAAGGATTTTTTGGCATTCTCGCACATCATATATAAAAAATTCGGGTTGCTCGCCGTCCGTCCCGAAGATATCATGCCCGACTAGTAACATCATCCCTGTGTACGCTGCCGGCATTGCCGATCCTTTTCACGGCGTCCATGTGGTTGAATATTATGGCAGTGATTAGCTAATAAACACCTCTAACCAAAATGCACCCAAAGCTACCTGATCCCGAGTATATGGTAGACTATTATCCTGAAGAGGCCCTGTTCTGGTTGTTGTATCTCCATTTGGCCTCCTTCATGTAGAGGACGAACTTGTGCGCGCCGATCCCGTGATATTTCGCGTGCAGCTCCCTTGCAAAGCTCTAGAAACCCTCAAGACTGTTGATGTGTACATCGCCCCTGATGAACATCTTGCTGTGGTTTACAGAGGCGCTTGTACCCGTACATCACCAGCGCGTCGTACACCCGCCACATGTCCGTGTACACCATGCTGCCCCTGCGGGCCGCCTTGATCACCT
>JALCBY010000019.1 GCA_028066055.1 Hyphomicrobiaceae bacterium
GTGTTCCGTTGTCGTTTGCCTCGTCCGGGTCACCCCGGTCGTCATGACGCAGCGAGACATACTGGACAACCGTCAGAATGCCCGTGGCCGGATCAATATGAATTGCAAATGCCGCCGGCTCGTCGCCACTTCCGTCCGGATTGTTGTCTCCGCCAACCTCGTAGCGGCCAACCACAAGGTTCGGCCCCTGTTCGAACAACCGAATGTTGCGGCCTTCCGTCGTCTGCAGTCCCGACGGCTCGGTCGAACCCGGCACATCGATGGAGAAGATCACGGTACCTGGCGTGTCCGCGCCAATGTTCGGGACAACCGAAACCATGGCCCCGGTGCTCTGGGCAAATCCGATCGCATCATTTGGATCGCCCGGCGTCACATGCGGGTCGCTGCCCTTGTTGGCAACGCTCGCGAACAAGGCGGACAGGTCGGCAGCCACATCGTCTGCATCACCATCAACACCTGGCGTCTCGTCGTGAATAATCATCTCCGAGGAGAGCCGGAACCGCGGATCAGGAG
The DNA here is from genome assembly GCA_028066055.1 of Hyphomicrobiaceae bacterium. GTDB lineage: Bacteria > Pseudomonadota > Alphaproteobacteria > Rhizobiales > Methyloligellaceae > UBA2767. The sequence goes on from JALCBY010000019.1 coordinate 514, forward strand.
TGTCATCATCGACATTGATACGGAAGGTTCCGTCCACGCTGTCGTTGTCACCATCGGTCACGCGGTAGCCGATGTTGAAGTTGACGTTGTTCTCATTGTTGCCCGACGGGTGATCGATCGGCGCCAGCTGGGTCACCGTATAGTCGCCCGATGTCGCATCGTTGAGCTCAATACGGATGACATCCGTACCACCCTGCGAAATCGTCAGCGTTTCACCGCCGTCGCTCAGCGTATAGACGAACCCGTTGGGGGCGCCTGAACCCAGGAACAGAACGCTTCCCGCACCGTCCGCACCATAATCGTGCGAGAGCGTGCCGGTCGCGTTGACCGGGGTCGGGTTCGGGTTGTCGCCAATGCCGCCGGGGTTCCCGTTCGGTAGATCATCGTCGTCAAGCTGAACAAGCGCATTGCCATCGACACTTGGACCATCGTCCTGGAACCGGATCTTGCTGAACAGGTCTATGAAATCGACAGCCTGATCACCGTCGGCATCGGTCACGGTCACTTTGGCGAACAGGATGTTCTCGTTCAGCAGCTCGGTGTCGTCCGGATTGTTCGGGTTGCTGTGGAACAGGGAGACGAACTGCGCAACCGACACGGTGCCGTCAGGTGCGATATGGATCGCGAACGCCGCCGGCTCGTTGCCGTTTCCGTCAGGATTGTTGTTGCCGCCAACCTCGTAGCGGCCAACGACCAGTCCGTTTTCCTCAAACAGTTCGATTCTTCGGCCGTCCGTCGTCGTCAGGCCGGTATTCGGGCGGGTGCCGTTAACGTCCAGCGACCACACCACCGACGCCGGTTCGTCTGCGCCCGGATTGACAAGCGCCGTCACCACGGCGCCATCCGTCTCGCTGGCAAACTGCGTCGGCATGTCGGGATCGACGCCCTTGTTGGCAACGCCGTTGAACAGGGCCGCGACGCTGCCCGCATTGGTGTCGTCGGAGTCACCCTGAATGCCAGGTGTCTCGTCAACCGTCAGGCTGAAGTTACCCATCCCGGCTTCAACCTCGGGAACGTCATCGCGAATCTTGACCTTGAACTGGCCGTCGAGGAGGACGACGTCCTCGTCGAAGTCCGAGACCTTGATGATCGAGCCAAAGTCGATGGCGTTGACGTCCGCGTTCGCAAACGCGTCCTGAAGGTCCAGATTCTCATCAGCAAGTCCACTGCCGTCACCCGCATCATCGAACGGGGAATCGTGATCCATCTGGTCGAACAGGCGGAATACGTAGTCGCCATCTTCGTCGAGCGTGAGCTCGAATATCCTCCGGTCACCGTCCTCCGGATTGTACTCCGTGAACCCGATACCGCCGCCGCCTGTCTGCACGAAGCCGATGACAACGGTGCCACCGGATGTGGGATCGAAATCGAAGCTGAGAAGTTCGCCCTGGGACTTGAGGCCGAGTGACTCAAGATAGTCGCGCGCATCCTCTTCGCCGATGAACTCGTATTTTCCAGGCTCGTCCGCGCCAATCTTCACAAGACCGGTCAAGGAGCCAGAAACGTTCGCCGAACCTTCAAAGAAGTTAGGATTATCACCGTTCTCAATGTTCGGATTCCCTGAGAAGGAACCATCACCATTGCCGTCATCGACGCTTGTCCCGTGCGATTGAGATGTATCGATATCGTCCTCATCGACGATCGCCATCTCCATCTTTTTGGCAAACACCATGACGTTGAACTGGACGTCATCATAATCCTGGTCACTGGGATTGCCTGGAGTACCGGCCTTGTCTTCCCAGTTGGAATCTTTGTCCAAATCGACAGTCTCGCCATTGGGCGTGTCGACATCGTCGGCCGGTCCCATCAGCTCGAAGTCATCGCCTGGAGACCCATTTCCGTCGAGGTCGATATCCGGATTGAGTCTGCGGTCTGAGAACAGCACGAAGCCTTCCGCCGTCTCGATCGGATCGGTATCGGACTCATTGAAGAAAGCCTGCCAGAAATTGCCGACCTTCTTGAACACCACATCGACATCCTCGTCGATGTTACGTCCGGACCCATCCGCATCAGGCAGAATGAAGAAGCCAAGCATGACAGCGTTCGGCGGAATATCGGAGCCGTCGATGACCGCACCTTCAATACCGTCCGTATCGCTGTCGATATCATCCTCGATGATGTGACCGGAAATCGGATTGCCATCAGCGTCGGCGAAGTAGTAACCGAGCGCATTCTCGAAGCCGGCATTCTCCATCAAGTCGCTGATCATAATACGCAAATCGGCGCCAGGCTGGATCGCAAACAGAAGATCGCTCTCGTTCGCATCGTCGGGCAGCCCCTCACCCTTGACGAGCTTCATTTCCTGCGCAACCGGAATGTCATCGCGGATGGTCACGCCGAACTGACCGTCGAGCGTAACGGCGTCGCCGTCGAAATCGACGGCTTTGATGATCGCGCCGAAGTCGATCTTCGAAACATCGAAATCGCGCGGAGACCCGTCCGGATCGTCATTGTCGAGCAGATCGGTGTTCTGATCAGCCGTGTCGGTATCGCCCGGCTGCGGTGTATCCTGGTTCGGGAAGCCCGGAGGATTCACGTCGAACGGCGGATCGTGATCCATCTGGTCGAACAATTCGAACGTGACGTCGCCGTCATTGTCGACCGTCAGTTTGAACACCAGCCGGTCGCCATTGTCGCCAAACGTGAAGATCTTGTCGGATCCGGTATTGTTGACGAAGCCGAACAGCATATTGCCCTGAATATCGAAACTCAGCGGCTCGCCTTGCGAGGAAAGCCCCAGGCCTTCCAGATACTCACGTGCGATCTGGCCCTCGACGAACATGAACCTGGCGCCGCCATTCTCCGTTTCGTCGGAACCGACCTCAACCAAGCCGGCAAGGCTGGCTGTGGTGATCGCCGGACCGAAGTTGTTGGACGGCGGATTGCCCGTCAACGAGCCGTCGGCGTTGCCATCATTCGGGCTCTGGCCCGTCGAACCTGCATCCTCGCCCGGAAGCTCGATACCAATTGTGTTGATGTCATCTTCATCAACGAGGAGCATCACCGGTTCGGCATCCACCAGTGTGGGCACGTCGTCTTTCACATCGACCGTGAAGGAATCCATGACCATGTCGCCGTCTGAGTCGGTGGCGATGAAATCGTACTTCAGCCAGATCAGATCCTCGACGGCCGGACCCATTGTGTCCGGACCGGGATTCGGATGGTCGACCTGGTCGTAAAGCGTGAACCACACCTCGCCGTCATTCAGGTCGGAGAGTTCAACCTCGAAAATCAGGCGGTCGCCGGACTCGCCATCCGGGTCGAAGATGCCGTTGCCTTCGCCGTAGGGTCCGTCGGACCGGACAGCGTCGATCTGAGGGCCTTCGAAGATTTTTCCATCGACAAACGCAATGAGTTTGGTGCCGTCGTCTACCAGCTGATAGATGACTTGCTCACCCTTCGAGGTGAGCGGTGCCGTCGATCCGTCCGGAAGCACATAGCTCGCATCGGTACCGTCGATTTCCGGATCGAAGATCACGGAGCGATCGCCAACCTTGTGCAGGAACTGCGTGCCGTTGCCGTCGCTGGTCAGATCGATGGCGTTGCCGGCATTGGCATCCGCCTGGGTCGCCGCCAGGCTGACCGTGCCATCCGGATTGGCAATCACATAGTAGGCGCCAGGCGTCAGGCCGCCGATAAACGTGCCTGCATCAGCCGGGTTGTCGGTCGTGTAAACGACTTTTTCTCCAGTCACGAAATCATGCTGGAAATCGTCCGTTACATCGAGCTTGATGGAATCTGCAGCAACATCGACTGCCGTCGGCTCGAAGAATTCCGTGCCATCGACATCATTCTCCGGCTCGCCCTCGATCGAGGCTTCCGTATTGCCGTCGTCGGAGCCCCATTTAATGCCCAAGTTGCCATGCGCGTGTGCGGGCCCGCCGGTCGCGGCTGTCGGATCGCCGGTAAACGAGCCATCGGCATCGCCATCGTCCGGGCTCGTGCCCAGGGAGCCTTCGATCGGGCGGTCGCCAAAATTAAAATTGTCGATGTCGTCTTCATCGACCTGGAGCAGGAACTGGACCGGCACGCTGACGGAAACCTTGACGTTGAACTGGACGTCGTTGAAGTCCTTGTCACTGCCCTGGACCTTGTCTTCCCAGTTTGAATCCCTGGAAAAATCGTCGTTGGGGCCCATCTTTTCGAAGTCGTCGCCCGGGAAGGGATTGCCGTCCGGATCGATATCCGGATTGAACCGCCGGTCGGAAAACAGCACATGGCCGTGTGCCGTCTGGATCGGCTCACCGTCCGCAAAAGCAACCCATTTGCCGCCAACAAGCTGAAAGGTGACGGGGATGTCTTCCGGGAGCGATTGAAGGGTGTCGGCATTCGGCAAAATGAAGAAGCCGAGCATATATGCGCCTTGCGGAATATCCTCGGCCAGGATCGATGCTTCTTCGGCATCATCGCTCTTGGCGTTGTCTTCCATGATGAAGCCGGAGAGCGGATTCCCGTTGATGTCGGCGAAGTAGTAGCCGAACGCGTTCTCGAAACCGGCATCCGACTTGATATCGGTAATGTCGATATTCAGTTCCTTGAAGGTCCCGATTTCCGGGATCTGGAACAGAAGGTCGTTCGGATTAGGCCCACCGAGTTCGTTTAGCAACGAAACTTCAACATCGCCCTCGCCGTCATCGTCCGGCTCGTCATCCCTTATGACAAAGCCTTTCTGCAGTTCGATTTTGACGCACTTCTCTTCCTGCGGAACCGTCACCTCGGGAATGTCGTCCTGAACCTTGACCTGGACCGTGCCGCTGGCGGTCAAGCCTTCACCATTCTCCACATCGAAAGCAATGTTGATTTCGATGAGTTCCTCATCGTTCAGGTTGAACGGCAGGTTCGACGTGCTGCCGTCATCGCCATCCTTGGACGGCGTGCCGTGGTCGAGATTGTCAAACAGCGTAAATGTGATCTTGCCGGTAGGATTGGTGATGAAGTCGTTGCTGAGTACGGCCTCGAAAACAAGATTGCCGCCGGCAAAGCCCTGCAACGTCAGGCCGTCTGGAGAAACGACAAGCGTGATCTGTTCACCATTGGATGTGAAGCCCTGCTCCGCTGTAAGCGACGCGGGGAACGTGATCGAACCCGGGCCGCCGGAACCGAAATCGACGCCGAGCGTCGCCGAGCCTGTAAACAGGGCACCGCCTGAGCCATCCGTGTCGTTACCCTGAACTGCAAGGTCGTCTTCCTCGATGATGACCATGCCGACATCAAGGATCGAAGGACCGATTAGTTCAGGGTCATCCTCAAGCTCTTCCGTTTCGTCGTCGGTCGGAAACAGTTCGAATGCGAGCGCCGTCGGAGGCAGCAGGTCGCGGAGGTCAAACGGACCGCCGATGGGACCCGGGTCCACGGCGAAGTTTCCGCCACCGCTGGGATCAGGGCCTGCTTCAGGACCTGCGGTCGGGACGCCTTCCTGCGCATTTTCCAAAGCCTGCGCCAAGCGGTCTGCCGGAATCTCAAGCCCATCGCCAATCACCAGCGTGGGGTAATTGCTGGCGCCGTTTTCAATGACGATAACCGACCCATCCGGCTGGATCAGATAGAGATTGCCGCCCTGGATGAAGACCTGATCGATGGCCGTTCCGGGCGGAAGCTCGATGCGTGCGCCTCTTTCACTCGAGGTGAACGTCGCTTTCACGACCGCATTGGAGAGATCGAACTGCTGGGCGTTCCCGCCGCCGCTGCCCTGGCCACCTTGGCCTGTTACGAGCTGCGCCACCTGGACCGCCGCCTCCGGCGTCGTCACCGATGTGACTGTCTCGCTTTGTCCGCTTGAGCTGCCCGTTTCACCCGTACCGAATTCCTGCGATACGTCCTCGCGCTTGGCCATCTTTTCACTCCACCGTCCGGATTGAAATTACAAAAAACTGCGACGCCGTCACCCTGCCCGCATGCCGGTGAACCCACGTCGCTGGTTAATGGGATACTAACGAGTGTCGCATTTATGCGCGCGGTCAAACTTAATTGTGAGTTAACATTCCTATACATTATATTGTATAGAAATGTCGATTTAAGGATCTGGTAAGGAAACACGGTCGCAGTCGGTCTTTCGGCGAAAACAGCGGAGGTTTTCAAGCAGAAATGGACGTGAATCCGGCCTGGCTGAAGCCGCGTCAACGCATCCTGCAGCGTGACGGAAAACGCATCTCGATTCGCCTCGAGGAAGAGTTCTGGGAGCAGCTCGAATTCTGCGCCAAGGATGAGGGTGTCAAGCTTACGGACCTCATTTTCGGCATCATCGGCGACATTGAAGCCAAGAACCGGACGTCGCTGCTCAGGATTTACTGCGCACGCTGGATGCGACGGAAAGTGGTCCAGACTTTCCTCACCAAATCCAACGCGGATATTCAGGGCATCCTCTCAAGTTGCCCGATTCCGTGTGTGATTGTCACCGGAGAGAAGAAGCTCATTGCCCAGAATGCCGCCTTCAGCGAGAAGGTGCTCGGATCGCTGCTATCGCCCGACATGTGGAGCGATGCCGATACCGTTATCCGGTTTTCCCTCAGCAAACCGATCGACAGGATCGTCAATGAACTTTCGGCGGGCGGCGGAGCTTATGTCGAAACGAACGTCTCATTCAGCCGGGGCTCGGCGATCGTTCAGATGGTTGGACGATTTTGCATGCTCAACCAGAGAGATACGGAGTCCTCGCCGTTGATCTGTTTCCTGGGCACCTTGAACAAACGCCTGTAATCAGAATTCCGTACGCGGCAAACTTATTCTGCGGCACCCGCCTTTTTGGAGCTCTTGCCCTTTGCGCCGCGTTGCCCCCCAGGTTTGTCCTGATTGTCCGCCTGCCCCGAGACGGGATTGGAGACATTGACCGGGTGCAGGGCGTCACCACTCTTGGGCGTGACAATTCTACCGACCTGCTGTGTCGCTGGGCTGTTGTCGCGCGCGGTAGCTTTTTCCTTGAGCATTTTCAACACCTTGTCGCGCGGCCCATCGGCAACCAGAACGCCGTTTTCCAGCACGACGAGCCGGGAAACCAGCGACAACACGGCCGTGCGATGTGTTGTAAGGATAACGGTCTGATCGGGCCGGAACGCACCTTTCAGGCGTTCTATCAATGCCCGCTCGGAAGCCATGTCCATAGACCCGGAGGGTTCGTCGAGAAAGACGATAAGCGGGTCGAACAGGAAGGCCCGCGCCAACGCAATCGCCTGGCGTTGGCCACTCGACAGAAACCGCCCCGTTTCGCCGACGGGCATGTTGAAGCCTTGCGGGTGCGGTTTCACGAAATCGGAAACACCGGCGAGATCCGCGGCCCGGAGAACCAGATCGTCGGAAACGTATGGCGCGCCGAGCACGATGTTGTCGCGTACGCTGCCATGGAACATCGCGGAGTCCTGCGAAACGAATGCGACGCGCCGGCGCACGTCGCTCGGGTGATACTGGCGGATATCGACACCGTCCAAAAGAAGCGAGCCGTCGGAAGGCACATAAAGCCGGGATATCAGCCGGCCAAGTGTGGTCTTGCCGGAGCCAATCCGTCCAATGACGCCGACACGTTCGCCCGGTTCGATTTTGAGAGAAAACTCTTTCAGTGCGGCTTGCTCGGAACCTGGATAGTTGAAGGTGACATTGTCGAATTCCACAGAACCGGTGGTCATCGAGCGGTTGATATGACGTCCGTGCGCACTATCCTCGCCGGGAACGGACATGATCTGGTTCAACACTTTAAGCGAGTGAAATGCCTGCTGCGAGCGGCCGATCGTGCCCGCGATCTGCCCGAGCGGGCCGACGGCGCGCCCGGCGAGAATAACCGCAGCGATGATCGCGCCGGGCGACACATCCCCTTCGTTGAACAGATACACGCCGATGATCACGACGCCCACGGTCACAAGCTGCTGCGCGAAGGCGGTGAAGTTCATGCCAATCGCGGAAATCAAACGCATCGACTCCGCGGTTTTCGCATTCTGACCGACGAACTGCTCCCACTTCGTTTGAAACTGGCTCTCCGCCCGCGAAGTCTTGATGGTCTCCAGACCGGTCAGAGCTTCGATAAGTATGGAATGGCGGTGCGTCGCCTCCGACTGCGCCTGATCGACCGTCTTGCGCAACGGGATCTGCAACAGCACTCCGGCAACGAGTACCAGGACCACGGCAACAGCGGGCGCGAGCGCGACAATCCCCGCAATCTGGTAGATGATGAAGATGAACAGCCAGATGAATACAAAATCCGTCAGTGTAACGACGGTGTTTGAGGTGAAGAACTCCCGAACCGTTTCAAAATCCCGCAGCTGATTGGCGAATTCGCCTGTTTTCATCGGCCGCTGGCTCAGGTCCAGATTGAGAACATGACCGAACAGACGGCTGGCTAATAATATGTCCGCGCGGCGCCCGGCATTTCCGATCAGCGCGTTGCGCAGCATTTTCAGAATGAAATCAAACAGGATGGCTAGCCCGATTCCGATCGCCAAAACCCACAGTGTCGGGATCGCCTTGTTCGGAAGCACCCGGTCGTAGACATTCATGATGAAGAGCGGCGACGCCAAAGCCAGCACGTTGATCAGTGCTGCAGCAATGAGAATTTGCAGATAGTTTGGCCAAAGCGGCTTTACCGCGCTCCAGAACCAGTCCTGACCTTCGAGATCGTCGGCATCGGCCTCGTTCTGCTGGAATTGGTACTCGGGTTTGAGAAGAATGACGTAGCCCGAATAGCGTTCTGCCAGTTCGGACGTTTTGACTTCCGCGACCCCGCGGCCTGTTTCAGGCACCACAACCTTGGCCTGATCGTTGTCTCCAAGCTCGACCAGGACAATCGCCTCGTTTGATTCCAACAGGAGAATTGCCGGCAGAAACAGCGAACTGAGCTTATCAAGCGGGCGTCTTACGATACGCGCGGAAAGGCCCGCTCGTGCGGCCGCTCGCGGGAAAAGCCGTGGCGTGAGCAGACCGTCCTGCAGCGGAAGGCCGGATACGAGTGCAGACGGAGGTATGGAACGATCGAAATGCCGCGCCACAAACTCCAGACACCCGAGCAGACTGTCACCGTGGACATCTTCGGCGGCAAGACTCTGTGCAGATTCAGATTGCCCGATATCGGCCGCTTGATTCTTGTCTGCCATAGCTCACGTTCGCCTGCTCACCGCAAAAGAACAGTATATAAGCACCCCTGTACGGAGTGACACCTGCGGTTCTCGCACGTGAAACTTAAACTAACGTGAGCTTTTGGTGAACCAACGGGGCTTCCGGTTCGGCTGATACCGCTTCTCGGTTTCGCCATCCGGTGTCGGAGGAACGCCCTGCTGCGCCCGCGCGTACCCGTCGGACTGCGACGGTGCCTCGATCTGCAGCGTGGTCAGCAAAATACCGGATGCCGCGAGAACCCTGTATTCAGCGAGTTCCAGCGCCGCGCGAGCGGTTTCGACGCTCACCTGCGTGTTGAAACGCGTGTTCTGGGTATCCAGCAGGTCGAGCAGCGAACGCTCGCCGACCTTGAATTGCTCACCATAGGATTCAATCAGGCGCTGGGTGCTGGAAAGCTGATCCCGCAAGCGTGCGTAGCGCCGCCTCTGCTGAACCCGGCGATCCCAAGCCAGTCTGACATTCTCTTCGACTTCACGGTGAGCCCGTCTCAGTCCATAGCGCTCTTCATCCGAACGGCGCACCTGTTCCTGAACGTTCGACTTGTCGATACCGCCACGGAACAGATTCCAGCGCAAGACCACTTCGGCGCGGAGTTCTGACTCGCGGCCGATCACGCCCTCAAGCTCGTATCCCCGCCGGCCCAGAAGCTCGATATCGATCTTAGGATAGTATTCGCTGCGCGCCTGGGTAATCAATGCACGCGCCGCATCCAGATCCGCCTTTGCGGTCTTGATAAGCGGATTGGTGGTCCGCGCAACACCCAGGGCGTCGGAGAGTGACTTGGGCTGAAAGCGCGTCACATTCGGCGGCGTGACATACGTGTCGAACGGGACACCGACCAGCTTGAAGAACCTGATCTTCGCTCCGTTCAGTTCCTCCGTCGCCTCGATCAATCGGGCTTCCGCGGCGAACACCCGCTCTTCCGCCTGCTGCCGGTCGGCGGCGGAAATGGACCCCCCGCTTTCACCTTCCCTGAGGTCACCAAGCACCTTGCGGTTGTAAGCGATATTTTCGTTGGCGAACCGAACGACTCTTAAGGCGCGTCCAACTTCGAGATATTCCCGGACCACGTTCAATGCGATGGTTTCCGATCGCTCGTAAACGCGGTGTGATGCGCCGTCGACGCGCGAAGCCTGATGATAGCGCTCACCGCGGCGGTTAAAACCGTCAAAGACGCGTTGTGTCAGCGTACCGCGAACCTCGCGACGGTCGCGCCCGTCGTCCGCCGTTCCGCTCGCCCGGGTCCCCGGACTGCTGAACCGCTGTGCGCCGTAACGCGCCTCGGTATCAAGGCTGGGAAGATACAGGCCACGCGCCTGCTTCAGTTCAAATTCAATCGCTTCCCGGTTTGCAATGGCCTCGCCAATCTCCGGATTGGCCTCCAGTGCGATCTTGATCGCAGCCTTGACCGTGATTGCTTCCGCCGAGGTCGGCAGAAGAACCGCGGCGCAGGCCGAGGCGATGAGCACACCCCTCACACGCTTTGTAACCGAAGCGAAAGCTGCAAATTTTCCATTTAAGGTCACGATGCCACCCCAACTCATATACATCTTAAGCCGACTGCCCACCCGAATCGTTCAACCGTTGTTGTATCGAGGAAGCCCGCCGCCTCGAGTGGTTGCTTTGGTCGACTATGCCCGTTCTTAAACGCGTTCAACTTATGGTGCTACAGATCACGAACTCACAACTCTCTCGCACGCTCTCTATCTGCTATCATCTTTTGATCTTTTGGAACACATTTCCGACACGAATTGGCCAAAACGCCCACATTGGTGTGGCGGTCCCGCCACACCGAGTGTGACTGTGAAGTTCGCAACCGATGGATGGAAATGTCGTCGACTCCCGCTCTCTTCTCTCTGGTCCCGAATTTTGGATCATCAACAGACAGGCCCAAATTTCGGCGGATTCCCGATTGTTCGCAGCGATATCGCCACCGAACTACGACGTATACTGATCAATACCGGCGCATCAATCATCATCGTAATTGGCAACAGACCTGTGCAAAGGTCGCTGCTCCAAGCGTTTTCCACATTTAAAAATTTGATGAAACGTTCGGCGCTACAAATGGAAGATGAAATGGCTGGGGCGGCAGGACTCGAACCTGCGAATCACGGGATCAAAACCCGTTGCCTTACCACTTGGCTACGCCCCAGGACTGCGTGTCCTCAAATATGACAGGCAGGCGAAAACCGTGCACCGTGAACACCACCCGTCGGCGGCTCTTATATGAGAAGCAGGAAGAGACGACAACTGTGTCGTAACCAACAAATGTCGTGCCTGATCAATCCGGCAACTCACCGCCTGGCTCCCACGTTCCTTAACGAAGCCGGCGCATGTATGATTGTAGACAACTTCCCTTTTGCGGCACGTCGCTTCGAGCATGGGCAAATGGATCTGTTTGGCAGCATGGATCGGAAGTTTTTACCGACGCAATTTCGCTCGCCTGGCTCGTTGCGCTCAAATCGCTTCGACTTTTTTGAAGCTGCCGCTCGCGTTGCTTGCGGGGCCAACATACGGACGCTATAACTCGCAAAATTGCAAGGCATGACCAAGTCGGAGTGTGGCGCAGCCTGGTAGCGCACCTCGTTCGGGACGAGGGGGTCGCAGGTTCAAATCCTGCCACTCCGACCAGCCTTTTCAATAGATTGGATTCTAGCGGGCCTACAGTACCCCAACCGGGTTCAACGCATTCTGCACCAGTCAAGGTTTCCCCATGAGCACGTCCGCACCAGGCGCACATAGCGGTTCGGATCTCGCATTCCGGACGGAGATGAATTTCGACTATGGTGTGGTCACCGATGTCGCCCCCGATGTCCGCCGCATCGTCGCCAACAATCCTGGTCCCTTCACCTTCAAGGGAACGAACACCTACCTTGTTGGCCGCGGCGATGTCGCGGTGATCGATCCCGGCCCGGATGACCCGGTACACCTGAAGGCCATTACCGATGCGCTGAACGGCGAACGGATTTCACATATTCTGATTACCCATACCCATCGCGATCACACGGATGGCGTTCCAGCGCTGAAAGAGCATTCGGATGCGCCGGTCCTCGCATTCGGTGAAACGGGCAAGCCCCGCGGGGCACGCACAACGAGCCCTTCCGGCAAGGCGTTCGTGGATCTGGGCTTTACGCCGGACGAGGAGGTAAAGGACGGCGATACGATCAGGGGCGCAAACTGGGCACTGGACGCAATTCACACACCGGGACACGCCCCCGACCATCTGTGCTTTGCGGTCGTCGGCCAACGGACAGTCCTTTCAGGGGACCATGTGATGGGATGGAACACGACGGTCGTTGCCCCTCCAGAGGGAAGCATGGCGGACTACATGTCCTCGCTGCAGCGGATGCTGGAGCGTAATGACAAGGTTTTTCTGCCGGGTCACGGCGGACGCATCGAAACGCCGCGACGCGTTGTCAGAGCCTATCTGATGCATAGGAAAATGAGGGAATCCGCCATTTACGGGTGTATCGAAAGCGGCGACCAGTTCATTCCCCAAATTGTTCCCAAAATCTATGGGAATCTCGACGAGAAGCTCGCGCCCGCGGCCGCTCTGTCGGTGCTTGCGCACCTGGAATACCTAGTGGAGAGAGGCCTTGTTCAATGCGATGCGCTTCCTGCTGCAATTCACTCAGCCTTTTCAATTCCTCACGCCTCGCCTCCTCTCTGAGCTTGGCAAGACGTGCTTCCTCTTCACGCTTCGCTTTCGCGCGTTCTTCGCGCAGGCGCTTCTGCTGCTCGCGCGCATCCTTTGCGCGCTTCGCCAATGCCACTTCGAGGGCCTGACGTTCGCCCTTCTCAAGCCCTGCCTTGACCTCTTTGAACAAACGCCGGATACGTTTGGCGTTGGCGCCGAAATCATGTTCGCCGAAACGCGACGCGGAGCGCACGTCGATGCGTGCCTCATTTGAAATGGCCGCGACGCGAATGACGATATCGTCGGCGTAGCCCATCACCAGTGTCCGCGCGACCGCTTCGATATGTCCGGGGCTCGCGCCTTCGGGCTTGCGCGCATCGACAATTTCCCAATTGAGACGGACAACCGCCTCACGCGCGAGATCGAACGCCTCCTCGGACGAGCGCTCAAGGACCATCGGCCGAATATCGGGATAGGCCTCGGCCTGTTTCTCGTAAATGCTGTCACCGGCATACGCGACCGAATTGGCGCCTTCGCCCCGACGGGCGGCGACCTTCTCAAAACGCGGCGGTTGCTGCGCGTCGGTCGTAATGTCGTTGATCTTGGGACGGGTAAGCAAATCGGGGAGATACAACATCGGTCCCGCCATCAGCGCGAGGCCGATGACCGCACCCGTCGCGGCGCGTCCCCCGCCGAGCAGCCCCTGCCCCCAAATCCGAACCAGCGCAGCGACGGCAAGGACGCAGGCGAAAAGACCGCCCAGCGCGCCCAGGCCAAGCAGGTTTGTCGCCGCCTTCGCCCCGAGAAAATCGAAACGGTGCAGTACAAGCGAAATGATGGCCACCTGAGCTGAAAAGATGGCGATGCGCTGGCTCCAGCGCGCCTGTTTGGACTCGCGTTGCAGAAGTATGGCGGTCATTTCAAGTCCCGGGATCGTCGTCTGCCTAGTTCGGCTCAGCTTCGCGGTTAGCCCAGAAATCGGACCTTGTCGTGACTAATCCAGTCAACACAGATGAATAATATGTGTGGCGCAGTGACACAATGCTTGCAAAGTCTCTTTGCTGGAATCATCTTTCTTTCTATTGCTACCACGAACCGCTGAACTCCGCGTTGACAAAAAAGAGGCTGACAAATGCCGCCGCTCACAAATGCCCAGACCCGAGATATCGAAACCCTGATTCATCCTTACACGAACCTTGACAGCCACAGAGAGCAAGGCCCTACGATCCTCGAGAGAGGCGAGGGTATCTACGTGTTCGACGGCCAGGGCAAGCAGTATATTGAAGGTATGGCCGGGCTCTGGTGTACCTCGCTCGGTTACGGGAACGAGGAACTGGTCGAAACCGCGCGTGAACAGCTTTCCCGCCTGTCGTTCAGCCATCTGTTCGGCGGCAAATCCCACGACCCTGCGATCGAGCTTGCCGAAAAACTCAAGGAAATCTCGCCCGCACCGGCATCCAAGGTTCTGTTCTCATGCTCGGGGTCCGAAGCCAACGATACGCAGATCAAACTCGCCTGGTATTACAACAATGCCCGAGGGCTGACTGAGAAAAAGAAGATCATTTCCCGGCAGCGAGGCTACCACGGGGTGACGATCGCCACCGCCAGCCTCACCGGCCTCCCCGCGAACCATGCCGACTTCGATCTGCCGATCGACCGTATCGTGCATACCGGCTGCCCGCATCACTACCGTTATGCGGAAGCGGACGAGAGCGAGGATGAGTTCACAACCCGTCTCGCCGGCGAGCTGGAAGAACTGATCGAGAAGGAAGGTCCCGAAACCATCGCCGCCTTCATCGCCGAACCCGTGATGGGCGCGGGCGGTGTCATTGTTCCGCCGGACGGTTACTTCGAGAAAATCCAGGCGGTGCTGTCGAAACACGATATCCTGTTCATCGCCGACGAAGTGATCTGTGGTTTCGGCAGAACAGGCAACATGTTCGGATCGGAGACCTTCGGCATCAAGCCGGACACGATTTCGGTCGCAAAAGCGATCACCTCGGCCTACGCCCCTCTCGGCGCGGTCACCGTGCCGGAAGCCGTGTATCAGGCGATGCTCGACGAGAGCCGGAAGATCGGCGTTTTCGGACACGGCTACACGTATACGGGGCACCCGCTTTCAACGGCCCTCGGTCTGAAGACCCTTGAGATCTACGAGCGCGATGACATCTTGGGGCACGTCCGTTCGGTCGCGCCCAAGTTTCAGGCACGGCTGGATGCGCTGTCCTCGCATCCGCTGGTGGGCGATGCCCGGGGCGTGGGCCTGATCGGCGCTGTCGAACTTGTCGCTGACAAGGCATCCAGGACTTCGTTTGACCCCAAAGCCGGCGCATCGGCCCGTGCGGCACAGATGTGCCAGGAGGAAGGCGTCATCGCACGCAACATCTTCGGTGATGCTCTCGCCTTCTGTCCACCCCTGATCATCACGGACGCGCAGATCGACGAGATGTTTGACGCTGTGGAACGTGGCCTGGACCGGACGCTCGACCAACTCAAGGCCGCTGCCTGATCAGGCTCGCCCGGCGCTGTTTACCGTCCGTTAAAGGGTTCGATTCGAATCCTGTGCCTTGGGAGCTCTGGAACAAGGAGCGCTGGTCCGGGCGGGCAGCCAAGAGCTCGATCAGTCAGACGGGTCAACGAACGATGTCAGGTTTCGGTATTGCGTATCACGGCGCCAGGATCGCGGCGGTGGTTTTCATCGCCTTCGTCACATGCGGTTTCACGTTCAGACCGGGCGGTCCGCCGGAGTTGCATTTCAAGGAGTACAACGCCGCACCTCCCCGCGGAAACACGATCACGGTTTGCCACGCCCATGGCTGCCAGAAACAGGAAACCTTCACATTCACGGCATCTGACATTTCCGACCTGGCCGTCCTCATGGACTATGTCCGCACCGGCGACACACCGGGTGCTGAACGCAAGGCCATTGGTTACGCAATCGCCTGGATGGAGCGCCGGGTCGGCCCCGCGACAGGCACGGCCAAAGACCGGGCGAGCCTCGGCTTTTTTAATGCCAGTGGTCAGCTGGACTGCGTCGATGAGGCAACCAATGCCACAAGCTATTTGTTAGTGCTCCAGAACAACGGGCTGTTGCGCCATCACAGGGTGATCCGGCCTTTTTCCAAGGCGAGCTTTTTCCGCTGGCCTCATTTCGCGGCGATGATCAAGGAACGGCGGTCCGGCCGCGTCTTTGCCGTTGATTCAGGCGTTGGTCCAAACGGAACGAATCCGTCAATTCAACTCGCATCCAAGTGGTACATCGACGAGGGGAACGCCGCACCGGAACCAACAGAACCGCTCACGACGGCTGCCTATCGGAGGGCCGCGCCGCAAAAAAGATCCGATGATCTCGGGCTGCTTGTTCAGCGCATCCTGAGTGAATAGCCGATCAGCGACAGACGTTCGCGCTCTTCATCCCGTCAGACGTGTTGACCGCCGTTGATGTGCAATTCAGCACCCGTCACGTAACTCGACTGGTCCGTGCAAAGGAAGTAGATCGCCTTCGCCACCTCTTCGGGCTCACCGAGACGACGCATGGGAATATCCTCTTCAACGATCTTTTCCGTGCCCGGCGAGAGAATGGACGTATCGATTTCGCCTGGTGATATCGCGTTGACGCGAATTCCAAGCGGCCCGAAGTCCGCAGCCATCTCGCGTGTCAGGGATGCAAGTGCCGCCTTCGACGTCGCATAAGCAGCCCCGGCAAAGGGATGGACGCGGCTGCCCGCGATCGATGTGACATTCACCACCGTTCCCGTCGCGCGCTTCAACTCGTCGATCAGTCCTCTTGCCAGCATGATGGGCGCAAAAAAATTCACCTGAAAAACCGCCTGCCAATCCTCAATCGGCATGTCGATCGATCCGAGCCGATCCCCGCCCTCGCCCTTCGGCGAAATTGCGGCATTGTTGACGAGCGCATTGAGCCGCGCGCCCTGGTCTTCAAGCCGCCGTTTCATCTCTTCTACGGCCTGGCAGGTGTTTTCCGGGTCGGCCAGGTCCACCTGAATGTGATCCTCGGGACCTGCCTCCCACGGACAATCTTCCGGGAAAGCGTGGCGCGAACAGGAAATGACCCGCCATCCCGCGCTCGAGAAGCGTTTGACCGTGGCGTGTCCGATCCCGCGGCTCGCACCCGTTAAAATCAGCGTTTTGCGTTCTTCGTTCGGAATGTTGGTCATTATGCTACTGCGCTTGTCCGGTTCATACCGGCGTTTCTGTTGTATCCGCGGAAATTACGGATAAAGCCGTGATATGGACCACGGCTTGCTTTCGGCGTCGCGGCGAAACACCACCCGGTCATGTAGCCGAAACGGCCGGTCATGCCAGAACTCCATTTCATATGGTGTGAGGCAGAACCCCGACCAATAATCGGGACGCGGAACCTCGCCGATACCATACTTTGCCGTGAATTTTGCAACGGCCTTCTCAAGGGCAAACCGACTTTCCAACGGACGCGACTGCCGCGAAGCCCATGCACCGATTCTGCTTCCTCTCGCGCGGCTGGCAAAATAGGCGTCCGCCTGCGCATCGCTTGCACGCGCGATCGGGCCGCGGATCCGAATCTGGCGTCGCAGGCTTTTCCAGTGAAAATTCAGAGCGGCCTTGGGATTGTCGCCCAGTTCACGCCCCTTCGCACTTTCCAGATTGGTGTAGAAAACAAACGCGCCGTCCTCGATTCCTTTGAGGAGAACCATGCGAACATTCGGCAATCCGGACTTGTCGACGGTGGCCAGCGCCATGGCGTTCGCATCGCTTGGCTCATGCACTTCCGCTTCCTTCATCCATTCATCGAAAAGAACATACGGATCCTTGTGCTCGCCAAAGTCGTCCGCCTGCGGCCCGGTATAGAATGCGTTGTCAGGTTTCTTTGTCATAGGGCCCGCCATCAGGGCGATTCGACCGGAAATTTCCACTCCGGCACACGCGTTTACTGTTTGCTCACCCTGATAGCGTAAGAATTGGGTGTTTGATAGTGCCGATGCACTGTCATCGCGTTTGAGTACACGGGGACAATTTGTGATGCGTATGTTCCAACCCGGCTGGGTCGTGCCCACCATTTCACTGCTCACCATTACCTGGTCCTTGGCAGTGCCAATCGACCATGCGGATGCCTCGCCGGCCAGTCTGACGCCAGAAACGCCTGCGATCGCACCGCCAATGCCTCAAGCCAATCCGGTTCGCAAATTCGCGCAGCTTCGCGCGCAGCTCGGTTATGGCGACAGGGTGGTCGCCATGCGTGCCCTGCATCTTGCTCTTTCACAGGTGCCGGACGGCGGGGCGTTTGTCTGGCGCAAGAGGAGCCGGTCGCTGAAAGGTGTGATCAAACCCAGCAAACCATTCCGCAACGATGGCGGGCAGATCTGCCGACATGTAATCTATGCTCTGGCGCTTGGGCGGTTCGTAAAGCAGATCGAGGGAATCGCCTGCCGGCAGGATGACGGACGCTGGCAACTCTGACACTTGCTTGCCCGGCAATTCTGTCGTCAAAAGCATAAGGTTGGGAAATAAAAAGACACAAAACGTGTTTGAACACGTATATCTGCTGGCGGGCGCATCCCTAGACCCCTGAATGCAATTATGTACGATGTGGGGCTGTGCTGCTGGCTCGTTGGGGGCAAGTCATGGGCGAAAACGGAAATCTGATGGCGGGAAAACGCGGCCTGATCATGGGCGTCGCGAACAACCGGTCCATCGCCTGGGGCATCTGCAAGGCATGCCACGAACAGGGAGCGGAAATCGCCCTTACCTATCAGGGCGACGCTCTCAAAAAACGTGTCGTGCCGCTTGCGGAAGACATCGGCACGACAATCGTGCTGCCGTGTGATGTGACCGACACGGCGAGCCTGGATGCCGTATTCGACGAACTCGGCAAAACTTGGGGCCGCCTCGATTTTCTGGTCCACGCCATTGCATTCTCCGACAAGGACCAGCTTGACGGGCGCTATGTCGACACAACGCCCGACAATTTCGAGAAAACCCTTTCGATCTCCTGTTACTCGTTTACCGCTATTGCGCAGCGCGCCGAAAAACTCATGAACGAAGGCGGCTCCCTTCTGACGCTCACCTATTACGGTGCCGAGAAGGTCATGCCGCATTACAACGTCATGGGCGTCGCAAAAGCCGCTCTTGAAGCCAGTGTCCGGTATCTTGCAGCGGACCTGGGCCAGAACGGTATCCGGGTGAATGCGATCTCAGCCGGGCCGATCAAGACGCTGGCGGCGTCGGGCATCTCCGATTTCCGCTACATCCTCAAGTGGAATGAGTACAACTCCCCGCTCCGGCGGACGGTTTCGATCGATGACGTCGGGGGTGCTGGAATGTATCTGCTTTCCGATCTCTCACGCGGGGTCACGGGGGAGGTTCACCATGTCGATGCCGGCTATCATGTGGTCGGCATGAAAAACGAAGACGCGCCGGATATCTCGGTCGTTAAAGAGTAATATCGGCGAGCATCCCTGACCCACATGCCCCTCATCTATTTCATTCGTCACGGCCAGACCGACTGGAATGCAGAGCGTCGCCTCCAGGGCCAGCGCGACATTCCCTTGAACGATACCGGCCGGTCGCAGGCCGCCCGGAACGGGCTCCGCCTTCGCGAGATCATCACTCAGCCGGCCGACTTCGAATTTGTTGCAAGTCCGTTGAGCCGAACCCGTGAAACGATGGAAATCGTGCGCCGCGAAATGGGCCTCGGCGTTGAAAACTTCCGCACCGATCCGGCCCTCAAGGAAATCAATTATGGCAACTGGGAGGGGTTCACCATGGCCGAGCTCGAAGCCACGGACCCGGATGCTGTCAAAATGCGCGCTGCGGACAAGTGGAACTCTAACGTTCATGGCGGCGAAAGTTACGCAATGCTCTCAGAACGGGCACGCAACTGGTTTCAATCCGTCGACAGGGATTCGGTCATCGTCTCCCATGGAGCGTTCAGCCGTTGTCTGCGCGGACATATCCTGGGGCTCGAACAGCGCGAGATCATCAATCTTGAGGTTCCCCAGGATCGCTTTTTCTCGATCCGGCAAGGTCAGATCGATTGGCACTAGAGCGTAGGACCCACGGGTCTGCGGGTGATAGATCAACCAACTCCACGCTTGGCGTTTGACGCCCCTCACCTGCTCGACTAGAAGGGCCGGAAGGTTGAACCGGACCAGTTCCCATGTCTCACAACAGCTTCGGCCACCTCCTGCGCATCACCACCTGGGGCGAAAGCCACGGGAGCGCAATCGGCTGCGTCCTCGACGGCTGTCCGCCGGGGATCGAAATCACCGAAGCGGAAATCCAGACCTATCTGGACAAGCGCCGCCCGGGACAGTCGCGCTACACAACGCAGCGCAAGGAACCCGACACTGTCAAAATCCTGTCGGGCGTGTTCGAAGACGATGACGGTAAGCAGGTGACGACCGGAACCCCGATTTCGCTGGTCATCGAAAATGTCGATCAGCGCTCGAAGGATTATTCGGAAATCAAGGACAAGTTCCGCCCGGGTCATGCGGACTACACCTATCTTGAAAAATACGGCATCCGCGACTATCGCGGTGGCGGCCGATCCTCCGCACGGGAAACCGCCATGCGGGTGGCTGCGGGGGCCATCGCCCGGAAGGTCGTGCCCGGCCTCACGGTTCGCGCCGCGCTGGTGCAGCTCGGCCCTCATGCGATCAACCGCGACAACTGGGATTGGGATCAGGTCGATCAAAATCCGTTTTTCTGTCCTGATCATGGAAGCGTCCAAAGCTGGGCATCGTATCTCGATGGAATTCGCAAGAACGGTTCCTCCTGCGGCGCGGTGATCGAGGTGGTGGCCGATAGCGTACCTGCGGGCCTCGGCGCGCCGATCTATGGCAAGCTCGATCAGGACATCGCTTCGGGACTTATGAGCATCAACGCGGTCAAGGGCGTCGAGATCGGTGCCGGCATGGGCGCGGCCGCGCTCACGGGCGAGGAAAACGCCGATGAGATCCGGATCGGCAAGGATGGCAAGCCCGAGTTTCAATCCAACAATGCCGGAGGCATTCTCGGCGGCATTTCAAGCGGACAGCCCGTTGTCGCGCGCTTCGCGGTAAAGCCGACCTCATCCATTCTGACACCGCGCAAGACCATCGATGCCCACGGCAACGAAACGGAAATTTCCACCAAAGGCCGCCATGACCCTTGTGTCGGCATTCGCGCGGTTCCTATTGGCGAGGCAATGGTAGCGCTGGTGATCGCCGACCACTATCTGCTCCACCGCGCGCAAACAGGAAAAAGCTAGTCAGCATGTCTCTCGAAGAGGTCAAGGCGCTGCACTTCGACGTGTTCGGCACAGTTGTCGACTGGCGATCCAGCATCATCGCAGAACTCGAAACTTTTGGGGAACGCAAAGGCATAACCGCTGACTGGACCCAATTCGCAGATGACTGGCGCGGCATGTATCAGCCATCGATGGATGCAGTTCGCCGCGGCGACCGGGAGTGGCGCCCGCTCGACATTCTCCACCGCGAAAGCCTGATCACGCTCATCTCGCGCCACAACATCTCCGGTCTGACCGAAGAGGAAATTGACCATCTCAACAAGGCTTGGCATCGGCTCAATCCCTGGCCCGACTGTGTGGAAGGGCTCACCCGGCTGAGAAAGAAATACATTCTGGCGACCCTTTCCAACGGCAACGTCGCCTTGCTCGTCAACATGGCGCGGCATGGCGGACTGCCCTGGGACGCCATTCTGGGCGCCGAGGTAAACCGGGCCTACAAGCCGTTGCCGCAGTGCTATCGGGGCAATGCGAGATATCTCGACCTCGACCCGTCGCAATGCATGCTGGTCGCGGCACACAATGACGATCTCGCCGCGGCGCGAACACTCGGATACCGTACCGCTTTCATTTGCCGTCCAACCGAATACGGATCCAATCAGACGAATGACACGAAGGCCGAAAGCGACTGGGACATTGTCACCATTTCCATGACCGGGGTCGCGGACGCGCTCGGTTGTTGACATGGGCGTGTACGAACGCATCGTCATTCTCACTGGCGCAGGGCTTTCGGCAGAGTCCGGTCTTTCCACATTTCGCGACAAGGACGGTATCTGGGCCAAGCACCGCATCGAGGATGTGGCCACGCCCGAAGCCTTCGCACGCGATCCGGAGAGCGTGCTCGAGTTTTACAACAACCGCCGCCGTTCAAACGCGGGCGTGAAAGCCAACGCCGCGCATGACGCGCTCGCACGGTTGGAAAAAGAACATCCAGGCGAAGTCCTGACAGTGACCCAGAATATCGATCCACTGCACGAAATGGCGGGTACCTGCCGCCTCATCCATATGCATGGCGAAATCCTCAAAGCGCTGTGCATGCACTGCGGCGCCAAGGAACCGTGGGAAGAAGATCTCACAACCGAACTCGTTTGCCAGATCTGCAACAAATCCGGCGGCATGCGTCCCGATGTGGTTTGGTTCGGCGAGATGCCCTACCGCATGGAGGAGATCTATCACGCGCTCGGCGCATGCGATCTGTTCATGTCGATCGGAACCAGCGGCACCGTCTATCCGGCTGCGGGGTTCGTACAGGAAGCGCGTGGTGCGGGCGCACATACGGTTGAGTTGAACCTGGAGCCTTCACATGGCGCTTCGATGTTTGCCGAAGCCGTTCACGGACCTGCCACCGAAGTTGTTCCCGCCTATGTCGAGAAACTCTTAAGAAATTGATTTCAAATCGTTTTTACGGCTCCCAGCAGAAATTCGGCATTGCCGTCTCCTCCCGTGATCGGCGACGCAACAATGTCGATCACATTCCAACCCGGCTGACCATCAATCCAGTTCCTGACACTTTCCGCGGCGGCCCGCCGCACCGCATCGTCACGCACGACACCGCCCTTCCCGACCTGCTTCGGTCCCACCTCGAACTGCGGCTTGATGAGTGCAATGAGCCAGCATCCTTGTGCGCCCAGATCGAGCGCGACAGGCAGTGCCTTTGTGAGCGAGATGAAGCTGACATCCGCAACGATCCCATGGATTTCTTCAGGCACGAGATCACGCGACAGCGCGCGCGCGTCGGTGCCTTCCAACACCGTCACTCTCGGATCGCCCCGCAATTCCGATGAAAATTGGTCCCGCCCCACGTCGACCGCTGTCACATGCGCCGCGTCATGTTCGAACAGGATCTGTGTGAAACCTCCCGTTGAAGCACCGATATCGAGGCATCCACACCCGGAAGGATCGAAGGAGAATTCATCGAGCGCGTGCTTCAGCTTCAGCGCACCCCGCGAGACATAGTTCAGGGCAGGATCGTCGATGTCGATCCGTGCGCCCGGCGCTACCGATTGTCCAGCTTTCGTTGCCACTCTTCCATCGACTGTCACCGTGCCGCGGCGGACCGCATCTGCACCGCGCGATCTGCTCGTCACAAACCCGCGTTGCACTAGCAATTCGTCGAGCCGAATGCGCGATTTCACCTTATCTTTCTCCAGCCCGCTCATTCACTTCGCCATAGTCCAGCACAATCACCGGGTGACATCACAGGCAAAACGCCGCAAAAGGTATGAAAACTCGCACCGCTTCGGCGCATGGCTCGAACAGTCAAGGAATGAATGAAAGGCCTTCTCATGCGGAATCTGTTGCTTCGCCATTTTCGCAATGTCACCTGCAGCCTGCTTTTTGCCGGACTTATCATATCGCCCGCGTTCGCGGCTGAGCTCAAATGGACTTTTCACGCCGCCGGTGATGTGGGGCAGGCTTTCCTGTCCGACTGCGTCAACTGCGATGGCGCGATGTTCACCGCCGTGTGCAGAAAGGGCCGTTCCGTCACGGTCATTCCGGTGATGGACGTGAAAGGCGGAGCGGTCGGCGAGAAGCGCAACGTCACCTTCCTTTTCGGAGACGGCGCAGTTGAGGTCGAGAGCGTGCTTGTCGAAAACCTGATCGATGACACGGTGGAGCCCGAAATCAAAATTCCCAGCAACCACGAGATTTTTGATCACATGCGTACCTTCAAGAGTGTCGAGGTGATGGTCGATCGCGGCCCCAACCTTGTCGTCCCGCTCAAGGGTGCGAGTGAAGTCATCGGCAAGCTGCAGGCCTTTTGCCGCAAGTAAAGATGCGTCGTTTCAGGCGCGCTCGCCCGTCTCTGCCGCCTGATCCCGTCCGAGCGCCGAAAACACGGTCGCGATAATGCCATCCGCGTCGAGGCCAGCCTGCTTATACATGGCGGCCGGCTTGTCCTGATCGATGAAGACGTCCGGCAGAACCATAGAGCGAACCTTCAGGCCATTCTCAAGCAACGCCTCGTCCGACAGGAACTTGAGCACGTGTGATCCGAAACCACCGACCGAGCCTTCCTCGATGGTGACTAGGACCTCATGGTCGCGCGCCAGCCGGACAATCAATTCAGCATCGAGCGGCTTGGCAAAGCGCGCGTCTGCGACGGTTGTCGGCAACCCCTGTGCGGCCAGCTTGTCGGCGGTCGTCAGGCACTCCTGAAGCCGCGCACCGAATGACAGAAGCGCGACGGCGGAACCCTCCCGCACGACCCGCCCCTTGCCGATTTCCAGCGGCTCGGGATTTTCGGGCAACTCCACGCCAACGCCCTCTCCGCGCGGATAGCGGAGGGCCGATGGGCGGCCATTGATTTCAGCGGCCGTCGCGACCATGCGCACCAGCTCTGCTTCATCCGCTGCCGCCATGACCACGAAGCCCGGCAGGCACGTCAGGTAGGCCACGTCGAACGCGCCTGCGTGGGTGGGACCGTCGGCGCCCACCAGGCCCGCACGGTCGATAGCAAACCGGACCGGCAATCCCTGAATGGCCACATCATGCACAACCTGATCGTATCCCCGCTGCAGGAATGTCGAATAGATGGCGGCAAACGGCTTGTAGCCCTGCGTCGCGAGGCCCGCTGAAAAGGTTACGGCGTGCTGCTCGGCAATGCCGACGTCGAAACAACGGTCCGGAAAAGCGTCGCCGAAGACATCGAGCCCGGTTCCTCCGGGCATCGCCGCGGTGACGGCGACGATCTTGTCGTCCTTTTCGGCCAGCTTGGTGAGCGCGTTGGCAAACACCTTGGTGTAGGAAGGAGCGTTCGGCTTTGACTTTTCCTGCGCACCGGTCACGACGTCGAAGCGTGCGACGCCGTGATACTTGTCGTCGGACTCTTCGGCAGGTGCATAGCCCTTGCCCTTCTGCGTGACGACATGAACGAGAATGGGCCCGTCCTGCGCATCCTTCACGTTGCGCAAGACCGGCAGCAGGTGATCGAAATTGTGCCCGTCAATGGGACCGACATAATAGAAGCCGAGCTCTTCGAAGAGCGTTCCTCCGGACCAGAAGCTCCGGGTATATTCCTCGGCCCGCGCCGCGCGGCGCTCCCAGCTCTTGGGCAGGCGCTTGGCGAGCTGCTTCGCCCAGTTGCGGAAATGGCGATAGGTGCCGCCGGAGAGCAGGCGTGCAAGATAGGCGCTCATGGCGCCGACGGGCGGTGCGATCGACATGTCATTGTCGTTGAGAATGACGATCAGCCGCGAATCCATGGCACCGGCGTTGTTCATGGCCTCATACGCCATTCCGGCGCTCATCGCACCGTCACCGATGACGCAGATCACGTTATTATCGCTTCCCGACAAATCCCGCGCGACCGCCATGCCGAGACCGGCGGAGATCGACGTGGATGAGTGGGCCGCGCCGAACGGGTCATATTCGCTTTCAGCGCGTTTGGTGAAACCGGACAAACCACCGCCTTGGCGCAAGGTACGGATGCGATCACGGCGCCCCGTCAAAATCTTGTGCGGATAGCACTGATGCCCCACGTCCCAGATCAACCTGTCGTCGGGCGTATCGAAGACCTTGTGAATCGCAAGGGTCAGCTCGATAACCCCCAGTCCGGCACCAAGGTGACCGCCGGTCACCGATACGGCGCTGACGGTCTCGCGCCTGAGTTCATCGGCGAGTTGCGACAGATCGGAGTCGTCCAGCTCGCGCAGGTCCGCCGGGCTGGCTATTCCGTCCAGGAGAGGTGTTTCGATTTGCATGATCAAACTTTCCGCATCTCGCTTACTCGGCCACGCACGACTGCAAGGGCGGCGGGCATTTGACCGGAAGCCACTCCAAGTTGCAAGCGGTCAATGTTGGATCGGAACATATGCCGGTTTCATGCATTGAATGCAGAGTTTCCGTGATCAAATGTGCAGCAATTTTGCATGCTCTGCATGATATCTTTTGTAATTGGTTTATTTATATCTAGTCCTAAGGAGAAAATGAATTGGGTGACGAAGAAGATGAAAGATTTTCTACGAGGCAAGGTCTGTTCGGATGGAAGGGCTTTGGGAAAGATAAATCGAACCAGACAACAATTTTGACGGTATCCCTGATCGTTAATTTCCTCCTCGTGCTTTACGCGGTTTCCACACTGGGAGCGAGAGACGCGTCCGGGCAGTTTCGCTTCTCTGAGGAATCGATAACCACAGACTATTACGTGCTCAGCGGTGTGACCGTGCTTGCCTGCGCGATTGGCGCCGCGTTGACAAAGTATGATGATTTCGGAACCAGATGGGCAGCGCGCTTCTTTTGCTGCGGAATACCCGCGCTTTTTGTCGTTCTTATTCCATTGGTCGCAGGTAAATAGCGCAGGCAAAGCAGCAGTCGAGCACTTCGTCGCGGACAAGCGCCAGCTCAGATGACACCCTCCCGCTTCAATCTGGCCAGATCATCATCAGTGATACCACAGAGCCGCGCGAGGATGTCCGCTGTTCCCTCTCCCAGTTCCGGCCCCGTCGTTTCGACATGGCCGGGGGTTTCGGACAATCTCGGCACAACGTCCGGCATGGTGACGGGATTTCCGGTCCAATCCTTGACCTGCGTGAGTGTCCCACGCGCCTTGAAATGGGGATCAGCGAAGATTTCGGCAATCGAGTTGACCGGAGCCGCGGGCACTTCGAACTCCACGCAGCGGCTCAGGAAATCGTCCCGGTCGAATTCCTTGATGTAGTCGGCGGTGATCTTTTCTACGTCGTCATAGTGCTGCAGCCGTCGGCCAACCTCACCATACATGTCTGCCATTGCCAATTCAGGCCGCCCCATCAACTCGCACAATCTTGCGAACATGACGTCGGACGTGCATGACAGCGCCAGCCACTTTCCGTCCTTTGCCTCAAAGTGCCCGTGCGGGACGGCGTTCAGCGTCTTGGTACCCTCGCGGCCGCGAATGATGCCCGCCTCCGCATAGGCCGGAGCAAGCTCATCGAGAACGCGAAAGATGCTTTCGTAAAGGGACAGATCGACGACCTGCCCGCGGCCGGTCCTGTCGCGATGGCGCAGCGCCATCAGAACGCCAACGGTTCCATAAAGACCGGTCGCGTAATCCGCGAGTGACGTGGAGCCGGGCGTAACAGGCGGGCCACCGGGCATTCCGGCTAGATGGGTCAGTCCGCCATATGCATGAGCGATGCGCGCGAAGCCAGGCCTGTCGCGATATGGACCGTCCTGCCCATAGCCCGAAACACGCAGCATGATGAGGCCGGGATTCACCGCACTCAGCACATCCCAGCCAAGGCCCCATTTCTCCAGGGTTCCGGGCCGGAAGTTTTCACACACCACGTCGGACCCGGCGACCAGCTTCTTGAGAAGTTCCGCACCTTCGGGATGGCGCAGATTGAGGGTAACCGAACGCTTGTTCCGCGCCTCGCTTTTCCACGCGAGAGAGTCACCGCCATCTTTTGGTGTGCCGTAGCGCCGCCAGGGATCGCCGCCATCCGGGCGCTCAATCTTGATCACCTCGGCGCCGAATTCAGCCATCGTCGAGGCCGCAAACGGCGCGGCAATAAAGGTTGCAAGATCAAGAACCCGAATGCCCGAGAGCGGCAGCTCGCTCTTGTCAGTCTTCGACATCCAGCGGTTCCGTGCCGGCAGGCTGGCCTTCGGCATCTAGGGTGATCTTTTCCACCTTCGCCTCGGCCTTCTTCAACAACGCATCGCAATGCGAGCGCAGGGCTTCGCCCCGCTCGTAGATGGCGATGGATTCTTCAAGCTCGACATCGCCCTTCTCCAGCTTGGCGACAATCTGCTCGAGTTCCTGCATGGCCGCCTCGAAGGTCATTTTCCCGATGTCGTCAGCCTTGTTCTTGTCAGCCATGGTCTCCGCCATCTCCGCTCTATGCGCCTGCTTTCATCAACGTCTCAACGTGTGCCCCGACCGAATTGGCGAGGCCGTTCAGGTCATACCCACCTTCGAGCATCGACACCACCCTGCCCTTGCAGGTCTTGTCGGCGATCTCGATCATCTTGTTCGTGGCCCAGGCGAAATCGTCCTCCACCAATCTGAGACTGCCAAGCGGATCACGCTCATGCGCATCGAACCCGGCGGAAATGAGAATGAGGTCGGGACGATGCGTTGCAAGTTGCGGCAGGATCCGGTTTTCAAAAGCTTCCTTAAACACGTCGCCGCCATCGCCCGCCCGCAAGGGCGCATTCCAGATATTGCCGACGCCGGTTTCCGTAATCGCGCCGGTGCCGGGAAACAGCGGCATCTGGTGCGTCGAACCGAAATACAGATCCTGATTATCCCAGAACATGGCCTGCGTCCCGTTGCCGTGGTGGACATCGAAATCCACGACAGCGATGCGTTCGGCGCCGTGCTTGGCCCGAGCATGCAAGCCGGCGATGGCGATGTTGTTGAACACGCAAAACCCCATCGCGACGCGTTGCTCGGCATGGTGCCCGCAGGGGCGGATGGCGCAGAAGGCGTTCTGAACTTTATCCGTCATCACCTGATCGACGGCGTGGATGCCTGAGCCGACAGCCCGCAGGGCCGCATCCCAGCTCTTGGGACTGAGCACCGTGTCACCATCGACACGCACCAGTCCTTCTTCGGGAACCGCCTTGCGGATGGCGTCGATATATTCGCCAGGATGCGCCCGTTCGATATCGGTGATTTCCGCCAGCGGCGCGTCCTCGCGCACGAGGGCGTCGAACTGCGGCTGATCCGTCACCATTTTGATCGCGCGCAGGCGGTCCGGTCGCTCGGGATGTCCGGGACCGGTGTCGTGCTCGATGCACACGTCATGTGTGAGATAGAGGGTCGTCATACTGTCCTACCGGGTTTGATTCCTCACCTTGTCACAATCCATTCATAGGCGGGTTGGCGAGCTTCCGCTACCCGGCAAGAGTGTCCAAAAGGTCGGATTCAACCCAGGATGATCCTTCTACGATCGCCATCGCAAGCCCCGGCGCTTCCACGCTCAGCATCTCGGCAAAAAACCGCGCCGTCGCAATTCGATCCGGGTCACGACCGTTGCTTCGGTTTTGGGCCAATGCGCCCTTGGCCAGCCAGATACCACCTGACGCGATGCCAAAAAGCCTTGTGTAAGGCGTGGCTCCGGCAAGCGCGGAACGTGCATCCGTCTTCAGCGTCTCGAGCATCCACGCGGTTGCGCGCTCGAGCGCGTCAACCGCATCCTCAAGCCGGTCGCCCATCCTGCCGAATTCCGGCACGTTCGAAGCCTGAACTTCCGCCAGCACCGCCTTCAGATCCGAGATATGCCGGGTGACGACAGCTCCGTTCTCAAGAGGAAGCTTGCGCGTGATAAGGTCGATGGCCTGGATGCCGTTGGTGCCCTCGTATATCGGCGCGATGCGCGCGTCCCGGAAATGCTGCGCTGCGCCGGTCTCCTCGATGTATCCCATGCCGCCATGAACCTGGACGCCGTCCGATGCAACCTCCACGCCAATGTCGGTGGAAAATGCCTTGGCAACCGGCGTCAACAGGCTTGCCATGGCATCGCTCGCATTCCGGTCCTTCTCGTCGGTGCTTCGCTCGGCGATATCGATCATGCGTGCGGTCATGAAACAGATCGCGCGTGCGGCCGCCGTCTTGGCCTTCATGGAGAGCAGCATGCGCTTGACGTCGGGGTGCGCGATGATCGCGGTCTCGCGCCCTTCCTCGTCCTGGCCCTGCTTGCGTTCTTGAGCGTACACCAACGCCTGCTGGTAGGCGCGTTCGGCGATCGCCGCGCCTTCGACGCCTACCGCCAACCGTGCCCGATTCATCATGGTGAACATGGCGTGCAGGCCACGGTTGAGTTCGCCGACAAGCCAGCCGCGTGCGCCGCCGTGATCGCCCATCTGCATCACGCATGTGGGGCTCGCATGAATGCCGAGCTTGTGTTCCATGGAAATGCAGTGGATATCGTTGCGCTCTCCGAGCGAACCATCTGAATTCACGAGAAATTTTGGCACCAGGAACAATGAGATTCCGCGTGTGCCTTCAGGCGCGTCCGGTGTGCGGGCCAGCACCATGTGGACGATGTTCTCAACCAGATTATGCTCCCCATAGGTGATGAAGATCTTGGTCCCGCTCAGCAGGTAACTGCCGTCGTCCTGCGGCCGGGCCATCGTCTTCAGCGTGCTCAGGTCCGAACCCGCATGAGGCTCGGTGAGCTGCATGGTGCCGGACCAGCTACCGTCATTCATCTTCGGCAGATAACGGCCTTTCAGTTCCTCGCTCGCAAACCGCGCGATCGTCTCGACGGCGCCCTGGGTGAGCATCGGGTTGAGCGCAAAGGCCATGCTGGCGGCCTGCCACATCTCGCCCACAGCCGTTAGCACCGTGACGGGAAGCTCCTGACCGCCGAAGTCTCCCGGCCCGGGCATTCCGCACCATCCGGCCTCGCACCATTGCCGGTAGGTCTCGGCCCAGCCGTCAGGCATTTTCACGTCACCGTCCTGAAAGACCGCCCCCTCCGTGTCGCCCTGATGATTGAGAGGCGCAATCTGCTCGGACGCGAACTTTCCCGCTTCCTCAAGAATCGCTTCCACGGTCTCGCCATCGAGCGAAGGGAACAGACCGGATTCGATCAGCTCCGGCATCCCGGCGATATCGTCGAGCGCGGCGGCAATCTGATTGACCGGTGCCCGGTATGTCATCGTCGGTTAGCCTCCCCTTCGCTTATGGCATCGCACGTCATGGCATTCATCAACACAATTGCATGATAGCGCGGGCCGTGCGACCTAGTCTGCGCCATGGGCATAGAAACTGTCACACCTGAAGCGATCGCACGGGCAGCCAAGGCGCTTGCCGCCGGTCAGCTTGTCGCTTTTCCGACCGAGACCGTGTACGGCCTGGGTGCCGACGCAACCAATGCCGACGCCGTCGCCCGAATTTACGAAGTGAAAGGCCGCCCCCGCTTCAACCCGCTTATCGCCCATGTGAGTGATCGGGAAATGGCTGACATCCACGCCGAACTCAATGACGACGCGCGCAAGCTCGCCGATGCTTTCTGGCCTGGGCCGCTCACGCTCGTCTCGCCAAAGCGGAGCATCAGCCAAATTTGCGATCTCGTTTCCGCCGGTCTTGAAACAATCGCCATACGCATACCATCAGGCGATGTTGCCCAAGACCTTCTGCGGGCGGCACGGTGTCCCGTCGCCGCGCCGAGCGCCAATCGTGCGGGGCACGTCAGCCCCACCGAAGCGAAGCATGTGGCGGATGATCTCGGTGCCAGCGTCGAAACCATCCTTGATGGCGGCGCAACGACGCACGGACTTGAGTCGACGGTCATCGATTGCAGCGGTCTGCAACCGCTTCTGCTGCGACCGGGCGTGATTTCCCGTGCAGATATCGAAGCGGTCCTCGGCATGAAGCTCGGCCGACCGGTTCAGAACAACCAGCCTGTCTCCCCCGGACAGCTTGCGAGCCACTATGCGCCGAATTCAAACCTACGCCTCAATGCCGACGACATACGCCCCGGCGAGGTACTCCTGGCTTTCGGCGAAGACGCGCCCCTGACAGATGGACCCTGCATCAACCTGAGTGCGTCTGGGGATTTGCGCGAGGCCGCAATCCGCTTCTTTTCAGCTCTGCGCGAGCTCGACGCGACGGGATGTGAAACCATTGCCGTCATGCCAATTCCCTGCGAAGGGCTCGGCGAAGCCATGAACGATCGACTGCTGCGTGCGGCCGCACCGCGTTGATCACCGCACCGTTCGGCAGACCCGGCAGATATTGTACCAGCAGCCCCGCATGCAGAGAACGAATTGCTGCCGGCATCCCGCATGGAAACAGTTGATCCGATAGGCGCCATAGCAATCGTCACGACACCAGGTACAACTGCGTCGGCAGGAATAATGCACCGGCGTCGCGAGTGGGCTGAAGTTTCGGTCAACAAGTCCAAGTCCGCCCGTCCCTGAAAAGTTCGCCGCCGACGGCGTCGGCCCGTATTCCACCGCGGACGCGCTCGTGCAGTATGCCAACACTGCAATCGCCAGCAGAACCGGTCTCGCAATTCCGTTCATCGTCACCCTCATATTCGTTGTTTCCTTGCAAGGCTATCAGTTCACGAATTTTTGGGGGATGGATTATTGCAAGCGTGCGGCGCTATTGTAGCTGCGACTGCATCCTGATCACTCGCCCCAGACCGAACAAGACCATGACCGCAAACGAGCCATCCGCCTTTGCTGCGCCAAACAGCGCCCTGCTCGACAAATTTATCTCGATCGTCGGGCCTGCGAACGCAATTCGCGACCCAAACGAAATGCAAGGCTATCTTGAAGAGCTGCGTCGTCTTTACGTCGGCAAGTCAGCGCTCATCCTGCGCCCGGGTTCGACGGAAGAGGTCTCGGAGATCCTCCGGCTCGCGAATGAAAGCCGGACCGCAATCGTACCGCAGGGCGGCAACACGGGGCTGGTTGGCGGACAAATCCCGTTCGATGCGGGAAATGAGGTGATCCTCTCCCTGTCGCGGATGAACCGCATCCGCAGCATTGATCCCGATGGAAACACCATGACGGTCGATGCCGGCGTCATTCTGGAGCAGGCCCAACTGGCAGCGGAGAAAGTCAACCGGCTGTTTCCGCTGTCACTGGCGTCTGAGGGAAGCTGCCAGATTGGCGGCAACCTCTCGACCAACGCCGGCGGCACGGCGATGCTGGCCTATGGCAACGCGCGAGACATGGTTCTCGGGCTCGAAGCCGTGCTTGCCGATGGCCGGATCTGGGACGGGCTGCGTGCGCTCAGGAAAGATAATACGGGCTACGATCTGAAGGATCTGTTCATCGGTGCCGAAGGCACGCTCGGGATTATCACGGGCGCCGTGCTCAAGCTGTATCCGAACCCGGCTGAACGGGCGACGGCCTTCGTCGGCTTAAACAGTGTCCAAGATGCAGGACGGTTCTTTGCCCTTGCACGTGAAGCAAGCGGCAACGAGCTGACCGGATTCGAGATCCTCCCGCGGTTCGGATTGGAGATCGTTCTCAAGCATGGTCACGATGCGCGCGACCCGCTCGAAGAGCCGCATAATTGGTATGTGCTGATCGAACTTTCCGGACGCGAGGCCGATGGTCGCTGTGCTGCATGCCTGGAGCAACTCCTCGGGCAGGCTTTCGAGCAGGAGTTGGTCAGTGATGCAGCCATCGCCGCGTCGCTTTCCCAGCGAAAAGATTTCTGGCGGCTGCGCGAACTGATGTCGGAAGTGCAAGGTCTGGAAGGCGGGTCGATCAAGCATGACGTGTCGGTCCCGATTTCAGCGATCCCCGAATTCATCGAACGCGCGAACAATCTGGTGACGCGCATGATTCCGGGCTCACGTCCCGTCCCGTTCGGCCACTACGGCGATGGAAACATCCACTACAATCTCAGTCAGCCGGTTGAAATGGACACCGACGCCTTTCTGGCGCAATGGGACGCAGTCGTGACGGGCGTGCACGAAATCGTTCTCGATCTGAACGGTTCGATCAGTGCCGAGCACGGGATCGGCCGCATGAAGCGCGAAACTCTGCGCAAGGTGAAAGCCGAGGTGGAGCTGGAGATGATGAGGAAGATCAAGGTGGCGTTTGACCCTAATGGGATCCTCAACCCCGGCAAGGTCCTCTAATAACGGCCATGGCGAAACTCATAATTCGTGAAATCGGCGACTCGGATGTCGACGCGGTCGCCGCACTTTGGGGACGGTGCGCGCTGACCCGGCCCTGGAATGATCCGCACGCCGATATCGCGTTCGCACGTTCAACGGACAATTCGGCCATCCTTGGCGGATGGCTTGATGGCTTACTTGTCGCAAGCGCCATGGTCGGCCACGATGGGCATCGTGGAACGGTTTACTATGTCAGCGTCGACCCCGATCATCAGGGGCACGGATTTGGCCGTAAGCTGATGGACGCCGCGGAGGCATGGCTGCGCGATCGGAGCGTCTGGAAACTCAACCTGATGGTCCGCGCCAGCAACCGGGAGGTGGTCGATTTCTATAATTCGCTCGGCTACGAGATTGAAGAACGCGTCAACATGTCCAAGTGGCTCGACAGCTCGAAACGTCCAGTGAGTAAGGACTGATCGCGGCGTGCGGCCATGAGCTCTACCCCTTCGGCGCACGGTAAGGCTTTGGAAATACTTATCCGCCACCCTTTCAACCGGTTCCCGATCTCCGGTAGGTGCGGAAGGTTACAATGTCCAAGTCGCCCGCAAAGTTGCGTGTTGTTTCGTCAAACGATCATCTCACCGCGCGCGATAAACTGGCCAACGCCTTCAAGAATTCCATGACCGAGCACCTTCGTGCACACACCAAAGGTACGAACGTCAATCCGGAAACCTTGCTTACGACCGACTATCTGAACCACTTCAATGAGATCATCATGCTGCTGGAGCTTGTGCCGTCCGCACCGGTCCAGTTTGCGTCCGAACTCGCGGAGTGGCAGCATGAATCCTACGAGGAACATTTCACCCACTCAGGTTTCCGCGACAAGGAACTGGCGATTGTCTGCTACCACAATGCACCAGAGGATATACGCCACGCGTTCGACTCCTCTATTGCAGACCTCGAGCAGGAAATGATCCTGTTGCTGCAGCAGGTGCAGGACAAGATCAACACGGGCGACACGGAGGGACTGACCCGCCTATGCGACGAAGGCGTTCCGCGTCTTCAGGATCTTGTTCAGATTTCCGCAGGCATCGTCAACGGCGCGCTTCCCAACATGCCCGAGGCCGCAAACCAGAATGATGCGCCCGCTGGTGCGTCCGCCACGCAATCCGACGTCGACGCACTCTTCGACTAGCAATCCGCAGCTTCCACCTGTATATCGCGCCGTCATGCGCGAGGGAAAACCCACACCTGCCGTTTCCGCCGCCATCTTTCACGACGGCAAGGTCCTGCTTGCCCAACGCGGCAAGCCGCCGCTCACCGGCGTGTGGAGCTTGCCCGGCGGCCACATTGAGGTGGGCGAAAAGGCGCGCGATGCGGTCGCGCGCGAGCTGGCCGAGGAAACCGGAATCGTCGCCGATATCGTCGGCATCGCTGATGTCACCGACGTCATTCTCCGCCATGACGACGGAAGCGTCAGGGCGCAATATGTGATCACCGTGTTTTACGGACACTGGCAGGCGGGCGAAGCGCGCGCCATGAGCGACTGCCAGGCTGTCGACTGGGTGGCTCCCGACATGCTCCCGGACAGAAAGATGACAGAGGGAACGGCGGCAATCATTGCGCACGCGGCCGCGTTGCTCGCCAACGCATAGGCGCTATAGCGGAAACAAAATGTTCACGAAGTTTTCAGGTCGAGTGAGTGGTAGCCCGGGTCGACACGGCGTCATACTGAACCCTCAATTGGATTGAGGTTTGTTATGCGCGCCCATCGGAACTCTGCCGGCCGGATTCTCACTCTCATCTTCACGCTTTGCGCCATCACGCTGATTGCCGCTCATAACGCTCACGCCAATCCGGAACGCTGGAAACGGCAGGGCTGGAGCAAAACCGATTTCGACAACAAGTCGATTGACTATTCGGAAATTCTGTCGGGCGGTCCGCCCAAGGATGGCATTCCATCCATCGACAATCCGAAATTCGTTTCAGTAAGCGAGATAAAATCGTTTAAAGGATCGGAGCCGGTCATCGGTTTGGACATCAATGGCGACGCACGGGCCTATCCGCTGCAAATCCTGATCTGGCACGAGATTGTCAACGACACGGTCGGCGGCACGCCTGTTTCGGTCACCTACTGCCCGCTGTGCAATTCCGCCGTTGTTTTTGACAGGCGGCTGGGGGACAAGGTCCTCGACTTCGGGACGACCGGCAAACTGCGTAACTCCGACCTTGTCATGTATGACCGGCAAACCGAAAGCTGGTGGCAACAGTTTACCGGCACCGGCATCGTGGGCGAACTCACAGGCAAGGAACTGAAGACCATCCCCGCCCGGCTGGAGTCCTTCGACAATTTCAAGACACGGCATCCAGACGGGAAAGTGCTCATCCCAAACAACAAGGACATGCGGGCCTACGGACGCAACCCTTATGTCGGCTATGACTCGGCGACCAAGCCTTTTCTCTACAATGGCGACCTTCCCAAGGACATCAATCCGATGGCCCGTGTGGTCGTCTTCAAGGTCGACGGAAAACCGAACGCACTCACCCTCAAACTGTTACGCGAAAAGGGTGAGGTCAAAGTGGGCGACATTTCTCTCAAGTGGCAAAAGGGACAGAACTCCGCGCTGGACGCCTCACAAATTGCCGACGGGCGCGATGTCGGCAACGTGACGGCGCAGCGTAAGACGGCCAGTGGAAGCGAGGACGTGGTGTACGATGTCACCTTTGCCTTCGTGTTCCATGCCTTTCACCCGAAACGGCCCATCATCAAGAGCTGAAAGCTTGCCGGTTTGTAAGATTGCGATACCTAGCAGTGTCCGCGATTCTGCGCTACGAAACCCGCATGAAATCTGCCGCCATTTCAAAGTTGCGCACACGCGCGTCGGTTCTTGTTCTTGGTACGGTTCTGGTCCTGACCCTGCCCCAGCCGACACTTGCGCAACTTAACGCGGATGATCGTCCTTACGACGACAAGCTTCTGCGGCTGTCAGAGATTTTGGGAGCGGTTCACTATCTGCGCGAACTGTGCGGTGCGCGCGAAGGTCAGGTCTGGCGCGAGCAGATGAAGAACCTGGTCGACTCCGAAGGCACAACGGCCATCCGCCGTGCCAAGCTCGTTCAGGGCTTCAACAAGGGCTATCGCGGCTATCGGCGTACCTACCGGTCCTGCACCGAGCCGGCCAAACTCGCCATCGATCGCTTCATGGAGGAAGGGGCCGCAATCGCCGATGTGTTGTTGAAAGAAAATCAGTAAAATTTTACCCCTGAATTAACCCCAGAGGTTAACCGTTAATGCAGCACAGGCACGCCATCTGCGCATGCCGTATGCTACGAATTTCTCCAACAACAATTGATCTACAGCGGGTGATTTGCGGTTCGGTTCAGCCGCGGAACGGGACAACGAAAAAGAATGGATATCACCGAGCTCAACGACCGCAGCCAGAAACAAGCGGCCCTGCGCTACATCATCGAAGCCTGGGAAGAAGCCCTGCATGACGGGATAGAACCCGAGATGCTCGCCAATGCGTCCCTGTTTGCCGCTCTCAGCGATCTGGTTTCGATCTACGGCGAAGATGCCGTCGCGAAGATGGCGGATCGTCTGTCGCGCCGTATTCAGCATGGCGAGTTCACGCTCAACCGGACCACGCAATAGGCCGCTGCCACCCCCTTACAACGGCCTCCCCTTTCCACAATCAAATTTTCCGGCTAAATCGGCTTTATGAGCCGACTTCTCAAGCCACTCGCCTTTCTGGCGCTGATCGCAGCGTTCGCATGGGTCGTGCCATTGCCGCAGAGCGCTCTCTCGCAGCAAAGCAAGAAGCCTGAGATCCACAGCGATCTCTCAGTCCTGCCCGAGCGTGTCAGAGATATGCGCACGGCAATTCTCGAAGCCGCGCGCGCGGGTGATGTCGAGGCCATGCGCCCGGTGCTGGAAATGAACGAGCTTCTACCGACCGTCACCTTCGGCGGCAGCGATGATCCGATCGCCTTCTGGAAAAAAGTGTCCGGTGACGGTGAAGGCCGTGAAGTTCTCGCAGCTCTGGTGGAAGTTCTGGAAATGCCTTTTGCGCGAACCAACGCGGGTACGCCGGAGGAGATGTATATCTGGCCGTATCTCGCTCAACTGCCGCCCAAGGACCTGACGCCGGCACAGAAGGTCGACCTCTTCCAGCTCGTTTCTCCGAAAGAGGCAAAGACGATGGAAGAGTTCGGCGACTACATCCATTACCGGCTGGGGATTGGCCGCGACGGAACCTGGCACTTCTTTGTTGCCGGAGATTAGAATCCGCCGTCAGGCAGAAAGCGCCTCTAGGAACCGGACCGGCTCTCCACCAGCTTTGCCCAAAATCTCATCTTCCCACATCACCCGCCGTCCGCGAATGACGGTCCCCTTTGGCCAGGCGCTCACGGTGCGGCCTGCGAAAGGTGTCCAGCCGCACACGCTGGCGATCCAGTCATCGTCGATGGTCCGCTCCGCCTTCATGTCGACGATGGTGAAGTCGGCATCGTAACCGCAAGCGATGCGTCCCTTGCAGGCCATACCGAAAATACGCTGCGGGCCGTGGCTTGTCAGATCAACGAAACGCTCAAGCGTGAGCCGCCCCTTGTTGACGTGATCCAGCATGATCGGGACCAGCGTCTGTACGCCCGGCATGCCGGAAGGAGACGCAGGATAGGTTTGCGCCTTCTCCTCAAGCGTGTGCGGCGCATGATCGGAGCCAAGCACGTCGACGATCCCCTGATCCAGCCCCCACCACAGCGCCTCCTGATGCGCTGCGTCCCTCAGCGGCGGATTCATCTGCGCCTTGTTGCCGAGCACCCCATAAGCTTCATCCGCCAGGAGTGTCAGATGCTGCGGCGTCAACTCGACGCTCGCCACGTCCTTGTGGGCCGCGAGAAGCCGCATTTCTTCGCCGGTCGAGATGTGCAGCACATGAACCCTTTTGCCGTGCTCATGGGCAAGACGCAAAAGCTGCTTCGTTGAAATCATCGCAGCTTCCGGATCGCGCCATTCGGTGTGGCTCGTCGGGTCGCCCTCGCGCCGCACCGCCTTACGCTCGATGAGGCGCGCCTCATCCTCCGAGTGAAACGCAGCACGGCGATTGATGGCCGCTATGACCTGCGACAGGCTCTCTTCATCGTCGACCAGAAGGTTGCCGGTTGACGAGCCAATGAAAACCTTGATCCCCGCCGAACCTTCGAGCCTCTCAAGTTCCGGCAATTCGGCAATATTCTCGCGGGTCGCTCCGACATAGAAGGCGAAGTCGCAGAACATGCCGGCACGCCCGCGCGCCACCTTGTCGGCAAGCGCGCCAGCATTGGTTGTCAGGGGATCCGTGTTCGGCATCTCGAACACGGCCGTCACGCCACCCAGGACCGCCGCCCGGCTGCCGGCTGCGAGCGTTTCCTTATGTTCAGCACCCGGTTCACGGAAATGGACCTGACTGTCGACGACGCCCGGCAGCACATGCAGTCCTGTCACATCAATGGTTTCGCCCGCGTCGGCGCTGTCGATGTTTCCGATCCCGGCGATCTTGCCGCCCCGGACTCCGATATCCGCCTTGCCGATGCCCGAATGATTGACGAGCGTGCCGCCCTTGATCACAAGGTCGTACGTATCTGCCATTTTCCCCTCTTCATTGCCGAACGCCACTTGATGCCTGACGCCCGCTTAAATACATCTGTCACCCGATGCAAGGAGCGAAACGTCCATGACCACATGTAATATTGCGGAATTGACTGATCGCACGGCAATTCGCGTGACCGGCGACGACGCGCGCAAATTCCTGCAGGATGTCGTCACCAACGACGTTACGAAGGCCGTGGACGGCGAGGCGGTGCATGCCGCACTTCTGTCTCCCCAGGGCAAAATCCTGTTCGATTTCTTCCTCCTCGACCGCGGAGAATATTTCCTTCTGGAATGCGCACGCGACACGCGCGACGACCTGATCAAGCGGCTGATGTTTTACAGGCTTCGGGCCGCGGTCGAGTTCGAAGACCCGTCAGACGATATCAGGATCTGGGCGGCCTGGGATGGCAACCCCGGTTGCAGCGAAGATGTGATCAAATTCGCTGACCCCAGGGTGGAGACACTTGGATTTCGCATGATCGCACCGATCTCAGATGAGATGACACAGTCGGAATGCGACGCTGCCAACGAAGCTGCCTACCACAGCCATCGGATTTCGCTCGGTATCCCCGAAGCGGGAAAGGACTACGCACTCGGCGAAACATTTCCCCATGAAGCCGACTACGACCAGCTTGCGGGCGTCGATTTCCAAAAAGGGTGCTATGTCGGTCAGGAAGTCGTTTCACGCGTCGAGCATCGAGGAACCGCGCGTAAAAGGATCGTGCCGGTGCGCGGCGATTCCGATCTGTCCGCAGGCGCGCAAGTATCGGTTGGCGACTCAAACATAGGTGTGATGGGTTCGGTTTCGGGAGACAGAGGTCTGGCCATGATACGCCTCGATCGGGCCAAGAAAGCGATATCGCAAGGTGAGAAGATGCATGCCGGCAACATCGAGATAACGCTGGAACAACCAAGCTGGGCATCCTTCGAGGTCCCCACGCCCAACCTGCCGGGAGCGGCACGGTGAGCACAGGTCAACGCTGCGAGTGGGCGGGTCCGCAGCCCATCTACATCGCCTATCATGACGAAGAATGGGGCGTACCACGCGCCGACGACCGGTTGCTGCTGGAAAAGCTCATTCTGGAAGGCTTTCAGGCGGGATTGTCGTGGATCACCATCCTGAACAAGCGCGCCCGCTTCCGTGAGGTGTTCGACAACTTCGATGCCGAAAAATTGGCGCGGTACGACCAGAAGAAGATCGAAGAGCTTTTGCAGGATGCGGGGATCATTCGCCATCGCGGAAAGATCGAGGCCGCGATATCCAACGCGCAGGCCTGTCTGGACCTCCAGGAACGTATCTCGCTCTCCGCATTCCTGTGGAATTTCGTGGACGGCACGCCCGTCCAGAACCGGTTCGACACTTTGAAGGACATACCCACCCAGACGCCAACCAGCCAGGCCATGGCGAAGGCGCTTAAGGCGGAAGGGTTTCGTTTCTGCGGTCCGACGACCGTCTATGCCTTCATGCAGTCAGTGGGCATGGTCAACGATCACGTTATCTCCTGCCCGCGCCATGAGGTCTGCGCTGGGTTAGGCAGTTCCTTCTCAAGCCCGGTGACGTAATCCGAATGCCTTCGCCCGAGAAACCGCCGCCACGTGCCTGGCAGCGCATGTTGTCCGGCCGTCGACTCGATCTTCTCAATCCCTCGCCGCTCGATATCGAGATTGAAGACATCGCCCACGGCCTTGCTCGTGTCGCCCGATGGAACGGGCAGACGACTGGCGATCATGCCTTTTCGGTGGCTCAGCATTCATTGCTGGTCGAGCGGATCGTATCAGAGTTGCGAACCGAATTTCCCAAGCGCTGGCGGCTCGCAGCACTCATTCATGATGCACCGGAATATGTCGTGGGCGACCTCATCACCCCGTTCAAGTCGGCAATAGGCCTCGACTATCGTGCGCTGGAGGACAGGTTGTTGCAGGCGGTTCATATTCGCTTTGGACTGCCCGGCGAACTGCCCAAGTCCGTCTCCGCGGCCATCAAGCGTGCGGACAAGATTGCCGCGTTTCTGGAAGCCACCCAACTTGCCGGATTTGCCGACTCGGAGGCGCGGCGGTTCTTTACTGCGCCACGAGGGCTCAATGCTGCCAGCCTCAAGGAGTTCAGCGCGTTGGAACCGCTCTCTCCGCCCGATGCACAGAAAGACTTTATAACGCGTTTTCAAATGCTTACAGACGACACTTCGAATTGAACACGCGAATTTGAGCAACCACATCGAATGTGAGATGCTTCTGCCGTGCAACTGACAAACGAGTCAGATACGTTTTTCGAATCATGAACCAAGACATCAAAAAAGAGATCATATTCGTCGGGCCGCTCAGCGCCGTGAACCCGACCGTAGAAAACACCGACGTCGGTTATCTGGTGACGCTGATCAACGATCAGACAATGATCGAAACGCCTCCGTCGATTTCTCCGCGCAAACACCTGCGTCTCGCCATGAACGATATCTCGGAGCCGCAGCCGGGCATGGTCATTCCCGGCGATGATCATGTTTCGGAATTGCTGGATTTTGTGATCGCGTGGGATCAGAAGCAGCCGATGCTCATCCACTGCTGGGCCGGGATCAGCCGCTCGACCGCTG
Organism: Hyphomicrobiaceae bacterium; assembly: GCA_028066055.1. Lineage (GTDB taxonomy): Bacteria > Pseudomonadota > Alphaproteobacteria > Rhizobiales > Methyloligellaceae > UBA2767. The sequence continues at coordinate 42,260 of JALCBY010000019.1, forward strand.
CCGCCTACATTGCGCTCTGCGCCTTGAACCCGGAGGTCGGCGAACGGCATATCGCACAGACCCTGCGCGCCGCCTCACCCACCGCAACGCCGAACCGAAGGCTCGTGACGTTGGCTGACGAGCTTCTCGGGCGCAAAGGCCGTATGAAATTGGCTATTGACGAAATCGGGCGTGGCCAGACCACAATGGAAGGCCAACTGTTCAAGCTTCCGGCCCGCCTGGCGGCATAGTCAACGGATCTGCATGAAAGAACCGGCCAGTATCGAGATCGGCCTCAATGCGGCGATCGTTGGCGTGCGCGACAGCCAGCCAAATGTACTGGTGACCCGTGAAGGCGAGAAATGGGATGCCTTGCCCTATGGACCATTCTCTCCTCTGGACCATCGCACCCTTGATATCGGGCTCCGGAACTGGGTGCGTGAACAGACCGGCCTTGAGCTCGGTTACGTTGAGCAGCTTTACACCTTCGGCGATCGTGGCCGACACGCACAGCGCGGCGACGCGGGACCGCATGTCGTTTCTGTCGGATATCTCGCACTGATCGGCGAAGAACCGCAGATGGAGCTCAAGGATGCATCGTTCGGGCGCTGGTATGCCTATCTGCCCTGGGAGGACTGGCGGGCCGGCAAACCCGATATTTTGACCGACGAGATCGAACCCAAGCTGAAACAGTGGGCTGAACAATGCGAGAGCGACGATGCGCGTGAAGCCGCCCTGACGCGGCCCGAGAGATTGCGCATTTGCTTCGCGATCGGAAGCGGCGCTGACTGGGATGAAGAGAAAGTGCTTGAGCGCTACGAGCTCTTGTACGAGGCGGGCCTTGTCGCTGAAGCGATGCGCGACGGACGGCGTGCAGCAAATCACTGGAAGGACCTCCCGCAGCTCGGACGGCCGATGCAATTCGACCACCGGCGAGTTCTTTCGACCGCAATAAGCCGGTTACGCGGCAAGCTCAAATACCGGCCGGTCGTGTTCGAAATGATGCCCGAGACCTTCACGCTGTTTGAATTGCAGAAGACGGTTGAAGCCATCTCCGGCCACCATCTGCACAAGCAGAATTTCCGCAGGCTCGTGGAAAATGGCGGACTCGTCGAAAACACCGGCGACGTCAGTACCGAAACGGGAGGCCGCCCGGCAAAGCTTTTCCGCTTCCGCCGCGATGTCCTGCTTGAACGCCCCTCCATTGGCGTCCGTATGAAAGCCGGGCGAGCCTAGGGAATCAAAACACCAACGATCCTGCGTCAACTCACCCTCTGGCCATTTCTGCTCAATTGGACTATATTGTTTTATTCGCGCCGGCCACCTTGCCGGTTGTTTTAACGCCCCCTATATACTCAATTCGAGTATATCAAAAAGGCAGGAGGCTCATATGGCACCCCTGGAGACTGCAGCAGCGACATCGGAAGCCGTCAGAAAGTATGGCGTTCTGGACATGCCGGATTTGGAATACACACCAGAACTGGCCAAGGAAACCGCGCATGCATACGACCGAATCTCTTCCGTGGTGCCACCGGTCGAATGGCCCGCCTTTGCGCCATATGTGAAGGCGATCAACGAACTGAAAAAAGAGCGCAATGCGGTCATTCTGGCGCACAATTACATGACGCCTGAGATTTTCCACTGCATTGCCGACTTTGTCGGCGACTCGCTCCAGCTGGCAGTTGAGGCGTCAAAGGTCGACGCGGAGATCATCGTGCAGTGCGGCGTGCATTTCATGGCCGAGACATCGAAGTTGCTGAGCCCGGAAAAAACCGTGCTCATTCCCGACATGAAGGCGGGGTGCTCGCTTGCGGCAGCCATAACGGGGGCGGACGTGCGCGCCCTGCGCGAAGCCTATCCCGGCGTGCCGGTGGTCACCTATGCAAACTGCTCAGCCGATGTGAAGGCCGAATGTGATGTGTGCTGCACCTCGTCTAATGCAGTGAAGATTGTCGAGTCGCTGAACAGTCCACGTGTCATCTTCGTGCCGGACCAGTACCTCGCCAAATACGTTGCCAAGCAGACGGACGTGGAGATCATCGCCTGGAAAGGCCAATGCGAAGTCCATGAACGCTTCACTGCGGAGGACCTGCGCGCTGCACGCGAAGCCGAGGCCGGTCTGCGCATCATTGCCCACCCGGAATGTCCGCCTGACGTGCTGGCCGAAGCCGACTTCACGGGCTCTACCAGCGGCATGATCAACTGGGTCAAGGACAACAGGCCAAGCAAGGTCATGATGGTGACGGAGTGCTCCATGAGCGACAATGTGGCCGTCGAGACCCCTGGTGTCGAATTTATCCGTCCGTGCAACCTGTGCCCTTACATGAAGCTCATTACGCTGCCGAAGATTCTCGATTCCCTCGTCTACATGAAAGAAGAGATCGTGATCGATCCGGCGGTGGCAGAACGGGCACGTCATTCCGTCGAACGCATGGTCGAACTCAGCAAGTAGCGCACGCCGCTTTCTTTCGATTTTTCCAAGGGGAGCCAAGACGGTGGTTTCAGGCAGCCCTACTTCCGCATTGCCATCATCCGCGCGTCACGGCGACTGTGTGGTCATTGTCGGGGCCGGCCTGGCGGGCCTGTTCACCGCGCTGAAGCTTGCGCCGCGACCGGTCATTGTGATCTCTCCGACGCCGCTTGGCGAAGGTGCGTCCAGCGGCTGGGCGCAGGGCGGTATCGCCGCCGCGGTATCTGAAGGCGACACGCCGGAAGCCCATGCCCGCGACACGATCCGGGCCGGTGCGGGTATTGTCGATGAGCGCATGGCGCATCTTCTCGCCTCCGACGCGGCAGAGAGAATCGAAGACCTTCTGCGGCTCGGCGTACCGTTCGACAAGGATCTCGAGGGCAAGCTCCAGCTCTCCCGCGAGGCTGCGCACGGTGCACGTCGCATCGCCCGCGTCCGGGGCGACCTTGCAGGTAAGGCGATCATGGTGGCTGTGACGGATGCGGTTAAAAAGACGCCATCCATTCATGTGCTTGAGGGCATGTGCGCTCACGCGCTCGCTAAACGCGACGGTCGCGTGTGCGGTGTTCATCTGTGGCCTGCCGGTTCCCTGGGGCTGGGAGAAGCGATTTCATTGCCTGCCAAGGCTGTGGTGCTCGCGAGTGGCGGTTCGGGTCAGTTATACGAGGTGACGACCAACCCGACATCGGCGAATGGCGAAGGTGTGGCAATGGCCGCGACGGCGGGCGCCGTCATTGCCGATGCCGAATTCGTTCAGTTCCACCCAACCGCACTCAATATCGGTCGCGATCCGGCGCCGCTTGCGACCGAGGCCCTGCGCGGCGAAGGTGCGGTGCTCATTAACGCGCGTGGCGAACGCTATATGACCGGTGTGCACGAGGACGCGGAGCTGGCGCCCCGTGATGTCGTTGCCCGCGCGACCTTCCGCGAAGTTCAATCCGGGCGCGGCGCCTTTATCGATTGCCGCGAGGCGATCGGTGCCAAGTTCCCAAATGCGTTCCCGGGTTTGCATGAGGTTTGCCGAAGCGCCGACATCGATCCCGTAACCCAGCCGATCCCGATCGCACCGGCCGCCCACTACCACATGGGCGGCGTGCTGACCGACACCAACGGACGCACCAGCGTTGATGGGCTGTGGGCGTGCGGGGAAGTCGCCAGCACCGGCACCCACGGCGCCAATCGGCTCGCGTCAAATTCCCTACTCGAGACGGTCGTGTTTGGCGCGCGGACTGCGGCGGATATTGACCAGCTCTACCCATACCTCAGAGTACCGCCGGGGAACTTGCCTGCGCCACCCGCGCCCAACGGTTCGACAGCAGGCAGCCGCGACATCGACGTTTCAGGTCAGTCCCTGCGCCAGATCATGTCCACCTGCATCGGCGTCGTCAGAAACGGTCCGAGCCTCCGCTTGGCGCTTCACCATCTGACCCGGCTTTTGGAGCAGGACGTACCGCGCCCGACGCTCAACGCAGCGTTGACCGCACAGTTTATCGCCATGGCGGCGCTGCAGCGCGAAGAATCGCGCGGCGCACAATTCCGGTCCGATTTTCCCGAGACGCGTGAAGACTGCAAAAAGCGAAGCTATCTGACGCTTTCCGAGGTGAGATCGAATGCCGAAGTCGTGACCGAGACGCCTTCAGACAATGTCATACATGCGGAGTTTTCCTGATGAGTTCAGCCGGCTCCTTACACCCGATACCGACTGCAACTGACCAGTCATTGGCGCCCCTGCCCTCGTCCCTCGTCGAGGCGGCGGTCGACGCTGCACTCAAGGAAGACCTCGGCCTGGTTGGGGATATCACGACACAGTCCACAATTTCCCCAAGCCAGAAGGCACACGCCGCCATCGTTGCCCGTGCGGCCGGCCGGATCGCCGGCTTGCAATGCGCCAATATCGCATTCTGGAAATGCGATCCCGATATCGTCTTCAGGATCGAACAACCTGACGGCGCAGACGTGCGCCCGGGAGATGTAATCGCCGGAGTTTCCGGGCCCGCGGCGGCGATTCTCACCGGCGAACGCACCGCGTTGAATTTCATGTGTCACCTGAGTGGCATCGCGACCCTCACCGCACAATATGTCAAGGCTGTCGAGGGAACCGGCGCGAGCATCTGCTGCACCCGCAAAACCACGCCGGGGCTGCGGGCACTTGAAAAATACGCGGTCCGGGCGGGCGGAGGCCAGAACCATCGCTTCGGGTTGTTTGATGCGGTGTTGATCAAGGACAATCACGTTGCGGCAGCGGGCGGCATCAAAAACGCCGTCGGTCGCGTTCGATCTGAGGCCGGACACATGGTGAAAGTCGAGGTTGAGGTCGACACACTCGATCAGTTCGACGAACTTCTGAAGCTAAAGGCGGACGCAGTCCTGCTGGACAATATGTCTCCGGAACAACTACGCGAGGCCGTACGCCGGGCAAAGGGTAAGCTCGTCACGGAAGCATCCGGCGGCGTCAATCTGGAAACTGTACGAGAAATTGCCGAAACGGGTGTCGATTTGATTTCGGTGGGCCGGCTTACCCATTCCCCGCAAGCGCTAGACCTCGGCCTCGATTTTCAGGGCTGAGAACGTCTTCGATCTGCTCGCCCTTGACGCGATAGAAGATGTGGGTGCCGACCTTCTTGACCTTGTTGAGATCCCGGCGCCAGCGCGGTGCCACATAATTCGCATGGTAATGCGTTGAATAACCGATATCGTTGAGGAAACTCCGGCCTTCCATCATACGTTTAGCGACCTGATTGGCCTGGCGCCACTTCGCCTTATTCTTTGGAACGTCGGACCGGCCATCACAGGTGAACGAGAACTGGCAGCCCGTACGGCGCATCTGGCCCTGGAACACGACACCGCAGACCGTGTCCGGGTAAAGAGATGACCGCACCCGGTTCATGACCACCTGCGCCACCGCAACCTGTCCCTTCACGGACTCTCCGCGTGCTTCGAAGTAAATGGCGGTCGCCAGACAACGGCGTTGTCTGCCCTGATATTCCTTTTCCGATTCGCCCTTGAAATTGAGGCTTCTCGGCACCTTGCCGGTAAGTCTTTCAGCAACCTGCTTTTCATCGCCCACGAGCGAAGAGAGGAACAGAGAAGCCGTGCTGCGTTCAGCAACCGGAATTCGCGGAGTTCCGCCAAGTCCGGCCGTCATGAAAGCACCGCGCGACTCGGGCGCTTCAGACGTATCCGCGTTATGCAAAGCCACTTCGTCGGCCTTGCGAGGTGGAACGGAGCCGGTCACGATCATGTCGGCGCGCACCGCCGCCTTGGCGATTCGGGTCTCCCCTGCCTTGCCCTTCGTGGAATGGGTGAATTCGATATAACGGTCGGCGCGCGGTCCCCTGCGGGGCGCGGCAAACAGATGCGCCGCTTCGTTGCCTACCTTCGTTCGCTTGATCGCAGCAGTATTGTCAGGGATGTGCCGGCCATGGACCGATCCGATTCCCGAGACGGTCGGGTTCACCGCAACGCCCAGATTGGCAGGATCGCCCGCATAGTAGCCGAACGCCAACGCGGGCGCGACCACCACTCCCGCGGCGGCAAGCTGCCACTTCCTGCGTACGAGATGAATCCCCATCCGAGCAGTTACCCAATATACATTACGACCCGGGAAGGCGGACTCGCACTCGAGTTTTTGACTTCCCCTCGAACTCACGGCAAAGGTACCCACTTCACCAGAGTTTAGTTTGCCCCCCAACAGGGCGAAGGCAATTTAGGCATGAAAAGACTTACGTGAGTCTTAATCTTACCCGCATGCGGCACCTTCATTCCGCACGCTAGAACGCAGTATTTAAACCAACTATGGGAAAAATGTGAATAGCAAAAGCCACATAAATCCAACAGCTTGATCTGAATATCCACGCAAAATGTGGCTAGGATTTGGCCGACTTTCGACGCAGCACCGCCTGGGCCGCCGCCAGACGCGCGACCGGAAGCCGAAACGGCGAACAGGAAACATAGTCCAGTCCCACTTTTTCGCAGAAATCGACCGATGCGGGATCACCGGCATGCTCTCCGCAAATCCCGAGTTTGATATCGGCGCGTGTCTTTCGCCCGCGCTTCACACCGATATCGACCAACTCGCCAACCCCACGGGTGTCAATCGAGACAAAGGGGTCGACCTCGAATATGCCCCTGTTCGTGTAATCGCCTAGGAAACTGGCCGAATCGTCCCGGCTGAGACCGTAGGCAGTTTGCGTTAAGTCATTGGTTCCAAAAGAGAAAAACTCTGCCGACTCCGCAATTTCATCTGCCAGAAGGCATGCGCGCGGCAACTCGATCATGGTCCCGATCTGATAGTTGAGCTCGACACCCTTTTCCTTCTGTACCTCCTCGGCGACCGCCACGATACGCCCGTGCAGAAAGTCGAACTCTTCCCGCGATGTGATGAGCGGAATCATAACTTCAACCACAACGGGTTCGCCGGTCTTCGCACCAGCCTCCGCCGCCGCTTCGAATATCGCGCGCGCCTGCATCTCGGTGACTTCCGGGTAGGTGATAGCGAGCCGGCAGCCGCGGTGTCCGAGCATCGGATTGAACTCTTTCAGCTCACCCACCCGATATCTGAGCTTTTCCGCACTTGTTCCAAGCGATTCGGCCACTTCGGCGATTTCTTCTTCGTGATGCGGCAGGAACTCGTGCAACGGCGGGTCGAGCAGGCGGATGGTAACCGGCAAACCTGCCATGATTTCGAACAGTGCGGTGAAATCATCCCGCTGCATGGGCAGGATCTTCTCGAGCGCAGCGCGGCGGCCTTCCTGCGTTTCCGCAAGGATCATCTCACGCACCGCGAGAATACGCTCATGCTCAAAGAACATATGTTCCGTCCGGCAAAGGCCAATCCCTTCCGCACCGAACTGCCGCGACTGCTTCGCATCCGCAGGCGTGTCGGCATTGGCGCGGATGCCAAGGCGACGGACCTTGTCGGCCCAGCCCATCAGGGTCGCGAAATCGCCGGTCAATTCCGGCTGCAGCATCGCCACTTCGCCCTTGAGCACCTGCCCCGTGGTTCCGTCGATCGTGATGACGTCGCCTTTTTTGAGCGTTTCGCCGCCCGAGCGCATGGTCTGCGCTTCATAATCGATGTGAACGGTGCCTGCGCCGGACACACAGGGCCGGCCCATGCCGCGCGCGACGACAGCTGCGTGACTGGTCATGCCGCCGCGGGTGGTCAGAATGCCGGCGGCCGCGTGCATACCGTGAATGTCCTCCGGGCTCGTCTCGATGCGCACGAGAATAACGGTCTTGCCCTGCGCGACCATGCGTTCGGCTTCATCCGGATTGAAGACGATTTCGCCAACCGCCGCCCCCGGAGACGCGGGCAGCCCTGTCGCCACAATCGTGCGCTCGGCATCCGGATCGAGCATCGGATGCAGCAACGTATCGAGCTGCATCGGATCGACACGCCCAATCGCTTCTTCCTTGCTGATGACGCCCTCGGAAACCATGTCGACCGCGATCTTGAGGGCTGCCTTCGCCGTACGCTTACCGGCGCGGGTCTGGAGCATCCAGAGCTTGCCCTCCTCGACCGTGAACTCGATGTCCTGCATGTCGTGGTAACGGGTCTCCAGCCGATCGAAAACGTCCGACAGCTCCTTGAAGACATCCGGCATAACCGCTTCGAGAGACGGCTTGTCGTCGCCCGCTTCCTCGCGCGCAGCCTCCGTCAGGCTTTGCGGCGTGCGGATGCCGGCGACCACGTCTTCGCCCTGCGCATTGACGAGGAATTCCCCATAAATTTCCTTGTCGCCGGTGGACGGGTTCCGCGTGAAAGCAACGCCCGTCGCGCTGGTTTCGCCCATGTTGCCGAACACCATGGCCTGAATGTTAACCGCCGTACCCCAGTCATCGGGGATTTGGTGCAGCCTGCGGTACGTCTTCGCCCGCGCATTCTGCCAGGATCCGAACACCGCGGAGATCGCACCCCAGAGCTGGGCGTGAATGTCCTGCGGAAATGCCTCGCCCAGCTCGTTCTGGACGCAATCCTTGTACTCACCGATCACCTCGGCCCAATCGTCCGCCGTCAGATCCGTGTCGAGCGAGTGGCCATTCAGATTGCGATAGTTCTCCAGAATGTCCTCGAAGAAATGGTGATCGACCCCGAGCACGACGTCGGAATACATCTGGATGAAACGCCGGTAACTGTCGTAAGCGAACCTCTTGTCGCCTGACTGTTTGGCGACTGCTTCTACCGTCTCATCGTTCAGTCCGAGATTGAGGACGGTATCCATCATGCCCGGCATGGACGCACGGGCGCCGGATCGCACCGAGACCAGCAGCGGACGTTCGGCATCGCCAAAAACACGACCCGTTGATGTGCCGATGGCAGCGAGCGCCGCTTCGACCTGAGGGACGAGCGTGTCTGGCAGCTTGTCGCCGTTTTCGTAGTAGGCCGCACAGACATCGGTCGTGATGGTGAAACCCGGCGGGACCGGCAGGCCGAGATTGGACATCTCGGCAAGGTTGGCGCCCTTGCCACCCAGCACCTCTTTCATGCCGGCAGCACCTTCGGCCTCACCGGCGCCGAAGCTGTAAACCCACTTGGGCGCAGGCTCAGTTGCGCTCTGCGGCTCGCTCATTTGCCATCCCTTTTGCTCGCAGTGGACTTGCTGGCGTTTGTTTAACGCTGCGCTGCACAAGACTCAATGCGGAGATCGCTCAATGATGGGGATTATCCTCAGTCACTCAGGCAGTTCGAGAACGCCGTCCCCACGAATCGCAATGAACGGATTGTGCGCAACTTCCCATACATGGCCATCAAGATCGGCGAAATAGCCGCCATACCCGCCCCAGAAGGTCTTGGCGGCGGGTTTGAGAATCTTTGCGCCTGCGGATGCTGCGAGCGCCATAAAGTCGTCGACCGCCGCCTCGCTCTCCAGATTCTGGGCGATGGTGATCCCGCCCTTCCCTGTCCAGTGATCCTGCGCGCATGCGTCCTCCGCCAGGGCTTCAGCACCGAACAGCGACAGCACGGCGCTGCCTGCCTTGAAAAACGAGATGGTCGGCTGGCTCGCCGTTTGTGACTTCACAAAACCGAGTTTCTCGTAAAAAGCGGTCGCCTTCTCGAGGTCGGCAACGCCGAGCCCGACAATATTGATACGCGAAGACATGGAGCTATCCCTCGATTTTGGAAAAATCCGCGACGGAATACGTCGCTTCCCTGATCCGGTTGAGCAGTTTCAGGCGGTTTTCACGAAGCGCCGGATCGTCGGCATTGACCGTCACGTGATCGAAGAATGCATCGACCGGTCCGCGCAGTTTTGCCATTACCGCCATGGCAGCCTCGAAATCTTCCTGTCCAATTGCCGACGATGCTGCGCCCGAAGCTTCGGCAACGGCTGCAGCAAGGGTTCTTTCCTCATCCTGCTCGAACAGTGTTTCATCTGGAAGGCCATGAAACGTGCGTCCATCCTTCTTCTCCTCGATGCGAAGAATGTTCTGGGCGCGCTTGATTCCGGCCAGCAGGTTCGTGCCATCGTCGGTCGAGAGGAATCGCCCGAGCGCCTCGACACGGGCGACGATCATCAGAAGGTCGTCTGCGTCGTCCGAAATGACCGCATCGATCAGATCGTGCCGCGCCCCTCGGTCCCGCAGATAAACCTTGAGACGGTCATGGAAGAAGCCGACAAGATCTTCAAGGGCCAGCGGAAAGCGCTGGGAAAATTCCTCCTCGAATTCCGAGGAAGCCTGTCCGAATGCGTCGCGGAAAATCTTCGCCCAATAGTCGATGTCGAAGTTCTCGATATCGATCAAGTCATGCAGGGCACCGAACGGTTCCAGCGCATCGAGTGCGTATTTGCGTGAGATCTGAAACGCCAGTTCGGCACGAACGATACGCCGGATGGGCAGACGAAGCCTGTTCTCCAGAACGATGCGAATAAGCCCCAACGCCGCACGTCTGAGGGCATAAGGATCTTTTGATCCGGTCGGTTTTTCGTCGATGGCCCAGAAGCCGACAAGCGTATCCAGTTTGTCCGCAAGCGCGACCGCCACGGACACGGGCTCGGTGGGTACTGCATCATTGGGCCCTTGCGGGCGGTAGTGCGCTTCGATCGCCGCTGCGACTGCTGCGTCCTCGTCCTGATCGAGCGCGTAGTAGCGGCCCATGAGGCCCTGGAGGTCTGGAAACTCGACAACCATGTCGCTCACAAGGTCTGCCTTGCACAGCGCCGCCGCTCGGGCCGACATGTCAGGATCTGCACCCACCAGAGGTGCCACATCGCGTGCGAGCTTCTTCAGCCGTTCGACGCGTTCCGCCTGAGTCCCGAGTTTTTCGTGAAAAATGACCCCCTCAAGTTCGGGCAGCCTCTCCTCCAACCGCGCCTTACGGTCCTGATCCCAGAAGAATTTGGCGTCCGACAGGCGTGCCCGGATAACGCGTTCGTTGCCGGAAACGATTTCCTTGCCGCCATCTTCGGCAATCAGATTCGACACCAGGATGAAGGTATTGGCAAGTTGGCCGGACTTTCCGTCCCTCAACGAGAAGCACTTCTGGTGCTTCTTGATGGCCGTGATGATCACTTCCGGTGGCACGTCCAGAAACGCTTCATCGAATGTGCCCGAAAGCACGGCCGGCCATTCCACGAGCCCGGCATTTTCTGCAAGAAGCGCGGGATCCTCGACCAGTTCAAGCCCGGCTGCTTTTGCCGCCTCTTGCGCACCTTCGAAAATGAGGTCCTGCCTCTCCTTGCTGTCGAGGATCACATAGGCCTCGCGCAGACGCTTCTCGTAATCCGCAAAGTCATTGACCGTGAAGGTTTGCGGCGCCATGAAACGATGGCCGCGGGTTTCATTGCCGCTCTCGATGCCATCGACTTCAACGCCAACCAGCTTTCCCCCGAACAGGCAGAGAATCGAATGCAGCGGACGCACCCATCTGAGGGTGCCGCTGCCCCAGCGTTGCGATTTGGGCCAGGGGAACTGGCGAATGATGTCGGCGATCACCTCGCTCAGGATGTCCGGCGTTGCACGGCCAGGTTTTTCGATGCGTGCGACGTAGAAATCCCCCTTCTTCTCGTCGGAAACAACCTCAGCTTGGTCAATCGAAGACAGGCCCGCGCCGCGCAGAAAACCCTCGATCGCCTTGTCCGGTGAACCGACCCGCGGTCCCTTTCGCTCTTCGGAGATATCCGGCGATTTCTCGGGCAAGCCATTGACTACCAACGTCAGCCGCCGCGGCCCGGCAAAATTTCTTGCCTCCTTGAAGTCGAGACCAGCGTTCTTTAGGGCGTCCGTGACGAGGCGCTGCAAATCATCGCCCGCACGGGCTTGCATGCCCGCCGGGATTTCCTCGGAAAAGAGCTCAAGGAGCAAGTCGCTCATCTCGCTTCTCCTGCCTCGGTCTGCAGCCAGGCCCCGCAACAGGCCTTAGCAAGATCGCGGACGCGCAGGATATAGGCTTGGCGTTCGGTGACGGAAATGACGCCGCGCGCATCAAGCAGATTGAAAATGTGGGAGGCCTTGATGCATTGATCATAGGCCGGCAGGACGCATTCATGGTGGCTCGTCTCGCCGCGATCCCCGGCCTCCAGCAGCGCTTTGCACTCGGCTTCGGCATCGCGAAAATGCTGCAGCAGCCGCCCCGTATCCGCATATTCGAAATTGTGCCGGGAGTACTCCCGCTCCGCCTGCAGGAACACGTCACCGTAGGTAACCTTGTTTTCGCCCTCGCGGCCGTTGAAGTTCAGGTTGTACACATTGTCGACGCCCTGGCAGTACATGGCGAGCCGCTCCAACCCATAGGTCAACTCGCCCGAAACCGGCGCGCAGTCATACCCGCCAACCTGCTGGAAATATGTGAATTGCGAGACCTCCATTCCGTCGCACCACACTTCCCAGCCAAGTCCCCACGCCCCGAGCGTCGGGCTCTCCCAATCGTCTTCGACAAAGCGTATGTCGTGGTTCTTCGGATCGATACCGATGGCATAGAGCGACCGCAGGTAGAGATCCTGAATATCAGGCGGGCTGGGTTTCAGGATCACCTGAAACTGGTAGTAGTGCTGCAACCTGTTGGGGTTCTCGCCGTAGCGTCCGTCGGTGGGACGGCGCGAAGGTTGGACGAAGGCCGCATTCCACGGCTTCGGGCCAAGCGAACGCAATGTCGTTGCCGGATGAAACGTCCCCGCGCCCACCTCAATGTCATAGGGCTGAAGCAGCACGCAGCCGTAAGCTGCCCAGTACTGCTGGAGTACCAGGATCAGATCCTGAAAAGACCTGTCCGGCCTGAGTTGTGCGGGTTCTGTGTTGGCCATGAGGACTGCCCGGGGGATTCGTTATCCGTCCGCGCCTTGTTATGCGCGCCTGCCCCCATGAGGCAACCGTTTCTTGCAGGGTTTTTCAAGTTCGACAGTCCGGATGGACGCATCTATCGGTCGTCAGGCGGCGTGTACACGCCGGTTTTCGGATCGCGTTTCAGCTTCGGGGCTTCTTCTGCATACCGCTTCCCGAGTTCATCCTCCGCGTCGCGCAGAACGGAGCGGATACGGTCCTGCTCCTTGCGATACCACCTGTAGCCAATCCAGATTCCGGCACCGGCAAGCAGGACGAGCAAAAGCTGCGGCATGATCTTTTCAGTTCCGTTACAGACCGTAACGCGACCAGAGCGCACGGGCCTCGATGGCCGAAATCAACTCGTCGGCAAAGCTCGGCGTGCCAAATCCAGATTCCTCAAACGTGGACCGGGTGAACACGCCGCGAATGCGCCGGCCGAAAAGGCCCCGCTTCGGGGTAACCAGGCGCAAACGGACATTTTTGCCCAGCATTTCCCGCATCTTCGATCGCAGATCCGAAATTCCATCGACGAGGCCGAGTTCCAGCGCCTTCTTGCCGGACCAGAACTCACCTGTGAATAGGTCTTCCTTTGTGTCCTTGAGCCGCCGGCCACGGCGCTCCTTCACGAGATCCATGAATGTCTCGTGCACGTCCTGTTGGAGATCCTTCAGGCGCGCGACGTCTTCCGCCTTCTCCGGCTGGAACGGGTCAAGGGAAACCTTGTTCTTGCCCGCTGTGTAGACACGTCGCTCGACGCCAAAGCGCTTGATTGCCTTGTCGAACCCGAACGTCGCCGCAACGACGCCGATCGATCCGACAATGGAACTCGCATCGACGTAGATTTCGTCGCCCGCAAGCGCAATGAGGTATCCCCCCGAGGCCGCGACATCTTCTGCAAACACATAGACAGGCAAGCCCTTTTCATCCGCAAGGTCACGAATGCGCCTGTAGATGAGCATTGATTGAACGGCGGATCCGCCGGGCGAGTTGATCTGGATGGCGATTGCCTTCGCGCCTTTGGTGGCAAAGGCGCGCTCGATCGTACCGGCCATGGTCGACAGGTTAAGGCCCTGCCTGAAAGGCGTCACCGCGCCAATCGGGCCCGCAAGACGCAATACCGGGACAACCGGCACGTTGCTGAACAAAGAACTGATAAACGGAATTCTCAAAGGTTCACCATCTCGTCTGGCAGTTCGAGCACATCCTGCCCGCCAATGCCGCACAATACTGACTGCATGACCTGCGTTTCAAGCACCCTGCCCGTTGCGATGACATCAACTCCCGTTCAACTCAAGAGCTTGTGCATCGCGCAATACGGCGTTTGCCTCAGATGTGTAGTCGCCATTGGCTGTGTGCAAGACCAATCCGCGCAAAACTCTGAGCGGCGCCCTGCTTCCCTTGATACCCTGAACCAACACGCGGCTCGCAGTCGACCCCTCTGCCGGGAATAATGGAAACACCGTGAGTGCGCCAAAGCGCCCGTCGAGCAAGTTTAGCAGCGTTGCCAATGCGTCAGCCCGGTTCACAAGTGTCACCGTCCCGCGCGGCGCAAGTACGGTCGTGAGAAATCTCAGCCACTTCTCCAGTTGATCCGATCCAAAGCTGTAGGCGGTGGCCGTTCCGCCATGTGCCCGTTCGCGTACAGTTCCGGTCTCATAATAGGGCGGATTGGCGGCAACATGTTCGAAGCTCTCACGCTCGAGGCCCTCGGCCTCAAGCTGCTTCCACGGCAACGTCACATCTGCCTCGATAAAGCGGAGCCTGTCCTCCATCGCGTTCAGTGCGGCGTTTTTACGCGCCAATTCAACAAGTGTCGATTGGAGCTCAACGCCAGTGGCCCGAACATCACCTACCCGACGACAAAGGGCCAGGCTCGCGACACCGGTCGCAGCACCAGCTTCCAGAACCCGCTGTGCCTTGCCGGCGACCGCCGGAACGGCCGCAGCAAGAAACAGGGCGTCGATCGCTGCACGCGGGCCCCTTGCCGGCTGACAGACCGTCAGGCGTCCATCGAGGAACGCATCGCACGTGGTTTTCCTGTTTTCACAAAGGAATTCAGATGGCTGCATGCCAGGCTCAATCTTGGGTAACGACATGATCAAGGTCGGCATCCTTGAGGATACGGCAAGCCTGCGTGAATTCATCCTCCGCAACCATCATGCGGCGAGGAAGCACACCGAGCGAGCCTTCCATGATGCTCATATTGCCATCCATGATGACATGCGAAACGCCGGCCTCACTCAGGATTGCATCGACATAGGATAGCAACACAGCGTCGTTTGTCCGAAAAAGCTCTTTCACGCGTGAACCCTGAAGAAATTGCGCTTTGCCATTGAACAGGAATTGTGGTGATTTCACGGGCCGAGTCGGCGGCATGGTCTCACCTTGACCACGATCACCGCCAAAACGAATATAATGATCCCACTCAGCCTGACCAAGGGGGAACGCGTCTTGGGAGTTGTCGTACCGCTTACCGGCACACGCGAACCGAAAGCCAGCCTGCAGTTGTTGTTCGACCTCGTGAATGACGACATGGGCGCCGTAAATCGCATTATCATCGACAAGGCGCGGTCCGATGTCGATCTGATCCCGGAACTCGCCCGGCACCTGATTGATTCCGGTGGCAAGCGTCTGCGGCCAATGCTCACGATCGCCGCATCGCGCATGTGCGGCTACGAAGGTGAGGAGCATGTCCGGCTGGCCGCCAGCGTCGAGTTCATGCATACGGCGACGCTGCTTCATGATGACGTGGTCGATGAAAGCGATATGCGGCGCGGCAAGAAATCCGCCCGCATCTTGTGGGGTAACGAGGCGAGCGTCCTCGTCGGCGATTTTTTGCTCGGCCAGGCCTTCAAGATGATGGTTCAGGTCGGCTCGCTTGAAGCGCTTCGCATCCTTTCCGATGCGGCCGCCGTGATCGCCGAAGGCGAAGTGATGCAGCTTGTCGCTTCGAAAGATACCGAGACGACCGAGGACGAATATCTTGCCGTCATAAGCGCCAAGACAGCGGCTCTGTTCTCCGCGGCGGCGGAGGTCGGCGCCGTTCTCGGCGAGCGCCCAAAAGCCGAACAGGCGGCCTTGCGCTCGTTCGGGCGCAATCTGGGAATTGCCTTCCAGTTGGTCGACGACGTTCTCGACTATTCAGGTGACCAAGCACAGCTCGGCAAATCGGTCGGTGACGATTTCCGGGAAGGAAAGATCACCCTGCCCGTCGTGCTCTCATACCGGCGCGGCGACGATACGAACCGGAAGTTCTGGCGGCGTACCTTGCAGGAAGGCGACATCCGCGATGGGGACCTGGAAGAAGCAATTCGGCTGGTTCAGGAGCACGGCGCAATCCGGGATACGGTTGAAAGGGCGCGCCACTACGGCTCCATTGCCCAGGATGCCCTCGCAATCTTCCCGGAGACGAACTACAAGGCGGCATTGCTCGACGCCGTGGCATTCAGCATCGAAAGATTGCACTAACGGCCTGAATTCTCACGATAGTTCTGTCGCAACAATCCACCAGTCCGAATAGCGCCCGGCGAGATGTCGGGCCGCTGCTTGCGCATGATCGGTCGACTCATAAATGCCGAAACAGGTAGGACCGCTTCCGCTCATTTCCGCAGCCAGGCATCCCTCCGTTTCGCCGAGCACGGCGCGTACTTTCCCAACAACCGGCGCAAGTCCGATTGCCGCATCCGCAAGATCGTTGCCGATCGATTGAATGAGTTGACCCACCTGCCCGGTTGACTGAAGGCGAACCATGCCGTCGGACCACATGCCTGATGCGTCGTCGCAGGGACCGGCATCCAGTGCGGCGTAAACCTCACCGGCTCCAAGTTCGACACCGGGGTTTGCCAGAACCGCCGGCAGGACCGGCATGGTTCGTGCCGGAGAAATCTCCTCCCCTCGCCCGCGCATCACTGCCGCACGGGATGAAAGACAGACGGAAACATCCGACCCCAATTGCTCGGCAGCGGCGAACATATCGACGGAGGAAATTTTCGTTTCGTTGGCTTTGTGAAGAAGACGGAGCGCCGCCGCCGCGTCAGCCGAACCACCACCGAGTCCCGCCGCCACCGGCAACCGTTTCACAAGTCTGAAATGCCCTGCATGGACGTCCGGACACCGTTGGCCCACCACCCTCGCAGCTTCGACCACGAGATTGGCGCCGGAAAGTTTGTCGGCAAACGGTCCTTCAATAGACAGACCGAGCGCATTGCCGGGGTTCAGTTCGAGCCGGTCGCCGCAACCAGTAAACGCGGCAAGACTCTCAATCTGGTGGAAACCGTCGGCGCGCCGCCCCAGCACTTTCAGCGTCAGATTGACCTTGGCCGGGGCGGTCTCTTTCAGCAACTGCATGCGAGAATGGCAGCTCCCGCTCGCGGGCTAGTTACGGGATTCTGACGCAGTCGTCTTGCCCGTGTTGGCCATGGCCTTGGTCTCGTCACCGTCCTTGAGCCCATCGGCGAGCTTTTCCTTGATCTTCCGCTCATCGTCCGGTTCCGGCTCCAGCGTCAATGCCTGTGACCATTGATACTTGGCTTCGAGCGAACGCCCGACACGCCAGTACGCGTCGCCCAGGTGATCGTTGATTACGGGATCTTCCGGGCGGAGTTCAACGGCGCGTTCAAGATACTTCACGGCCTTCTTGAAATTACCCAGACGGTAGTGCGCCCATCCAAGGCTATCAACGAAATAACCGTCGTCAGGCTTCAGCTTGACCGCCTTGCGGATCAGGTTCATCGCACGCTTGAGATTGGTACCCTGGTCGACCCACGAATAACCAAGATAGTTGAGCACAAGCGGTTGATCCGGATTGAGCTTGAGAGCCATCTCAAGATCGCCCTCCGCATCCTTCCAGTTCTTCATCTGCTCGTGACATACGCCGCGCGCATAATACAGGCTCCAGTGCCGCTTCTGCGGATTCTTCACCAATGCAATGGCTTTGCCGTAAAACTTCTCAGCATCCGCATACTTCTGTCGAGATCGTAGAATACTGCCAAGCGCATCGTAAATTCGAACGTCGTCGGCAGTGCCTTCCGCAAGGCTCGTCAACAGCGCTTTCGCGCCCTCAATGTCTTCCGTTGAGTTCAGCGCATAGGCCTTGCGGATCTGAACGTTTTTCCAGATCGGCGACGACTTGGGCACCTTGTCGTAAGCCTTGATCGCCGGAGCAAACTGATCCAGACGATCATAGGTTTCTCCAATCGCGAGATTGGCGAGCGGAAAATCCGGTTTCAGCTGGAGCGCGATACGCAGATAAATGAGCCCAACGTCGGTGCTGTCCTCACCCGTGAGCGCGTCTCCGATCGCATAAAAGACCTCCGCCAGACCGTGTTTGGGATTCGAGATCAGGCGGGAAGGTTTTTCTCCCGCATTGACTTTCTCGAGCAGGGTGACCGCAATCGGGTGCCCGGTCGATTTGCCAATGTGTTTTTTCAGAACCTGTTTTGCGAGTTTGAAGTTGCCCGTATGTCCCGCATGGCGGGCATAGGCTTCAGCGATGCGAAGTGTGCGCGGCCTGCTGGAAAAGGCTCGGGACAGGGCGGTGCGCGCCGTCTTCCGCTTTCCGGCGACGTCTGCAATCAGACCCTTGTGATACTGCTGGTAAAACAGCGACCAGTCGGCCTTTTTCATTTTTGCGAGTTCGGCGAGCGCCTTGTCCGACTTGCCTTCTGCGAGATGTGTCCAGGCCAACGACAGTTTCGCGGTGAGTTCGGGCAACGCGCCCTTGCTCGCCGCTACGAAATGCGCCTTCGCGCCCTTGTAGTTTTTCTTCCTGAATGCCTCCGCAGCCAATATGAACCGGGCGATCTGGTGCGACGGCTCACCGGTAATCACGTCGTCCGCGAGACGTACCGCCCGCGCCCAGTTGCCGCTTACGGCCTCGAGACGGAATGTCCGCTCCAGGATCAGCTCATTGTCCGGGTCCTTTGTCAGGACGTTTTCGTAAAACTGTGCAGCCTTGTCATTGTCGCGTTCGGCTTTGGCGAGACGACCGGCAAGATAGCTGCCGAGCAACGATCGCGGCTGAACCTCTTGCTCCTCCACCCAGGCGACATCCGCGAGCGGCGCCGCCGCAAGAGTTATTACGGCAGCAAGTGAACTGGCCCATATGGCTCTGCGCAGCATGGATTTCCCTTCGAGTGAACATGTTGGTCGCGCGGGCGTCACATCTGAAACGTGTCTGGCGCAACTCCGGAAAATATTCGCAAGAATTACGCTATTTGAATGGCGCTGCAAGACCCAATGACCCTTTATCACGCATGCGTCATTATTATTCCGTGAATTCAGAAGACTAGCCTACGCCGTTCGGTACAGGCCGGGCGTTTTCCCTGACAACACGCTTCGAAATATGGGCGCATCGACGTTCCCACCGGTCAGAATAAGGCCGATCCTGCGCCCACGAATTGCCTCTGTTTCCCTCGTGGCCGCCGCCAGCGCCGCCGCACCTGCTCCCTCGGCAAGATTGTGCGTGTCTGCGTAGTAGGCACGGATCGCATCGGCAATTTCGTCCTCGCTGACCGTGACAATCCTGTCGGCCCCGCGGCAGATGACACTCAAGGCTTCCCTGGAAGGGACCCGGCAGGCAATCCCGTCGGCGAAGGTCGCCGCCGCATTGGTCTCACGGACCTCGCCCGCCTCAAAGGACATCGCATAGGCCGGAGCATTCTCAGCGACGACGCCAACCACCTTCGTGCCCAAACCCAGCGCATCGCGCGTCGAAATAACCCCACAAATTCCCGATCCCAGGCCGATTGGCACGTAGACCGTATCCAGATCCTCAACTGACCGGAACAGCTCATAAGCGTATGTGGCAACACCGCGTGCCAGCCAGCGATGAAACGACGGGACAAACGTCAGGCCTTTCTCCGATGCTACCCTGTCGGCTTCGACGCGTGCCTCGTCGAAATCGGCGCCATGTTCAACGAGCTCCGCTCCGAAGGCGCGCATCGCTTCGTTTTTCTCGGTGCTGTTGCCGTGCGGAACATACACCGTCACAGGCAATCCATGATTGCGCCCGGCAAGAGCGATGGATTGACCATGGTTGCCACGCGTTGCGGTGATGATGCCGTTGATTGCCTCGCCGCTCGCCAGCAGTTCTTTCAGAAACACAAGCCCGCCACGCAGTTTGAACGCACCGGTCGGCGTATGGTTTTCATGTTTGACCCAAACCTCGCAGCCGAGCCGCTCGCAAAGAAGGGGCCAGCTATATTGCGGCGTCGGCGGCATTGCACCGTGGACGAACCCGACCGCTTCTTCCAGCTCCTTCAAAGAGAACATCCGCTGCCCAAACCTCACATGTTTGGATAGTTTGGTCCGCCCCCGCCTTCGGGCGGAACCCAAGTGATATTCAGCTCCGGATCCTTGATGTCGCAGGTCTTGCAGTGGACGCAGTTCTGAGCGTTGATCTGCAAGCGCTTGCCGCCGGCCTCATCGTCCAGCCATTCATACACGCCGGCAGGACAATAGCGGTTCGACGGTCCGTCATAAATTTCGAGTTCACGCGCTTTCTGGAGATGCATATCGGCAACATGGAGATGCACCGGCTGGTCTTCTTCATGGTTGGTTGCCGAAAGAAACACGGACGACGGCTTGTCGAAAGTCAGCACCCCGTCGGGCTTTGGATAATCGATGGGATTCGACTCTGACGCAGGCTCGAGCGAGTCATGATCAGGCTTACCATGGCCGAGGGTATGGGAGAGAAAGGGCATGAGCGTGTTGAGCCACATGTCGATGCCGCCAAGCATGACGCCGAGACGTGTGCCGAGCCGCGACCAAAGAGGTTTGACGTTGCGCACGCGCTTCAAATCGCGCGCGATCGCGCTTTCCCGATAGGCATCCTCATAAGCCGTCAGCGTATCGGCCGACCGTCCCTCGCCGATCGCGGCGAATGCGGCATCGGCGGCCATCACGCCGCTCAGGATGGCATTGTGAGACCCCTTGATGCGAGGCAGGTTCATGAAACCGGCGCCGCACCCAATCAGCACGCCACCCGGAAAGGCAAGCTTCGGAACCGATTGGTATCCGCCTTCGGTGAGGGCCCGCGCGCCGTAAGCCACGCGCTTGCCACCCTCGAAGGTGCCGCGGATGCTCGGATGCGTCTTGAACCGTTGAAACTCTTCGTAAGGCGCGAGATAGGGATTTGTGTAATTGAGATGAACCACGAAGCCTACGGCGACCAGATTCTCATCGAAGTGATAGAGAAACGACCCGCCGCCTGTTCTGTCGTCGAGCGGCCAGCCCATGGTGTGCTGGATGAGGCCGGGCTGATGTTTTTCAGGAGCGACCTCCCACAATTCCTTCAGGCCGATCCCGAATTTCTGCGGTTCGCGTTCCTCATCGAGAGAGAAGTTGGCAATGAGTTGTTTCGACAACGAGCCCCGCGCGCCTTCGCCGAACAGCACATATTTGCCGACCAGTTCCATGCCTCGCATATAGGTATCCTTGTGCCCACCGTCGCCTGCGAGCCCCATGTCACCCGTCGCCACGCCGCGCACGGCGCCGTTGTCGTCGTAGAGCACTTCACTCGCTGCAAAGCCTGGATAGACTTCAACACCATGGGATTCGGCCTGTTCGGCAAGCCACCGGCACAGATTGCCAAGGCTCACAACATAATTTCCGTGATTTCCCATCAGGGGCGGCATAAGGAAGTTGGGGAACCGCAACCCCTTCTTCTCGGTGAGATAAACGAACCGGTCGCTTGTGACTTCGGTTCTGACCGGCGCGCCCTTCTCGCGCCAGTCCGGCAACAGGGTGTCCAGGCCGACCGGATCGATGACGGCACCTGAAAGGATATGCGCACCGATCTCCGAACCCTTTTCGAGCACGACGACGGAAACGTCCGTGCCCTTCTCCTCCGAAAGTTGCTTGAGCCGAATGGCCGCTGCAAGACCGGCAGGACCGCCGCCGACAATAACGACGTCAAACTCCATGGATTCACGTTCGGGCAGCGCGGTATCGGTTTCGGACATCTTCAAACCTCGATTTCAGTTTCTGCTGGATAGTGCGCCTTGACACCTTCCGTCAATCGGCTGTTCAAAGACGCCTTCCTCGCGCAACGCGATACCATGTGCTAATCAGTCACTTGGAACCGCGTTTGAATCTCCAGCAGCCGCATTCCGCTGACGTTGCCAAAACAATGACCATGTCAAAAGCATCATCGGCCGCCGCCCTGCTCGACTGGTACCGCGCCATGGGCGTGGATGAAGCCATTGGCAACGAGGGAATCGACCGGTTTGCCGCGGTAGAAGCGTCGAAAAGGCAGGCTCAATCTTCTCACCCCCCACGCGAGTCCAAGACACCGCCTCCTCCGGCCGCACCCCGGCGGGAATTCGCAAGCCTGGCGCCGGACGAAGCCGTCATGGACGCGCGCGCGCGCGCGGGAAACGCGAAATCGCTCAAAGAGCTCGAGACTGCCCTTGCCGATTTCGAAGGCTGTCCTCTCAAAGCAACGGCCAAGAATACATGCTTCAGGCGCGGCAGCGATGACGCCCGTGTGATGTTTATCGGCGAAGGACCGGGCCGCGACGAAGACCTGCAGGGTATCCCCTTTGTCGGTCGCGCAGGACAGCTTCTCGATAAAATGCTGGCCGCCATCTCGCTGACCGAGGACGATGTCTACATCACCAACATTGTCTATTGGCGCCCGCCCGGAAACCGCACACCGACACTGCAGGAAGTGCAGGCGTGCATGCCGTTCATTGAACGGCAGGTGGAACTGCTCGATCCGGATTACCTGGTCCTGATCGGCGGCCCGGCGTCGCAGAACCTGCTCGGGACAAAGCAAGGGATCATGAGACTGCGCGGCAAATGGCAAGACTGTGAAATCGGCGGGAAGACGCGCCGCGCACTGCCCATCCTCCATCCCGCCTATTTGCTGCGTACGCCTGCTGCCAAACGACAGGCCTGGCGCGACCTGCTCACACTGAAAACCGCACTTGAAAAGGCAGATTGAACCTGATGACTGAGATGGAAGAGGCGTTGAAACTCCGCTTCGGTGACGACGTCCCGGAGCTCACGGAAGACTTGTCGAATTCGGATTTCCCCGCAGCGCTCGCGGCGCGGCGGTCCCACCGTGATTTCAAACCAGACCCGGTCGACCCCGAACTGGTTCGCGCCCTTTGCGCGCTCGCCCTTTGCGCACCGTCGAAAAGCGACCTGCAGCAGCGCGATATCGTCATCCTCGACAATGCCGGGCAGCGTGCAAAACTTCTGGAAATCATTCCGGGCAATAGCTGGATGGATACCGCGCCCGCGTTTCTTGTGTTCTGCGCCAACAACCGCCGCCAGCGGCAGTTGAGCGAATGGCGCGAAATCCCCTTCGCCAACGACCATATCGACACCTTCTTCAATGCATCGGTCGATGCCGGCATCGCTTTGGCGACATTCATGATGGCAGCGGAGGCCATTGGCCTTGGCTGCTGTCCCGTAAGCGCCATCCGGAACGAAGCGGAAAAGGTCAGCGACCTGCTCAACATGCCCGCACATGTCTTTCCAATTGCCGGACTCGCGCTCGGCTGGCCGGCAAAAGAAGGGCGGATCAGCATGCGCCTGCCGCTGGCGGCAACGGTCCACACCGACCATTTTTCCGAGAACGGCATATCAGAAAACATCAGAGCGTATGACCGGCGGCGCGCCGAGGCACAGCCATTCTCATATCAGCGCGGCGCTGATAGATTTGGAGAGGTTGAGGAGTATGGCTGGTCCGACGACAAAGCGCGGCAATATGCCGTTCCGGAGCGGGTCGATTTTGGCGCGTTCATCCGCGCAAAGGGGTTCAATCTGAGTTAGAGTTTTGGACCGTCATGCGAGGAAGCTGTGATGTCACGGATTGATGAAAGCCGCCCTTTTATCCCGGTCAATATTGCCGTGCTGACGGTTTCCGATACGCGGACACCAAAAGAAGACAAGTCGGGCTCTTCCCTTGAACGCATGTTGACCGAAGCAGGGCACGCTCTGGCTGAACGGACCATCGTGAAAGACGACATTCCGCTGATCCAGAAACAGATCAAAGGCTGGATCGACAGTCCGGACGTCGATGTGGTCATCACAACCGGCGGCACCGGGTTCACCGGTCGCGACGTGACGCCCGAAGCCGTCCGCCCGTTGTTTGAAAAGGAAATCGACGGCTTCTCCATCATTTTTCACATGCAGAGTTTCGAGAAGGTCGGCACCTCGACCATTCAGTCGCGCGCCTGCGGCGGTGTCGCCAACGGCACCTATATTTTCTGTGTCCCCGGCTCACCCGGTGCATGCAAAGATGCGTGGGAAGGTATTCTGAAATACCAGCTCGACAACCGGCACAGGCCCTGCAACTTCGTGGAAATCATGCCGCGCCTGCTGGAGCATCTGACGGAGGCCTAGAGCCATGGAACTCGACGCGGTCATGCTTGCGCGAATTCAGTTCGGCTTCACTGTCGCGTTCCACATCATATTTCCGAGCTTCACCATCGGTCTGTCGGCGTGGATTGCCACGCTCGAGGGCATCTGGCTGAAGACGGGTGACGAGCACTATCACGTGCTGGCACGCTTCTGGACGAAGATTTTCGCGGTCTCCTTCGCCATGGGTGTCGTGTCCGGCATCGTGCTGTCCTACCAGTTCGGCACCAACTGGAGCGGTTTCAGTGAAACCGTCGGCAATGTGGTTGCACCGCTCATCGGCTACGAGGTGCTGACCGCGTTTTTCCTCGAAGCGACATTTCTCGGCATCATGCTGTTCGGCTGGAACCGCGTGCCGAAGTGGCTGCATTTCACCGCCTGCCTGGCTGTCGCCGTCGGCACGCTCATGTCCTCTTTCTGGATTCTTTCAGCCAACAGCTGGATGCACTATCCCACCGGCCACGTGATCCGCGACGGGATCGCCTATCCGGACAAGTGGCTGGACGTTATTTTCAATCCCACTTTCCCGCTGCGTCTCGCCCACATGGTGATTGCGGCCTATCTCACAACCGCCATCGTCATTCTGGGCGTGGGCGCGCGTTATCTGCTTTCGGGAACGCACGTCCCCTACGCGCGGATCATGGTCCGCATGGGGCTGGGTCTCGCACTCGTTCTTGCGCCAACTCAGTTGCTCGTCGGCGACCAGCACGGGCTGAAGACGGCGAAATATCAGCCCGCAAAGATCGCCGCCATGGAAGCGCATTGGGATGGTAGCAAACCGGGTGCTCTGGTGCTGTTCGCCATTCCCGACGAGGAGAACGAGAAGAACGATTTTGAAATCTCCATTCCGCACGGCGCGAGCCTCATCATCACGCACGATATCAACGGGCTGTTCCCGGGCCTGAAGGACTTCAAAAAGGAAGACCGCCCACCGGTGCTCATTCCGTTTTTCGGCTTCCGCCTGATGGTCGGCATCGGCATGTGGTTCATTCTGATGTGCGCCTGGGGTGCGTTCCGCTGGTGGAAGGGCACCCTCTACGACAAGGGGCTTTATCTCACTCTCGCCTGGTGGTCGTGGCCATTGGGGTTCGTCGCCATTCTGGCCGGATGGTTCACGACCGAAGTCGGACGGCAACCGTGGATCGCGACAGGAATTCTGAGAACAGCGGACGCGGCATCACCGGTTTCGGCGCTTCAGGTCGCAATCTCGCTTGGGCTGTTCATCATCGTCTACGGCATCGTGTTCACAGCCGGCATCTACTACATGAACCGGCTGATTCACAAAGGACCCGCCAGGACGGTCCTCAAACCGGAAAAACATGGTGGCGCCAACAGGCCGATCTCGGGCGCGGAATCGGCGGGCCGCGAAGTTCTGGGGTCGGGGGCCTGACGCGATGGATCAGATCACCTTCTGGCTTCCCGTTGTCTGGATCGGCATCCTTGCTATCGCCATTGCGCTCTACATCATTCTCGACGGTTTTGATTTGGGGATCGGCATCCTGTTCCCGTTCGGCAATACGGAAGAGGAACGCGATCAGATGATGAACTCGATCGCGCCCTTCTGGGACGGCAACGAAACCTGGCTGATCCTCGGCGGCGGCGGCCTGTGGATCGCCTTCCCCCAAGCCTTCGCCATCATCATGCCGGCGCTCTACATACCGATCATCCTCATGTTGCTCGCGCTCGTGTTCCGCGGCGTGGCATTCGAGTTCCGGTTTGTGTCAAAGCCGAAGCATCATTACTGGGACTGGGCGTTTTTCGGCGGATCGCTGGTCGCCACCATCTCGCAGGGCTTCGTGCTCGGCGGTCTCATTCAGGGCATCGAGACCGACGGTAAAACCTTCACGGGCCACGCCTTCGACTGGTTTTCGGCATTCTCGATTCTATGTGCCGGCGGACTGGTGATTGGTTATTCGCTGCTCGGGGCCTGCTGGCTGATGCTGAAAACGGAAGGCCCGGTGGCCGAGCGCGCGCGGCAGCATGCCCTGCCCCTGCTCTGCGGAATGATCCTGTTCATTGTCGCGGTCAGCATTTGGACGCCCCTCCAGGAAGAGCACATCTTCCTGCGCTGGTTCACCTATCCCAACATCCTGTTTCTGGCGCCGGTACCGGTTCTGACCGCGTTGGTCACCTATTGGGGTTATCGTTCCATAAAGTCCGGCGGGGAACTGTCGCCATTTTTCGCGACCATCGCACTCTTCATGCTCTCCTATAGCGGGCTCGCCATCTCGAAGTTTCCCTTCATCGTTCCGCCCGCACAGCCCGGCGGCGGCCTCGATCTCTGGGACACGGCAGCCGCACCGGAATCGCAGATATTCATGCTGCTGGGTGTTCTCGTGCTCCTGCCGATCACGCTGAGCTACACGGTGCTGTCTTACTGGTCATTCCGCGGAAAAGTGAAACCGGGCGAAGGCTATCACTAGCGAGTTGTCGTTCCGAGATCGCGATATTTTGACCGGTGGACGAAGATGCTTCACCGCTCGCAGCGTTCAAGTCCGGCTTCATTGAGCGTATACTTTTCCGGTCATATGCCCCCCGAAAGGCATAGCAAGGGAGTTACGCTCATGTCTGGAAAATCCCCCCAAATTTCGCGCCGTACGCTGCTTGCCGGAGCTGCCGGAACGGCTGCCGTAGCAGCCATGTCGGGCCAGCTTGCAGGCCCCGCGAAGGCCGCCGCCCCCATGATGGGCGCGTCGAAGCCGACCCACAACCGCTTCAAGCTTGGCGATTTCGAGGTCACGACGATCTACGACGGTGCGGTAAATGTACCGAAAGTCCACCCTATCTTCGGCAAGAACAAGACGCCTGAAGAGGTGCAGGCGCATCTCGCGGAGCACAACCTGCCGCCGGACAAGATGTCCATCTCCTTCACGCCGGTGATCGTCAACACGGGCAAGGAAGTGGTGATGTTCGACTCAGGATATGGCGAGGAGCGGCGCGACAAGGGCGCCGGCAAGACCGCCGCGGCGCTCGCATCCGCCGGTTTCAAGCCGGACCAGATCGACGTTGTCGTCATCACCCATGGCCATCCCGACCACGTCAGCGGACTTATGGAAGGTGGCAAGGCCGTCTATCCCAACGCGCGCTACGTCATCGGCGATACCGAATATGATTTCTGGTCCAAGAAGGAGCATCTGGAGAGCAGCGACAAGAATATGGCCCGCCGGGCAAAGGCGGTGCACAACAACCTGGTGCCGCTCGCCGACAAGGCATCCTTCGTCAAGCCGGGCGGCGATGTGGTATCCGGCATCACGTCGGTTGAGTCCTTCGGGCACACGCCGGGTCATCTCTGCTACCACATCGAGAGCGGCGGCAAGCGCCTGCTAATCTTCGGCGACGTCACCAACCACTATGTCGCATCGCTTGCGAAGCCCGACTGGCACTGCGCCTTCGACATGGATGCCGACAAGGCCGTAACCGCGCGCAAGAAGATCCTCGACATGGTGTCCGCGGACAAGATCCCCGCGGCCGGCTATCACATGCCGTTCCCTGCGGTCGGTCACGTGGCGAAGAGAGGCGACGGTTACGTCTGGATCCCGGCGACCTATCACCTCGATCTGTAGGATCTGCGCGAACGGCCGTACGGCCTAATCTTAATGTCACCCGCCACGGCGTGAACACTGCCGTGGCGGGAACCGTCATTATCGACTTGCCGAAACTCAACTTCCCTCCCGATTACGCCACATAGGAAATGCCCGTGTCAGAAAATCCCTCATTCTATCGGTTTCCTCTCGGTGCCTTCGAAATCACAAGCCTGTTGGACGGCAGCGCGAAACGCGACGGCCCCTATCCAATCTTTGGCGCAGATCAGAAAGAGGAAGACGTTCATGCGCTGCTGAAGCAGAACTTCCTTCCGCCAACACGCTACGAGAGCCCCTATACGCCAACCCTTGTGAACACCGGCAAGGACCTGATCCTGTTCGATACGGGCAACGGGCCCGGTGGCCGCGACACGGGCTCCGGGCTGTTGCGCGATGTCCTGGCGAAAGCTGGTCACGGTCCCGACCAGATAGATATCGTGGTGATCACCCACGGCCACCCCGATCACATTGCCGGGTTGATGGAGGGCGATGAACCTGCATTTCCCAACGCGCGGATCGTGTTCGGCGCATTGGAATTCGACTACTGGAACAAGGGCGAGAACATTCCTGAGGCGCGCAGGCAAACGCGCGAGCTCTTCATGAAAGTTGCCGCGCCTTTCGGCGAGAAGGCCACCTTCATCGATCCGGGAGACGACGTGGTGACCGGCATTCGCGCCATCGAAGCCTATGGTCACTCACCGGGTCATCTGGTCTTTCATGTCGAAAGCGAAAACCACCAGCTCTTGATCTGGTCCGACACGTGCAACCACTATGTCGCTTCGTTGCAGCGTCCGGACTGGCACGTCTCCTTCGACAATGATCACGAACAGGCCGCGGCCACGCGGAAAAAGATCTTCGACATGGTGCACACCGACCGCATTCCGGTGCACGGTTATCACATGCCGTTTCCAGCGCTCGGATATCTGGACAAGCGCGGCTCGACCTATCACTGGGTTCCTACGAGTTACCAGTTCAACCTCTAGGTCCTAATTCCCGTTGCGAGCGGCAGGATGCGCCTTGCGCTGGCGGTCCCGAGTCTGTGATAGCTCCTGCCGTCATCCACGTCGGTTAGCTGATCAAGCATGGCGACCCGCGAGTGTCTGAGGTTGGCGAGCGTGTCGTCGAGCGTGTGCGGCGACGACCAGCGCACACCCTCAAACGCCCTCGGGATTTTCGGCGTGCGCCTCAAACCAATCAGCCAATAGCCGCCATCGTCACCGGGGCCGATCACCGCATCGTTGGAACCAAGCGCGGTGAATGCATTTGCAACATGCGCGGCGGTGATTTCCGGAATGTCGGTGCCGATGAAAACCACCGGACCGGGCGGCAGGGTATCGAAAAGCCCCTGCATGCGCGCGCCGAGATCGCCCGACCCCTGGCACACATATCCGAAGGCCGACGGCCACACGGGTGCAGCAACGGCCGTGTCCGGGGTGACCGCGATCAGCGTGTTCCAGCGCGGGTCACGGACAAGCCGCGCGGTGACGTTGCGGAGCGCGTTTCTGTAGAAGGCGGTCGCGGCAACCGACCCGATGTCCTTTGCCAGCCGCGACTTCACCGCACCGCAGCGCGGCTCCTTCGCCATGACCACGAGCCAGTTCTGGCGGGCCGGACCGGCCTTGGAAGTGTCAGTCATACAGGCGGACGATCCTACGGGGTGATACGCGCAAGTAATAGAGCGACAGGCAGGCGAAGTTGCGCGCCACGCGGGTGAGATAGCCATCGCGCTTATAGCGCATGGCGCTCGTCACCGCCTTGGTGCGCATCATCACGAGCCGCCGGCGCCCGAGCCGGCGCACGAGATCAACGTCTTCCATGAGCGGCAGCGGGCGATAACCGCCGAGCGAGGAATAAAGCCGCTTCGGGATGAGCAGGCCCTGATCGCCGTATGGAAAACGGAAGAGCGTGCAGCGCCACCCGACGATGGTTTCCAAAATACGCGGGCGCGCCCCGAAATCATCGAGCGCGAAGGAGAAGGCTGCCGCCGCCAGCGGCCGCGCACCGGTGTCCACCCGTTCCATGAAGGTCGCCGCTTCCTGTTCCCATCCGGGTTGCAGGACCGTGTCGGCGTGGAGGAACAACAACCAGTCGGACCGGGCCTGTTCGGCGCCGGCGGCCAGCTGCGGACCCCTGCCCTTGTCGCAGGTGACGAATTCGGCCCCGGCGATATCGGCGATTTCGGACGTCCCGTCTTCCGATCCACCATCGGCGATGAT
>JALCBY010000137.1 GCA_028066055.1 Hyphomicrobiaceae bacterium
GATCATAGTCAGCCCGTGTGTGCAACAACCATGATCGTATTACTTAATCAGGGTGAACCCGCTACCATGTCATCCGCCTGGCGTGCCTTGCCTTCATCGAGTGCGGCTAAGGTCGCTTGATACGTCCACGGCAACCACTGATTAGGCTGCGCTTCTACCGCGTTGGCATGAGACAAAATGATCCGCATGTACTCATAGGGATTGATGTCATTTTGTGCCGCTGAGTAAAGGGCAGTTTGTATGTAGCTGGCTATTTTGGCGCTTTTGAGCGTCTTGTAAAACATCGATGATTTACGGACTTGGATCACTAACTTCAAAGCCCGTTCTACTATATTCGTATCAATCGGGACATCCTTGTATCGTAGAAATTGACTCAGCTCAGTCCAGCGTTTAACCACATAGTCAATAGCACGCCCAGGCACAGAATTAGGCTCAAATGCGTGTGCTTTCTCATCGAGATGCGCTTTGAGCTGTAACATGACAGGGTCGCTGTGCTCTTTATGGTATTGCAAGCGTTCATCGGCCGTCATGCTTTTTGTGTTGTCTTCATTATCATAGACTTTACCAATAAGCCGAATAACCGTATCGGCTAAATCATCATACCCGTCGGGCAGCTCGTAAAATTGACGCCTGGCATGGATTAAGCAATAACATAGAATGTACAAATCTTTGCTTATGCCTTCAGGAATGTTGGCGCTTAATGCATCACACATTAAGTAGGGCGTCGGGCGGTTTTTGTCTCTACGCCGCAGAATGTTTGATACATCTTTTCCTGCCGTTTGGTTGTTCGTTAAGAAAATGTAAGACAGGTGATCGTCATGCGCGCTAACAAATCCCGTTGTATAACACGCCTTTTTGTCTTTTTTATGAGCAGCCTTCTTATCGGTCGCTATCTGCTCTAATACGCGTGCTTTGGTGTCATCAAAGGATATACCTTTCGCTTGCGCCGCATCATCAATAAAGGCATCATATAGTTTGGCTAATGTCTTTTCAGAACCCGCCATAAGTTCCCATTGCGTTGAACTGGGAAGGGGGATCCCTAAATAGCGCTGCAAGTTTTCTTGCCGATAGAATGGGACTGACATGAAATACTTGTTGATCATGAGCATAGCAACAAAAGATGTATCATATTTTTTGTCACCCACACCTGCTGGTTTTTCTGCCGTATAAATTATCTCACATAAATTGCAGCGTAATTTTTGTAAATTATACCGTGTGGCGTTCGCCATAGGGCTGGCCGTGATACGTAATAAAATGCCAGAATTGCTCATTTCATACAAACGGCCATCGCAATCTGTATCAGGACAATCATCCCCAGGCTTTAAGTGTTCTAATGGCACATCAATGATGTCAGCACCCGCGTAGGCATCCACACCAAGGCGACCATGACCTTTCACTTTCTTTTTAATGTCAGCGTTTTGTTCAGGTTTATCTTCAGAGTCGCTGTCACTTTTATCTGAATGTTCATCATTATTTTTAGAGCCTTTGGCGGGTTTGTTCTTGTTGGCTTGATTTTTTCTATTGTTATACGCCTCACTATTAGG
>JALCBY010000056.1 GCA_028066055.1 Hyphomicrobiaceae bacterium
GCACGCGTTGTGATCCGCGTCAAAACTCAGGTACCGGCAGCTGTTTCACTTCTCTGATGAATGCTCGACTCTCTCACGCAAATAGATGCAAATATCCTCGACTGGATCATTAATGTCGTAGCGAATTGCTTCCCTCGCCCGCTCAGGATCCTTGGACTTAACAGCTTCAAAAATTTCGTAGTGGTGGTCAATCATTCGCCTGCCGCCCCGTTCGTAATATCCGGCAAGCAAGGGGCCAATCTTTAGCCACAGACTATGCAAGACCGACCTTAGGACAGGCATTCTCGCAGCGTCAGCCAGAGAAAAATGAAACTCCTGATTCAAGCTAGCCGCCCCCCCCCAGGACATTTCGTCAATAGCAATCTCGTTCTGCCGGATAAGGTCATCAAGTATCTTCAGATTCGCGTCTGTCGCGAACTCCGCGGCGCGCGCCGCAGCCAAACCTTCAAGTTCGGTTCTAATGACCGCTATTTCCAGGTATCTGGCTTCGGAAATGATAGGAACCCGGATATCCCTGAGCGACCTTTGTTCAAGAGCGCCGTCCTGAATCAGCCTGTTGACCGCATCTCTGGCTGGTGTGGAGCTAGTTCCCAGCATCTTGGCCAAAGCTCTAATCGTTAATTGCTCGTTGGGGCCGAAATATCCCTTAATCAACGCATCAGAAATATTCTGATATGCCGTCTCTCCGAGATTTACAGCTACGATCGAATCGAGCGGCTGCTTCATTCTTGTTTTCCGTTTAACATGTCAAACATCAGATCCACCGCTCATCCACCAACTCCATTGCTCATGAGTGTATCCTGAAGACCCTCTGGTGTATGACTCGCTGGCCTACTCTGAAGATACTATAGAGCATTTCCCAAAGTGGTGGAATCGTCTGAAGAGAACGAAATATGTCAGATTCAATAGGTTAACCACTTTCCTGTTACATGGGTGAAGCATCCATCGGACGCTTGCGATCAAGTGTTCGACGCCCTCATGGTATCATTCATAATTCGTCCAGGGATTTACCCGATTCAGTACGTCCAAGGTTTCCATTTGCTCGTCAGGTGGGGTCATGCGGCACCCTTTCCGATATGTGGCGACGCAACGCAACCTCTCCTGCGTTTCGATCTTATTGCCCTCAAAATCAACCACCTCACCTGGTGACGTATCAAGTTCAAAAAGCGCAATATCGGCCGTGTTTCCCGCCCGGAGAAATCCGATCTTATCAGCGCGCCCCAGTTTATTGCTCGCGGTTTCTGTGCTGCGGCGAATAGCTTCCGGCAGAGGCATTCCACAAGCGACAACTTTTTCAATCGTTGTTGGCATATCGAAAACAATATTATCCACATTCGTGCTCGTCAGGTCGGTCGAAATATAGTCGGGATAAAAACCCTGATCGAAACAAGACCGCATGATCTTCAGGTTTCCGTGAAACCTGTCCAGCCCCAAATCAACTTCGATGCCTCGATTGCGGGCCTCCCAGTATTCGGCGAAAATTTGACCATCGTCATCTAAAATGGTGGTTGATCCGCCATGATAAGGGTGGGTGATAATATCACCGGGAACCAGAAAACTGACGACATCACTGAATGCAGGAGGTGCCGGGGCCAAATGAACCATAATCGGAAGGTTCACCTGATCAGCCAATTCCCTAGCCCGTTCCATTGAGAGCATTGAATGCAGACCGGTATAGGCACGCACCTTGATTCCCACAATGATATCTCGGTTTTTCTCAATAATTTCTCTTGCCGACTCAAGATGCAGTAATCGGTCATCGCTACTGTCGTGAAACGTTAGCCCCACACAACCGTCTGTGGTCTGCCCTATGGCAGATACATGCAAAAATGCCAAAATATTTGCCTGAGCACGCCTGATTACGAACTCACGGAATGCCATGAAATGCAGCGACCCCGTCGTTCCCGCGTCCACAAATGTCGTCGTGCCCGAGCGATACGCGACATCATCGGCATCAATCGAGAGGAAGTGACCATACTTGAATGCGTGCATGTGAAAATCGATCAGGCCAGGCGTTACAAGCTTGCCTGTCGCATCAACGATTTCCGTGCCAGGCGCTGCCTCCAGATTGGCACCCACAGCAACGATTTTGGCTCCCTTGCAGAGAATATCCGCCAACTGGAATTGGGAAGCGCCAGGTAAAAGCGCCATCCCTCCTTTGATGAGCATTGACGAAACCACGCAAATGCCTTCCCGTTACTTGGCCATACCGTAGGATGAAACATCGACGACACCGAATAACTTATTTTCAGACAGCTTCTTCAGAGCGTCGAAGTCAGCATAGTCCACACCAGAAAGTAATGCTGTCCAACGCTTCACCGCCGCAAGGTAGGCATCAACCACTGGCGCTGGATCGCTCACGCCATAGCGGCCTTTTGTCAACAGCGTTTCCAGATCTTTGGCGCGGAACTTCTCTACCGCAGTAATTAATGCAGTACCGGGGTCAAAAAACGAGATCCCTTTTTTTTCCGCTTCTGAACGGGCAACCGAGTTGCTTTGATAGGACTCTGACTGCATACGGGCGAGTGCCACGGCCGCATTCTTCAGCAGAATAACCCGGGTTTTATCGTCCAGACTCTGCCAGAATTTCTTATTATAGCTAAACCCCGTGCCAGATGAGTACGTTCCAAGTGAAATCATGTTCACGGAGTTCGCCACATCCCATAAGCTACGGTCTTTCAGCGAGACAACTTCATTGTTGACACAGTCCAGCAAACCACGCTCCAACCCCGTGAACATCTCGCTCGCGGGTACGTTCACCGGCACTGCACCGACATATTCTGCGAACCGGGACCACAGACCACCCGGCGTACGGACTTTTTTCCCTTTCAAAAAATTGATGTTGCTCGCCTCGCCCTTGCAGATAAAGCGATAGGAATCCGTTGAATGCCCAATTCCGAACACTATATTTTTGGACAGCCATTCCTGCTGCAACTGCGGGTTGGTCAGATTAACCTCGGTGTAGGCGAAAGCCGCAACCATCATGTCTGGTGTATTGAAAGCCAAGTCAGCAAGAACATTGGCTAAAGGTAATTCGTTGGGCGTGTAGGTCCCGGCGACATATCCAATCTGTGCAATACCCTGCTCAAGCGCCTGAAGGCCCTCTCGCGCCGGCATCAACGATCCACCAGTGTAGACCTTGAAGTTAACGCGCCCATCCGTTGCAGCAAGGACATCCGCAGCATAGTCGATCAGAACCTTACCTTGCGGGTGAGTTGGAGGCAGAAACGAATTAGCGTTGTACGTCTCAGCCGCCGCGATGCCAGTTATCGCGAGGTTCAGGATAAACGTGAGCGCAAATTTACCGTTTCTTATAGCGATGCGTTTCATTGAACTACTCCCTATCTTATTGATATTGAATTTACTGTGCTGATCTCAGGATCAATGCGGAGGGAAACGCGACGAGCAAAAAGACTATCGCCAAGTCCATGAGGATGAACCACGCCGCCCCCTTGAAAATCTCAATCATGTCAATCTGGCCTTTCACCACCCCAGCAATAACGTAAACATTCATCCCAACTGGCGGTGTCACCAGACCGATCTCAATAAGCTTGATGATAACGATGCCGAACCAAATCAGATCGAGTCCCATTGAGTTTGCAACTGGAATGAAGACCGGCAGCGTAATGAGCATCAGGCTGATTGCATCGACGAACATGCCAAGGATGATCAAAATCAGCGCTACCTGCAGCACGAACATCGACGTGTTTACGTTGCCGCCGCCGAATGCATCCGTGACGAACTGCGGAATACCAGACAGAAAAATAAATCGCGCATAGATCACCGCTCCAACAGCGATGAAAAAAATCGAGCATGTACTTCTGGCGCTTTCAAGAATAGTCGCACCCAACTCGCTCAATGGCATCCGGTAAAAGGCAAGCGCGATAACACAAGCGCTCGCGGCGCCTATCGCGCCACCTTCGGTTGGTGTGAAGATCCCGGCTAGGACACCGCCCAGCACCACGAAGACCAACAAGGGAAAAAAGAACACCTGCTTGAACGAAGATATCAAATCCCCGCGCTCAGTTCGGATCGTATCGCCGGGAGCAAGGTCTGGATTGATGAACACCCTCGTGACGATCATTATCGCGTAAAATATCGCCGTCACCAAACCGGGCAACAATGCAGCCAGAAACATCGCGCTAATGGAAACTTCAGCAAAATACGCATAGATAATGATCAGAATACTGGGAGGTATTAACGAACCCAAGGTGCCTGACGCGGCGACACACCCGGCGGCCAAAGATCCACGGTATCCAGCTCTGGACATTTCCGGGATACAGACACGGCCCATGGCTGCGGCGGTCGCAACGCTCGAACCAGAAGCGGAGGCAAACACAGCGCATGCACCAACGCTGGCACACGCAAGGCCACCGGGCAGGCGAAACAGAAGAAGACTTAAAACCCTGAAAATCGAACCTGCAATACCGCTTTTTGCGGCAACGAATCCCATCAGGATGAACATTGGAACAGCGGAAAGTGACCAGTCAGCCACAAATTCGAACGGCAAGGACACAGACATCGAAACAGCCGACTGGAAAGTCAGCAGTTTCCACAACCCGCAGAACGCCACCAAACCCAGCGTTGCACCGACGGGCGCACCGCACAGCACCAGCACCAAAGTTGCCGCAATTCCCAAAAAACCTACCAGAAGAGGCTCCACGCTCTGTTACCTCT
Source organism: Hyphomicrobiaceae bacterium (assembly GCA_028066055.1). Lineage (GTDB taxonomy): Bacteria > Pseudomonadota > Alphaproteobacteria > Rhizobiales > Methyloligellaceae > UBA2767. The sequence goes on from JALCBY010000056.1 coordinate 4,678, forward strand.
CCTTGCCGGAATTTGAATTGTAAGGAGTGACAGTCCCAAAGGGGCGAAGCAATCTTAAGAGGCCGATTACTGAAACCACGCAGAAGGCGAAAACGCCAACGACAAACAGTAGCCGGCCAGGCCACAGATGTATGCTGTAGTGTCCAAAGGTGACTTCATTGCTCTGCCAAGCGTCTTGCAGGCGGTGCGCACCGCCATACAGAAGCACACTCACGAACAATATTGTGACGATCTTTCCGAGCAGTCGGCTCGACCACAGCACCCCTTGGGAGACATGATTGTCGAAGGCCTCAACACGGATGTGCCCACCATCTTTCTCCACGGCCGCTAGCGCAAGAAAAACGGCGCCTATCATGTAGTAGTATCCGATGATTTCTATGGTCGCTGGCAGCACAAATGGAAGAAAAAACCTGACAAACACATCCAGAACCGTGTGAATCATCAGTAACACTAGGAACAAACCAGATATTTTAATGAGAAAATTCGAACCTGCGTCGATTTTTTTCTCACCCTTAAGGAAGCATCTGTCCAATCGATCCAAGAAACGGATGGGTTCTGACATGGAAATTCTTCTTAGCTTCTGATGATGACGTTCGGGTTCATGATATTACCCGGGTCAACCGCTTGTTTGATCTGTGCCATAAGGCGCCGTTCGACGGGGCTGCGCAGTCTGTCTGCGACACCGACCTTCGTCTGGCCCAACCCATGCTCCGCTGCGAAACTGCCTCCGAACTCAACCGCAATGTCATAGACGATGTTAGACAAGCGCTCAGCGCTGTTCATAAAGTCATCCCTTCCTGCCGGTGGCGTCAGATTGAGATGAATGTTTCCGTCAGCAAGGTGCCCGAAGGGATTCACCTGAATGCCCGGCAATTCCGCCTCAAGGCGTTCTCTTGTCTCCTTGATGTATTGAGGCAGTCTGGAAACAGGAACCGAGACATCATGCTTAAGCTGCACGGCCTCCAATCGTTGCCCCTCGGGAATGTCTTCGCGCAGCTTCCAAAACGCCGTTCTTTGCGCCTCGCTACTGGCAATTGCACCGTCAAGGAGCTGACCACTCTCAAACGCTTCTTCAAGGACGGATTCAAGCAAATCGCCCACAGGAATCTGGCTGCAGGCTGAGGACAGCTCGATCAGAACATACACTTCGCCTCTCACTGTCAAAGGAAACACCGGAGAGCTCAGGTTTTTCAGAACGAGTTCCAGCCCGGCGTTACTGAAGAACTCCAAGCCCACCAGGAAGTTATCGGCAACTGCTCTAACTCGCTTACCAAATTCTACCGCTGTTTGGAATTCGGCTAAACTCACCAGCGCAGTAGCATGTTCAGTCGCTATGGGAGCAAGTTTGAGTGTCGCTTTCGTAACGATACCCAATGTTCCTTCAGCGCCACAAAACAGACGGCGCAGTTGGAATCCCGAATTATCCTTCAAAACTGACCGGCAGCCGTTCCAAACCTCACCATTCGGCAGGACCACCTCCAGCCCGAGGACTAGATCCTGCATCGTCCCGTGCCTATGGGCATGGCTCCCACCAGCATTTGTGCTGACCAGTCCACCGATCTGAGCGCTGCCTTCCGAACCAATATGCAGTGGCAGCATGACGCCGTGCTCAGCCAATTCCTGGTTGAGATCGGCCAGAACGACCCCCGCCTCAACAGCAACGGTGAACTCTGCCGGGTTGATGTTCAGTATGCCGCGCATCCGAGACATGGAGAGGACAATCGCTCCGTCTCCGGACGGGACACTACCGGCGCACAAACCTGTATTGCCGCCTTGCGGCGTGACTGGAACGCCGGCCCCTGATGCCAGCTTTAGAACTGCAGCGACGTCTTCGGTATTTTCCGGCCGGGCGACGCCCATCAGTTCGACAGATTGTATTCCGAGCCAGTCACGCTGATAAGTTTGCAGATCTGAGGTCAACCAACCTTCTTCGCCTAGCAACTCAAGGAGTCTGTTGTTCAGTCCGCCCCTCGTCATCGTGCTAACCTGAAAACGTATAGGTTGTTTTGACACTGGAATAGAACTCAACCGCCATACGCCCTTGCTCGCGAGCACCAAATGAAGAACCCTTTCTTCCTCCGAAGGGAACATGATAGTCGACGCCCGCGGTCGGAAGATTGACCATCACCATCCCGGCGGTTGATTGTGATTTGAAATGACTCGCCCTTCGTAGGCTGGATGTACATATGCCCGACGACAATCCGAATGGCGTGTCATTGGCGACGCATACAGCTTCTTCAAAACTATCCACCTTGATGACGCTGGCCAGCGGACCGAAAATTTCCTCCCGGCTTGTGCGCATGGAATTGTTCGCATTCAGAAAAAGCCCGGGCTTTTGAAAAAACCCCCTACTGTCGAGTGCTTCGCCACCGATCACATCAGCGTGTTCCGCTCGCGCAAGCTTGACATAGCTAAGATTGCTCTCAAGTTGCTGCTTTGAGCATACAGGTCTAATCTGTGTCATTTCATCGAGTGGGTTGCCCACGCGCAGTACCCGGATGGCACCGACCATTCTTTCGGCAAATGCATCATACACGCCAGCATGGACAATCAGCCGCGAGGATGCGGTGCATCGTTGCCCGGTGGAGAAGAACGCGCCGTTGACACTGACATCCACTGCATGATCCAGATCAGCATCATCCAGAATGACCATCGGGTTCTTACCACCCATTTCCATCTGAATTTTTTTTTGGCTACGCCCGCACGCTGCGGAGATCCGCTGTCCGACACCTTGAGAACCTGTAAAGGATATGGCGCTGATATCCGGGTGGTTGACGATAGCTTCGCCGACGGTCTCTCCCGGGCCGAAAACAAGATTGAAAACTCCATTCGGACACCCGGCTTCAGCCAGTATTTGAGCTAAATTATGGGCCGAGGCCGGAGTGAGCTCTGCTGGTTTCAACACAACAGTATTTCCGTATGCCAGGGCCGGTGCGACTTTCCAGGCCAGGATGGCAATTGGAAAATTCCAGGGCGTGATAACACCCACAACGCCAAGTGGCTCACGGGCGACACCAACTTCTACTCCAGCCCGCAAAGATGCGATTTGCTGTCCTGTAACGCGCAGCGCTTCGCCTGCGAAGAACTTGAAAACCTGCCCGGCGCGAACCGTTTCGCCAGTCGCTTCCGACAGCGTTTTGCCTTCCTCGCGAGCGAGCACATGCCCGATTTGCGATGCACGCTCCAACAGGAGTTGACCGGCTTTATCGAGGATGTCCGCCCGCATCTGAGATGTGGTGCACGCCCACATTGGGGCTGCACGCTGGGCAGTTGAAACCGCAGCGTCCACCGTTGCCGCATCACCTTGAGCGGAGTACCCGATTACCTCCTCCCCATCCGCCGGGTTCAAGTTGGCGGTATAGTCAGGCGAGGACAACCATTCTCCGTCAATGAGGTGATGATACTTGCTGCTCATATCAAGGCTCCAAGGCCGGAGTGCCCGGAAGCGGCTTGCCTACTGGGAAAGTGCCCGCTCAGTTGGTTCTTCATAGCGCTGCCCCGAAGATCTGCAGCTCAGAAAGCGATTTTTCGAAAACATCCAGAATATGATCGACCTCGCTGGGAGTAATGATCATCGGCGGGCACAGCGCCATTGCATCGACCATATTGCGGGAGATTACCCCGTTTCCGGTCAAAATCTCATTCATCTTGGTACCAAGAGTGCCCGGCGAAAACTTTTCATCATCGCTCGCACCCAATTCTAATGCCGCCAACAGGCCTCGGCCTCGAGCTTCGGTGACCAGGGGATGACTTTCGAACGCCAGCAATCCCTTCATCAATTGCGCACCAACCTCGGCCACATGCGAAATCAGGTCACGCTCTTCAATTATCTTGATATTCTCAGCCGCGATCGCCGCGCCGACCGGATGAGCACCACCAGTGAAGCCATGCCCAAGGACGCCTAAGCGTCCACTTTCTTGAGCAATCGGTTCAAAAACGCGATCATTGATCATGATTGCTGAAAGCGGAAAATAGGATGATGTGATCTGCTTGGACATCACAATGATGTCTGGTGTGATGCCGAAAGTTTCAGAGCCGAACATTTTTCCAGTGCGGCCAAACCCACAAATTACTTCGTCCGCCACGAGAAGAATGTCGAACTTCGACAATACAGCTTGGATTTTGCTCCAATAGGTGGCTGGTGGAACAATTACTCCGCCAGCCCCCATAATCGGTTCAGCAAAAAACGCACCGATCGTCTCTGCCCCTTCAGCCAGAATCAAGGCCTCCAATGCTTCCGCGCAACGTGACGCAAACTGCTCTTCGCTTTCACCGGAACGCCCTTCTTTCCTGTAATGCGGACAGATCGTGTGAAGGACGTTCGCAATTGGCAGATCGAAAGACTGATGATTTGCTGGCAAGCCCGTCAGGCTGGCGGAGGCTAGAGTCACCCCATGATACCCACGCAACCGCGAGATGACTTTTTTCTTCTTAGGGGTCCCCATTGCGTTGGCCCGATACCAAACCATTTTGAGAATGGTGTCGTTAGCCTCCGAACCAGAATTCGTGTAAAATATCTTGCTCATCGATACCGGCGACAGCGAGATTAGTTTCTCGGCGAGCTCAATTGCCGGCTTGTGGGATTTGTGAGAAAAGTTGTGGTAGTACGGCAAGGTATTCAATTGCTTTGTAGCTGCCGCAATCAGCCTTTGCTCGCTAAAACCCAGGCCAACACTCCAAAGGCCGGACATTGCTTCCAGATATCGGTTTCCGTTCTCGTCAAACACGAAAACACCATCACCCCGTGAAATGACCATTGGACCTGTATCCAAATGCTTTTTGGCATTTGTGTACCCGTGAAAGTGAAATGCGACATCGCGGGCTTCGGGAGAGTTTGGGATGGCCATTACGGACTGTATCCTGACGTTGAACGTCCCTGACAGCAGAGAAAAGCGAAATCTCCGCCGGAGGAAGATTATCCGGATTCACTATCGCGCAGATAATCGTACGTCAAGTTTGATGCATCAAATTTTATTACATCATACCGACCCTTTCCGAATATTTTACGGCAGAATAGGAGTATTATATATGCAAATCAGATAGTTACGGCACCATGCGTGTAGTGTGTGTGCACTCATGGATCAAGTCGAATTTGTCACATGCCAGTCAGATGGGTGGACCTGCAGCCATGCCTGTCGCTGTATTTTACAGTCGTGGCAGGGTCTCGGCCGTAATGACGCGACATGCCGTGCACTGTCCAACACACATGCGCCCTCAACACCCCCGATACCCTCAACGCCGACTGCAACAATTCATATTATTTATGTGTCGTATGCATATATCTAAGAACATGAAATGCATTGAACAGCATAAGCAGATGATGTTTCCATGAGCATTACGCGCCCTAAGCACTGTCATATTGGAGCGCAGTCCGCTGGGGGATCGGAACGTTCAGTTGGTTCGAGCAGAGTACTCATGAACTTCATTCGAAAAGCCATTGTCTTAACGGCTACCGGACTGGCAATGACCATGGGAGCGATGTCCGGTGCAATCGCATTTCCCGAAAAGCCCGTGACGTTCATTGTCGGTTATGGTGCAGGTGGAGGAGTGGACACCATTTCACGGACAGCATCGAAATCGCTGTCCAAGAGCCTAGGGCAACCCATCGTCATTCAGAACCGACCGGGCGCTGGCGGCGGCCTGGCCGTTACCGGTTTAAAATCGGCGCCCGCAGATGGGCATACGATCGTCGCGACAACATCGACAACTCTGACGTTCGACCCACATGCCAAGGACGTCAAATTCAACACGGACGACTTCGACTACATCGCAGCATATGGTGTATTCCCAGAGGCTCTTCACGCGGCCAACTTCCACTTAGTAGGATATTCGCCCGTTTGATATTTTTTCCATGAA
>JALCBY010000138.1 GCA_028066055.1 Hyphomicrobiaceae bacterium
TATTTTGTTGAAAAACTCTTCCTTGCTTGACGCATGAACAGCTGATTCAATTCTTCCAATGGGCGGGAGGATTGGCGATGATGGGACCGAGGCAGGAAGCGCAATCGTCGCTGTTCTATGAGTTCTCATTGGAGAACCACGTTCCCCAAGATCACTTGCTTCGGTCGATTGATCGCTTTGTTGATTTGAGCAGCATTCGAGTGCATCTCGCGGATTTCTACAGCCACACCGGTCGTCCATCGGTCGATCCTGAACTGCTGATCCGGATGCTGCTGGTCGGCTATTGCTTCGGCATCCGCTCTGAGCGACGGCTGTGCGAAGAGGTGCATCTGAACCTGGCCTATCGATGGTTTTGCCGCCTCGATCTGAATGACCGTATCCCGGATCACTCGACGTTCTCCAAGAACCGGCATGGGCGCTTCCGCGAGAGCGAACTGCTGCGCCACCTTTTTGAGACGACTGTCGGGCGGTGCATCGAAGAAGGTCTGGTCAGCGGTCAGCGCATGGCAATCGATGCCAGCCTGATCGAAGCCGATGCCAACAAACAGAATTCAACGCCAAAAGAAGAATGGGATGCATCAACCATCGATCCAGAAGATGCGCCTCGTGCGGTCCGCGAATATCTCGACACCCTGGATAAGGCGGCTTTTGGAGCTGCGAGCGAGGTGCAGCCCAAGTTCACCTCGCATTCTGACCCTGCCAGCCAATGGACCGCAGCCCGCAAAGGTCCTGCTTTCTTCAGCTATTCCGACAACTACCTGATCGACACCGACCATGGGGTGATAGTCGACGTGGAAGGCACCAGATCAATCCGGCAGGCAGAGGTCGGATCGACCAAGACGATGCTGGACCGCGTGAAAGCGAAGTTCGATCTACATCCGGAGCGCCTGATCGCGGACACCGCCTATGGCACCGGGCCGCTCCTGGGCTGGCTTGTCGACCGCAACATCGCCCCGCACATTCCGGTCTTCGACAAGTCTGGGCGCAACGATGGCACCTGGACGCGGGCGGATTTCGAGTGGGATGCAGAAAACGATCAGTACATTTGCCCTGAGGGTCAGGAACTCAAGCAGTTCCGCCGCAACTATTCTGACCCAAACCGAGGGCCAACCGGCAAGGGCACGGCCCGCTACCGCGCCCTGAAAGACGTTTGCCAGGCCTGTCCATCAAAAGCCAAATGCTGCCCGAACGCAGGTGCGCGCAAGATTACCCGCGAAGAGCATGAAGATGCCCGTCAGGTTGCCCGCGACATCGCCAAGACCCGCCAATACGACATCTCGATGAAACTCCGGAAGAAGGTCGAGATGCTCTTTGCCCACCTCAAACGCATCCTCGGTCTGGGACGGCTCCGATTACGCGGACCATGTGGTGCCAACGACGAATTCCTCCTCGCCGCCACCGCCCAGAACCTCCGCAAATTGGCCAAGTTCTTTCCTGCGCCGCAGCAAACGCGAAAAGCCTGATTAGAAAGGCGTTCGTGCCGTGCTCAGGTCACCCCATTCTGCGCCAGCAACACGTTGTTTTTCAACAGAATTC
>JALCBY010000057.1 GCA_028066055.1 Hyphomicrobiaceae bacterium
TTGGCCGGCTGTTCAGCCATGTCCTCGGTTTTGGTGTCGTTCAAATGTTCGCTCCTGTATCAGTTGGGGAGACGCGGCCCGAAGGACAGAAAAATCGCAGTCGCTACCAATAAGGATAACAAAAGTTACATTGGGCGCTAAAGCGACATGTTTCCAATTCGGAATTGGCATTCGCGCCCCTGTGACGAAAAAGCCGCGTTACTCGATGCCGTCGGAGAAGTGGCTCTCGTTGCAGGCCGGGACGGAGTGCTTTTCTGGTCGACATTGCCTTAAGAACGCCGTCGTCACGTCCATAACCAATCCGGCCCGCGACAGAAGCGGTTGGGAGGCCGCACCCAGTTGTACCGCTCCTGCGCGCGTGGCCGGCAGGCACCCACATGTCAAAAGTTGCGGGTGCCCTTCCCGATGATACCGTGGCTCTCGATATCATCGGAGAAGTCGTCTTTGCAGCCAACGTTTATCGATTGCACTCCCGCACATTGACTGTTCTTCTCAAAAATACGGTCCAAAGGCCGTTGGCTGGGCAGGCCCGAGTGAGTCCGACGCTTGCCTTGAGATAAACTGTTATTGCGGGAGCGCCGCCCAATAACGACCCATACGGGTTAATGGGGGAAATTTCCGATGGCTGTTGCAGAAATGCCAGTGGCCGCGACATCAGATCCGTCGACGGCTATCCGGCCCGCGACAGGAGCGGTCGGGCACATACCGCTCCTGCGCGATGCCGGCAGTCACCCGTACGCTAGAATTTGCGGGTTCCTTTGATGAAGAAACCATGACGGTCGGTCTCTTCGGAGAAATTGCCCTCGTATCCCGCCGAGACGGAACCAAGGTCGTCGTCATATACAATGAGCCCGGCTTCCACGTCGGCGAACAGCTCGTCGAACTTCGATTTGACTCGGAACTGGCCAGTGCCCGACGGGGCAGCTGCAAATCGCGCCTGCAGGGACTGATCGGTGTCTGCGTAGTAAGTGAAGCCGGCCCGGACATAAGGTCGAATTGCCCGCCCTCCGCCCTGGTCGAACGTCGCTCCGAGTTCGAGTGCCGGGCTGATCGAGAAGTAGGTCGCATCGCCACCTGCAATTTCCAGGTCGGCTGCACTGCCGCCGCGTTCCCGCACGCCCTCGCGGTTGATGTGTGTCAAGTTCACGTCGACGAACGGTTTGGCGTACCATGACTCACGGTCCATCAGATAGGCCGCATGGAACGTCGTCGCGTAATGGTGCATGTCGAAAGTGGATCTCGGCGTAGCCTCGAAGCCGCCGAAGCTGATCGGCCGCGTCATGTCGTAATTGCCGAAGCCGAAGGACCCGCTGAGTGCCAGCAGGACCGGACCCGACTGATACTTCACCACGCCACCGAGCAGATAACGGTCGCTGTCGGCCGACACATCCGTGACGGTATCCAGATCGGCATTCTCATAGCTTCCGGCGATGCCGACGGTCCAATCGGGCGCAACTGCCGCCTGTCCACCGCCGGAAATGCTATGCCTCCTCTCGTTGAATCCCATGTAGTTTTGGGTGAATTCCCGATCAAGCTCGCCATTGTCGTAACGCACCCACATGCACTCACCCGGCGAAAGCGCGGCGAAGCCCGAGACCGCCTGCGGGCAGCTGTCCACAAGCCTGTCGTTGAACTGCTCGGCCGAGAACAGCGAGCTGACCATCGCATTGAGATAGCCCTCGGGGATCAGCTGGTTCAGGGCGTTGATGTAATCCGGCAGGTTAAAGATGCCGTTGAGGAGCCCGTCGAACAGATCGCCGAGACCGCCGCCTCCGGCGTCCAGCGCGTCGTCCAGAGCATCGCCCACCTCTTCCTGGTTATCGTTGAGATCTTCATCGTCGATCGCGAAGGAGATATCCACATTGAGGACCACGTCGGTCGCGTTCGGATAGGTCAGTTCCGCCTGCAGCGCCGGGCTGGCCAGCAGCAGGCCGAGATCATTCTCCGTCGTTCCGCCGTCCGCACGCAGGATGAGGTGTGACTGCTGTTCGGCGACCGGGCTGATCGTCTGCACCCGCACGGTGCCGGAAAGATCCGCCGTCTCGGTCGCGTTAATCAGGTCCGCCGTTCCACCTTCGCCGTTCACATCCACCTCGAAGATGCCTGTGCCGGTCTGAATGATATTTCCGGTTACATCCGTCGTTGCGACGGTGCCCTGCCCACCCGGCGACAGGGTGCCGGCGTTTCGCAGCACGCCGCCCGCGCCGAGGTCGACGGTGGCGCCCGTGTCGAACCGGCCGCTGCTCAGATTGTCGAGCAGGTTGTTCCCGCCGCCGCCGCCGGTCAGAAGGTTGCCCACAAGTGTGCCGGCATTGTTGATCGTCGTGCCGGTGACGCTGTCGGTCTCGAGAAGATTGGTTCCGCCGGTGATGATGCCGCCATCGAGGTTGTTGATGGTTATGCCGGCGGTGTCCGAACGCAGAAACAGCCCCGCATTGTCGCCCGTGACCGTACCGCCCGAGGTGGTCACGTCCACCTCGCCGGACGCCAGCACGTCGATGCCGTTGATGGCGCCGGTGACGTTGCCCGCGGATGAGACAGTCGCCGTGGCATTGGCGGACGCCACGGTAATGCCGGAGGCGGTGTCGGATGTCACATTACCGTTCGAGGTGACAGTGGCCGCCTGGGCGGCGCTTGCGGAGATGCCGTCGAGCTCGGCCGTGATGCTGCCCTCGGAAGACACGTTGACCGTATCGGTATCTGACGTCGCAAGGATGCCCTCTTCCGTCTCAGAGGAAATGTTACCGTCCGACGTGACCTGTACCGATTGAGGGGCAAGAGCCTGGATTCCGACCGTGTTTGCGGTGATGTTGCCCTCGGACGACACCTCGACCGTGCTGTTGGTGGATTCCACATCGATGCCGACCAGTGTCCTGGACTGAACACTGCCCTCCGACACGACAGTTGCCGCCTGGGAGGCGCTGACGGAAATGCCGTCGAGCTCGGCCGTGATGTTACCGGTGGAGAATAACTCGGCCGTGCTGTTGGCGGACTGCACAGAGATGCCGTCTGATGCGACGGACGTGACAGCGCCCTCCGACGTGACACTGACCTCCTGGTCGGCGAAGGCGGTGATGCCTCTGAGCTCGGCGAAGACGTCGCCCTCGGAAGACAGAATTGCCGAGCCGCCCGTGGAGCCTACGTTAATGCCGCCAAGCCCCGCCGAAATATCGCCCACTGAAGTAACGTCGACCGCGCCGGTAGCACCGACTAGGACTGCAAAGCCGTCAACGGAGGAAACACCGCCAATGGAGTTCACACTGGCTGTGCCATTACTGCTGATTGCATTGATGCCGGCACTTGCCGCCAAAATTTCTCCCTCTGAGATGATATTGGCCGCGCCGGTGCTTGCAGTTGCCCAAAGGCCCCTGCCGTTATTCGAGGTAACATCGCCCATGGAGTCAATTTGAGCGCCCGTTGCGCCAAAGGCTGTGACGCCATTCGACTCCGCCATGATGCCGCCTTCGGAGTTTACTGTGACCGTACTGTTGTAGGACAGCGCATCGATACCGGATGATGCGGCGGAGGTGACAGCGCCGTCCGACGATACAGTAATCGCCTGATCCGCTCGGGCACGAATGCCGTCGAGCTCGGCGTTGATGCTGCCCACGGACAACACGGCCACCGTGCTGTTGTAGGACTGCGCATCGATGCCGGCCAGCGTCTCGGAAGAAATGTCACCGTCCGATGTAATGTCGATGCCCTGGTCAGCCGAGGCGAAAATGCCGGTCTGCTCCGCCGCGATGTTGCCCCTGGAGGATATATCGATTGCACCATTGCCGGACACCGCATCGATGCCGGAGCCGCTGTCAGAAGTCACATTGCCGCGCGACTCGATCTGAATGTCCTGGGCGGCATCGGCCTCAATTCCTTCCCTCCCTGCGGTAATGTCTCCCGTGGAATTGATGTCGATCGCACCCATGCCGGCACTGGCAATGATGCCCTCCGCCCCTGCGTTGATGTTCCCTGTGGACAAAACGTTGGCCCCGGCCTGGCCAAGGGCGGAAATGGCCTGACCGAAAGTGCCGGCGGAAACATCGCCCTCAGACGTCACACTCGCTATGCCGTTGCTGGAAGTCGCCTCGATGGCGAAAACGAGCGAGGAAGTGACGTTTCCTATGGATGAAATATACGCCCCGGCCTGCCCCCTGGCGACAAGCGCGCCGGCATACGTGGAGACCTCGCCCTCAGACGAAACGTTTGCCACGCCGGTTGCGGCTTGGGCAAAAATGCCGCCGCCGATGTCCGACGAGATATCGCCCAATGACACGACGTCCGCCGACGTTTGCCCGAAGGCTGTTATTCCACCGTCGTGCGTGGAGATATCACCCGTGGAGTTCACACTGGCCGCGCCGGCACTTGAGTATGCAGAGATGCCGTGGCCGTCCCTGGACGTAAGGTTCCCCGTGGAGTTGACCTGGGCGCCGGCCTGGCCAGTAGCGGAAATGCCGGTCTGCTCCGTCGTGATGTTGCCCCTGGAGGATACACTGACCGCAGCGTTGCCTGAGGTCCCCTGGATGCCACCTAGAGTTGCAGAAGAAATGTCGCCTTCCGACGTAATGTCGACGTCCTGATCGCCGACAGCAAAAATTCCCTCCTCGTTTGCGGAGATGTTACCCGTGGACGAAATATTGATCGCGCCGTTCGTGGAGCCGGCATCGATGCCGCGTACGCCGGCGGCGATGTTACCGAAGAATATAACTTCTGCGTCTTGATTGGCGTCAGCTTCAATACCGGAACCCTCGGTATTGATGCTGCCGCTGAGCGTCACGTTCACGTGATCTGTCAGCGAGACGCCGCGCATGCCGGCACCGGTCGCGGTAATGTTCCCCCTGTGGTAGAGGGTGGTGCTTCCCGCGCTCGCATGTCCGTAAATGCCGATGGCGCCGGGCCCGTTCACGACGATCTCAACGATACCTGCGGGATTGTCGACCGTTTCCGAATTTATGGTGACGTCGCCGTTGCTCTTTGAGAATGTGATGCCGTTGCCGGACGCCGGGGCGATGTCCAGCGTCATGTCCCGGACCTCAAGCATATTCACTGTCGCCGGGTCGAAATCCACGGGGTCGAGATCCGTCGCGACGATGCCTTCGGATTGATCTCCCTGACAGGTAGCCACATTCGTCAAGAGGTTCACGGAGCACGCATCGGGTCCCGCCAGAGCCGCATTGTCGTGGCCCAGCACCAGCGCTCCGGCCGCCACTGTCCCCAGCAGCGCCGCGCGCCAACGCCCCAAAGTGCAATGTGAAGATGATGCAATATCGCATTCTTCCTCAGTAATACACATGAAAATTGGGTGCATATCCTGATTATTGCGTTTTTTCATCGACCTCTTCCCAAGTTATTGATCTCAATTGACCAAAGTAGATCGCTTTCTCAAATATTGCTGATTGCAATTTTTGAGAATTCAATTCGATTGATATCGAATCGATTACTTCTGTTGATGAAACGATAGTGGGAAGATTCTTTATGATAGGTTAATGTTAACCTTAATAATTTCAGATTTTATGTTTTGTATTGAAACACAACGATTTGAAATGATGATAATTCACCACTTAAAGTTAATTTTATTAAGATATAACTGTATAGCAGCTTATTTTTACTTTAAGAGATCCAACGGACAACGCCGCGGCAATCGCCACGGTTCCAGTCGATCCTCCAGCGAGCCGGATCGCTGCCTCACAGCGATTCGTCTCCTGGTCAGGCCCTGCCTCGCCTGGATGCGGAACTTCCGCATCGCGAGATGCTTCGGGATAAGCTTCCCCGAAGTGGCCAGGAGCGTCGCCCAGCCATACCGCCGGCAACACTCCGATTACAAACTGAGCTTCACGCCAAACCGGCGTGAAGTTCGCATCAGAAACCTCGCGCCTCTCTTGCCGAAAATGCCTCGGTTCTCGCATCGAACGAGAAATGGCCCTCGCAAACATTCGAGACCGTGGCCGCGTCGCCGTGGAGAAGGATCACGCCTCCTCCCTGCTCGGCATACGTATCGTCAAATTCGGAAACGGCGTGAATTACCCAGCCACTGCCCCGCGCTCCATCAAAGTGCGCTGGCAACAGTTGGTCGGCGTAGAGAGTGACACCGGCGAGCACGTAAGATCTGATCGCCCGTCCATCGCCCCGCTCGATGGAGATGCCAAGCTCAGGCGCCGGATTGACAGCGAGATAGATCTCGTCGTCACCCGCCGCGTCGAGATTGGCCGCACCGGCGTCACTCTCCTGCGCCGCCTCGCGGTCAATATGCGTCACGTTCTCATCCACGAACAGCTTGGCGCTGCTGGATGTACGACCCATCGGATAGGCCGCATGGAACGTTGCCCTCATATGGTCCACGTCAAAACTGGATCTGGCGGTCCGGTTGAACCCGCCGAAGTTGACCGGCTGTTTTACGTCATATTGGCCGGCGTTGATGTCGATGCCGGCGCCTTCGCAAACGCGGGCAATACCAACGCCCCAGTGCGGCGCGAGCGAAGTCTGCCCGCCACCGGAGAAAGCGCAGGCGCTCTCATCAAAACTGAAATCCTCAAATGCGCAGTCGCAATCGCTCAAGTGCTCGTCATAGCGAAGCCACAGGCACTGTTCCTGGGAGATGGTGATGAAGCCTGGCCGCGTCTGCGGGCAGATCAGCAGCATTTCGTCGAAGCATTCGACCGAGAAGAGCGAGGCCACCCCGGAGTTGAGACAAGCCTCTGCGATCTGCTGATCGTGCGCGGCAATATGATCGGGGACCGTCAGCACACCGTCGATGGTGTTGGGGAACGACAGCACGGCCTGCGGCTCCGGACTGGCCAGCGCGGCGCGTCCCAGTATGAGCGCGCTCACAACCACCAATCCCAGCAGCGCCATGCGCCAGACGGTCATGAAAGGAGAAGCAGTGCCCGGACTACAGTCTCCGCTGCATTCAACAACCGGGCTTTCAGGTGGCTTGGTTGGCTTCTTCATCCTACTTGTTCCGACCAGTAAATTGCCTTGTTGGACGAGAGTTTGGAGAGCAGGAAATCCCGAATTGTCCCGCGCACTGCTTCGTGACAATGACTTAGAGAAATCCGGCCCGCGGATAATGACCCAAACGGGTCACTGGCAGGAATTTCTGACCGCTGTTGCAAAAATGCCCCGACTGCTGGACGCCCAAGGACACGCCGAACGAGGCCGCGATGTTTCGTGGCGCGGTCCACCGGTTGCCGGCGTGTTCGAGCGTGGGGCATGAGACAGCGGGATATGAAAAAGGCTTGCATGGCGTTCACTGGCTAAACGGATCAGCGCTGTACTGCGAACGCTCGCTCTTCATGACCTGCATGTTCTTCTGGCAATTCAAGAGTTCGTCCGTCGCGGCATAGCTTCCTTTCAGATTGAGGCTTGCGACCGACTTCCCTTTGTGCGTGATGTGGAGTCTCTTGCTCAGGGCGAAATCGACGAAAAAATCTTCCGCGAGTGTTGGCACTGCCAGAACGAGTGCGACTGTATTGCGGACCCGCACGCCGGCGGCGTCTCCGGACCATCTGGGCTTTCTGTCAAACTGAAAGACCAGCGAGTAACTCTCACCCTCCTTGAGAGACAGCCAGTCACGGTCCGTAATCATGATGTAGGCGTGAGACATGTTGCTGCTGAAACCGAACTTCAGATCCGTTCCGTCCTCATATGCGGCAAAGAGGAAGCAGCCGTAATTCAGTTGCTGATCGACGCCTATTTCCCAGGGGCCGACGTTTTTCCATTTGATGGTGCTTCTCTGGATTTCCAGATCCGTCGCACCGGCAAGAACCGTCAGGGCAAGGATCGACAGGAAGACCGCGCCGGCCCTCCGGCCAAACCAACCCGTTTTGGGCGTCAGAGTCATTTCGGCCAATTTACAAGCCATGCTCGTGCCAGACATGACATTCACCATCATCTTTAGAAACCGAAGCCGTCGATTTCCCACATCGAATCAGATCTGTTACGGATAGATAGATGCGCTTGCTCGAGCGAGAACCGCCCAAAAGGGTTATTTGCCGAAAAATTTTTGTCGGACGGTTTTGAGACCGAACGCCGCCGCGGCGTTATGCACCATCGTCCAAAATGGTCTTGAGCAACTTTTCCATTTCAAACCGCGCCATCCTGAGGATGTGGCCGAGACGCGTAAGTTCATGTGCGTCGGCGGTCTCTATGAGCGGCGTGATGGCTTCGCCGATTTGCGACAGGGAGGCAAAGGTTTCCTCTACTCCTGTCTTGATCGTAAGCTGCCGTTCCGTTTCAAGCCTGGCCAACCCGAGGATATCGCTGAGACGCGTGAGCGTTTGCGCGTCAGCGGTTTCGATAATCGGTGTGATGGACGCGCCAATGCGCATCAGGGCATCGCGGGTTTCGTTGGGCAGATGTTCCTGGTTGTCACGGGGCTTGTCCGGCAAAGCTCTGCCGAGCGAATTTTGCTCGCCAGGCTCAGTCTCGAGCCTGTATTCGCCCATGCTTCGGTCGGTCCCCCCGACAACGATTAGATTGGATTTTTTGTCAGTTTTGTTTTTTCGTTTTCCCATCTTTATGTTCCCTGAATTTCTTCTTTCATGATCAAACGGCTGGGAAAGCAATGGCCGGCCGACGCACAGGTAAAACTGCTCAAAGAGCTGACAACGGAACAGACCCGACTCAGTACGCAACGACTCGCGAGGGAATCTTTAGTGAAGATCCGCGTTCAGAAATCCACCCAAACGGGTCAAAACCGGGATTTCGTGAAGTTTTTCAAGAACGCCGGGGCGTTAAATTCGACCGGACGCCGAGGCGGGCGCACCGCCGGAAAAACCGAAGTCACCGCGTGCCGAGATGCGCCCGAACCTGAACTAAAAAAAGGAAGCGGACGTCCGCAAGCTCAACGCCTGCCACGTCACGGTGAAGTTTCCGGTCAGTGCGTCAATTCCGCGGCAGTCCGGATTGTAATTTTGCAACTGCTTCCGGAAATAGCTGCCGCTGACCCGTTTGGGTGATTATCGGATGACGCTCCCGAAATAACTGTTTGTCACGAGGCGGGCTCCACTGATTCGCGTCCGTAGTTTCGAACGTACTCCGGTTGGATACCCGCAAAACGAACAACCGAGGCTCCGGAGCGGAATCAATGAAACCGTTCACTAGGCTCTTTGACCGTGCACTCACGAGGTACACCGGTGATCACCGATGCGGTGCGACACTCCTCTTGTCGTCAACCTCACCGGCCGGACGCGCGGCGTTTCGGAAAACGATGGCAGCGGGCACGGCGATACCGCACCGGCCCCCGGGCGTCGGCGTCCGTGGCATCCCGAACACGTCAATTCTGTTGAGGTCTGAATCGAAACGACGGGGTACAAATGGCCGAAGTTGAAGAAGTCGAAGAGAAGATTCTCTACCACCGAACGGTTACGAGGTCATACAAGACCGCCTTTGAGCTTGGGCAGGGAGTGAAAATCGGCAGCGCTCACAATCCGTTTTTCGGCTTCTTTGAGAAACCACGCACTTACCCACTGGTGCGCCGCGACCGGTCCGTCGAACAGCTTGGCCCAATACTTTTCTTGAAGTGCGTGGACGCCGGCAATATCCAGGCGAACAACCTGTCTCGCGATGCCTTGGAGATCGCACAATATTTCAACACTCTGGCCCGTGAATTCCTGATGGAACACATCCGCGTCACGGAATTCGCAGGCAAACCACCTTCGCGCCAAACCTGCCTGTTTGCATGTGACACACTCGAAGAAGCCAAATATTGGGACAGTAAGATGAGTGCAGGCAGCGATGAAAAAGGTATCCTCTGCGAATTGACGTGCAATGGCATCATTTTCCGCGCTGATGCGACATGGCTCAGGATCGAAAGTGATGGACTGTCCTCTTCGATCGCATGTGCACGAGCCTACTGGCGCGGCGAGGTCAGCGACTATCCACAAATGGAAACTCTCTTCATCGGGGAAGCGACGGTTACGGAACTCGTAGAATAACCGACCGCTTGCTGATGGCGGTGAGGGCGAAGGCACTCTGTCTCTCGACGCGAGCCAGAGCTTTCGCGATCTCCTGACGTGACTTTGCAGGGGTTTCGATCGGTCCCACGCCTTTTATCACGCACGCACCGATCTGTCGCGCATGACGAACCGGTTACGGCTGAGGATCAATGCGTACCGGCCGGTCGCACCATGCGGACGCAATCCTGCCGCGGACTACCCGTCCACTTCTGACCCGAACCAATATCAACAACTTCAAAACTTCCGCGTTCCCTTGAAGAAGACGCCGTGAACTTGTGTGTTGTCGCTG
>JALCBY010000139.1 GCA_028066055.1 Hyphomicrobiaceae bacterium
CCATAACCGCAGTCCATACGCGTACCTGCGCGGCCATCTCCTGCTCTCTACGGCAAGTGCGGATATGTCAAAGATAGCGAAACGTGCCAGAAGTCTGCCCCATACACGTGACTTTCATTTCGGGATGTCCGCGATCGCTTCATATGCCGACGCGAACAGCGAGACTATCTGACATCCACTTTAGTGTCATGAGCTTGAAAGGAATCGAAGCCGCGTCTCTCGGACGCGCGCTGAATTTTTCGGGTTTTCGACGAAGCAAAATAGGACGGATGTCCCACAAACGGCCTGCGGCTAGCCGGCCATATCAAGGGTCTCCGAGGCGAAAATATCATCGACTGTCAGACGTCGCTTAGACAAGAATTGCTCGTGTGAATATCGCAATATCGTTTCCAACTCCCGGCGATTTTGCTCAACCCCGTACGACCACCAGTTCTCGCCCATCATATCACGTATCTCGGCCAGCCCAGCCGCAAAGAAGGGAAGCATGAATGTGCTGGATCCGTATTCAGCAATCCGTTGCAATTCATCGTAGCCAGCGTTGCGTGCGTCGACCAATGCCGCAAACAATCTTCTGGCAAGACCAGGGTGCGCCTCAAGCAACGCGGAGCGTATACCGATAACATGCATAATCGGAAAGTAGCCTGTCCTCTTGTGCCAAGCCTTGGCAGCCTTTACTGGGTCCGGAAATAGCCGGCGCACGCGTGGATCGCCAGCAGCAAAACTCTTCAGCATCTGAGGTGCGATCACGGCATCGAGTTCACCTGTGACAAGCATTTCGTCGAGAGTCTGATCCTCCCCAATCGAGACCACCTCAATCTCTTCAGGAAGGCTGAGCGGTAGCCGTTCCTTGCGGCCTGCAACATTGATTCCACCGGTACGGTATTTCAGCGTGCGGAAATCAACCCCATAATCATCCTGCAGTATGCCGCGCACCCACATACACATGGTGGCCTGATATTCAGGCAGGCCAACCCGTTTGCCCTGAAGGTCCTCAGGGTCAGAAATATTGCTAGCAGCGTTTACATAAATGCAATCGTGGCGGAACGAGCGTGACGCAAAAGCCGGTACCGCCGTGTATTGCGATGTGCCAGCCGCAACCTGGATCAGATAGCTGGACATCGACATCTCGCAGACATCGAACTCCGCGCGCTGTACCACGCGCGGAAACAGGTCTTCTGAAGTAAGAACAACCGGCGCGATTTTGCAGCCTTCGACAGAAACCCGGCCATCCAGAATCGGGCGCATGCGATCGTAGTTGTAGGTTGCAAATGTCAGTGTAACAGGTTTGGCCATGCGCTGAGTATTCGCAATCGCTTCACGGAATCAACCCGTTTGCGCGGAAACC
Organism: Hyphomicrobiaceae bacterium; assembly: GCA_028066055.1. GTDB lineage: Bacteria > Pseudomonadota > Alphaproteobacteria > Rhizobiales > Methyloligellaceae > UBA2767. The sequence continues at coordinate 1,346 of JALCBY010000139.1, forward strand.
ATCGCCAATGTCTATGCATTGCAGACGGAATGATCCAAGTATCCCAGGCTAATGGATGGACTACTGTCGGGCCGATCATGCCACGATGTGACACGAGGCCCCGCCTTCTCATAGCCGGCTGAGCAGCCTAAATCGTTGGTATTT
>JALCBY010000058.1 GCA_028066055.1 Hyphomicrobiaceae bacterium
CAGGCTCGACCTGAAGCCGCGCCGGGTTACTCCGGTTCTATTGATGATTGCGGCACCGCAGTGCAAGAATTGCGCATCGCCAGCTTCTCCAGCGTCAGGGATGCATCACTTTTCTGGAATTCTTGGAACCTAAACCCGCCGCACGGCGTTTAGAAACGCGGCGGTCAGGCTAAATTGGGCGTCTTGAATGCGAGGGACGACAGGTTTTTCGTCAGAATCCGTATCAAACACGGCAAGCGCGTCACTTGCGTGTTTCAGTGCGCCGTTCAGGAGGGAGTTATGCGGATTCCGGCCTTGTTTGTACTTCTCGCCGTGGTGAGCCTTGCCGGTTGCCAGTCATCGCGCGCGGGAAAACCGAAACCCGACTCCGTTCTGCTCAAGGCGAAACAGGACTTCACCGTGATGGACAAGGACGGCAACGGCCGCGTCTTGCTTGACGAGGCGCTCGCGGGAAATGCCGAGCGATTTCGCAGCCGCGACACAAACCGCGATGGATATCTTTCCGTGACGGAATACAACGCGACCGTTGCTGGCACGCCCACAACGGCTTCGTTGAAATTCGCCGATTTGGATAGCGATGCAGACGGCAAGCTCACGCTCGGCGAGTCCGCAATCATAGTCAATAGCCTTTTCGCCCGCTTCGACAAGAACGGCGACAACGTCCTGACGGCAGAGGAAATCCGAAAGCCGAAGCCGAAAGCGCGTTCGAGACCGAAAAGAGGCGCGGGCGCCGGGAGAAAGCGGCGCTAGGCACCAGAATACAATTCTGTCATTCTAGGGCTCCGCGCGCCAAACCCGGGGCGAACATGTACGTTCCCCAGCACGCCCTAGTCAGGGCGGCATCAACCCTGGCAAATCGTCCGCCCACTGAATGTGCTGTCAACCGATGGGGCGCCAACACCAAAAGTGTCGTCCACCGGACACAGCTAGATTTTGGAAATGAATGGTAGCCGCACGGAGACTTGAACCCTGGACCCTATAAGGACTCCCCCGTGAGCCCGTTGGGAAAAACGGCTAGAATTCAAACGTTTTTTGCTGAAAACCAAGATCGCAGAGAGACCACGGTCACATCGGGGGCACGTTTTCGACAATTATCAACATAAGGGCCGCGGGGACCCGCGCTTGTTCCTGTTTTTTGCATCCTGTTTGCCTTTGTGCTCAGCAGTTTGGCGCATCTTCAGAGCGCGGCATGGCCGCTCTTTGCCATCCTCGGATTGAACGTGCTGGCAGCCCTAGCGTGCATCAGATTGACGGAGCCGGCGAACAACTAAGCACGTTACACCGCGGCTGGTCCCTCACCCGTTAATGTAGCTTGCCTTGTCAGCTGTATTATCCTGCCACATAAAACCGTAGTACAGGGCCGCAACTCCGACAAGAATCAGAATTGCAATTGCCAACGTCGTTTACACCAACCGGCCGCAGTGCCGGACTCACCTACGCCGAGAACACCACGTAGGTCTTGGCTTTGATTTTTATCTTTTCTTTTTTTGCCATTTTCGGGTTGTTGTTTGCTTCATAACTATTGTGCCGATCAGTTGGCTTTGGCCAACGCGTCGATCATCGCTTTCAATCCCCCCACTGCCGCATCCGCCAAGGGACCAGCAATACGTTCGAGTTCGATCTGGTCTGGAGAATTCCCCAGCTTGTCCCGTATGGCGTGTATGACTGGTGGCGGAGGCATTGTCGCAGCGAGGAACCAACGAGCAAGAAGAAACTTCTGAGAGGGCGTAATTTCCGGCGGGAAAAGAGGCGTGAGAAATGACGTCATACACTCTTCCATAACCGTCATGCGCTCCTCGAGAATATTCTTGCCGGTCAGCCGACCCGATATGATCTCCCAACCCAACAAGCGTGGCGGACCATCCTTGTGAACATGGAAACCTTTCAAAATGCGCCGCAAGGCGAAGGTGCGTATGGGATCGCCGATCAAATCATCGCATCCCTCCAAACCGATACATTCATCGATGTCATCGCTCAGCGCTGCAAAAACCGACTTCAGGACCGCCTCGTAGAGCGCTTTTTTTCCACCAAAGTGGTAGTTGACCGAGGCAATATTGGTCCCGGCCTGGGCTACAATTGTTCGGATGCTCGTACCCTCATAGCCTGACTCGGAGAATGCCCGGACTGCGACCTCCAGTATGCGCTGCCGGGTGTTGGAATGGTATTCAGACCTCGCCACGCCCGTTGCCTGTTTTGCCGCCGAACAACCTTATTTTGCTACCACACCGTAACAATTCACCCGGCCAAATTCAAACAGTTGTTTGAAACATAAGTTGCACAATTCATGCTTGTTGCTTCTTGCTATCGGACCATCCAATAGCCGTTCCAGCAATGGAATAGAGACATCGATTGAAAGGAGTTAGATCTATGTCTATTGGTGCAATATCAGGCAATGTGCCTGATTTTTCGAGCATGAGAGCCAATTTTGAGAAGATGCAGGCTCAAAGGTTCGAAGGAGCAGATGCGGACAAGAGCGGGACTTTATCGCTTGATGAATTCAAACAGGCGCATGCCAACAGACCGCAAGGACCGGCAAACGTTGCCGGTGCACCATCTGCAGAGGAAATTTTTGCCGAGATCGATACGGACGGTAACGGCGAGGTCAGTTCAGAAGAATTTTCTTCGTTCAAACCTCCAAGGCCCCCCGGAGGCAGCGGTGCGCCACCTGCGGGAGGCGGCTTAGCATCCGACACTCTGGCATCGTTACTCGCTCTGCAGGAAGAGTCTTCCTCAGAATCGGATACTTCGAACGATCTGATCTCACAGCTCCTGGAAGCAATATCCCAGGGCGAATAACGCAAAAGTGCCTGACACGCGCGGGTGAAACTTCCACGCGTGTTGCTATGCCGTCCGGTTCATTCATGGGCCGGACGGCATCGTTCAGATGCATCGGCTCACCTGGACTGTGGTCTGCGACCTTGACGGGCAGGACAAATTGACGTCGGCGTTGGTGGGTTCATGCAAACTGCTTCCTCTGGAGGCTATTGGCCTCTTTCTGCAGTCCGCATCGCGCCTCGGGGTCAGGCTCTACAGCAGTTTGTTGCGATTTTAGCCGCGTGCCCCTGCGGCCATGTCAAACCTATCAGCGCCCCAAGTGCACACACAGCACACACGAAACGGATGAATAAAGGCGCAAAACCTTTGTGGCCATTCTTTGCCTTGCAGGTAAATGCAGATGTCAAAGATAGTGACACCGATCAAGAGTCTGTCCGATGCGCATGCCAGCAATTCCGAAATGGCTGCAATGCCTTCTGATGCAGAAATGAATTGGCGACAGCCGCGTACCTTTGGGCTTCGTGAGTTTGACTGAAAACCTGATGATGATGGGCATGGCGGTCTGGATGATTGTCTAGCGCATTGTCCAGTATCTTGAACACCGGCCCTCAGGCCGGTGCACGGCTCGCCTGTGAGCGCTGCCAGAGCAAGAGTTGTTTCAGCCCCGTCAGATGAGGGAACTCAACCAGCATGCCGATCACCAGAGCCGCCAGGATCAGTGGTTGATCGGGGATCGCGACGGCGGTGACGGCCAGCATCAGCGGCGCATTCCGGGCCGCCGTGGTCATGGCCAAGAGTGCATGCTGTGGATAAGCAAGGCCGGCCAACCGCGATAGCCCCACACCCAGAATGAATGTCGCAACAAAGAACAGAAAGATCGCCGGCAAGATCACCGCCAACGCCTCAAGGTGCCCAGCGATTGCGGTAACGTTGGCGGCGAAGATCTGCAGAATCAGCCCAGCGATCGCCAGCGGCACGATAAGTCCCACCCAGCGAAGCAAACGCTCGAAGCCGCTCCTCGGTAAGAACTTCTCCAAGCCAAAGCGGAGGGCTTGGGCCCCAATCAGCGGTAGCAGAAACCATTGCGCGAGGATGCCGGGGACAGCGGCAAAGTCGACGAGCCCGGTGTGAGGAGTGAACAACCACAGCCAAAGCGGAAACAGCAGCAGCTGAGTCAACATGTTGATCGGAATCAGCGCGGCCCCGAGTGCCGTATCGCCGCGCGCCATACGGGTGAATCCCAAAAACCAATCAGTGCAGGGCGAAATGAAATAGATCACTAGCCCGTTGAACAGCAGGGGTTGGCCTGATAGAAATATCGTGGCGACGGTGAAACCGATGAAGGGGACGATCAGAAAGTTCGCGCTCCAGGCAAGGCTCAGAAATCGCAGATTGCCGAAATCCTGAACGATTGCGCCAGGGCGCAGTTCGAAGAACAGCAAGAAAATCATCAACAGGAGCGTAGGATCCACGCCGGCAGACGTGATCTCCCCGGCGGACGAGGCCGTCAGGCCCAAGACCGATCCCGCCAGGATCGCCAAGACAAAGAGCGCGGCAACACCGCTACCGGCAAGACCGGGCTCGGGTGTGTCCGGGTTGGGATCGGGCCGACCGATGTTATCTCCCATTGCCATCTGCCTTCTCAGTTCATCTCTGGAAGACCCGATTCAACACAGGCACTTATCGTCGTCACAGCAGGTTAGATCTTCGAGAAGCATATTGTTATCGTTGTAGATCTCGAGCGCTGTCGTATCGACGCCGATCCGGCCGGCAATGGCCCGCGCCACAACCGCAAATCGCTGCCGGAACTTGTAAATGAAGCAGAAGAGATGTCCGTTATGCGACACTTCCGGCCCGACGAGGAACAGTCCGGGCGCGGCACCAGACTCATCTTGAGGTGTCAGCATCGGAAGGCCGTCGGCATCGTAGTCGAACCATTCCGAAACAGGGCCAGTACCGCTGCCGAAACCTGTGGCCAGCACCGGCGGCCCGTCCGAGAGCCAAGAACGGCCATCACCAACCAGGATACGGACACCATCAGCCTCGTTCTCCAGGGCGATCACATCCGCATTCGGGATCAGGGTGATCGGCAGGTCCTTGCGCACGGATTCGAGCCGCTGCAATGTGTAAGGCGAGAGGTTTCGGCTCGGGTCCTTGTCGCTATCGAGCCAAGGGGCGCCACTGTCGAGCACGACGGCGTCCTTGCCGGCCCGCGCCAGCCCGATTGCGGCGTCGATGCCGCTTTCATAACCCCCGACAACGTAAACAACCCCGCCCGGGATTTCCTCCCAACGACGCACGCGGCCGTAATGGTGGGCCAGTTCAGCTCCAGGCATGCCGCCATCAGATGGGGTCCCGAACTGACCGCAGGCCCAAATGACGAAGTCTGCGGTGAATGCGCCGGCGTTGGTTTCTAACTCGAACACCTCGCCTTCGGGCCTGATTGACCTTACGTCGATCCCGCACTGCACGTTGATGCCAAAAGCCGCCTGCGCCTGTTCCAAATATTGCGCATAGGCGGCGCCATCGGGGTGCTCGCACCGTAGCGACCAACCGGGAGAGCTGTCATAGCTAATCGCATTCAAGTCGGTCAGTCCAAAGACATTGCCAGGGAAGGATGGTGTAAGGAACCGCGTGTCCGCAGGCCAATTGAGGAAGCTCTGGCCGATCCGACCACGCTCCAGGACCCAGACATCGGGGATTGCCAGATCACGCAAGACCCGCGCGACTCCTAAGCCGGCCGGGCCGGCGCCAACGATGGCAACCCTAATGTGGTTGGAAAAACGGACTTCGCCTTCCCTGATCATGCGCCGGTGGCCTCAAACACCATCCCGGTATCCGACCAGATGTCAAGACCGTTCTCGCCCGGTTCTCTAGGTGCTTTCAGGCCGAGACTCGAGCCGGCGTTACGAATAATGCGTAGACCATATGGCATTTGGTCATTCATCCTTTGGTCAAAGGCCCCGAAAGTTGACGATGGTGCCATGAGGCAAAAGCGAAGTATGTTCGCACGCGAGTGACGTGGCAGGTCCGGACTTTGGTCGCCAGCCATTCGCAAACTGGATCCGTGCAGATCGCCTCGCACACCGAGACAGTTCAATGCACGCCTTGGCGGAACCGATCGCACGCAAGGCGCTTGAAACTCAACCTCTGTCATGCTGATCTCTTGCATAATGTTATGTTATAATATAACGGTTCTTCGCGCATGGCGACGGCAATGTAAAGTGGGAGTCCCCCAGATGTTAATCCAGGACGACCGAGTTCCGGTTACGCTGCTTACTGGGTTTTTGGGGGTGGGCAAGACAACGCTTCTCAACCATGTAATCCGTAATCCGGATGCGGGTCGCATTGCCGTTGTCATGAACGAGTTCCGGGACGTCGGGCTCGACCACGACCTGATTGAAGAGGTGACGGGCGACATCGTGCTGATGCACGCAGGGTGCCTCTGCTGTTCGATCAGGGCCGATCTGGCGAAGACCATGGCGCTCCTCCTGTCAAGGAGGAAGCGGGGCGAACTGATCTTCGATCGCGTCATCATCGAAACCACTGGCATTGCGGATCCAGGGCCGATCATGAACACCATGGTGACGGATACAATGATTGCGGATAACTACCGACTAGATGGGGTCGTAGGATTGGCTGACGCGGCGACTGGACCACAGACGCTTGATAAGCAGTTCGAGGCTGTAAACCAGATTGCAATGGCAGACCTGATCGTTGTCACGAAGACCGATCTGGTCACACTGAGCGAGTGCGAGGAGTTCGAAACACGCCTGGGAGGCATCAATAGCTCGGCGCACCGCGTAAAGGCCGATCATGGCCGTATTCCGATCGATACACTTTTCGGCCTGTCCGCAATGCGCCCAAACGCGACATCAGACGATATTACCGATTGGCTGGGCGTGAACACTCACCACGCGCACGATGATCATCGCCACCACCGCATCGAATCCGCATCGATCGAGGTGGCAGAGCCGATCCAGTTGAGCGTTTTCGAGTTTTGGCTTGAATCGTTGCTAGCACTTAAAGGTCCTGACATTCTGCGCATGAAAGGGATCGTTCATATCGAAGGTAACGAACAGCCCCATGTCTTCCATGGGGTCCAGCACATTTTCGACCTGCCGGTGCCGCTGACTTCCTGGTCTGGCAAGGACACGACAAGCCGTGCCGTGCTCACTGCCCGTAACATGGAAAAGAGCGAACTGGAGGCCAGCCTCGAAGTACTGCTCGGCCGCATGAAGAGCCCTGAGGCCGGTGTTGAAGCGCGGAGATTCGAAGCAGCAGAGACGTCGTTCTGATCCATGTTACACCTCTTCAACTCCATGGGCCGGCAACTGGAAACCTTTGAGTCGCGCGACCCCGGCCATGTGCGGATGTATGTGTGCGGACCGACGGTGTATTCCTTTGCCCATATCGGCAATGCGCGGCCAGCCGTCGTGTTTGATGTTCTGGCGCGGGTCCTGCGCACGCAATTTCCACGCGTGTCCTATGCGCGCAATATCACAGACGTGGACGACAAGATTATCGCTGCGGCGTCAGCCGAAGGCGTGAGCTGCGACGAGATCTCGACGCGCTTCACTGCAGCCTATCATGCGGACCTCGGAGAACTGGGAGTTGCGCCGCCGGACATCGAACCGCGCGCGACCGAGCATATCACGCCTATGATCGCGATGATCGAGGAGCTGATTGGCAATGGCCGGGCCTATGCGGCTGAGGGACACGTGCTTTTTCACATCCCGAGTTATCCCGCATATGGCCAGCTATCAGGCGCGAACCCTGACGAAATGCTGGCAGGGGCGCGGGTCGAAGTCGCGCCATGGAAGCGTGATCCGCGCGACTTCGTGCTGTGGAAGCCGTCGATAGGCGATCAGCCTGGATGGGACAGCCCCTGGGGTTTTGGCCGCCCGGGTTGGCACATCGAATGCTCGGCCATGATCCAGACGCACCTGGGTGATCAGATCGATATCCACGGCGGTGGCATCGACTTACGCTTTCCCCATCACGAGAATGAGATCGCGCAGGGCACCGATGCACGCTACTGGGTCCATAACGGGCATGTCACAGTTTCTGGCGCCAAGATGTCGAAGTCGCTCGGCAACATCCTTCTGCTGCGCAACCTGCTGACGGAGACCCCCGGAGAGGCCATCCGCTACGCGCTCTTGATGGCGCATTACCGCCAACCGTTGGACTGGACATCCGAGACACCTCGTGCGGCCAAAGCGGCACTTGATCGCCTCTATGGTGCGTTGCGTGATAAGCCTGCCGCGACGCCTCGCGCAGATGACATAGCGCCTGTCTTCGCAGCCCTTTATGATGATCTCAATACACCCGCTGCCCTGTCTGCCTTGCATGGACTCGCAAGTGAGGTTCATGCACATGCGGACCGAGGGCGGAAGGCGGAACTTGTCGCAGCCTTGCGGCAGGCGGGGACGCTTTTGGGCCTTCTGCAACAGGATGCACAAGCCTGGGCACAAGCGGGTGTGACAGACACTGCGCGGATCGAGGCGCTGGTTGCAGAGCGGAACCAGGCGCGCGCGAAGCGAGATTGGGCGCAGGCCGACGCGCTTCGCGAAGAACTGGCCAACCTCGGGATCGAAGTCGAGGATGCAGGTGGCGAGAGTCGTTGGCGCGTGCGCGCTTGAGCGCAATGGCATTCTGGTCGCTTACCTCGCCGATCGGGGCCACCCGGCTCGGCCATTCCCGCGAGTTGACTTGCTGCTACGGCTCTCGGAGGCTGAGTGCGGCTCACAAAAACCGGTTCACTGCGATCAAACCATGCCGTCGTTTTGAACATTTTACCAAGGTTCGAAACTGACCAAGCCAACGGCGGGCAAGCAGAGGGCTAGAATCTCCTTGGTACCAAGCGGTGACAGGCGGCCAGAGCAGAACTTCCGCTATGGGTCCAAAACTCGCCGTCCAACCAATGCCGCTAGGTAGCGCAAGATCACGATCGAGGGTCTAACGCTGAAAGTCCGCTCAGGGTCTTGGCTGTGTCAAAACTCTCCATCATGCCCGGGTAAGAGTGGCGGGTTGGCTGCTCAGCCGGATGTTGCGCAATTTGGTGCGCATCGGCCCCCAAATGGCCGAGAGAGCGGTATAGCCGCTAATTCGAGCGTGATTTGGTGAGATCAGGCGCAAAAACTCCCTGATCGCGGCGATCAGCGGCTCAACTCCGATGATGTTCATCACACGGGTGAGGTTGTAGGCCAGCACGGCGAGGGCCATTTCCGTCTTCACGTTCTTCAATCGCTTCATCAGGAAGTGCGTCGCACCCATGCGCGCCTTGATCGTCCCGAACGGATGCTCGACGGTTTCACGGCGTAGGC
>JALCBY010000140.1 GCA_028066055.1 Hyphomicrobiaceae bacterium
TTATCTTGTCCAGCTCGTCATCTAGTGAGCCAAGGCGCTCCTCTATCTCGTGCCTCATTTCCTCCATCTCCTGCCTCAGGCTGTCAAGATCCTCCTTCAGGGCGACGTCCATCGTGATCTTGGCGCAGCTCGGGCGCATATATACATAGTGGACGCGGCCCGCCCGGCCTTCAGCCCGGGCCGCCCAAGTCCATGGTGTGCCTTAGCATGGCCATCACGTCAGCCCTGCCGGATCCGGGGCGCCCTATGAGCGCCACCGCGCCCATGCGCGGGCGCGCGTCCCACGCGCCCCTGATCCTGTCGGCAAGCGCCGCGTCCATCCCGGGATCGCGCGGGCGCCGTCCCGGTTAAAGAGCTTGCGCGGCCCCGATCCGGGGATACTCTACGACGCCGCGCTTTTCACAGTATCTGAAGAGCAGCCTGCCGGACTCCTCAAGATCCACTAGCGCCGTGCGCAGGCGGGCGTGGTCCACGGGCGGCCCCGCGTGCCGCCTGACGCGGCCGCACGCGTGGGCGACCATCCCCGCGATGTTGGCGGCTGCCCTCCCGGGGCCGCGGGACACGTCGGCCCCGCCCAGTACAGAGCGGGCGTGGCCCGCGTGCAGGTCGACGTACCCGAACGCGGGGTGCATGCCGGCATCGGCGCGGGATCGCGCCTCGTCCCTTGCCTCCCCCAGCTCGCGCGCCAGCTGCGCGGGGTTGGGGCACGCGGCAAACTCTTCGTACGCGAGATCGACAAGATCCGCCTGCGGGATCCCAGAGTACCTTGCCATGAGGGATCCGGCCACGTTGTCCGCCGGCCGGGCGATCCTTGATAAAAGCCGCCTTCCGTGCGGGGTGATGCGGCACGTCCGCGGCCCGTCGAATATACCGCCCGCGTCGACGGCAAAGAGCCTCGTGTTGGATAGTATGTCGCGCTCAAGATCGTCCGAGTACGGCCCGAACCCGACGCGCCCAAAGTCATACCAGCTTGGGCCCTCGCGCCGCTGCGCCAGATATACGGCATACTGGAGCTCTGGCATGCCCCTGAACCCGCCCGGCACTGACGCCGCCAGCAGCGGCAGCCGGATCCTGCCGCCGACGTCCCCGTCCATGCCGAGCATCATGGCCCGCATCCGCGGGGCGTCGGCGGTCTCCCCGAGGCCGCCCGCCCTGCCGTACAGGTCTGCGGCCCTTTCGTACTCGCCCAGCCGGTACCAAGAGTACGCCATATAGTACGCGGCAGTCCTGCCGCCGCCCGCGCGGCCCAGGCTCTCGAGCGCATCCCTGTACGCGCCGGCGTGCGCGAGCGCGATCCCAACGCACAGAGCCCGCTCGGCGCCTGCCGCCGCGTGCTCAAAGAGGGCGGCCGCCTTGTGGTGCATCCCCATGTCGTCGTACATGCCTGCAAGGTCAAGGTCCTCGCCGGCCGCCTCCAGGAACCGCTCCGCCTCTGCGTACCTTCCGAGCCCGGCCAGCGCGCGCCCGAGCA
>JALCBY010000059.1 GCA_028066055.1 Hyphomicrobiaceae bacterium
GACGGGCTCATCGGCAACGATCAGGTCGGGATTCAGGATCAGCGCCCGGGCGATGGCCAGCCGCTGGCGCTGGCCGCCTGAAAACTCGTGCGGGAACTTCCAGTAGGCGTCTGCGGGCAGACCAACATCGTTCAGTATTTCGCGAACCCGGTCCCGAGCCTCCCCTCGCCGGCAAACGCCGTGAACCCGCAGCGGTTCGGACAGCATATGCGCCACGGAGAGGCGCGGGTTCAGTGAGGAATAAGGGTCCTGAAAGATGATCTGGATTTCCTGGCGAAGTTGATTCAGGTCGCTGCGTCCGGACTGCGTAATCGACTGTCCCTTGTAGAAAACCTCACCGCTTGTCGGCGGGATGAGCTGAAGCGTGCATCGCCCGACGGTGGACTTGCCGCATCCGGACTCGCCCACGAGTCCAAAGGATTCGCCGGGTCGGACGGCAAAGCTCACCCCATCTATCGCCTGCACGTGCACTGTTTCCGGGTTAGGAAATCCGCGCTTGGTCGTGAAAACCTTTCTGAGGTCGCGGACCTCGAGGATCGGTCCGATGTTCATGCCGCACTCCGTCGTGATATCCGGTTTCGCACATGGCAGCGGGCCTCGTGCGCCTTGCCGCCCCGGCGTGTAAGCAATTCAGGATGGTCCTGACCGCAAATCTCTTCACGCAGATGGCAACGTGGTGCGAAGCGGCACGCAGGCGGCATGTCGTAGATGGGTGGCACCTGACCCTCGATGGCTCGCAGGTCCTTGGAGTCCTGATCTGACCGTGGGATCGCCCTGAGCAGAGCTTCCGTATAGGGATGGCGCGGCGACTTGAAGAGGTCGGAGGTTTTCGCCAGCTCGACGATCTCCCCCGCATACATCACCGCAACCCGGTCGGCGATGGTTGCCACGACCCCCATGTCGTGGGTGATCAGCACCAGCGCGAAGGCATGTTCCTCGCGGATCTCGTTGAGCAGGGCCAGCACTTGCGACTGGATGGTGACGTCGAGTGCGGTCGTCGGCTCATCGGCAAACAACACGTCCGGGCCGCAGGCAAGCGCCATGGCGATCATCACGCGCTGGCGCATGCCGCCGGAGAACTGATGCGGATACTGGTTGAGCCGCCGCCGCGCGTCGGGAATCTTCACCAGTTCCAGCAGGCGCACCGCCTCCTCATCCGCCTCGTGTCGCGTCATGCCGCGGTGGAACATGAGCGGCTCACCGACCTGTTGTCCGATCGGCAGGACAGGATTGAGCGACGTCATCGGCTCCTGAAAAATCATGGCGAGCCGGTTGCCCCGGATGGTGCGCATGGCGCGCTCATCGAGTGTTGTGAGATCGAGATCCTCAAACCAGACTTCACCCGTAACACGACATCCTTTCACGGTACGCATCAGCCCCATGGCGGACATCGCCGTAATGCTCTTGCCGCATCCGGATTCGCCAACGAGACACAGCGTCTCGTTCCGCTCGACATCCAGTGACACGTCGCGGACCGCGGGAAACCAGCCCGAGCGCAACTTGAATGCGGTGTTCAGATTGCGGATTGAAATCACGGGCTCAGGCATGATCGGGTCCTATTCATTCCGCAGCTTCGGGTCGATCGCGTCGCGCAGACCGTCGCCGAGCAGATTGAGAGAGAACACCAGGATCAGCACCGCGAGGCCGGTATAGATGCACATCCAGGGCGCATCGAGGATGTACTCGAACCCCTGGCGGATCATGCCGCCCCAGGTTGGCGTCGGCGGCTTGACACCAAGACCGATGAAGCTGAGATAGGCTTCGATCCGCACCGCCGTCGCCGTCCAAAGGGACGCCAGCACGAGCACCTCGCCGACCACGTTCGGCAGAATATGGACGAACATGATCCGCGCATCCGAATAACCCAGCGCGCGGCACGCTTCGATGTAATCCTGCTCCTTGACCGCGACGGTCGGCGCGCGGGCGATACGTGCAAACTTCGGTATGACGGTCAGGGCAATGGCGATGATCAGATTGGTCAGATTTGCGCCGAGCACGGCGACAACCAGCAGACCCATCACGAGTGTTGGGAAAGACAGCAGCACGTCCATGCAGCGCATGATGACCTGGTCGATGCGTCCTCCCTTGTAGCCGGCGACGATGCCGAGCGCACCGCCGACCACCATGGCGATGCCGATCGACATGACGCTGACGAAGAGCGAGATGCGTCCGCCCCACAGGATGCGCGACCACACGTCCCGTCCGAAACTGTCGGTGCCGAGCCAGTAGGTATCCGACGGCGGCTGAAGCGCATCGACAATATTCTGCTCCAGCGGATCATGCGGCGCGATCCATGGCGCCAGGAGTGCGAGCACGGCAATGATGAGAAATATGATCAGCCCCACCCACGACGTCTTGTTGGTGTTGAAGACGTGATAGAGCTCGGTCAACGCATGCCACAACCCGCTGCGTTCCTGCGGTGTCTGGGACGCGACGCTCATTGGTACTTCACTCGTGGATCGCTCATGCCGTACGCAAGGTCCGTCACGAGGTTGGTGAGCACAATGAAGAAGGCGTAGATCACCATCAGGCCCTGCAGCATGGTGTAGTCGCGCTGTTCGAGTGCGCCGACGATGAGCTTGCCGAGACCCGGACGGTTGAAGACAATTTCGATAATCACCGAGTTGCCGATCAGCAGGCCAAGATAAAGGCCGATGATCGTAATGATCGGGATGATCGCGTTGCGGAAGCCGTGCCGCGCGACGATGACGAACGCCGGGGCGCCCTTGGCCCGCGCGGTCCGGATATAGTCGGCACCAAGCGCTTCGATCATCGACGCGCGCGTGGTCCGCGCCACGTAAGCGACCATGATCAAACCGAGACTGAGTGCCGGGAGAACAAGGTTGTAGAGCCGGTCTCCCGGATCAGAGAGGTTTGCGTTGCTGATCACCGGAAACCACGGGAAATGGATGGCGAAGGCGAGGATGAGCAGGATCGCCGTATAGAAGGACGGAAAGCTCAAACCCAGAAGGGATCCGATGCGCGCGACATAATCGACCGGGCCATTGCGGTAGACCGCGGCGAGGATGCCAACCGGAATCCCGAGAATGACGCCGATGACGATTGCGGCAACGGTCAGATCGAGTGTGTGCGGCAGAACTTCGAGCACTTCGTGGAGGACGGACCGCCCGCTGACCAGGGAGTTGCCAAGGTTGCCCGTCAGAGCGTCGGACAGGAAGTACCAGTACTGCTCCAGCAGGGGCTCGTTGAGCCCAAGGCGTTCACGCAGGGCGTCGATGGCCTGCTGGCTGGCGTTATCGCCGAGGATAGCGATCGCCGGGTCCCCCGGTGCGATCCGGATGATCACGAAGATGACCGTGAGGACGGCGATCAGGGTTGGCAGCGTGGAGCCGAGACGTTTTAGCGTATACCGTAACACCTGATCCGCCTTTCGCGTGGCACCTGGTCGTTGATGACGGGTATGGGCGTTCGATATCACCCCATCCCGCCGGACACGCCGACGCATGTCCGACGGTATAGGGAGGTAAACTATTTCTTGGCGGACGCCTCGGTAAAGAGCGGTCCGAGGCTCAACGCACCCTCGAGCGGATAGCCATAGTCGACCGAGTTGCGGCGCGCCCATACCTGAAGCTGTTCAAACAGCGGAACCGAGCACACATTCTCCATCAGCTTGCGCTGCGCGGCGGCCCAGAGTTCCTTCTGCTTGTTCGCGTCCGGTTCCTTGCGCGCGGCGTCGATTTCCGCATCGGCCACGTCGCAATGGTTGAAGTTGGTCACCGCGGTCGGCGTACCGACCCGGCTTTTGCCGTGGTAAAACTGGGTGAGATAGGTATCGGCCACGGGGAAGCGCGCCGCACCATAAAGCACCATCGGGCTCAAATCCTTGCGGATCTGAGAGTGAAAGGCGGAGTGCTCCACCACATCGAGTTCGAGGTCGATGCCGATCTTCTTCAGTTGTGCCTGGATCACCTGCATCGGACGCAGCAGCGCGCTGCGCTTCGTGATGATGGCATTGAGCTTGAAGCCGTTCTCATGTCCGGCCTCCTTCATCAGCGCTTTTGCCTTGTCGAGATCGTACTCGTATTTCGGCAGATCGCCGCTATGCCCGAGATAGCCGTTCGGCACCGGTGACCAGCTTTTGCGGGTGACGCTGTCGCCAACAAGTTTGATGAAGTCGTCCCGATTGAGCGCGTGGGCGATGGCCTTGCGCACGCGAATGTCGTCAAGCGGTTTGACCTTGGTGTTGAGGTGCAGCGTGCGCAGTTCGCCGGGCTCGAAAACGTCGACCGTCAGACCGCCGTCCTTTCCGATGCGCTGCACCCATTTCTCCTCGCGCTTGCCGGTGAAGATATCCAACTCGCCCTTCTTGAAGGCCAGTTCGCGGCTGCTGTCGGACGGCACGAACTTGAATTCGAGCTTGTCGATCTTCGGCTTGCCGCGGAAGTAGTCCGGATTGGCAGCAAGGGTGATCCCCTGCTTTGCCTTATAGTCCTTGAACATGAAGGGGCCGGTTCCGACCGGCTTCTGC
Source organism: Hyphomicrobiaceae bacterium (assembly GCA_028066055.1). Taxonomy (GTDB): domain Bacteria; phylum Pseudomonadota; class Alphaproteobacteria; order Rhizobiales; family Methyloligellaceae; genus UBA2767. The sequence goes on from JALCBY010000059.1 coordinate 4,490, forward strand.
TTGAAGCCCTCGCCAAGCTCCTCCGCCGCCTTTTTGCTGACGATATTGCCACCGTGGTAGTTGGCGACGAGACCCAGAAGCGACGGGACCGGCGTCTTCAGCGTGATGCGAACGGTGTGCGGGTCGACGGCTTCGACCTTCTCAAACTGATTGTAGTCGCTCGATACGGAGGACCGTTTCGGATCGCCGGCGCGCGTCAGCGAGTACACCACGTCATCGGCCGTGAGCTCGCCATAGCCGTGGTGAAACTTGACACCCTTTCTCAGCTTGAACGTCCACACCTTGCCGTCGGGCGAGACCTCCCAGCTTTCCGCAAGGTCCGGTTCCAGTTGCGCCGGGCTCATGCTTCCCGGTTTGAAGCGAACGAGGCCGTTGAAGAGCAGGGCAAAGATCGGCTTGTCGCCGGATTTGGTCGACAGGTGCGGGTCGAGCGCGGTGGCGTCCTTCGCCTTGAGCCCGACATTCACTGCAGTCTCCGCGCGGAGAGCGTCAAATGATCCGAAAGATACGCAAAGTGCCAGGGCGAGACCGGTGCCCGCCTGCGTCAAGAATTTCCGCATAACATCCTCCCAAGTGCGCAAAATCTCACTGCCCGGTCGCTTGGCCGGGTGCAGCAGTTGCAGCGATGCTCACGGAAACCACCTTATCAAGTCAAATATCAATTTTTTCATTGTCCATAATTGAACTTTATGTCTTTCATTGAGCGATCATCGTCGTCTCAGACTTGAGGTGAAGTCCGCATGAAGCTGACATGGAGGCAGATCGAGGCCTTTCGCGCCATCATGCTTACCGGCACCATCACCCAGGCAGCGGAGTTTCTCTCCATCTCCCAGCCGGCGGTAAGCACCCTGCTGGGCAACCTGGAGCATGAACTCGGCTACAAGCTGTTTCGGCGTCAGCACGGCCGTCTCGTTGTCACCAGTGAGGCTGAGGCGCTGTACCCGGAAATCGAACGCGCCTTCGTCGGGCTGGATGACATCTCTGCCGCCGCTTTTGCAATCGGACGTATGCAGACGGGTATTGTGCGCCTCGCCGTCATGCCCGCGCTCGCCGGCAATCTGCTGATGGAGGCGATCGCCACGTTTCTCAAGGAGCGCCCCAACATCTCGCTCAACCTCGAGGTGCAGCCGCGCCTGACGGTTCTGAAATGGGTCGCCACCAATCGTTGCGACATCGGGATTACCGGCGAACCGGCGGATCATCCGGCCATCGAGACCCGGCTGCTGTCCGTCGACGAAGCGGTTTGCGTCCTCCCCCGCGACCATCCCCTTGTGGGCAAAGCCACGGTGGCGCCCGAAGATCTGGATGGCGAACATCTGATCTGTCTGCCACCTGAAACACGCTCACGCCGGCACCTCGACCGTATGCTTGAGGAAACCAAATCGGTTCCTTCCCGTCGGATCGAAGTGCGCACCGCCCAATCTCTCTGGGAGCTCGTCGAACTGGGCGTGGGCGTGGGCGTCGGCACACAATTTCTGCTGTCGGGGCAAATGGCTGAAAACATTGCTGTTCGGCCCTTCAAGCCGGTCATTCGCACGGAAAGCCTGCTGCTCTATCCACGCGAGCGCCCAATGAGCAAAATCGCTGCTGATTTCTGCGAGCATGTTGAAGCAAGATGCAATGCCGGTGACTGAAGCGAAGGAAATGATGCATAAAGTCAAATTATATAACTACGAAATAATCTTATTTGACTTGATGTCCGTTCCCTTTTCATCCTGCAGTGGAATGTGATGATTGCGGCCTGCCTGTCGGTTCCACGCCGACGCACGGTCCAGCAGGGGTGAAAGTGCCGGACAATGCGATCTGATGTCATTGTCATCGGGGGCGGAATGGTGGGCGCTGCCATTGCCTATGGTCTGGCACGCGCCGGCGCGCGCGTCCGGGTGCTCGACGAGGGCGACACGGCTTTTCGTGCGGCGCGGGGCAACTTCGGCCTGACGTGGGTACAGACCAAGGGATTGGGCAATCAGCCCTATTTTGAACTCACCCGCAACTCGGTCGACGGCTGGGCCGATTTCGCATCCGACCTGCATGAGGCGTCGGGCGTCGACTTGGCTTTTCGACGGAACGGCGGCCTGATCATATGTGTCGGCGAAGAGGAGGCGGAAAAACGCAAACGCTTCATCGGCAATTTCAAGCAACAGGCCGGCCATGACAACTATGACTGCGATTTTATCGACCGAAATGCGTTGCAGGATCTTTTCCCGAACGCTGAACTCGGACCCGAGGTAACCGGCGCTTCCTTCAGTCCGATGGATGGTCACGTCAACCCGCTGTTTCTTCTCCGGGCCATGTCGGATGGGTTGCAAAAATACAAGGGTTCCTTCCATGCGGGCCATGCCGTTCAGGAGATCAGAAAGACGGGCAACGGGTTTGAGGTCAACACTGGCTCCCAGATATTCAGCGCGGAAAAGGTCGTCATCGCCGCGGGATTGGGAACGGGACATCTGGCGCAAATGATCGGTCTGGATGTACCTGTGCGCCCACAACGCGGACAGATTCTTGTCACCGACCGGACTGAACCGGTGTTCCCATATCCGATGAGCGGTTTGCGCCAGACGGATGAGGGCACGGTCATGATTGGCGCAACGCGGGAAGATGTCGGTTTCGATACGGGCACAACGGTCACTGGGTATGCCGGCATGACGCGGCGCGCGGTCGCGACCTTTCCGATGCTGGCGCAACTCAGGCTGGTGCGTGGCTGGGGCGCGCTTCGGGTTCTCACACCCGACGGCGGACCGGTCTACGTGGAATCGGAGGCCTGCCCCGGCGCCTTTGTTGCGACATGCCACAGCGGCGTTACGCTCGCGGCCATGCACGCGAAACTCCTACCCCGGTGGGTACTTGAAGACCGAAAGCCGACTGAGCTGCAGACTTTCGGCCCGGAGAGGTTTCATGTTCAACCGGCGGCCTGACTGGGGTGCGAAAAAACAGCCACGGCGTGTAACACTCACGCTGGACGGCACTCCCGTCGAGGCCTTCGAGGGCGACAGCGTTGCCGCCGCCCTGCTCAGTGCGAACCCGGTTTTCACGCGCAGGAGCCCGGTGAGCGGTGCGCCGCGCGGACCCTATTGCATGATGGGCATCTGTTTCGAATGCCTGGTTGAAATTGACGGCGTGCCCAACCGGCAGGCGTGCATGGTTCCGGTGCATGACGGCATGGCGGTCAAACGGCAGGTCCTTCCCGAGATCGGTGGCCTGGCGGCGGAGGGAGACGATGAGCGCTGACGTGATCGTTATCGGTGCGGGGCCGGCCGGGCTCGCCGCCGCCGCGGAAGCGGCCCGGCGCGGGCTGCAGGTGATGCTCCTCGACGAGCAACCCGCACCTGGCGGACAGATCTACAGGGCACTGACACGCAACACGACCGCTGGCGCAGACGAGCCGGGCATTCTGGGCAAGGATTACTGGCGTGGGCGGTCCCTGATAGAGGCCATCGAGGGCACCGATATCGAGTATGTGCCGGGCGCCACGGTCTGGACGGCCGAAACCGATCCGCTCACGGTCGGTTACCTGGTGGAGGACCGTACCTTCCTGCGTGCGGCGCGGTTCCTGATCATTGCCACCGGTGCCTATGAGCGGCCGGTCCCCATTCCCGGATGGACGTTGCCCGGTGTCATGACGGCGGGTGCCGCTCAGATCCTGATGAAGGCGGAAGGTGCCGTGCTCGGCGGGCGCATCGTCCTCGCTGGCAGTGGCCCCCTCCTCCAACTCGTCACCTGCCAGCTGCTCAAATCAGGCGCTGATGTCGCGGGTCTGCTCGAGACGACGGCCACGCAGGATTATCTGGCAGCCGCTCGTCATCTGCCGCGCGCGCTCGGGGCGCGCGACCTGTTACTCAAGGGACTCGATATGCGGCGCACGATCAAAGCGAGCGGAATCCCCGTCCATAAGGGAGTAAAGAACCTGCGTTGCGACGGAAAGAACGCCCTCGAAAGCATCAGCTTTGAAAGCGGCGGCAAACCGCATCGGATCGAAGCGGATCTCGTTTTGCTCCATGAAGGTGTCGTCCCGCATGTACAGATTTCCCGGCTGCTCAATCTCTCCCATGAATGGTTTGAAGCGCAGCGTTACTGGAGGCCTGTTCTCGATGACTGGGGCGAAACCAGCGCCAGCGGCATCTTTGTTGCCGGTGATGGTGCGGGGATCGATGGCGCGCGCGCTGCAGAAGCCAGCGGCCGGATCGCAGCGCTGCAAGTGGTTGCGCGGCTTGGTGCCTTGTCAAAAGAAGATTGCGACCGGGAAGCTGCAGCTGCCTTCACGCAGAAAAAGAAAGAGCAGCGCATCCGTCCGCTTCTGGACCATCTCTACAGTCCGCCCTCACACATCGTTTGTCCGGAGGATCCATCGACAATCGTCTGCCGGTGCGAGGAGGTCCGTGTCCGTGAGATCCATGCCTGCATGGAGACCGGGTGCGGCGGACCCAATCAGCTCAAGGCCTACTCGCGCTGTGGAATGGGGCCATGTCAAGGGCGGATGTGCGGTCTCACCGTGTCGGAACTGATGGCGAAACATCGCGGCGTGACGCCGGACGATGTGGGCTATTACCGGATTCGCGCGCCGATTAAACCCATTCCGCTTTCCGCGCTTGCCGCGCTGGAAGC
>JALCBY010000141.1 GCA_028066055.1 Hyphomicrobiaceae bacterium
TGATTATCCTGGTCGTCCTGATCCTCCTAGAGCCGCACCTGCACCTGCCGGCGCAGCGCGTCCTCCTGTCCATGGATCTGCGGCCGTGCGACGCGCCTTGTGCCCCTTTCTGGCGCCCCGGTTCCCAGCCAGCCCGTCGCCGTCCCGCGCGGCCGCCCTCTTCCTCGCCCTTTGTATGCTGCCACCGGGTGATGACGTGTGGGCGTTGTCGTATGCCGCAAGGCGGCCGCGGAGGGAAGCGATCTCGGCGGCCATCTCCGCCACGATCTCGTGCAGCCTTGCATTGTCTCTTTCCAGCAGGCCCCTGACGTCCTCGTACTCGGCCCTGATGCTGGCGTTCTCCTTCCGTAGCAGGCCGTTCTCACTGCTCTGGTCCGCCATCCCCTCCCTAGTGGCTGCCTCCTCGGACGCCCCCATGGGAGGCCCTCTGGGGGCGACCTAATAGATCCGGGTGATCAGCTAGGATCCACCCCGTGCTTGACGTGAACTCATACAGTTTTTTCATTTAAAAATTTATAAATAACTGCCACCCGTGATCCGGTATGCAGATTAAGATGGGAAGTAAATAAAGATGAATGCCTTGACTATTGTGGCTCTAATTACCGGGGGATTGATTGCGATTGGGGCATTAATTACGGGAAATAGTTTTAATATCGGGGTATCAGGGAATTTAGAACTTGCTGAAATTAATTTTTGGATAGGTGTGCTGTTTATAAGCATTGGTTTTTCTATACTTGGAATTTTTGGAGCAACTCGCTTTCGATAAAGTGGATGTAATTGTATACTAAACCTATCTCTCGTATGATTCTTTTGTAAATGATGGCATCGATGTATACCATACTATCTGATATAGACTGGATGAACGTATTCAGAAGTCTTTATGGGACTCTCCGTATCTGTCTCCTGCTCCAGACAGCCTACTTGAGGGCCGTTTTTCCTGATGTGGTGGATCAAGCCGGTTTGAACCTGCCAAAGGACTCGTAGGTTTATATTTCACCCCGAGTATCCGGAGGATAACATGCAGTCGGAGGTCGTGGACATAGAGCGGGACAGCTGTGGATTTATCTATGCGGTACTCGATAATGGCGAAAGACTGCTGATTCGCGAGGGCTCCGGGATTGAACGCGGGGACGTACTCATAATCAGAGACGATTACGCGAGGGTCGAACGTTGCGGAGAGACGTGCATAGAGGGGAGGATAAAGTCCAAAAGGGACAAGGATAATTTGGGCAAGCATATGCCCGACTGGGGATTCTAATACCTAGCAAAGACTTTAGGGGATATTCCAGGGTGGATGCGTCCACACCTACCGTGAGACCCCCCAATTGGTTTATTTAAAGACCCTCCACCCCCGCCATACCATGCAGCTCCAGATACTCCGCGGCAGGCGGGCCGTCCCCCTGGCCCTCCTGGCCCTCTTTGCGTGCGGGATGGCCCTCCGGCTGGCCCACC
>JALCBY010000060.1:0-6052 GCA_028066055.1 Hyphomicrobiaceae bacterium
ACTGGATTCCGGCGTTCGCCGGAATGACCAAGGGGCCGCCCCCCGCAAGCGGGAGGCGGAATGACGGGAACGCTGTTTCCGCACAGGTGGGGGTGGAACGACAAAAGGTCCCACCACCTCACAATTCACAGTTGCACAACACGGTCACATCACTCCCACACTCCCGCCTTAATCCATGGGTAGCGTTCGACTCGTAACTGATCGTGTGGCGGACCCCAGAATGGGGAGGGGGAGCCCGGTGAAGATCGACGCGCCCGTGGTGTCGCGAGCGCTTCCTGAATGGAAAGCGTGAGGGACAAAGACGCGACAACTACGGGTCCGGAGAGCGTCGATTTTCTACACAAACCGGATTTTTCCCCGCTGACGGCCTCCCGCGCCGGCGTGCCGCTGCCCCTTCGCGGGAGAAAACTGATGTCGCGTACGCCGTTTAAGTCGACCCCATCCCTGATCCCTTCCGGGCCGCTCGCCCCGCACCGTTCGCTCACCCCGATCGGCGTGGCCTCGGCCCGAGATGCGCTGGGGCCCATCGCCCCGCCGCGCCGCAAGAAACCGCTGGGGCCCCGTCTGGCGCTCGCCTTTGCGCTGGGGCTGAGTTTCGCGCTTGTCGGCGGGATCACGCTCGGTCTCGCGCCCATCGGCGAGGCGCCGCAACTTGCCAAACAGACCCAATCGCCGGTCGATGCGCCGGTTGCCGCGGAAGCGAACGCAAGTGCCGTGCCTCTGGTCAAAACCAGCGCACCCGTGAAGTAGGAGATAACGCGCACGTCATCCAGCAAAGCAGCAGCGCAAACAGATACGCGCTTCACCCGTCGAAGCGTTAGTGCAAAGGAATAACCGCGCCCGATCCGGCGCACGTGCCCCGAACATTTTGGACTGGCCCCCAGGGTCCGAATCCCGTTAGCCCGATGCCTGCATCCGGCGCGGGCGCCCGGACGCTAATTGGTGGCCCCGTCATCTGTCCCCCGGGACAGGTGCCGACAGTTGCTTGAGCGTTTTGAGAAGAAGACCGAAAAGGGAAAACCAATGAAAAAGCACCTCACGCCGACCAATACCGTCAAAGCCGTCATGGCGCTCCTGCTGCTGATCAGCGGCCTCGCCATCGGCGGCTGCCAGCGCGAAGCGGGCGCCACCCCCGTCGACAGCTCCCAGCCGACACCGCCGCGCCAGGGCAGCGGGGCTTACTGAAAAATCCACAACCCTTCCGGGAATCCCATTGCGCCGGCGCGCCGACTCCGCGCAAGATTTGCGTGACGGCGTCGAACCCGCAACAAAGGGACTGGGCACATGGGATTTCTGGAAGGTTATACACATCGCAGCTCCTGAGCGTACTGCCCATCATGACGTGCCTGCTGTTCCTGCAGCACGGCACCACCAAATATCTGAGCTTTCCGGTCTCGAAATTCACCGGCGTCGCGCCCCTCAGCCTGAGCGGTATCGCTGGCATGCTGGAGCTTGTGGGCGGCGTGCTCATTGTCATCGGCCTGTTTACCCGGCCGGCCGCCTTCGTGCTCTCGGGGCTGATGGCGGCAGCCTATTTCATTGCCCATGCGCCCCAGGGCTTCTTTCCGCTGCTCAATTGCGGCGAACTCGCCGCGCTCTCTTGTTTCGTGTTCCTCTGTCTCGCCGCGCGCGGCGGCGGCCCGTGGAGCGTCGACGCAATGCGCGAGAAACAAGGCTGACGGGCAGGGCGCGCGCCCGGGCACATGCATCCCGGAGTTGACCGCCCGCCTGCCCACCTGAGAAACCGCGAACCGGCCTTCCGGGCTCGTCCGTCCGCTGCGGCCCGGACACGTCTCCAGCCCCGAGGATGTGGGGTGGAGCTGACGGGACTGATACGCCCCCGCGTCGGAAACCGGACTGACTTGGTTGTCAAACACTCGAAAAAGGATAACTTAGATCGACGGATCCGAGATCCGGATGAAATCTGGACGGGACGAATAAGAACACTTTGCAAGGCTTCGGAATGGTTCGTCTATTTATTGCTTTTCTGGTTTCTCTGCCGGTCCTGATCGCAAGCGAAACAGCACTTCATGCCGCAAATCTGACACTGAAAGTGTTCCTGATGGACGAAGTGAAAGCCTGTCCGCCGAGAGGCTATATGGCGGGCCGCAAATGTCCGCTATTGCCGGCAAACCGGATCGAGGCGATCTACAACGAGCGGATCATCCGTTCTTATACGAACATCCCGCCGAATTCGGAGATTCTGCTGAACGCCTTGCTCCCGAACATCCGACAATACGCCCTGCATCGCTGCACATTGAACCGCTCATGCGACGATCCCAGAGAGCGTCAGGTCCTCATGCTGCTATTCGAGTGGAGCGAGCCAATTACCGCAAAGATCCGGTTCGAGAGGAAGGAAAAGGCGTCGTTTCCGGGGTACGTCCGCGAGGCGAACTTGAGTAACCGCAGGCGCTGGCTCAACCACCAGCGGGCAGAATATTTCTTTCCCCTCTACAATATAGAGTGGGTTCTTTCCATCGGATCAGATACGTGGACGTTGAAAACGCGGTGAGCAAAAAAGCCAAGGTCGTCAAATCGCCGAAAGGCGCGATACTCGTCCTCAACAACTCGGAGAGTTTTTGGACGAAGTTTTCCCTTTCGATATTCGACAAATTGTTTCTCAGCGCCATCCTTTTGTTCGTTGGCGCATATGTCCAGGCGCAGTTTGCCCGCGACACCTATGAAACCGAGCTTCTTTCGCAGATGTTCCGGGCTCAGAGCGAGCTCATCGCGCCGCGCCGCAACGAACTTGTCCAACAGGTCGGTGAATTCATTGCTGTCGGCGAGGGGGTCATACACACCAACGACAAGCTCGACGGTGTGCCGTTTCGGCTGGAAAAGGAATTGCGGGGGGTAAGAAACACCGTCCATAGCCTGGCCGCGTTTTATTCAAGAGACGATATCGTCCGTGCGTTCGATCCGCTCGACACATCCATGCAGCGCCTCCTTGCCATTGTCAGCCAGGGCGCGCCCGGACCAAAACTTGTCCAGGACATGACCGCGGCCATTGCCAAGGTGAGAGAGGATTCCCGCGTCTATTTTTCAAAAATCGAGAAAGCAAGCCTCGATGAAGCGAAGAGCGACACCGACGAATTCCTGAAAATGTTACGTAAATCAGGCAAATAACCGGCCTTGCACTTTGAACTCTTCCATTCAAATCTGATACAACACGGCCGGACACCGGCGAATAACCGATTACTCGAAGCCACGCCGCCCCCAATATCGCCATTATTTTGACGCGCTTCGGCCCCGAAGCCGTGCTTGGCTCAGATCCATGAGACGGCAATCCGCATGGTTTTTTACATTCGGCCTCCTTTGCGCCCTGGGCGCGGGGGCAACCCATGCCGAATCCCACAATCTGGAAGGCGCGGCGCTGGAGAAGGCCGTCGCAGGAAAAATCGTCTACATGTCTGACAGCGCCGGTACGGTGCCGATCCACTACAAGGCGGACAAGACCATGAGCGGCAAGCTCCAGATGGTCACCGCCGTGCTCGCCGTCACCGCACCCAAGCGCGACCAGGGCAAATGGTGGGTGCAGGGCGACCGGCTGTGCCAGCGCTGGAACCGCTGGCTCGACGCCAAGACCCACTGTTACAAGCTGAAGCGCGACGGCAACAATGTGCTGTGGGAGCGCAACGACGGACGCAAGGGCAAGGCGCGCGTCGGCAAGTAAACGCATGTTGAATTAATGCACCCCACATTCGATCCCGGCGACGGGCATTTTCTGTAAACAGCTGATTATTTCATCCCCCGCAAGAACCGGGTGGCGCACAGGTCGCCCATGCGCCTATCACCCGCGCTCCTGAAGCATGTTCAAGGGAGCGATGTCCATGTTGCTCGACAAAAAGACCATTATCATCACCGGCGCCAGCAGTGGCATCGGCGCGGCGGCGGCGCTTGCGTTCGCCCGCGCGGGCGCCAATGTGGTTTTGGGCGCGCGGCGCGCCGAACGGCTCGATGCGCTTGCGCTGCAAATCCGGAGCCTTGGCAGTCAGGCGGCGACACTTGCCGGCGATGTGCGCGACGAACGATATGCATCCGAACTCGTGGCGCTTGCGGCCTTCGAATTCGGCGGGCTCGACAGCGCCTTCAACAATGCCGGCATCATGGGCGAAACGGCACCGGTGCCCGAAATGAAACCCGCGAACTGGCGCAATGTCATCGAAACCAATCTGACGAGCGCCTTTCTCGCCGCCAAACACCAGATCCCGGCAATCCGCGAACGGGGTGGCGGGGCACTGCTGTTCACCTCGTCCTTCGTGGGTCATTCAAACGGCGGTCTTGCGGGCATGGCGGCTTATGCGGCGTCGAAGGCGGGCCTTGTCGGGCTGACGCAGGCGCTGGCAAGCGAGCATGGGAGCGAAGGCATCCGCGTCAATGCCCTGCTGCCCGGCGGGACCAAAACCGACATGGCCGGGGACGATCCCGCGACCCACGACTTCATCGCAGGCCTGCATCCGCTCGGGCGCATGGCGGAGCCGGCGGAAATCGCGCAGGCGGCCTTGTTCCTCCTGTCCGATGCGGCGAGCTTCGTGACGGGAAGCGCCATGCTGGCCGACGGCGGCGTCTCGGTACGGCTTGGGTGAGGGGAAGGTGCCCGCAAGACGCGCCGCTCACGAAAATCTTTCCCATGCCGCCTGGCGCGAAACGCCCAAGGCTTCTCCAATCTTCTGCCAACTGACGCGGCGTGCGCGCAATTCGTCGATTTGTGCCTGCAGAACCGAACGAGTGGCTTCCACGGAGGCTTCCGAAACCTTGAGCGCATCCAGCAACTGCGTTTCGCTCATATCGCCCCAGCCGGTGAAAGTGCAGGGTGTGGCTTCGAGAATCTTGTTACACACCCCGACGCATTCGTTGCAGATGTACGATTTCGGTCCGCCCATGAGCTGAGAGACCCGCGCCGCAGGCTTGCCGCAGAAAGAGCATCTGAGGGATTTCGTTCGTGAAAATCTTGCCAGCATGGTTGCGATTTCTCCTTGTCAGGAATTCCCTGACATAACGAGTGCACACGTGACGGTCAAGAACATCCTGACAACGCCGCGAGAGCACAGGCAAACCGGCAGATTCCCTAAAATCCTCATGATTTTCCAAACCCGGGCTTAAGCACGCACGCAGGTTGCGGAGCCCCTTTACGCTTCGTTCAGCTTGAACCGCAAGACTTGTGTCCAAGACATGCGAAAAGGACGGCCCTCATGAAGACGACCGACAAACGGACCGGGCGCGATCGCCGCGACGACGCGGACCGCCGCCGGGGCGGACCCGACACCCGCTCGGAATGTGAAAAGCAGCTTCAGGGCGAGCGCCGTACGGGCGTGGACCGCCGCATGCTGCAGGACCGCCGCGCGGGCGCGTAACGCGCTGCGCGCGCGGACGGTGGATCGCGGCGGCAAATCCCGATAGAACAGGCGTCATGGCCTTGCGCTTTGTCCTGTTGCTGTTGGCGTGGCTCGCGCTTCCGCCTGAAGCGCGCGCGGAAACTGCCGCGCCGCGCCCTGAAGACAAGGCCGCCATCGACGCCTGCCTCCGGGGCAAGGGCGCAAACGTCCAGCGCCACACGGACTGCATCGGCGCGGTGATGGCCCCCTGCCGGGAGCGGCCTGGCGGGGACACCACCTACGGCCTCGTCACATGCGCAAAGCGGGAGCTTGCCGTCTGGGACGGCCTTCTCAATGCGGCCTACAAGGCGCTGCAGCCGCAACTCGACCGAAAGCAGCGTGGCGAGCTGCGCGACGTTCAGCGGCTTTGGATCACATGGCGCGACAGGAAATGCGGCTTCGACCGGTATCTCTACGAAGGCGGTTCGATCGTCGGCCCGCTGGTGGCCGACTGCGTGAATGCGGAAACGGCGCGCCGCACCATCGAACTGCGGGCGTTGCACCGGGACCTGACGAACCGCTGAAGCTTTCCCGCAAGCCCGTTGCGAAGAGTTCAATCACATCTCACCGGATCATGCCGTAGAGTCCGGCAAGCAGCAGGATACCAAGCGCCACCCGACGGTACATCCGCTCGCTTGATTTGCGGAACAGTTTGCTCCCGATCCAGGTCATCAGCA
>JALCBY010000060.1:6152-8680 GCA_028066055.1 Hyphomicrobiaceae bacterium
GGTCATCAGCAAAAGCGCCGATATGGTCACCACCAGCGCCACGGCAAACTGAAGCGTCTGCGTTTCGAGCGACACCAGCAGCCAGCTCCCGAGCGGCATGGCAATCGCCGCCGCCAGCCCCATCAGTCCTATGGTGCGCCACTGGATTTCCCCATACACGGTCGGCAACAGCTGGGCGGTGGCAACGATCTCGATGAGGATGATCATGCCCACCGTCTGCACGGGCCCGAACATGTGCACGAAAAACGGCGCCATCAGCATGCCCGAGCCGACACCGGCAAATCCCCGCATCAGTCCTGCGCAGGCGGCGATGACAAGTGCGATGATGAGTTCGGGCGACATGGACGGCCAGCTTCGCGGGTCCGCGGACAAACGGTTTGACGTGAGGTAAACGATATCCCCGCGGACGGGCGCGGGGTAGGGCCAATCTCTGTTGGAAACGGGATCCAGAAAGCGCCCGCAACTCCGCAAAAAACCGCATGCGCGTTTGAACCTTTTCCGCCCCCGCCGCGACTGACCGGCATCGGGGCGGCGCAAGCGCAACACATACGCCGTCGGTTCAGGTCATTCGCAGCTCGGCCGCCCCGGTATCTGCCTCCGCCACGGACGGCCGAGACATCGGGGAAAACCGCCGATGTGTGATGCGGATCACTTCCGCAACCGCCGCTTCTTCCCACATCTCACCCAAAAGCAGCCAATGCGCGAAATCCATCTCGCGAGAGGCACAGGGACACAGACAGAGGAGGAGGCGCCCATGAGCACTCCAGCAACCGGCACGGCCCTCGCGCGGTGCGACGCACGCAGCTTTTCACCGAAGGCATTTGCAACGGCAGGCCTTTTCGCGGCAATCGGACTGGCCACCTGGACGAGCAGCGCTGCGGCGCAGAGCTTCCTTGAGGGCAAGTCCCCCGGCATGCGCGATTGCGTGAAGACGATCCTGAAGGGTGAACGCACCGCCAAGCAGATCACCGTGCACGGTCACCATTTCCGCTGCCGCGACATGGACGGAAACACCAAGGCACACGGCAACTACCGGCAGATCCTGCTGGAACGCGTCCGCTTCGGCATGGACGATGCCTATGTGATCAATTTCCGCGTCGACGCTCAGAATGCGATCGTGCCGGGCACGTTGAGGATCCGCACGAGCGACGTCTTTTCGACAAAGCGGCTTCTGAGCCCCTGGAAGGTATCCATCCTCGCCACCAATTCGGCGACCGCCTACTTCGCTTCCCACTATTACAACCAGATACGCGGCTTTACCGGCCCGGCCTCTTACAGCGGACTGACCTACACCCAGGTCGCGAACATCGCGCACACCGTGCCCGCAACCGGAACCAAGACCTGGCAGACGGCGGCCTTCCAGATCTCGCTCATGACCATCGCCGAGCTGGGCCGTTCGCGCACGCGCGGGCCTGCGCTCACCAAAACCGCCACCCGGCTCAGCCGCTGAAGGAGACGACCCCTTGCACGCGACCCTGAAAATCCTGCTCAGGCCCATGGAGGACATCATGAACGCCGCAACCGCAACCATGCAGATGCGCTCAACCCTGCAAATGGGAGCCGCCGCAGCCGTGTTCATGGCCGGCCTCTGCCTGCAGGCATTGACCGCGTCGGCGGAAGGCTTCACCGCCGGCAAATCGGACGGCCTGCAGGCCTGCGTGCGTGCCGTCTTCTCGACGCAAGAGGTAAAGAGCGTCGACGTCCACGGCCACCGCTTCGACTGCAAGCCACTGGTCAAGGGCGACTATGGCGAGCGCGCCCTGCATCTCGCCCACGAGCAGGTACTCGGCCTCGACGAACAGGTCCATGTCCGCTTCACCATCAATTCGCTCGGGCGCCTGGTGCCGGGATCCGCGCAAGCTTTCATCTCCGACGGGCTGACGCCCGAAGACGTGTTCAAGCGCGACAAGAAAGAGGGCGTGGATGATTCAAGCTGGATCGGACGTTACGTCAGCCGCAGCTACGCCGTCGTCGCCAACAAGGCGAAGCGGGTCATGCCGAAGAAGACGAAGGACTGGCAGCAGGCCGCCGGCCAGATTGCAGCCCTCGTCATTGCTGAAATGGCCGAGCGTATGCCCGGGCCCGTGCCCGCCGGCGCGTCAGACTGCAGCAGGCCGACCTTCTACGAGCATGAGAATTTCCGCGGCAAGCGGTTCGCGCTCGGCATGTCGGTGGCGAAGCTCAGCAAGGTCACGGTCGAGGACACCCGCATGTGGACGCGCATCACCTCGCTCTGCGTGCCCAAGGGCTGGAGCGTGAGCCTGTTCGAGAAGGACGATTTCAAAGGCCGCGCGCAGACCTTCACCGGCCACGCGGTCGAGGCGGACCTCGGGCGGATCCGGCGCGCCAACGGCTTCTACACCGATTTCGACAACACCGCCCGCTCGATCCGCGTCACCCGCGATGGGTCCGTGCAGCAGACCGTGCAGACGGCGCACACACAGTAAACCGAGCTGCCACAAGCGTCCGTCCCCCGCAAAACGGGCAGCATCGGCAGGAAGCCCCGCGGTTCATCCGAGCCGCGGGGC
>JALCBY010000142.1 GCA_028066055.1 Hyphomicrobiaceae bacterium
CGGGATCACCCCGTCGGCGTCGTCGGCCCCGAGGTGTATGCTGAGCAGCGGGTCAACAAAGATGCCGACCGGGACATAGTCTGTAACCAGCGAGTTCTTGTTGAGGTCCTGGTCGGTCACTGATACGGGCAGCTCCTCGCCGGATCCCCAGTCAGAGCCGACGGCGGCCGCGTCCATGTTGAGGACCGCGGTCGAGTACCCGACGAACCAGTTCTTTGCGGTATCCGCATAGGTGATGGCAAAGGGATTTTCGCGGCCAATACCGTCGTTGCCGGTGCCCTCCGGGCCGGTGACAAGGCCCGCCGCGCTGTTGCCGTCCGTGTTCTCAAAGAGGCCGGTGTTCTTGCCCGACTCCTTGAAGGTCACGAGGTTCATGGCGGTCCCCACGGCAGTATCGCCGTTGTCGTTGTCATGGACCCTCAGGACGTAGTTGGTGGCAGTTGGCGCGGGGTCGGTGTTAAGGTCGTTCCTGTCAAAGATCAGCACGCCCGACGTGTCAAAGTCAGTCGCGCCCCTAGCGACGCTCGTGACCCTGAGATTGTCGACGTTGGCGGCAGGGATCTGCAGGGTGCCTGCAGAATCAAAGAGGTGGTAATAGACGTTGTCCGAGTCGGCGGCAACCGTGTTGGCATCAAAGGTCCAGACGTCGATGTCGGTGGGGTCGATGTTGAGCAGGTTGTCGTTGATATCAACGTGGACGTGGGCGCTATGGGGGTACTTTGACCTGTCAACGTCAAAGCTTGCAAGGTCGTCCATGTCGGACTCGTACCGGATGACGATCTCCTGGGGCGAGCCGCCCTTGTTGTAGATGACCTTTATGGAAGAGTCGTCGGAAATGTCGTCGAACGCCTGGATGAAGGGCCAGTATGCAAGGGATGCCATGCGGTTGTTCCCAATGTTCTCGCCGGGATCGGTCGCGGTGCCGCCGGGGGTGCTCGGGGTCTTTGCGACGCGGAGGACGTTCATGGTGGGCACGGATATATCGTTGTTCGTGCCGCATGTGGCGTTGGTAGTGTATACGGTAATGCTGGTGTCAAAAGACCTTCCGGGGAATATGGCATCAGACGTGCCATCATCGCACACGGTACCAAAGGCCATCCCGGTGCCGGGGTCGTTGCCAAGGTTGTGATCGGCCGCTGCAAGCATATCCGCGTTGGCAACATATGCATACCAGTACCCGTCATCCCCCTGGACCATCCTGAGGTTCTTGCCGTCAAAGGTGACGTCGGGCTCACCCTGATCAATGCCCGTATCATCAAGGTTCGGATCCTGGACGATGATCTCGACGACCATCGGGCCGCCGAACATCGTGGTCGATACGCCGAGGTTGGCAAGCTTGCGTGGCTCTGCCATCGCATCAGGCGTCGCACCGGGAAACGCAATAGTCATCCCGCCAGCTACCATGATCGCCATAAGGGCTATGCTCGTTGCCCGCCTTG
>JALCBY010000143.1 GCA_028066055.1 Hyphomicrobiaceae bacterium
TCGATGAACCCGTCGATCCGCCTGATGAACGGGTGGGCAAAGAACGCCTCTGACAACCGTTCCAGAAACTCGTCGTCGGGCAACCCGGCCGGCACGCCATAGTTTACCATGTCGTGGAAGGCGCACGCCGCAAGCTCCGGATCGTCCGGGGGGTCCCCGCCGCTGATGCCCCGGTACGCGTCAACCAGCAGGTCGATGCTGCGGGTCATCGGCAGGGCCGAGACCAAAAAGTCATCACCCCCTGCATCCGGCACGATCTCCTCAATCCCGGGCAGGTCCGGCTCGTCCACGGGCCCGTGCTCCTCGGCCCACCGGGACAGCGCCTCGTACATGGCATCATCGACCAGCCGGGCCCCTTTACGGATCCCCTCAAGATATAGCCGGTCGGCAGCAGACAGCCCCTTTACAAGCACCCCCGCCTCATAGTTGCCGCCGGGCATCAGACCCCGCCGGGACACGTTCCCCGTGGCAAGTATGGCCGACCGGAGCCCGTACGAGTACACCTTGAGGTGCATCCCGGACGCTACGTACAGCGATATGCCGCGGTCCCTGCAGAACGGGTACAGCGACAGCTCGGAGGACCCCGATATTATGTCGCGCGGCTCCCACGTCGTCACCACCACGATCCTGTCCTTGATGCCCCGCAAGAGATCATCCAGCACGGAGGTCCTGATGTACGGCGCATAGACAAAGACAGCATCGCCAAAGCCGTCGCGCCCCTCGAAGTACTCGCGTATCTTGCCAAAGAGCGGGCTCTGATACATCATAGATCCGGGAACCTGCCCTTTATGTAACGCACCTGTTCCTCGGCGTCGAGCCGCTCGGCCCTCGGGGCCGACGCCGGCCTCATAAAGAACTCCTTCCTGCCGTCTATCTCGATGTAGAGCGGGCGGCCCGCCTTTAGCACCTGCATGATGCAGATCGTCTTTCCATCCATCTCACGGAACGCCATCTTTACCCTGCTGGTGGCAAACACCTTGTTGCCCAGGCTGGACACCAGGGTGTCGTGGATGTGGTTTGCCATCTCGTCCTTGTAGTTTCCAAAGCCCCCGAACTCCATGTCCTTGTCCAGGCCGGCGACCGTCCCGTCGTTCCTCACGCCGATGTACAGGAACCCCCCGTCAGAGTTGCCGAACGAGGCGACTGCCTTGTAGAGCCACATCCGGGCGTCCCTTGCCATGCCGTCCATGGCCTTCTGCCGGGATCTTGCGTCCATGGATCCGGGCAGGTCGTCCATCTTTGCATTGTATTGATAGAACTCCTTGAACTCGTGCTGCCCGCTCTCGGTAGCCGGTATAGGGATCGTGTCCAGGTCAACGAACCCCGAGTCCCCGGCCCCGGGGACCCCCGCCCCGATCTCCTTTACCCGGCCCACGCTCCCGTCCTCGAGCCGGACCTTTATCCCGTGGGGGTGGGTCTCTGAC
>JALCBY010000061.1 GCA_028066055.1 Hyphomicrobiaceae bacterium
TTTCGCACAAGTCCGATGTGGGCGGCGTGGTGCTGGACCTGGAGACGCCCGAGGACGTTGAGAATGCCGCGTCGGAAATGCTTGAGCGTGTCGCGCGTGTGGCGCCCGATGCGCGCGTCGACGGGGTGATGGTTCAGGAGATGGTCATCCGGCGTGGGGCCTACGAGTTGATCGTGGGGATGAACGAGGATGCGCAATGCAGGACACGCCCATGGGGCCGATGCTGCAATGGGCACGGCAATTTTCGTTCGAAGTGCCCGGAACATGACATTTTTTTGTTAAAAAGTGATTTGGGAAAGCAACACGCTTGCTGTGACATGTCAGATACCTATTGCCACTGAATAGACGCAAATCAAACACATTCCCACCAATTCAAGCTGATCAAGTCGGTGAAATCTGTATACAGAGAATGACGGTGGAAACCGCCACCCGACAAAATCGATCCGCATGCAGTTTGAGCTAAAAGAGACATTTCCAAGAAAAAACAACCTTGGAGGGTAAAATATGTTGTTTACACCTGACCGGGAGGATTATCACATGTTTTGCTGTTGGGCGAGAGTATCTGAACTTCAACGCAATCCAATCCGATAGATTCATGAAAAACAGCAAAAAGCGGCATGTGTTGTCGCATTATATCTTTGCGCGCGGATTAGAGTACTGGAAAGTCCTGCAAGGCGCTGCTTTCGCTCTTCTCCTCGGTCTCGGCGCCGCCTCATCCTGTCTTGCGGATACACCGCAGAGTTTCAACGCCAACACGGTGTTGCCTGCGAACCTTCTGTCAGGACCCCATCACACAGTCGCCCCTCGGACCGAGAATGACGGACGGTTCAATCATTACGTTTTAAAGACGGAATATGGAAGCTTTCGGGTGCGCAGCACCGATTTGCTGAGATTGCGCATCCGCGAACTCGACGCCTTGGCCAAAATGAACAAAGTCCGCATTCCTGCTTTTTACCTGAAAGCGGCGGGTGGGTCCGCGCTTGCCCCGGCCAATGGCGCGATACGTTTTGTCAAAAATCCGGGGAAAGGCGTCCGTGATGCAAAAGCGCGGGTGCGCGAGGCCCTGGGCAATATCCGGCTACCTTTCTCAGGACAGTCGGACGGTCACAAGCCGGATGGGCTGGTCTCGCGCCTTTCAGGATTCAGCGAAGCCAAAAGAGACGTCGCAGCCCGGTTTGGCGTTGATCCCTATTCGACTTTTCAACCGCTGCAGACGCGTCTTGCCGTGCTGGCGCGTGCGCGGATGTCGGGAAAGCTCACAACCCAGGTCGGTTACTCGTTTGTAACCGGTCCCGCCAGCATCGCGATCAGCGTTGGCGAGGGAATGCACACGTTGACCGAAAAGATTCGCGACAAATCGGTTGGCGAGCTTCACCGGGAGAACCGTGCGGCACTGCTGGCAATGCGAGTCGAGCCGGCTGTGGTGAACGCGTTTCTTGCCAACCCGAAGCTTTCGCCGACCGACAAGACGATCATTGTCGCGGCTATGAAATCACTGGACGGCACGCACGACCGCGGTGTGTTCGTCAAATATGCGTCGCGGGTGAAGCGTGCGGATGATGCGTTTGCTGTCCGCCGTCGCGCCGAGTTCACGGCATCCTACCACTCGCAGGTCTGGCCGGTCCGGGCATTCGTCCAGGTCGGCGATCAGCCGGCCGCAAAGATCAATGATCGCCGGTTGGCGGTAATCGTGCCTGCTGATTATCTGACCTGGACACAGGCAACCGCGCAAACGGTTCAGGGCATGAATGTCGCGCGCAAAAAGCTTTCACCGCGTCCTTCCGTGACGCTTGTCCTGGCTGGATCCGCCGACCGTAAGTCCGTTAAACAGCTCAGAAAAATCGGCTGGCAGGTCAAGCAGAATGTGAGGCCCTCGCCCGCTCAATGACCTGATCGGCTGGATCCGCGAAGAGATCGGCAAGCCCTCCTCATGAACCGGTATGGGTTCGTTGCCTTTTCGCCATTCCAAAATTGGTGAGAATGGGTGGCTTACATCACGTGGGAGATGCGAGGCTTGGCTGGCCGTCTTGGCCTGAATTGCGGATCGGTTGAGCAAGGGGGCACGACATTTGGGTGGGTGACGTCCGCCAGGTGACCAAGACCGGACATCCGCGACACCGTGCGTTTCGGTCTGAAACAGCTCCGAAGGCTGTCATGACAAATCAGCGCTCGTGCTTGCCGGCCTGGAATACAATCGCGTGCCGGTCGGCCTTTTGAGCCCGGCGCGCGGAGGATGACAGGATGTCGCGGTTCGTTAACCTTGTTCTGCGGCGGCGGCTCCCCACATTCAGATCACCCCCTGACAATTTGACCTGAAGGAGTTGAGTATCATGAAGATCCTCGCAATCATCGCGCTTGCCCTGGGACTGTCCACGACGGCCGCATTGGCCGGTCCGGTGACCCATCAACAGGCAAAAAGCATCCAGATGGCCATCAATGGCCAGGATTGCTATGGCGGCGAAATGGAAACGGAAAGCGGCGGCAACGCGGCTTTCGAAGTTGAAGATGCGGTCTGCCGTGACGGCGTTTTTGACTTCAAGCTCGACAGGAACTTCAACATCCTGTCACGCAAGCCGAGCTAGTCTTGCAGCCACCCATGACCCGGCGAATCCGCGTCGGGTCAACGCGTCCGCTATGGGACGGGACATCACGGCAAATGATGAATTCATCGCATGCCGGCATATAGAGTGAGCTCGGCCTTCAACCGTTGAATATGCGCCTGGGATACACATTCACGGCCCTTGCTGGCCTCATCTGTTTGTTTGCGGGGGCGGCAAAGGCCGAGGCGCAGGCAAAGCAGAAGATCTTTCCCGGCGTCATAGGTGAAGATGACCGCGAGTTTCTTAAGGAGTTGAAGCCGCCGTGGACGGCAATCGGCCGGGTGAATATCGGGGGCGCGAGCCGGACATCCTATTGCACGGGCACGCTGATCGGGCCGCGCATGGTCGTCACGGCAGCCCATTGTCTTGTCGTGAAAGGATCAACGAAACGCCATGCCGTCGGCAATATCCATTTCCTGCCTGGCACCAGGGGCGGCAAGGCACTGGCTCACGGCCGGGCCGAATGCATCCGTCTCGCAAAGGGCTTTCGCCATGACCTGAAGGATACGGCCGAGAGATTCCGTACCGATGTCGGCGTGATCATTCTCAAGGAGCCGCTTCGTATTCCGCCCGCGCCGCTGATGGACACGCGCACCATAGCCGCGCCGCTCACCCTGCAGCATCTGGGATATGCCCGCGACAGCCGGCACCGGGTCAAGCGCGACGCGGATTGCCGCCTGCGCGGTCGTCAGAATGGACTTTGGTTTACCGACTGCGATACGCATTTTGGCGGCTCCGGCGGTCCTGTTTTTGTCGAGCGGGGCGGAGAACCGGTACTTGCCGCGATCATGGTCGGCGCGATCCGCAACAAGCACTCCGTCGCGGTTCCGATCGACCAGTGGCTGGAAATGACCGCCAGCAAGACGTGCCCCTGACGGTAAACTCCCGGTCCGTTCGGCGCTGTGATTTATCACCGGTGCCTTAAACCCTCCGGGATGTCCCAGAAACTGCGATCGGCCTCCTGTTTCACGTCGTGGGCGCTGATGCCGATATCCTTCAGCGCTCTTTCATCCAGCCTTTGCAGTTGCCGGCGCTGCCGGGCAACATCCAAGCAGGCGACGAGATAGCAGATAAACGCGCCCAGATGCCGCAACGCGGTGCGTACATACCTGGTTTGATGGGGAACAGGGCCTCGGCCCTCGATGGTTTGCGCAGACATGGTCAGATCTCCTCAGGTCAACCGGATTGGTCCGGCATCTGAGGTCTGAGATAGTGCGTATTGTTGCATAATGGAAATGAATGTTTATAATGACTATGATAATAATCCATTATGGAGAAGAGCTATGACCCGTGAGGTTGATCTCTCGCTGCTTCGCGCCTTTGTGGCGGTGGCGGAAACCGGCGGCATGACAGCGGCCGGGCGGCATCTGAACCTGACGCAGGCGGCGGTGAGCCAGCAGATCAAGCGGCTTGAGGAGTTTTTCGACACCGAGCTGTTTGACCGGACCCAGCGCAAACCGGAACTGACGAATGCCGGTGAGCGGCTGCTCGCGCATGCGGAACGCATGCTGTCGCTGAACGAGGAAATCTGGGGTCTGATGACATCGCGGGGTTATGAGGGTGAAGTCCGCCTGGGTGTGCCGCACGACATTATCGGGGTGTTCATGCCGCCTATTCTGCGGGAGTTTTCCAGGGCGTGGCCGCGGGTGGAGGTGACTCTGGTCTGTACGCCGACGAATGCGCTTCTGCGCTCGCTCGAACAAGGCGAAGTGGACGTGATTCTCACGACCGAAGCCAAGCCGAATGACAGAAGTCAGCTGCTTTTGTCGGATCAGCTCGTGTGGGTCGGCGCACCGGGCGGTTCCGCGCATGAGCGTAACCCCCTGCCCGTGACGCTGGGTGATGAGCAATGCACTTTCCGGGCGGCGACCGTGAAGGTGCTGGGCGGCACGGGCCGGGACTGGCGCTTCACCTGTTCGGCCAGCGAAATGTCGGCCTTTCACGCCTCGCTGGAGGCCGATCTTGCCGTCGCGCCGCTGCTGTCACAAACGGTTCCGGAACCGCTCGAAATTCTTGATACAAGTCATGGGCTGCCGCCGCTTCCGACCTATTACATCAATATGTATGTGGCGCCGACGGACCCGAGCCCCATCGCGCTCGAGCTCGCGAAACACATTAGCCGGAGTTTTTCGAGCCGCTTCACTAGGGCCGCCTAGGGATTGACCTGAACCGCGAAGCGTCAAAACGCTTCGAGAAACGTGTCAATACATCGATCATGCCAGGGCGCACGGTTGCCGCGCGCGTGAAAGCCCAGATGGCCGCCGCTTGCTGTGAGCGCAATACGAACATTCGGAGGCGCGGCTTTCTCGATGCTGAGGAAGGGGGCCGGCGGGATCCAGGGATCGTCCAGCGCATGGATGATCAGCAACGGCGCATCGATTGCGGAAATAACACGCGCGCCTGCGGTGCGCGCATAATAGTCGTCGGCCCCGGCATAGCCGTTGCGCGGGGCGATGAAGTGATCGTCGAAAGCGTAGATGGAACGCGCATGCACGATGGCGTCGCGTTCTCCTGTTGTCAGGTCTGCGCCGGGCGCCGTGCTCTCAGCCTTCATCGCGCGCAACAGCCACGCGTGATAAGGCCAGTTGCGCCGCGACATGATGCGGCGGGCGGCCTGTGCGGGCTCGATCGGCGGAGAGACAGACGCTGCGGCAACCACCGGCAGGCCCCGCAGGTCTTCGGCGAGCAGGTTGATCAGAATGTTGCCGCCGAGCGAATAGCCGATCAATATCAGGCCGCGAGACAGGAGCCGTTCATCCAGCGTTCCAAGCGCGCTGACGATCTCGCCGCCGCACCCCGCATAATAGTGCCCGCCGCAGGTCGCGCGTGAGGCACCGGCGCCCCGCAGGTTCAGCCGCAAGACCGTGCGTTCCCGCTTCAGGTGGAATGCGGCGCTGGCGCGCATATAGATGCTGTCTTCGGACCCGGCGAGCCCGTGGATCAGGATGATGACCGGCCCGCCGTCGGGTTTGGCGTCTTGCCCGCGCGGTTTCTCCAAAAGTGCGGCAAGTTCATCTCCGCTTCCGTCATTGATGGGCAGATGAAGGCGGCGTGAAATGCGTGGCGGGAACGATACGAGCGGAACGATCCGGTTGCGCAGGGTCTGCAGGTCTCCGCCCCACCAAGGAGGGCGCGGCTGAAACTCAGGGAGGCTTTCCGGCACGGGTCGAGGGGCGCGCCTAGACCGGCTTGTCGCCGCAGATGGTCACGCGGTGCATCTCGCGGCGGGACCCGTGATAGTCGTTCAGCGCGAGGTGCTGGGTGCAGCGATTGTCCCAGAAGGCGACCGACCCCTTGCGCCAGCGGAAGCGGCAGGTGAATTCCGGCCGGGCCGCGTGATCCCAGAGAAACTTGAGCAGCGGTGCGCTCTCCTCCGCGGTCCAGCCGACGAAGCGCTGGGTGAAGTTGTAGTTCACGAACAGCAGTTTGCGCCCGGTTTCGGGGTGGGTGCGAATGACGGGGTGGACAACTTCGTTTTCCGCCTCCTCGCTCGGGTTCACCGTCATGGAGACGTCGCCGCCTTCTTTCGAGCGCCGCGTCGCGCGGCTGTTCAGGCCGAAGGATCTGGATGCGCTATGCACCGCCTGCAGGCCGTCGAGCGTATCCTTCAGTCCATCGGACAGCGCCTCATAGGCGAGATACATGTTGGCGAACATGGTATCGCCGCCCGCATCCGGCACCTCGATGGCGTAAAGGACTGAACCGAGCGCGGGCTTCTCGTAAAATGAAACGTCGGAATGCCAGGTGCCGCCGAAATTGATGGACACATGGTCCTCCGCCTCCTTCACCACCGGCATGATTTCCGGATGATCGTCGAGGCCGGCCGCGAAGGGATGAATGTCCAGTTCGCCGAACAGGCGAGCGAACCGCAAATGATCCTCCGGCGTGATCGACTGGTCGCGGAAGAAGATCACTTGGTTGTCGAGAAAGGCGCGATGGATCGCATCGACCTGGGCGTTGGACAGCGACCGGGAAAGGTCGATTCCCTGGACCTCGGCGCCAAGCGCGCCTGTCAGTCGTTCAATGCGGATTTCAGCATCAGACATTGCAAACCCTTCCCACGCGTTTTCATCTTTGTCGGATTCAAAGAGTGCCGCAATCGGGTCCGGGGTGCAAACCGTGCTGTGTGGCGGTCGCGGGCTTGTGACATGGAGCAGGCCTGCTCTACCCTGTCGCGCCACTTGAGGGGTGAATCATGAGCGGGCAGGATCACGGTCGCGCGGAAGAGGTCGTAACGGCCTTCATCGGGGCCTTCGGAAAGGCGGATTACGGCAGGATGGGCGGTCTGCTGGCGGACGACGTGGAGAGTTATGTCACCAATGCGGAAGGCGGGTCGACATTGCTGCGCGGACGCGACGCCTACATGGCGGCGATTGCGAGCGTGGACTACAGGTCGGTCGGGCCGCGCATCGAAATCACCCAGATGCTGTCGGTCAAGCCCGATCAGGTTTTGGTCATGGTGGAAATCAGGGCGGAGCGGAAAGGCAGAAAGCTGCACAACTTCGCAGCCTTCCTGATGGATGTGCGGGAGGGGAAGATCCGGACCATGCGCATGGTCGAGGCGTTGCCCGCCTACAGCGACGCGTTCTGGAAGGATTAGACGCGGTTTAACGGCGTCTCGTTTTGCGGGACGAGCGCCCGCGTGCCGATGCCGAAGCGGGAATAGTCGCCGAGAAAGCCGCCAGGATAAATCTCCGGCATGACATCGATGGCTTTGCCGCCACAACGGCTGCATTTCAGGTATCTCACGATTTCCGGAAAAGGCGTGCTGGAAGGAATGCCCGGCGTGAGCGCGCCGGCGAGGATTTCGACGCCGCGCGGACAGGATTGGCAATGCAGCCAGATGAGCTGCTGCTCGGCGACGACCCGGCCGAACGTAAGAACTTGATGGTCGGTCAAAGATTGCTACTTTCGCGTGTTAAGGCGAATCATGTGCAACCTATATTCGCAAATCACGACCGTCGAGGCCATCCGGAGGCTGTTTGAGGTCGCCCGGGTTCACCCGAGCGCGGGCAATCTGCCGGCGCAGTCGGCGATCTTTCCCGGCTACACGGCGCCGGTCGTGCGCCGGACCGAAGGCGAGCGCGAGCTTTTGATGATGTCCTGGGGGTTCGTGCTGCCGCAAAGGGACAAGGCGGCGAAACGCGTGACCAATGCGCGCGATGAAAAGGTGCGCATGAGCACATTCTGGAGGGAGTCGTTTGAGGAGCGGCGGTGCCTGGTGCCGGTCACGTCGTTCGCGGAACCGAAGGGCCGCAAGCCGGCCGTCTGGCACTGGTTCGCCTTGAAGGGAGAGGAACCGCGCCCGCCATTTGCGTTTGCGGGGCTGTGGCGGAAGTGGAAGGGCCCGTTGAAACCGGGCGCGGAGGTGGAGGAGTTGAACGTCTATGCGGTCCTGACCACCACGCCGAACGACGTGGTGCGGCCGGTGCATCCCAGCCGGATGCCGGTCATGCTTTCAGGAGAGGATCAGTTTGATACGTGGGTTGATGGGTCTGCAGATGAAGCGTTCTCACTCGCCAAACCCTTTCCGGCTGAACAAATGCATGTGGTGTACACGGGAGAGACGAAAGATGTGGGGTAGTTGACCGATTGTGCTGTTCTGTGTGCGTTCCTGGATGT
>JALCBY010000020.1:0-20886 GCA_028066055.1 Hyphomicrobiaceae bacterium
CCTCTCTGTCATCCGTTCGACGCTTGGCGAGATGGGCGTCACGAACTGCGCGCCGGCCGCGTAAACACGCGAGGCGAATGCCGGCGCGTCGGCCTGGCCGGGTGCGCTTAGCGCTCTTGCAAAGCCAAACGGGCACCGACGGCGCAGTAAATGGTGCCGACAACTTTACCCTGCCACCGCAGGACGGTGGGATTGCGACGCAGAAAAGTACCCAGGCGGCCCGCCGTGACGGCAAAAACAACCGTACTGAGAAGGCCAAGCAGGACGAAGACAAGTCCCAGGATGGCGAGCTGGAGCATGACCGATCCGTTCTCGGGGCGCACGAACTGTGGCAGGAACGCGAGAAAAAAAAGCGCGGTTTTCGGATTCAGCACCTCTGCCAAAACCGCTTGGCGAAATGCCTGAGCTGCGGTGATCGGGAGAGCGCCGGATGAAACTTGGGCCGGGGTTTTCTCGAGAATCGCGCGAATACCGAGAAAAACCAGATAGGCCGCACCCAGATATTTGATGATGTTGAACAGCATTGCGGAGGTGGCGATAACGGCCGAGATGCCCACGATGGCCATGAAAGTGTGAACCACATCGCCCGCCGCGATCCCTGCACCGGTAACGATCCCGACCTTCGTGCCGGAGGTTGTCGCGCGGGCGACTGTCAAAAGCGTTGCGGGGCCCGGAATGAAGACAAAGCCGAGAACGATTATGACGTAGGTGATCAGCGTGAACAGATCGATCATTTAATACGCCTCCCACAGAGCGGCCTGAGCGAGAGACCTATCGAAATTGTGACCGGCGGATTCTACGACCGAAAGCTTCACGTTGATGTTTCGTTTCTTCAAACTGGCAGCGTAGTCCGCGGACAGCTTCCGGGACGTGATTCTATCTTTCTTGCCGACAACGACAATTACCTCGGTGGTGGCTGGAACCTTGTTAACGAAAGAAGATGGCGAGAGAGAGCGCTTCCATCGCTTGCGCCATCGCCGGATATTGCAAGGGCATGAGACCAGAATTGCCTTGTCGACGAGGTCCGGGAACATTCCGATTATTACGCCTGCCATGGCGGCACCACCGGAATGTCCAATGAGCACGACGCGCTTTGCATTATGCCGTTTCTTGAGATTTGCAATTGCCTCGCCGGTAGCAGTGATGTTGGGTTTTGTGTAGCTGTCCCGGCGCCGGTGGTTCGAACCCTCACTCTTTCCGCCCTTGCCATCAGTATATCCAGGGCGGACCATCGCCACAGAAACGATCCTCTCGTTCTGCGAGAGGCCTTGCATGTGAGGAACGTGATACGTTGCGGGCCCCCCTTTTGAAAGATCCCCATGCAGCATAACCACAAGAGTCGGTTGATAGGTTCTATTTGGGTCGGCGTTGAAAGTCGTAATGGCGAGGCAGAGCTCTCCACCCTTTACCGCAGTGTGTTGAATTTCGCCGTCACATGATGGGCTGGCCGCGGCTATCACTCCTCCCCGCATCAACACAGACAATGCGAGTACAAATGCGAGTACAGCCGCGATCGTGCACCTCATCATTTCAGAGCTCCTGACAATGCAACCCCAATTGGACCATAGGCCAACTATACACCGCCACCGAAGGCAACTGTCGGATATCAGATTCCGGTCTGAGTAAATCTGGCGGAGAGGGTGGGATTCGAACCCACGGTACGCGTGAGCGCACAACGGTTTTCGAGACCGCCCCGTTCGACCACTCCGGCACCTCTCCGCACGTCGAAGGCAAACTGTCTTGCGCGCAGGCTTACTACACCGGGGCTGCGCCGGCGTAAAGATGATCGGCGGTTGCGAAGTCTCGCCCCTGTTGAGGACCAAGTAGCGGCCTCAGCGGGCCGACCAGCTTGTGTCACTCCGCGCGCCGCTCGCGCGCTCCAAAAAATCCCGCATTTCCAAGAAAGACGCCATGTTTGCGTCGGTATGATGCCACAATCCCTTGCTAGGAACAGGCTTCCGCAGGTTTGACGGTACGGGCACAACCGTCAAGTTGCGGATTGTTCGAGCAACAAGTCGGAACGCCACGGCTTCGGCGGTGGAAAGTTTCGCAAAATGCCGTCGAATGCTGGACACCCGGGGGTCCAGCTTCGCGCATCAAAGTCTGGGAGGGAACAACTTTGCACGGAATTTCAAACGGGTTGAGTAGATTGCCGGTTCTCGATCGGAAGTTGCAATTGCTCGTCACGGGGTCCTTGTCTACTTGAGTGCGAGATACGCGTTGCGTCCTGTTTGGCGCGGGCGGCTGACCCTGCACCTGCACTGCACAATCGGGCTGCCTTGCGCTGGGTTGCGGTTGCTTGGGGATTGCGTCTACCGGCGTATTCCACCAAGCCCCGCAACCAATTTTCCCCTGATGTCCAACTAAAGACGGTCCTTCAGATGTCACGCCTCACGTCTTCTAGATTTATGGAGCAAATCCGTAATCGCAAGATGCTGGGCGCGATTTTTATGGGTGTAGTAGCCGCATGCCTATGCGGCGCTCTGGCGTCGCCCGTTCTGTCCCAGGACACGAAGCCGGCAGCAGCGGAAGCGAAAAAGGACGGCAAATCAAAGTCATCCAGGAAATCTAAAAAATCCAAGAAGTCGAAGAAATCCAAGAAATCCAAGAAATCCGGATCTGTGAAGGCCGCGGCCGACATTCGCAAGATCGTCGGTCCGAACGAATGTGCGGAATGCCATAAGGAAGAGTCGGAAATCTGGAAAAAGACGCACCACTTCAAAACCTTCAAGAGCATGCCGCGCAGCAAGGAGGCACGCGCGATTGCCAACAAGATGAAGATCAAGCGGATCAAGTCGAAGACGCTCTGTCTCAACTGCCATTTCACGACCGAGGTCAAGGGAAAGAAGAAAAAGCCGATTGCGGGGATTTCATGCGAATCGTGCCATTCGCCTGGCAAGGACTGGTACAAGGTCCACAGCGAGTTTTCCGGTAAGACGGAAAAAACGGAAACACAGGCGGAGGAGGCGGCGCGCTGGAAGAAGGTGGACAAGCTCGGCATGATCCGACCGTCCTCCATCTACAAGCTCGCGAAGAACTGCTACAGCTGCCACGTGGTGCCGCAGGAAGAGCTGGTGAATGTCGGAGGGCACCCTGCGGGAAGCCCGTTCGAACTGGTATCATGGTCGCAAGGGGAAGTTCGCCACAACACCTGGTATTCCAAAGGCAAAAACAAGAAGGCGACGGCGAGCCGCCGGCGTATTCTCTATATTGTCGGTGTGGCTGTTGAGCTTGAGACGGCACTGCGGGCGGTCGCAACAGCCACCGAGAGCAAGGAATACGCGTTCTGGATGGCACGACGTGTTGATGCGGCGCGAAAGAAATTGAAAGCGTTGGCGACGGCGCTGCCCAACCTGCCGGAAGTCTCACGGCTTGCCGAGGCCGGTTACTCTGCCGCCTTGAAGCTCAACAACCAGAAGGCTCTCACGGCGGCGGCCGGTCAGGTCGCGAAGGAGGCGCTTGCGGTGGTTGGAAAGTATGACGGAAGCCAGATGGCGGCGCTGGACCGAATGATTCCCAGTGAAGACAAGTATAAGGGAAAACAGGCGGATGGCACAGGCAAGCAGGCGAAGAACGAAGCCCGCTGACATATGTGCTCATCCCCGGACAAACCGGCATATTTTTGCCAAAAAATGACCCTTTTCATCCCGGATGACGCCCCACAATAACCATACGTATGAGTAGACTGTTAACCGGTTTCGGGGGTCGTCTGCGGGTGCATGAATGATGTGCAGTGCCGTATCCGGCAGCCTTGATCCGCATAAGTTTCAGTGAAGTCGATCGTAGAGGGAAGACGGTTGGCGAAAGTCCAGATCATAGACCGGCCGCGCCGCTGGGATGAGCCGTTCGCTGCAAAACGCATTCCGATGGAGGCGGTCGCGAGAATCATGGCGCTGCCCGTGTTTGCGTCAATTGATCGCCGCGAATTTCCGGACGATCTGCAGCCGGGCGATATCATAGCGAACGATTGCCGTGTGCTGACCTTCAACGCGGGCGAGAACATATATGCCGCCGGCATCTATCAGACCTCGCTTTTCGTCGTTCTGAACGGCGCCGTCCGGATGCAAGTGGAAGCGGTCCAAAATGCTGGGGCGGTGGAAGGCGCCTCGGCGGAATCCTGGATCCGCCGCGCATTCCACAAGGGCCAGCGGGGTCTGAAGAAGCTCGACTGGAAAAGAGACGTCGGCGTGCCGTCTACGGACCTTCTGAAGCAGAATGATATTTTCGGTGAGATCGAAGCCTTCACCCGGACCCGCCGGCAAGCGACGGCCGTTGCGGCTGAGCGTACGGCCGTCCTTGAAATCCGGTGGCCCGGTGCGCGCGAGCTGCTTCACTGGTCCGATGCATTTCGCCGCCGCGTCGAAGATCTCTACCAACGGCACAGCGTAGAGATTGCGCTGCGTCAGAGCGCGTTGTTCCAGGGTGTCGAAGACGATCTGCTTCGCGGTATCGCAGGGCAATGTTTCTTTGAGCGTCACGGTGGGTTCGGCTGGACCCATGTTTTCCAGCGTCAGAAGGCTGAAAAACCAAATGGTCATCAACCGCTGGATCACGAGCCGGTGATTGTCGAGCAGGGACAGTATCTTGAAGACCTGTTTCTTCTGCGGTCCGGATTCGCACGGATTATCAACAAGTCCGAACAAACGGAACAAACCGTCGGGTTTCTCAAGGCGGGCGAAACTCTCGGCATTGCCGAAATTGGCGAGAGCATGCGCACCGGAGGTCCGGCACTCGCATCATGTGGCCTGCGTGCTGTAGGATATGCCGATATCGTCAGAATTCCCGCGCACTTCGTCGAGGATCGCGTTTTGCTTTCTCTCGCCCAGACCTCTAACGGACAGTTTCCACACTCCGATCACCTGGCCTATCAAGGCCGGGCACAGCTCGACTTTGTCCTCAACAATCGCCTGATCAACGGTACCAGGGCCATGATGGTCGATACAACGCGGTGCGTGAACTGCGACGACTGCGTGCGCGCATGTGCTGCGACCCACGACAATATCCCACGGTTCAACCGGCAGGGATTTTCCCACGGGAAGTTCACGATCGCCAATGCCTGCATGCATTGCGCCGATCCCGTCTGCCTGGTCGATTGCCCGACTGGTGCGATTACCCGTGACGGAGAAACGGGAAACGTTCTGATCGACGAGAAGACATGCATAGGCTGCGCCACTTGCGAGAGCGCTTGCCCCTACAACAACATTCGCATGATCGATGCGCAAAATGCTTCCGGCCAGCTCCTGGTCGACAAAGACGGCACACATATTCGCACTGCAGCGAAATGCGATCTGTGCACGGGTCGAAGTGGCGGCCCGGCCTGTGTACGTGCGTGCCCGCACAATGCTATATCACGCGTCGATCTGCGAGAGTTGCAGACATTGGCCAAATGGCACTGAGACGCGGAGAAACTTGCCCCAGCTAGTTCGAAATGTCGTGGTGACGGTCGTTGCGATCGCCGCCCTGTTCTGGGTGGTGGGCCAGTATGAAACGGCTCTGCGCAACCCGAGGTTCCTTGACGGCTGGATTCTGGCGGGCGGTATGCTTGCCCAGCTTGCCTATCACGTTCGAAAACTGCTTCCCGCGTTAACGCTCGGCCGCGCGGCTAGCTGGCTCAAAATGCATGTCTATGTCGGCTATTTCGTTATAGCCGCATTCCTGTTGCACACCAGCTTTTCGGCGCCGGAGACCTCGCTGGAGTGGGTCCTGTGGATCCTGTTTGTCGTTGTGTCGGTCAGTGGTGTTCTCGGCCTGTATCTCACCAGAGCTATTCCCGCCAGGCTTCAGCATATGTCGGCCGATCAGGTCACATTCGAACAGATCGGCGCCGCCCGCGCCAAACTGGCTGGCGAGGTGGACGGATTGATGCTCAACTCGGTCAAGAGCGCGGCGTCCGCCGCCCTTTCCGATTATTACGCCGATCATCTATACAGCTATTTCCGCAAGCCACGCCATGTCGCCGCCCATCTGGTCGGATCGCAATATCCGCTGCAGGCGATGTGCGATAATCTCGATCGTCTTGAAAGCCAACCCGATACGAAAGCTAGGGAAGTTCTGGAGAAATTGAAGGCCTACGTGGTTGCGAAATTCGATCTCGATCATCAGTACGCGCTGCAGGGTTTGCAGCACGCCTGGCTGTTCATTCACATTCCGGCCACTTATTGCCTGATTGCCATGTCGGTGCTGCACACCATGATCGTGTATGCGTATTCCTCCGGAGCGCGCTGAGATGAGCATCGCGCGATATGTGAAGTTCTGGGAGGCTGCGGAGAAGTTCAACCCGGCATTGCGGACACGGCGGAACATCATTTCCGCCTGGGTTGCCGTACTGTCGGCAGGACTCTTCATTCTCTCCATCGCCTATGTCAGCGACACCCGCCATTTCATGCCGGGCCCGATTACAATGTCTCACGGTACACTTGAACAGTGCACGGACTGCCACACCAATGTTTCGAAGGGACAGTTCGGCTGGCTTCGGGCAATTGTTGCGCCGGTGGATCATGATAAGGACACGAAGGCGTGCGTCAGCTGCCACATGATCGGCGATGGAGCGCGCAATCCACACAGCCTCGAACTGGCCCGTCTCGATGCTTATGTAAAGCGGGCTGAGGCCTCACCCGAAGCGAGCAAAAGGTCGACCTCTGCACGCGTTCGTGAAGCGGCTTTGCCGGTGGACCAGACTTTCCCCGACGGGGTGCCCTGTGCCACGTGCCACAAGGAACACAACGGCCAGTTGTTTAATCTCAAGTCGATGGCTGACACGCAATGTCATACCTGTCACTCGGTGCAGTTCAACGATTTTCACACCAGCCATCCCGAGTTTGACAGCTATCCTTTCCGGCGCAGAACGCGCATCAATTTCGACCATACGGGCCATTTCAAGAAGCACTTCCCAGAATGGCGGACCAAGAAGAACGCCAAACAGGTGCCTCCCACCTGCACCAACTGCCACACCGCGACCGCTGAGGTGGGATACATGGATATCAAGCCTTTCGCGGAGATTTGCTCGTCCTGCCATATCGACCAGATCACGGGCAAGGAGCGGGCAACGGGCCCGAAAGGCATCACGCTCCTGTCTCTGCCCGGGCTTGATCTGGAAACTCTGAAGGAAAAGAACGCCGACGTCGGCGAATGGCCCGAAGACGCCGAAGGCGAGATCAGTCCGCTGATGCGTCTGCTGATCGGCCGGGACGATGCGCATCGCAAGACCCTCAAAGTGACGGACGAACTTGACCTGCTGGATCTGACGGAGGCCACCGATGAGCAGATCGCTGAGGTGAGGAAACTCGCGCTGGAAGTGAAGCGGCTGTTTTACGCACTGACCACCGACGGAATGTCGGACTTCTTCAGGCGGATCAAGTCGGCGACCGGCGCCCGGATCAGTCAGGATCTCGCGACTCAACTGAGCGCAAGCATGCCTCTTGATGTCCTGCTCGCTGCGCAACGCGAATGGCTGCCCAGTCTGGTCGATGAAATCGAAGCAACGCCTTCGGCGGCTCAAGAAGAGAAGGACGATACGGCACCCGTATTCGCGACGGATGCGTCGCCGTCGGAGAGTGCCGATGACGGCGCACTTGAAGATGACGCATCCGATGAGGAGAAACCGAAGCCGGTCAGTGCTTCTCCGGCGGATGCATCCGCAAACTGGCGGATCGATCCCTTTGGCCGTCTGATCAAGGGCAATCAGCTTCCGGAAGAAGATGATGAGGAAGAGAATGAGTCCGACGAAGAAGCCGCCGAACAGGAAGGGGATGATCCCGATGCGGAGACCGATACGGCAGATGCCGATGCCGGCGAAACTGATGAAAGCAGCGAAATCGACGTTGATACCGAGGATTGGACCGAGCTCGGCGGCTGGTACCGGAAGGACTTCGCGATCCTCTACAAGCCGGTCGGACACGCCGATCCGTTCCTACGTGCCTGGCTCGATCTGACAAGCCGCCTGTACAGCGGCAATGAAAACAATGTCGCCAAGCCAGCTTTCGAGGAACTGACAGGAAAGGATGCGCAGGGACAGTGCATGAAATGTCATAGCGTCGACGCGACGAGAAATGCCAGCCGTCTGGTCAACTGGGAACCGTCCTCGCCCGTGTCAAATGAAAGCCCGTTTACGAAGTTCGATCACCGGCCACACTTCGGTGTTGCGCAGAAGGAGGGCTGCTTTACCTGCCACGGCATGAGCAAGGCGAAAGGGTATCTTGAAACATACAAGGGCAACGATCCCTACAAGTATGTTCCCAACTTCAAACTGGTGAAGAAAGAGACGTGTGCGTCATGTCACGGCAAGATGCAGGTGCGTCAGGATTGCCTGCTCTGCCACAAATACCATGTCAACGAGGTCGCCTCTCCGGTGATGACGACCAAGATTCCACAGAACTGAGTGTAAACGACGTTTAGGGCCTAGAGGTCAACAACCACATCGCTCGTCGGCTTAGCAATGCACGGTAGGCACTTGCCGGGTTCCGGGTTGCACTGCGGTTGTTGCCGATAAGCGATTTTGCCATCTTTGAGCTTGACGGCGCATGTGCCGCAGACGCCCTGACGGCAGGAGCACCGGGCCTTGATGTCGTTATCTATAGCCAGCTCGAGGATGGTTCCGTCGCGCGGGGTCCAGGTGATTGTCCTGCCTGATCGTGCGAACTCGATCCGGAAGCCGGTCTTCGGTTCGGCTCCGGTCTGAGATTCTTTTTTTGCGTCGGGGGCAGTGTCTGCCGCGCGATGCCCGAACGATTCGGTTCTAATGTCCTCGCCAGGCACGCCGATTGCCTCGAGTTGACCGCGCAGCGACGCCATCATCGCGTTGGGGCCGCATAGGTAGATTTCACAATTCCTGCGCTCCAGCAAAGGACGCAGCAGCTCGGCGCTGATGTGCCCCTTGACATGATAATCGACATTCTTCCGACAGGTCGGTGTCGGTTGGCTGTAGGCCACCAGTAGCCGGACGTTCGGCGTATGGGCATTAAGTTTCTGGAGGGTTTCATACATGACGTGCTCGCCGCGGTTGCGCACGCCATAGAAGAACCAGATTTCCCGGCGGGAGCGCGTGGCGATCAGCCAGCGCAGCATGCTGAGGAGTGGCGTAATCCCGATGCCGCCGCCGATGAAGATGATCGGGCGATTGGAAGTCTGATCGAGGCGGAACGCGCCTGCCGGTGCGAGCGTTTCCACGACCGCGCCCGGTTGCAATGCATTGTGGAAATGGTTCGATACACGGCCCGGAGGCGTGCCTGAAGGCGCCGTGTAGGGCGCGTCCAGGCGCTTGATGGTGACGCGGTAGTAGCCTTTCGCCGTCGGGGTTTCCGAGAGGGAGTAGCAGCGCATTTCCGGCTCCTTCTGGCCGGCAGCGGGAACCGCGAAGGTGAGAAACTGACCCGGGTGGAACGGCGGAATTGGCTTGCCGTCGTGCGGCTCCAGGTAGAAAGAGCACACGTCTTCGTTGATATTCTCATAGACGCGTTTGACGACCCGGAACCGCCTTTTGCCTTTCCAGGTGAGCGGTTGGGCTTGGGACTGGACATTCGGCGGCGACCTGAAGACACGTGATGCCGCCGCGCGAAACTGGCTGATGTACTTTTTATTCTCACGCGACAGTGCGTACTTCCGGCCTGCGAACGAAATTGCGCTGTATGCCGCGCGCATCGAAACTGCACCGACAATCATCGTTCCCACAATCTCTACGAATTGTTGCATTGTTCGTCTCCTGCACTAGACGGATCGCGGGATGCACCCGCGACCTCAATACACAACCTGAATTTCGGCTCGCGCGCCGTATCCGTCGTCGCGATCTTCGTTGAGGGCGTAAAAGGTTTCGAAGGTCAGCTGCACATACTGTCCCACAGCCTGTTGGAGTTGTGCTCCAAATCCCAGGCTATCGAATCCGTCGCCACTCAGGTCATGGCGGCCTGCAACCTCAAGAATGAGATTGCGTCTGTTGTTATCCCAGAAGGCCTGATAACCGATGGCTCCGCCGATAACGCTGTCCGTCGTAAACGGGTCAAGTTCCGCAAGGTAGGTGCTGAGATTGGGAGATGCGAACAGGATACCGGTGTTTGCGAGCGGGCCGCCGACGATTGCTTCGCGTCCGGCCTGTGTGAAATTGCCCAGGCCGAGGAATGAGTTCCAATAGACAATGTCGTCTGATCCCTTGACTGTCTTGGAGATTTCGCTGGTCAGCAGGGTACCGGTTCCGACGACGTTTCCTTCAATCTCGTCCTCAAGAGCGATCGATGTGTTGACACGAAATGCCGTGCTGATGCCTCCCCAATGCGGAAGACGCTGGATCGCGGCGAATCCGAAATAGAGACCATCGCCCTCGCCCTCGTCATTCACGTAGATCAGATCGTAGTTCAACGTGCTGACATGCTTGTCGGCAGCGACGAACAGGCCGAACATGTGAGCTTCGTCGCGACGCGTGTTGAAGTCGTTGCGATCCAGACGATTCCATCCCCACATGCCCGACACGCGCAAGTTAGACGTGCCGGTAAACGGGATGTTGTTGCGGATAAAGCCCACCGCATCAATCGTATCGTTTATCAGGATACCTTCCTGAAACACGATGGGTTGGCGACCGACTGTGAAACCAAGGTCGATGGGGCGCGCGCCCTTCTTGTCGAGCACGGGAAACACGCTTCCCAGGTCGCCCTCGAAGAACAGGGTCTCGATATTGAACCCGAACTCCTTGTTGAACCCTTCATTCTGGCCGTCGAAGGTGTAGCGGGTGAACTCGTTTGGACGGTTGTTGTCCGTCGGCCTGAGGCCCAGCAGGATCTTCTCGGTTCCCGTAAGCTGCAGATTGGCGAAGACGTCAAGCCTGTTGGCCAGCTCTGTCTCGCGCGGCGCGCCGTTCCGGCCGGCTTCGAAGCTCTGGAAAGCCGTACGATTGATCGCATAGGCCCACAAGCGCGGCTGCCACACGGCACCGATGACCGGAACCTCGAAACCGGGATGAAGGTTGCCCGTGTCGAGAAAGCCATTGCCGAGCTCGACAGCCAGCTTCGGACGGTCCGGCAGTCGGCCGACCGTATTGGGGTCGGTTGTCTCCGTCTTGAACGGAACGTACTCGTCCTTCAATGCCTTGACTTCGACTTTATCGCCGAGGGGCCAGAATGAGCTGTACCATTTGCGGTCGGAGTATCCGTCGCCGTAGTTCTCCTTTTGCTGTTTCGGCGCGGCCATCTTGTTGTTGTGGCCGGCGGCGCCAGTCCTGTATTTTTTCGGCTTGAGCCTGTCCGACTTGCTCGCCGTGGTGACCTGCCAGGGCAACGGTTTCCCCGATGCCTCGGCAGCGAAGGACTTGGCCAGATCAGTGGCTCCAAGGCCGACCGTCACCAGTGCCACGGCAGTGCCGTGCAAAAATTTTCGATCAATCGTGCGAACCTGCATGGACGTTCCTGTTGTTTCTCGGCTTTTTCTTCTTGGCGCGTCGCTGCCGACGGCACTTGCTTGGTTTTGGTCTGTTTCGGTCATCCTTTCGCAATCACCGAACATCACCTGTTCTTGCTCTTCGCCCATGGCAGGCTCGGATCGGGTGTGAACGAGCGGGGCGGCGAGAACAGCGCCGGAGCCGGGCGGCGTTTGTCCGCGGGGCGGTTGTCATTCGTGCCGTGCGGTTCCCGGCTGGTGGTGTTGGCAGCCAGCGTCACGTCGCGCTCCCACAGAACCTGCGTGCCGGCGATGATGGCGCGTCCGACTTCACCGGGCGTCATGCCGAAATCGAACCCGACATCCTGTATGGCGGTAATCAGGTTGACCGGAACGGCCTGAGCCTTGAGCTTGATCGTTGCCTTGTAGGGGCCATTGCCCGTGAGCTCGTTTGCCTCGACCTTGTATTTGGCCCAGCGTTCGCCGTTGGGTTCGATGCCCTTCTTGTGATTGCGCTCCGTTGCGGGCTCGCCGGTGAAGACCAGCGATGTGGTTGAAGGCAGGACGCGTGGCAGGGCGAATGTCGGGTAGGGAATGGGGATCACATGCTCGATCTCGCCTCCGCGGCCATTCTGGGTCACGAAAATGGACTGCAGGCTGAAGAGATAGGGGTCGAGCTTGACCTTGCCGGCATGCACGTAGGAGGAGTGCCCGTCGCGCACGTCGCCATTCGGGTCGCGGTCGCCGGAACGGAACACGACCTTGCCGTCGCGGTCCTTGACGGTGACGTCGAGCCACACCAGACGCTCGCCGGTGAAGCCTGTCGGGACGTTGTGCCCGTCGGTTCCGTTGCGAACGCGGACGCGGAAGGCGAGACCTCTTTTATCGGCGCGGTCCACGATCACGTCACTGAGAACGAACCCGTTTTTCAGGACTTCCATCCGTTCACGCCTTGCATATTCCAGCAGCTCGAACTGTTCGTTGAGGATTTCCCGGGCGTCATACCGGTCGTCGACGGACTCCCAGGCCTTCGGGAACTTGTAGCTGGCCGGCACTTTCGACTCGAACTCGTCGGTTCCCCAACCCTCTTTGTGTTTGAACTGCAGCCACTCGCGCATGGTCTTGAAGGCGGCGGCCTTCTGATTGTGCGGGAAAATGCCCGGATGGATGATGGGATAGTCAGGGCCCGAGAAGAAATGATTGGTGATCTTTCTCGTCTTGGTCGGGATACCGCCGACAACGGCTGCAGGTCCCTGCTCGTATCCCGAGACCTTGCCCTGGATTTTGCCCATATGGCAGTCCTGACAGGTCTCGCCCTTGGCGGCGGCGGGCGACAGGCGATATTCGCTGAACGCCTCCTCGAGCCGGAAACCGTTGAACAGCGTGACGTCGTGGCAGCTGCCGCAGAAGGTCGAGGACTTGATCGGGTCAAACACCTTCGCCTCGTTGTGAATCTTGCGGCCCGGTTCCTTCGGATCGGTGACGACGCGGAATTTTTCCGGTTGCTCCAGGGTTTCCTTCACACCGGCATTCCCTTCAGGACCGAATACCGGCTCGGTCAGGCCACCTTCCACCAGTGCCAGCCGGCCGCTGACCTTGTTGTAGGTCTTGTTGATGCGGTGGCAGACGACACAGGTGATGCCTTCACGGGAGGTGGGATGGCGGTCAAGGTTGGATTCAAACGTGCTTTCGCCAAGGTTGGCGCCGACCGGATTGTGGCAGCGCAGGCAGAAATCGCCGTTGGAGCCGTTGGACAGCTGGTTGATCTTGTTGTTCAGTGACAGATAGATCGGGCTCAGCTGCGCATAGGAATGCTGCGAAACGGACCACTCCTTGTAGTGTTTCGGGTGGCAAATGCCGCATGTCGCAGCCGCCGGGTAGCGGTTCTCGACAAACAGTGCGAGATGCTGTTCGGCGGCATCGGCGGCAGAAGTCGTCTGATCGCCGCCTTCGCTCTTCTTGGCGGCTTTTTCGTCTGGCGAAGCTGCCTCAGGCTTCGGCGCAGCTTTCTTTTTTCGTTTCTCGCTTCCCTCGGGGCCAAGCGCCTCGTCTGCCTCGCGCAGCAGGTCATCAGTTTGACCGGGCTGCACGAACGCTGTTGCCTGCGCAAGCCGTACCGGCTTCATCGATCGATTGGCTTGTGGCGAGGAGATATATTTTTCAAGACGGTCGAAGACACGTTCCGGACTGCTCGTCAGCGCGAATTGATCGGCCGGGTATGCCGGGTCAAGTCCGGCCCGCGCGCCTGACGACGAGGGGAATATTAACTGGTCGCGCACAAAGCCGACCCCGGTGATTGCAAGGATTGTGACAATCAGTGTGCTAAGCAGTTGCTTCACGACAGCCCCCCTGTTCTTTCTGCTTGGGCAATCTGCTCTCCAGCGGCAGATGCCAACTCGGTACAAAATGTTTGTGCGCGTGCGGAGCGGTTTGCAGGCAAAAGCAATCCGGTTCCGCAAACGGGCGTACCCCGCGCGGTGCAACTTGACGGCATCAAGTCAAAAGGTGATCTGCTGATGGTCAGTCCGAAACCGGCGTATTCAGGTGATGTCCGGAAGGCATGCAACGACTACGGAACGACCGATCATATGGCTAGGCAAAAGCCTCGCAGGATGATCTTCTAATCCTACGGCCTCATGCCCAAAAATATCGGGTCGCTCCGAAAAATCGGAAATTCTGAATAGTTTCGCGGCTCGATGGTGACCATTTTTCCCTCATAGACTCGTGTCGTCACACAATCGGCCCTGCACCTCCGTAGTCTGCACGGGAAAAAGATTAACTATGAGTCGTGAC
Source organism: Hyphomicrobiaceae bacterium (assembly GCA_028066055.1). Lineage (GTDB taxonomy): Bacteria > Pseudomonadota > Alphaproteobacteria > Rhizobiales > Methyloligellaceae > UBA2767. The sequence continues at coordinate 14,152 of JALCBY010000020.1, forward strand.
CGAAATTTGGCTTGCAGCTGTCCCAAATGCGGTGATTTTGTGCAACCGGGCAGGGTGGCGAGGCGAACACCGAGTTTCCAGCTGCGTAAAGGCATCGGCTACCCGCTGACAGGCGAACGGGCAAGCCTCCGGTTAAGGGTTCCTTGCGCGCCTCAACTCCAAATTGACTTGGCAAGCTGAATACGTATAGTGCGCCGGCAAATGGCGCGAACCGCAAGGTTTGCGCAGCTAAGGCGCTGCCCGGGGCAGACCGTTGCAAACGGTCCTCAAGGACGAGCAAGACCGCGACATCGTGCGCGGCGCCGCAGGGCGCGGATCAAGAAGGACGCATGTGATGTACGCAGTTATCCGTACCGGCGGAAAGCAATACCGTGTTGCTCCGGACGATGTCATCGAGGTCGAGAAGGTCTCGGGCGACGCCGGCGAAATCATACAGTTCAGTGAAGTCTTGATGCTCGGCGGCGAAGGTGCGCCGCAGGTCGGCACTCCCGCAATCGATGGCGCGAGCGTGGCCGGCCAGGTCCTGGAACAAAAGCGCGGCGACAAGATCATCGTCTTCAAGAAGAAGCGCCGTAAGAACTACCGCCGGAAGAAGGGCCACCGCCAGCATCTCACGGCGGTCCGGATCACGGAGATCCTGACCGGAGGCAAGAAGCCGTCCAAGGCGGCTGCGAAACCGGTGCCTGCCAAGAAGACGGAAGAAAAGAAACCCGCCGATAAAAAGCCGGCAGCAAAAAAGTCTGAACCCAAGGCGGAAGCCAAACCTGCCGCCAAGGCGAAAGCCCCGGCTAAAAAGGCGGCTCCGAAAGCGGCTGCGGCTAAGAAGCCAGCTGCAAAAAAACCTGCCGCAAAAAAGAAGCCGGCGGCAAAATCAAAGGAAGACTAACGGCCCGCACTCGTGTAAGAGGTGCCGGCAAGAGGATTTGAATCATGGCTCACAAAAAAGCAGGCGGTTCATCGCGCAACGGACGCGATTCGGCCGGACGGCGGCTCGGCGTCAAGAAATTTGGCGGTGAGCGCGTGATCCCTGGAAACATCATCGTGCGCCAGCGCGGGACCAAGTGGCATCCCGGCGAAGGCGTCGGCATGGGGAAGGACCACACGATTTTCGCAGTACGCGAAGGGAATGTGAGCTTCCGTACAAAAGCCAAAGGACGCGTTTACGTATCGGTGGACCCGATGGCCGCAAAGTAGCGGCGGTTCGCAAAGGGATCCGCCGGCGCTTCGTCGAACCGGGGATCTCAAAGGTCAAGTGAAGGGGAGATGGAGCGCCATCTCCCCTTTTTCTTTTGACCGGAGAGGACCGATGGATGACGAAGCAGATGAGTTTAAGAGGGGTCGGGAGAGCGTGCCGTCGGATAATGGCTGCCTCCTGACGACGAGTCAGTTGATCCTGCGGCCACCGCGCATCGATGATGCGGAAGCCGTGGCCGCTATTGCCAACAATCTCAAGATCGCCGAGCAGACGCGGCGAATGCCGTATCCTTATCGAGTCGAGGATGCGCACAACTGGATCGCGTCGCTGCCGGACTCACAGGAGTGCGCGTTCGTGATTGCCAGAAAATGCGATAATGCGATCGTCGGTGCGTCGGGTTTAGGCGTCGGCGATACCGGTGAGCATGAGGTCGGCTACTGGATTGGCGAACCATTTTGGGGCAACGGCTACGCGACCGAGGCCGCCCGTGCCGTGATAGACTATGCCTTTGCGAACCTGTCCATTTCGCTCCTCAACAGTCGTTGTCGCGTGGTCAACGAGGCGTCCCGCAGGGTTCTTGTGAAATGCGGGTTTCAGCTCGTCGGTACCGGTATGAGCATGGGGCGGGCTTACGGCGGTCCTGTCCCGGTTGATGAATTCGTACTGGAACGCTCGGTCTGGGAGAGTTTGAAACAGTGGGGTGCGGCGTAGACCGCCCTTCACCAAGTGGGGCGACACGGCTTGCGCGCCGTGCGCTGCCCCGATAGACCCGCAGAAACACCAAGGTGTGACGTGAAAAGAGAAAGCGCATGAAATTTCTCGATCAGGCGCGCGTCTATATCCAATCCGGAGCCGGCGGCAATGGCTGCGTCAGTTTCCGGCGCGAGAAATATGTCGAATTCGGCGGGCCCGACGGCGGTGACGGCGGGCGCGGCGGCGATGTCGTGGCTGAATGCGTCGAAAACCTCAATACACTCATCGATTTCCGCTATCAGCAGCACTACAAGGCCGAACGCGGTGGCGATGGAATGGGAAAGAACCGGTCGGGCGCGGGCGGCAAAGACAAGGTTCTGAAGGTGCCTCCGGGAACACAGATCTATGCACAGGACAACGAAACCCTCCTTGGGGACCTGACGGAGCCCGGGCAACGTCTGGTGCTTGCCGAGGGAGGCAACGGCGGTTTCGGCAATGCCCATTTCAAATCGTCGACGAACCGGGCGCCGCGTCGCGCCAACCCGGGCGAACCGGGTTACGAAAGTGAGGTCTGGCTGCGCCTCAAACTGATTGCCGATGCCGGACTGGTCGGTTTACCGAATGCGGGCAAGTCGACTTTTCTGGCATCGGTTTCAGCTGCAAAGCCGAAAATTGCGGACTATCCATTCACGACGCTCCACCCCAACCTCGGTGTGGTGCGCGCGGGAGACATAGATTTCGTCCTGGCGGATATTCCCGGTCTCATCGAAGGGGCGCATGAGGGGGCGGGGATCGGCGACCGGTTCCTGGGGCACGTGGAGCGGTGCCGCGCTCTGCTTCATCTCATCGACGTGACGAGCGAGGATGTGGTGGGGGACTACGAAACGGTGCGCGGGGAACTCGAGGCCTATGGCTCGGGGTTGGAGACGAAGGGCGAGCTGGTCGCTCTCACAAAATGCGACGCGGTTTCCGAGGAACAGGCAGCAGAGTCCGCGAAAGCGCTTCGTGCGGCGCATGGCATTGAGGCCAACACGATATCCGCGGTCTCCGGTTCAGGCATGAAGGACATGCTGTTCAGGCTGGCCGGCGCCATAGAGGACGGACGCACAAAGGAGCGTGAGGCCAAACGTGTCTCTCCGCGGGAAGCCCAATGGCGACCGTAAGGAAGGAATGGGAAGAGGCTCAACGGCTGGTCGTCAAGATCGGGTCCTCCCTGCTTGCAGACGTCAAGACGGGAGAGCTGAAACGCGACTGGCTGGCCTCGCTTGCGGCCGACGTTGCGGCCATCAAGGCCGATGGCAAACAGGTGATCATCGTATCCTCCGGCGCAATTGCGCTCGGACGGAAGACGCTCGGATTACCGCGTGGGGCGTTGAAGCTAGAAGACAGCCAGGCTGCTGCATCGGTGGGACAGGTCGATCTGGCGCATGCGTATGAGGAGTGTTTCCGCAGCCATGGCATCGTTACGGCGCAGGTCTTGCTGACACTCGGCGATACCGAGGAGCGGCGGCGGTATCTTAATGCGCGTTCAACCATGGAAACCCTGTTGCGGCTTGGTGCGGTGCCCGTCGTCAACGAGAACGACACGGTGGCGACATCGGAAATCCGCTATGGCGACAATGACCGGCTTGCCGCCCGGGTCGCCAGCATGATGAGTTGTGATTGCCTGGTGCTGCTTTCGGATGTGCAGGGATTCTATACGGGCATTCCGGGTCAGGATGAAAACGCGGAACTGCTTTCCGAAATCAACGATATCACCCCTGAAATCGAGGGGATGGCAGGTGATACGGGGACGGAGCTGTCCCGCGGGGGTATGGTGACTAAGATCGAAGCCGCGAAGATTGCCGTCGATGCCGGAACCCATATGGTAATCGCCAGCGGAAAGGTGGAGAACCCACTGGCGCTGTTGGCAAATGGCGGCCTGTGTTCCTGGTTCTTCGCCCGGACTGATCCTGATGCATCTCGCAAGCGGTGGATCGCCGGCGCTCTTGAACCGCGTGGTGCCGTCATAGTCGACGACGGCGCGGTTAGAGCACTGAAGGCTGGCAAGAGCCTGCTTCCGGCGGGCGTCACGGCGGTCGAGGGCACCTTTGACCGCGGCGATGCCGTCGTTATTCGCGATAGCGACGGCGTTGAACTCGGGCGTGGATTGAGCGCCTATTCCCGGCAGGACGCAGCCGAGATCATCGGCTACAAAAGCCGTGAAATCCTTGAGCGTCTCGGCTACCGTGGCCGGGACGAGCTTATTCATCGTGACGACATGGCGCTCAAAAAGAGTATTGGAAACAGTGACTAGGACAATGGACGCAGCCCTCAAAGATCCCCCCGCAGGCGACGTCGAAAGCGTCATGGCGGAGATTGGTGTCCGTGCAAGAAGCGCAGCTGACGCCTTGGCAAACGCCTCGCCCGAAGCCAAGACGAACGCCCTGAGGGCGATGGCGGCATCCATTCGTGCACATGAGCAGGACATCCTGGCCGCGAATGCGCGGGATATGGTGATAGCCGAACAGAATAAGCGTCCGTCCGCTTTTCTCGACCGGTTGAAGCTGACGCCGGACCGGATCGAGAGCATGGCAAGGGGCGTCGAGGACATCGCCGCGCTCGACGATCCGGTCGGCAGTGTAATCGCTGCGTGGGAACGGCCGAACGGCCTGAAAATCGAGCGCGTTCGGACGCCGCTCGGCGTGATCGGGATCATCTACGAGAGCCGCCCCAATGTAACGGCGGATGCGGGTGCCCTGTGCCTCAAGTCGGGCAACGCCGTGATCCTGCGAGGCGGGTCGGAAAGCAAGCATTCGGCTGACGCGATCCACGCCTGTCTGGCGGAAGGATTGAGAACCGCGGGCCTGCCCGAGGACGCCATCCAGATTGTGCCGACTGCCGACCGGGCTGCGGTCGGCGAATTGCTGAAAGGCCTCGGTGGCACCGTGGACGTGATCGTGCCGCGCGGTGGAAAAAGCCTTGTGGGCCGGGTGCAAGCGGAGGCGCGCGTACCGGTGTTCGCGCATCTTGAAGGCATCTGCCATCTCTATGTTCATGGCCCGGCTGATCTCGAAATGGCGCGGGAGATCGTTGTGAACGCCAAGATGCGCCGAACCGGTATCTGTGGTGCGGCCGAGTGTCTTCTGGTGGATCGCGCCTGCGCTGCTACGCATCTCAAGCCGCTGGTCGAAGCTCTGATCGATGCCGGCTGCGAGGTGCGCGGAGACACTGAAACGCAGAAGGCGGATTCGCGCGTCGTGCCTGCCGGGGAAGAGGATTGGGGCAAGGAGTTTCTTGATGCCGTCATCGCAGTGAGGGTCGTCGACGGCCTGGACGCGGCCATTGCGCATATTGCGCGTTTCGGCTCGTCGCACACCGAGAGCATCATTACGGATGACGAGGCTGCCGCGGCTGCGTTTCTGGCGCGTGTCAACTCGGCAATTGTGCTGCACAATGCCTCGACCCAGTTCGCGGACGGCGGGGAGTTCGGAATGGGCGCCGAAATCGGGATTGCCACGGGAAAGATGCATGCGCGGGGGCCCGTGGGCGTCGAGCAGCTTACGAGCTTCAAATATGTCGTCCATGGCGCGGGCCAGACGCGCGGTGACTAACAACGCCGCCGTTGTGCCGCGATGGGCGCTGCAACCGCCTCCGGCATTTCCCGACATGTCGATCGGTCTCCTGGGCGGGACGTTCGATCCGCCCCATGCCGGCCACGTGCATATCTCGGAGATGGCACTCAAACGGTTGGGGCTTGATCGGCTGTGGTGGCTGGTGACACCGGGCAATCCGCTCAAGAGTCCAAGCGACATGAAATCGTTTGCAAGCCGTCTCCATGCGGCTCGGGCATTGGTGCGTCATCCCCGCATTGATGTGACGGGCTTCGAGGTGGCGACCGGAAGTGCCTACACGGCGGATACGATTGCATATCTGCGGCGTCGCTATCCTTGCACGCGGTTCGTCTGGATCATGGGTGCCGACAACTTGGCGTCTTTTCACCTTTGGCGTCGAAACCGGGAGATCATGGAGGGCGTCCCGATTGCCGTCATGGATCGACCGGGATACCGCCTTGCCGCATGCGCCAGCAGGACATCCCATCGTTTTGCCAATGCCTATCTGGAGGAAACCGATGCGTCCGGGCTGAAATCCATGACACCCCCAGCCTGGACGTTTCTGACAGTTCCTCTGTCTTCGCTGTCCTCGACGGCGCTGCGCGAAGCGGGGCTAAACCATAACTGACGTACGGGTATTGATATTGTCACAATCTGCGGGCATGCTTGATTTGTCACGAGTTCCGAATAACCGGGATATGTGACACGCATGAGGTAATGACCATAGCGCACGACTGCACAACGGAAGGACATTCACCTAAACATGGGAACCTCTCGCGAGGGTGCCTCTAAGGGTACGCCTCTCTCCGGGCCTGCTCGGGTTGAGCGCGGTTCGGACTCAGTGTTGGACCTTGTCACAGAGGTCCTCGACGAAGCCAAGGCACTGGACGTGACGTCCATCGATCTTGCCGGCAAATCCTCCATCGCTGATCATATGGTGATCGCTTCCGGACGGTCGAGCCGCCACGTTGGGGCGGTGGCCGATCAGCTCATCAGGAAGCTCAAAAAGGTGACAGATGCCGGTGTTCGCGTCGAAGGCCTGCCGCATTGCGATTGGGTTCTGATCGATGCGGGCGACGTGGTAATCCACATTTTCCGTCCGGAGGTCCGGGAATTCTACAATCTGGAGAAGATGTGGTCCGCGGCACCGCCCGACGAGCGTGTGGCCGTCTAGCTTCGTGGCGACGCGGTTCGGCGTATGAAGCTGATACTTGCGTCAGTCGGCAAACTCAAATCGGGACCCGAGCGCGCGCT
>JALCBY010000020.1:20986-40122 GCA_028066055.1 Hyphomicrobiaceae bacterium
TGAAGCTGATACTTGCGTCAGTCGGCAAACTCAAATCGGGACCCGAGCGCGCGCTTTACGATCACTATGCGGGGCGCGTTGGCGGGATCGGAAAGTCGGTCGCGCTGGGACCGTTGAGCGAAATTGCCGTGAGCGAATCGCGCAAGGCGGGCGCGGCGGAGCGCAAGGCCGAAGAGGCTCGGGACCTCATCGCACGCATCCCCCAGCAAGCCGTCATTATCGCTGTCGACGAGAAGGGCAAGGCGCTGACAAGCGAGGCGTTTGCGCGGTTGCTCGGTGAGTTGCGGGATGAGGGTGCTTCTGCAGTTGCCCTTGTGCTGGGTGGGCCCGACGGTCACGGTGACGAACTCCGCAAAAAGGCGGCGCGCACGCTTTCTCTCGGTGCCATAACTCTGCCGCACGGCTTGGCCAAGGTCGTCGTCGCCGAACAGCTTTATCGGGCGGCGACCATACTGGCCGGCCACCCTTATCATCGAAGCTGAATGCCTTGTCACTTGTGCGGACCCCGCTATGGGCCTATGGAGGAATCATGAGCAGATCCGCAACAGGTGGCGCAGGCAGATGCGCGGGACAGCGTGTGACGCTGGCCTGTGCCGTGACAGCGATCGCGGCGGCGTTCTCGCTTGCCGTACCGCATGCGATTCCCCAGGAATCGGTGAGCCAGGAAGATGCGCACAAGCAGTTGCTCGAAAGCCAGCGCAACCTCAAGGCAGCCCGCACCCGGGAGAAGCAACTTTCGGGCAGTCTGGCGCAGCTGGAGAAAGAACGCGCCGCGCTGAACAAGGATTTGATTGAAACCGCCAAGAGCATCCAGATAAGCGAAGCGAGCCTGACAAAGATCGAGAAGCGGGTGGCTGCTCTCACCGAGCAGGAAAACCAGGTGCGCGCCTCGATTGCACAGCGGCAATCCACGATTTCCGAGTTGTTGGCGGCGATGCAGCGAATCGGACGCCAGCCGCCGCCTGCCGTGGTGACCAGGCGGAATGACGCCCTGAAGATGGTGCGCTCCGCGATGTTGATGGCTTCGGTGTTCCCCGAGCTCACATTCCAGGCCGAAGGGCTGAGTGCCGAACTCGATGATCTGGTTCGTCTGAGCGCCGGCATCCGCCGTCAACGCGATAATTTGAAGACCGAGAACGACAAATTGATTGCCGGGCGGACCCGTATTGATGGTTTGATTAAGGAGAAACAGGCGCTGGTTCGCTCACAGCAGCGAGAACTCAAGCGGATACGGGTGGCGGCGGCCCAACACGCGAAAACGGTTGGGTATCTTGGTGAGTTGGTGAAGCGTATGGACAAGGAAATCGCCGAAGCCGGCGTTGCCGCTTACGAGGCGGAGCTTGCCGCAAAAAAGGCGAGGGAAAAGGCGCTGGCCGAAGCAGCGAAAAGACAAGGCCGCCCGGTCGGTGAAGCCAAGTCCAGCCAAACGACCAAGGTGGCGTTTGTCAGTCCGGGGCGTCTCAAACCCGCCGTTGAGTTTTCCTCGACAAAGGGCAGGCTCGCGCTGCCTGTAAGTGGTGAGAAAGTGAGGGCTTTTGGCGGTGCCAACGAGTATGGCCAGCGCGTAAAGGGAATCTCGATACGCAGCCGTTCGCAGGCGCAGGTGACCTCGCCGGTGGATGGCTGGATCGCCTATGCGGACGAATTTCGCACCTACGGGCAACTCTTGATCATAAATGCGGGCGAGGGGTATCATATACTGCTTGCTGGTATGGAGCGGATTGATGTCGAAACCGGTCAGTTCGTTCTCGCCGGAGAACCCGTTGCGGTAATGGGCGCGGCGCAACCGGGCAAAAAAAAGAAGACAAAAAGTCCGAGCCCGGTCTTGTACATTGAATTTCGTAAGGACGGCCGGCCGATTGATCCGGATCCATGGTGGGCCGACAACCCTGGAAGGGCAGAAGGATGATGCGGAAACCAGAGTTCGCACTTTGGGCGTTTTTGATTCTGGCTGGATTGGCAGCCGGGACAGCAATACTGAATCTTGCGCGAAGCCATAGTGCGGTTGCCGCCAATTCGGAGATCTACCGGCAGCTTGATCTGTTCGGCGACGTGTTGGAGCGTGTTCGTACGGACTATGTTGAAAAACCGGAAGATGCGAAACTCATCGAGTCGGCGATCAACGGCATGCTCGCGGCGCTCGATCCGCATTCCGCCTACCTCAATCCCAAGCACTTCCGCGACATGCAGGTTCAGACCCGCGGCGAATTCGGCGGACTTGGTATCGAGGTGACGCTCGAAAACGACGTCGTGAAGGTGGTGGCGCCGATTGACGATACACCGGCTGACAAGGCCGGCCTGCTGTCGGGCGATTACATCACTCATCTTGACGGCGAGCAGATTCGCGGACTGACCCTGCAGCAGGCGGTCGAGAAGATGCGCGGCCCCGTCAACACGGCGATCAAACTTACCGTCGTTCGGAAAGGCGAGGACGAGCCGCTTGAGATCAAGGTCGTGCGCGACGTCATCCGCATCAACCCGGTCAAGGCGCGGGTTGAGGACGATGTCGCATATGTTCGCCTCACGACCTTCAACGAGCAGACCTATTCGGAACTCAAGAAGGCCGTAGCAAAGCTGAAGAAAGACATTGGTCCGAAGCTCAAGGGCTACGTCATCGATCTGCGGAACAATCCGGGCGGGCTTCTCGATCAGGCCATCTCCGTCTCCGATGCGTTTCTGGAGCAGGGCGCGATTGTGCTGACACGTGGGCGCAATCTGCAGGAGACCCAACGATCCAACGCCCGGTCGGGCGACATCACGAACGGCAAGAAGATTGCTGTCTTGATCAATGGCGGTTCCGCCAGTGCGTCGGAGATTGTCGCAGGCGCCATTCAGGATCAGAAGCGCGGAACCGTGATCGGAACGCGGTCTTTCGGCAAGGGATCGGTCCAGACCATCATTCCGCTTGATGGAAACGGCGCAATTCGTTTGACGACGGCGCGCTACTACACGCCCTCGGGGCGCTCAATTCAGGCCAAGGGTATCGAGCCGAACATTGTGGTCGAGCAGGAGTTGCCCGAAGAGCTTAAGAAGCGTCAGCAGAAACCCCGTGGCGAGGCAAGCCTGCGTGGCCATCTGAAGAGCGAGGATGAGAAGGAATCCTCCGGTAGTTCGGCCTACGTTCCCCGAGAGAAGGAAAAGGATACTCAGCTGAAATACGCCCTGAACTTCGTTCGCGGCGATGTGAAGGCCGAGAAAGTTGAAAAGAAGGCTGAGAAAGAAAACAAGGGAGCAGCCGCAAACTAGCGCACAGACCATTTGCCCGTTTGGCGACTTGCTGTAAAACTCTGTTGTAATTGACGGTTTGGTTTGCGGCAGGTCGCCTGGCCGCGTATATGGCGGGGCTGACCGGGAATACAGAGGCACAATGAAGGCGCTTGCCATCACGACGACCGCGATTCTGGGGATAATCGCGTCGGCCATCGTATGGTTCGTCATGCGAGCGGACCCTATGGGAGGCGAGCCGATCGCAATCGTCCAGATTGATCCTGCAAGTCGTCCCGCTGCGGAGGCCGTCGCCGGTCCCGTGATCCCGGACGTGAAGGCGGTAGCGCCGCCCGTGGTTCCGCCCCCTTCCGCGACGACCGAACAACAAACCGTTCCAGCTACCGCATTTGGCGGCACGCAGCAGCCTGCGATGCGCCAACCTGAGACAGGTGCCGCAACCGTTCCCGAAAACCAGGAATTGGTCAGACTGCCTCCGGTGCCTGTGCGTGCCGTGGTTGAGACCTCGCGCTACGGGCCGCTTCCCAAAATCGCGTCCGACGGCCGACGGCCAAGCGAAGTGTATGCGCGTCCCATCAACGGATCGGCAGGATCGGGTGCCGGTCAACCGGCCCGTATCGCCGTGCTCATTACCGGTCTCGGCTTGTCGGATATCGCCACGACCCAGGCGATCGACTCGCTCCCCGGTCCCGTGACCCTCGCGTTCGGGCCCTACGGGCGGAACCTCGATGGCTGGGTGCGAAAGGCGCGCGACCTCGGGCATGAGGTGATGCTTCAGGTGCCGCTCGAGCCATTTGACTATCCCGACAACGATCCCGGGCCACATACCCTGCTGACCAGCCTGCCGGCAGAGGAGAATCTGAAGCGCCTTCACTGGATCATGTCCCGGTTCACGGGTTACACGGGCATCACCAACCATATGGGTGCCAAATTTGCCGCCGCACAGGATGCCTTTCTTCCGGTTCTGGAGGAGCTCAAATCGCGTGGCCTGATCTATCTCGACGATGGAACGGCGGCGCGCTCGACGGCAGGGCAGATTGCACGGGATCTGGGCTTGGACTATTCCGTTTCGCAGGTTGTGATCGACGAGGAACGCAACGCAAAAGAAATCGAGCTCTCCCTCAAGAAGCTCGAAGGAATTGCCCAGGAGAAAGGATTGGCCATCGGTATCGGTTCGAGTTTGCCGCTGACGATCGGCCGTGTCACCGAGTGGGCGAAGCAGCTCAAAGCCAAGGGCATCGAGCTCATCCCAATCAGCGCGGCCGTGCGCAGCGACCGGCAGACCTGAGTGCTCCTGCAATTCGCATGAACAAAACAGATTTCGCCAAGCTGCCTTACCGGCCCTGTGTCGGCATTGTTCTCGTCAATGCTGCCAACCTTGTCTGGATCGGGAGGCGGATCGTGCAGCCGGACGACGAGGAGGCAAAAGGCGTCGGCATGTGGTGGCAGATGCCGCAGGGCGGTATCGACGAGGGAGAGAATATTCAGGCGGCGGCCTTGCGCGAGCTGACGGAAGAAACCGGCGTCACATCCGCGGAGCTGATCGATGAGATTCCGGCCTGGCATTTCTATGACCTTCCTGATCACCTGATCGGCGTCTCATGGAAGGGCCGCTACCGTGGCCAGAAACAGAAATGGGTCGTCTTCCGCTTCACCGGCGAAGACGCCGAAATCGATATTTCCGGTGTCGGACACAAGCCGGAGTTCGATGATTGGCGATGGGCGTCGATGAATGAAGTGGTCGAGCTGATCGTGCCCTTCAAGCGCCCGGTTTACGAGAGGTTGGCCAAGGAGTTTGCGGCACTCTCCATATAGAGACCGCTAATCGGAAATTCCTGATCGATAGATCAGATGTCTAGTTCAGTCCCAGGGTATCGCGGATCAGTTTCAGCTGATCGAGCTTGTCCTGAGCCTTGTCGCGGGTCTGATCGTCCTTCGCATCCGTCACGTCTTCCTCAGCATTCTTGATCTCCTGGGCCAGGGTGGCCTTGTTCAGGTCGGCGGAATCAATGGCCGTCTGGGCGAGGACCGTGAGGCTTTCCGGTCCGGCTTCGGCGAACCCGCCACGGACGAAAATGCGCCGCTCCTTGCCGCCGGGAAGGACAACGTCGAGCAGCCCGGCCCGGAGTGTTGCAAGCGCCGGAGCATGGTTGGCCAGCACCTGGAAATCGCCTTCGGAACCGGGAACGACCACGCTCTCGGCGTCTTCGGAAATCAGGAGCCGTTCGGGTGAGACAAGTTCGAATGTGAACGTATCAGCCATGGGGTCGGTATCTCCGGTTCGTCCTCAAAGCGCCGAGCGCAGCGTCATGAGTCGCGTTACGCGGCTTCCGCTGCGATCTGCTCGGCCTTCTTGATGGCTTCATCCATGGTTCCGACCATGTAGAAAGCCTGCTCGGGCAGGTGATCATATTCGCCGTCGCACAAGCCCTTGAAGCCGCGGATCGTATCGGCGAGATCGACCAGGACGCCCGGTGCGCCGGTGAACACCTCGGCGACATGGAAGGGTTGGCTGAGGAAGCGCTCAATTTTGCGCGCGCGCGCCACCGTCAGCTTGTCGTCCTCGGACAGCTCGTCCATGCCGAGAATGGCAATGATGTCCTGCAAGGCCTTGTAACGCTGCAGAATTTCCTGTACCCGGCGGGCGATCTCATAATGCTCTTCACCGACGACACGCGGCTCCAGAACGCGCGAGGTGGAGTCGAGCGGGTCAACAGCGGGATAGATGCCTTTTTCCGCGATCTGCCGCGACAACACCGTCGTCGCATCCAGATGGGCAAACGATGTCGCCGGGGCCGGATCGGTCAGGTCGTCCGCCGGCACGTAGATGGCCTGCACGGACGTAACCGAGCCTTTGGACGTCGAAGTGATACGCTCCTGCAGCGCGCCCATGTCGGTTGCAAGCGTCGGCTGGTAACCGACAGCAGACGGGATACGTCCGAGCAATGCGGACACTTCGGAGCCTGCCTGCGTGAAGCGGAAGATGTTGTCGACGAAGAACAGCACGTCTTGGCCCTGATCGCGGAAATGTTCCGCGACGGTCAGTCCCGACAGGCCGACACGCGCACGGGCTCCGGGCGGTTCGTTCATCTGGCCATAGACGAGCGCGCATTTGGAATCACCACCCCCGCCTTCCTTGTTCACGCCGGATTCGATCATCTCCCAGTACAGGTCATTGCCTTCGCGTGTGCGCTCGCCCACGCCGGCAAATACCGAGTATCCTCCGTGGCCCTTCGCGATATTGTTGATGAGCTCCATGATGAGCACGGTCTTGCCGACCCCGGCGCCGCCGAACAGGCCGATCTTGCCGCCCTTGGCGTAAGGCGCTAGCAGGTCGACGACCTTGATGCCGGTGACGAGAATCTCCGATTCGGTCGATTGCTCAATGAATTCCGGCGCCGGCTGATGGATCGCCCGGCGCGCCTTGGTCTTGACTGGACCGGCCTCGTCCACAGGTTCGCCGATCACGTTCATGATGCGCCCGAGCGTCTCGTCGCCGACCGGCACTGCGATGGCGTCGCCCGTGTCGACAACTTCCTGGCCGCGCACCAGACCTTCGGTCGAGTCCATGGCAACCGTGCGGACCGTGTTCTCGCCCAGATGCTGCGCCACTTCCAGCACCAGGCGATTGCCTTGGTTGTCCGTCTCCAGCGCGTTCAGGATTGCCGGCAGGTGCTCTTCGAACTGCACGTCAACGACAGCGCCCATTACCTGCGTAACCTGACCTGCAAGTTTCTTCTTCGCCATGGTGTCACCCTTTAATCATTCGTAACTTCAGCCGTCGGTCCGATTTAGAATGTCTGTCTCACGGACCACGATTTTCCCAATTTCAAAAATGAACCCTTGTCTTCGCTCGGTTCAAAGTCTTTCGGCGGTCGGCGCGGTTGAAGAACGTAGCTGCATTCAAACACACCTTCCTTGATCCAAGTGCAGTCGACCTTGCGAAACCTCATTCCTTCAACATCAAATCCGCTGGCCCTGAGCGCACCCAGCATTTCCTCCTCACTCGGCTCCGCCTCAAGCAGAGGCGGAACGATCCGATAGAGGGCAATGCCCGCACCGGACAGCACTAAGGCTGCAGCCGCGCCCCAGACGATGAACCGCCTCATGGGTGTTCTCCGAACAATATGTCCGGTGCATTATAGCGCCTCCGCGCCGGAAACGATCTCGATGAGCTCCTTGGTGATCTGAGCCTGCCGTGTTCGATTATAGTGCAAGGTCAGTTTGTCGATCATGTCGCCCGCGTTGCGGGTCGCACTGTCCATTGCCGTCATGCGGGCGCCCTGCTCACTGGCGGCGTTTTCCAGAAGGCCGCGGAAAATCTGCGTCGAAACGTTAAGCGGCAGCAGATCGGCGAGAATTTCATCTTCATCCGGTTCGTATTCATACGCCGCGTCCGGGCCGTCCGCCTTGTCTGCGTCCGCTTCCACCTCCGGCAGCTTTGCCGGAATGAGCTGCAATGCGGTCGGCGCCTGGGTCAGGATCGAGCGGAACTCGGAGAAGTACAACGTGCAGACGTCAAACTCGCCGTTCCCGAACATGTCGAGCACGCGCTGCCCGATTTCGTCAGCATTTTCAAAGCCGACGGTCCGCAGGCCCCGCAATTCGATAAGATCGATAATGTGAGAGCTCAAATCGCGACGCAGGGCATCGCGGCCCTTACGTCCGACGCAGAGGATCTTGACGGTCTTGCCGTCATCAATAAGGCGTCGCGCATGCTCCCTGGCCAGTCGGGCGATGTTTGTGTTGAACCCACCACACAATCCGCGTTCGGCGGTCGCGACCACGAGCAGATGAACCTTGTCCGAACCGGTGCCGACCAGGAGGGGTGAGGCTCCTTCCTGAGCGGAGACCATTTTGCCCAGATTGGCGAGAACCGCGTCCATCCGTTCCGCATAGGGTCGGGCGGCTTCAGCAGACTCTTGCGCACGCCGCAGTTTCGCCGCGGCCACCATCTGCATCGCCTTGGTAATCTTCTGCGTCGCCTTGACGCTGGTGATCCGGTTTCTGAGGTCCTTGAGAGACGCCATGAAGCCTGTTCCCGATTGAGCCTTTAGACCGCGAAGGACTTCGCGAAGGCGTCGAGCGCCTTTTTGAGCTTTTCTTCGGCCTTGTCGTCGAGCTCGCCCTTCAACCGGATATCGTCGAGGATCGCGGCATGCTTGTCTTTCAGATGCCTGAGCAGTTCCTCTTCGAAGCGGCCGACGGCTGACACCGGAATGTCGTCGAGGTAGCCGCGCGTACCCGAATAGATCGAGACGACCTGTTCATCAACCGTCATGGGCGAGAACTGCGATTGCTTGAGCAATTCGGTGAGGCGTTCGCCGCGGTTGAGCATGCGTTGGGTCGCGGCGTCGAGATCGGAGCCGAACTGTGCGAAGGCGGCCATCTCGCGATACTGGGCGAGCTCGCCCTTGATCGCACCGGCGACCTGTTTCATCGCCTTGACTTGCGCTGCCGATCCCACGCGGCTGACTGAAAGACCGACATTCACCGCCGGGCGGATGCCCTGGTAGAAGAGGTCCGTCTCAAGAAAGATCTGACCGTCGGTGATCGAAATCACGTTCGTCGGAATGTAAGCCGACACGTCGTTGGCCTGGGTTTCCACAACCGGAAGGGCCGTCAGCGAGCCTGCGCCATGTTCTTCGTTGAGCTTGGCGGCACGCTCCAGAAGGCGCGAGTGAAGATAGAAGACATCGCCGGGATAGGCCTCGCGTCCCGGAGGACGGCGGAGCAGCAGCGACATCTGCCGGTAGGCGACGGCTTGTTTGGAGAGGTCGTCATAGGAGATCAGCGCATGCATCCCGTTATCGCGGAAGAACTCGCCCATTGTGCAGCCCGAATACGGCGCAAGAAACTGCATCGGCGCTGGGTCGGACGCGGTGGCGGCAACCACGACCGAATATTCAAGGGCGCCATTTTCCTCTAGCGTCTTTACGAACTGGGCCACCGTTGAGCGTTTCTGGCCGACCGCGACATACACGCAATAAAGCTTCTTGCTCTCGTCTCCGCCATCGTTGATCGATTTCTGGTTCAACATGGCGTCGAGAATGACGGCGGTCTTCCCGGTCTGCCGGTCGCCGATGATCAATTCTCGCTGTCCGCGGCCAATCGGGATGAGTGCGTCGATGGCCTTGAGGCCCGTCTGCATCGGCTCGTGCACCGATTTGCGGGGCAGGATACCCGGCGCCTTCACGTCGACGCGCGATTTCTTCTTCGTCTTGATCGGGCCCTTGCCGTCAATCGGGTTGCCGAGGCCGTCCACCACGCGTCCGAGGAGTTCCTTGCCGATCGGCACCTCAACGATCGCACCTGTCCGCTTGACGGTGTCGCCTTCCTTGATGTCCCGGTCGTCGCCGAAGATCACGATGCCGACATTGTCGACCTCGAGGTTCAGAGCCATTCCGGCAATTCCACCGGGAAATTCGACCATCTCACCGGCCTGGACATTGTCCAGACCGTAGACGCGGGCAATGCCGTCGCCGACGGAAAGCACCTGCCCGATTTCGGAGACCTCCGCCTCCTTGCCAAAATTCTTGATTTGCTCCTTCAGGATCGAGGAGATTTCAGCGGCGCGGATTTCCATCAGCCGACCTCTTTCATTGCATATTGCAGATTATTCAGTTTCGTCTTGAGTGACGTATCGATCATGCGGCTGCCGACCTTGACCACGAGACCACCAAGGACGGCGGGGTCGACATGGGAAGTGATCTGAACGTCCTGGCCGACCGCAGACTTCAACGCTGCTTTCAAGGTCTTGGTCTGCTCGGCGGATAGCTTGTTTGCGGAAGTCACTTCCGCGGTCACCTCGCCGCGATGGCGGGCGACGAGTGCATTGAAGGCGCGGATCATGTCGGAAATGGCGAACAACCGGCGGTTGTTTGCGATCAACTGCAGAAAATTGGTCGTGAGGGGCGAAAGTTTCGCACTCTTCGCGATGGCCGCGACGGCGCGGGCCTGTTCTTCCGCGGAGAACACCGGTGAACGGACGAGACGGTTGAGGTCCGGACTGCCTTCAAGCAATCCGGCGAAGGACGTCAGGTCCGCTTCGACCGCCTTGAGTTTCTTTGCCTCCAGCGCCAACTCGAACAATGCGAGTGCGTAGCGGCCCGCCATACCTGCAATGATGGGATCTTCGCCTGCCACCTGATACGCTCTTCAGTTTCCGGATTGGAGCCCGTGTTTGCGGCACCGGTCTGAATGTTCCGGCACCCCTTGATGAGAGGCCGATATTGTGTCGGAACCCCCCAAAGCCGGGCCTGATCTAGCATAGGCCCTTCGGGCTGGCAACATGCAGCGGAACGACTGTCTCGCGCGGTTTTCGGACGCATTGACGCACACTGTGCGTATGACCTCGTGCCGACGCGGCGGAAGCATGGAATAACGCCGGAATTTACGATCGGTTTGTCTGTCAGGAGGCGGGTTTGCGCCCGCGCGCGACCGCAACACCAAGGAGAATTATCGCAAGCGCCACATAGGCATTGGGCGGTGGACGCTCGGCAAGAATAAACGCGCCCAGAAACACGCCGAACAAGGGCGTCAGAAAATTGATCTGTGAAAAGAAGGAGGCACCCTGCCGGTCGACCAGCTTGAACATGAGCAATGTCGCGTAGGCGGTGGGCAGGACACCAAGCAGCAGCACGGATGCGACGGACAGCCCGCTTGCATCAAGGGACCAGGGTCGGTCGATGAACAGGCTGATGGGAATGGTCATGGCCGTGGCAGCGAGCATGACCGATGCCACGAGGGCACGTCGCGGCTGTGAAATAAGCGACTTCGTGATAATCGCGTTTACGCCGTAGCACGCACCTGCGGCCGTGACCGCAAGCTGTCTCACCGTATTGTCCCCGAGAGTTGCAAGCTTCTCCGGACCGATCAGCACAACGAGACCAACCAGACCAAGCGTTACGCCAGCGCCCTTGCGCAGGTTCAACTTTTCATCGTCAGTGAGGATATGAGCCAGAAGAACGGTGGTCAGCGGCATGGCGCCCATCAAAATCGCGGCCAGCCCGCTGTCTATTTCTTCCTCACCCCAGCCGATCAGGAAAAACGGCAGTGCGAAGCCGAACAGGGCGGAGAGAAGAATGAGACGCCAGACCTTCGGATCACGCGGCAGGTGCTGTCCGGCGTGCCGGGCGACCGCATACATGATCACGGCTGCGATAGCCAGCCGGGCTGCGGTAGTGGTTGCCGCCGGGACCGTTGCAACCGCCAGCTTGATGATCAGGAAGCTGCTGCCCCAGATAGCGCCAAGTGCAAGGAGGAGGGCGTAATCCATTGCGCCGGGGTGCGGTTTGCTCATTCAGCAAGGATTCTCCAGGATGGCCGAGGATGCAGGAGTTCCGGTCTATAAGGACAACGGGAAGCCCGGCGCGTTTGCGGGGCTTTCATCCTACATGAAATTGTAGGGGTCAATATCGACGGCGAGGCGCACGCTGCCTTTCGGCGGCGACAGGATTGCAAGCCATTGGCGCAGATACGCCTGAATATCGGTTTCACGCGTGGCTTTGATAAGAATACGAACCCGATGCCGGCCCCGGATGACGGAGAGCGGTGCCTCGGCCGGACCCAGGATATGAATTTTCTCTGCCTGTGGCGCCCGCGTGGCGACGGCCCGTGCATAGTCCATGGCCTGCGGCATAGACGTCGCCGAAACCACCAGTGACGCAAGACGGCCAAACGGGGGATAACCTGCCGACTGCCGCACCGCGATTTCCTGTTCGAGAAAAGCGTCACGGTCTCCTGAAATCAGCGCCTGAAGGACTGGATGCTCGGGCATGTAGGTCTGAATGAAGCCTTTTCCGGATATGCGCTCGCGTCCGGCCCGGCCGGTGACCTGGCTGAGAAGCTGGAATGTGCGTTCCGCCGCGCGTGGGTCCCCCTGGCCGAGGCCAAGGTCGCCATCGATCACGCCGACGGTTGCGAGCTGTGGAAAATGGTGCCCCTTGGCAACCAGTTGTGTGCCGATGATGATGTCGGCATCGCCGCGGGCGATCGCATCGAGGATTTCGCGCAATGCGGTGACATTGGGTGCCAGATCGGATGAAAGAATGGCGGTTCGCGCTTCGGGAAACCGCGATCGCACCTCCTCGGCGATACGCTCGACACCCGGTCCGCAAGGGACGAGAGAGTCCTCTGCGCCGCAGCTCGGGCAGGTGTCGGGCGCCTTCGTCGAGTAGCCGCAATGATGACAGCGCAACTGGTGGCGAAATCTGTGTTCGACGAGCCAGGCGGCGCATTGCGGGCATTCGAAACGGAATCCACAGGCCCGGCACAGGGTCAAGGGCGCGTAACCGCGTCGATTGAGGAACAACAGGGCCTGTTGCTTGTCGGCAAGCGTGTCCTGAGCGGCTTTTATCAGGACCGGCGACAACCACGAACCCTTCTCGGGCGGCGCCTTCCGCAGATCGATCGCTTCGATGTCAGGCATCGATACGCCAGTGAAGCGTCGCGGCAGCGCCACATGCCCGTATCTGCCCTGGCGGACATTCACGAGGCTTTCGACGCTCGGGGTGGCCGATGAGAGGACGACCGCGAACCCGCCGATCGATGCGCGAACGACGGCCATGTCGCGTGCGTGGTAGCTGACGCGCTCCACCTGTTTGAAGGAAGCGTCATGCTCTTCATCCACCACGATCAGTCCCAGTTCGGTGAAGGGAAGAAAAAGGGCCGAACGCGCGCCCACGACGACGCGTGCTTCGCCTTGAGCCGCCGCCCGCCAGTTGAGCCCTCTCTGGCGCGGGGTCAGATCGGAGTGCCACTCGACCGGCGCGCAACCGAAGCGTTGCTCGAATGCTTGAACGAACTGGCGCGTCAACGCGATCTCAGGCAACAGGATCAGCGCTTGCCGTCCGCTGCGCAGGGCAGCGGCAACGGCTTCGAAATAGACCGGCGTCTTTCCTGAACCCGTGACCCCATCAAGCACGGTCGCGGAGAAAGATCGGTCTTCGACCTTTTTGATCAGCGTATCCGCCGCGCGCTGCTGGTCCTGTGTCAGCCTGGCGTGCGCGTGGTCTGCATCAGGCTCATCGGGCCGCTCTGGAGGCAACGGTTCCGCACTCAGTGTGCCCGCGTCAACGAGCCCGTCAATGACACCAGGGCTTACGCCGGCCGTTTCGACAAGCTCACGTTTTGGCCAAAGTAGGCCACCGGCGGCGGCCTCCAGCACGCGTGAGCGCGCCGAGGTCATGCGGTCCGGCGGCGCGCCGGTCAGCCGCACACCCACGCGCGGCTTGGGCGGCATGAACGCCTCGCGTGCGCTCATCATCATCCGCAGGACCATTCCCGGTGGTGTCAGCGTGTAGCCGGCGACCCATTCGACGAGTTGGAGCGATTCGGCTGGAAGTGGCGGCATGTCGATTTTATCGATGACGTCGCGCAGTTTGGAAGGATCGACAGCCGGGCGGTCTCTCGCCAGCGCGCCGTCCCAGATCACGCCGACGCGCTCGCGCGTTGCCAGCGGCACGATGACGAAATCACCCGGTGTGAGCTGCATGTCCGCTGGCACGCGATAATCGTACGGCGCTTCAATTGCCAGTGGTAGGAGAACAGGAACGGTGTCGTTGGAAACCAGGGCAGGCCTCATTCGGCTCGGCGTTAAAGAACACGGAAGAATCAGGGTCCTATTGTAACGGCGGGCGCGCTATAAGCGCATCAGCAGTTTACAGGGACATCACATGAAATTCTTTGTCGATACAGCTGATACGGACGAAATCCGCGACTTGGCCGCAACGGGCGTCGTGGACGGCGTCACGACCAACCCGTCGCTCGTGGCCAAGTCGGGCCGGGATTTTACCGAGGTGGTCAAGGAAATCTGCGCCATGGTCGATGGACCGGTGAGCGCGGAGGTGACCGCGACGGACGCCGACGCGATGGTCGAAGAAGGGCGCAAGCTTGCCAAGATCGCGGACAATGTGGCGATCAAGGTGCCGTTGACATGGGACGGCCTAAAGGCCTGCAAGGCGCTCTCCCAGGGCGGCACGATGGTCAACGTGACATTGTGTTTCTCCGCCAATCAGGCATTGCTGGCGGCGAAGGCCGGGGCCACGTTCATTTCCCCCTTCATCGGGCGTCTTGACGACATCGGAGAAGACGGTATGGACCTCATCCGCGATATCCGCATCGTCTATGACAACTATGACGCGCTTTCGACGCAGATTCTTGCCGCCTCGATCCGCAACGATGACCATGTGAGGCAGTCGGCGCTTGCCGGTGCGGATGTGGCGACCGTACCGCCGCAGGTGCTGCGCGGGTTGATCCAGCATGATCTGACCGACAAGGGCCTCGCGGCGTTTCTTGCCGACTGGGAGAAGACGGGCCAGTCGATCCTTTAGGGTTTTTAAAAACCTAAACGTCACTGCCGTCACTGCCGTCACTGCCGGGCGTGGAACGCAATCCGCGTGATCGCCAGGCCCGATTAGCCGACGAAACGGGTGTAGCGATGCAAAGCCGAAGGTTCATTCAGTGCGACGTGTTTACGTCGGTCCCGGCGAAAGGCAACGGCCTGGCTGTGGTCGTCGACGGCGACGGCCTCTCGGAGGCGCAGATGCAGGACTTCGCCGCCTGGACGAACTTGGCGGAAACGACGTTCCTGCAGACGCCGACGGACAGTACGGCAGACTACAAGGTGAAGATCTTCACGCCTGCGCGCGAGATGCCGTTTGCCGGACATCCGACATTGGGAAGTTGCGCGGCCTGGCTTCGCTCGGGCGGTGTTCCGAAGAATGCGGGCGTCGTCAGACAGGAGTGCGGCGTCGGGATCGTCGATATCGATATCAGTGGAACAGTGCCGGCCTTTGTCGCGCCACCCACCACAATCGGACCGCTGCCCGAAGACAGCCGCCAGTCGATTATGAGTGCGCTGGAGATCGATCCGGCTTCGGTCGTGCGGACGGCGGCGCTCAACAACGGGCCGGACTGGCAGGTCCTGGAACTCAAGAGCGCTGCCGACGTACTGGCCGTTGATTCCTCGAAGGTGCGCTGGCCGGAGTTCAAGCCCATCGGCCTCATCGGAGCGCACCCGGAAGGGAGTGAATGCCGGTATGAAGTGCGCATGCTGGCGCCATCGAGCGGCATGAGCGAGGACCCTATCACAGGATCGCTCAATGCGGCGCTCGCCTGCTGGATGCATGAGGAAGGACGCCTGACCGAGGAGATCGTGATCGCACAGGGTACGAGCATCGACCGGCACGGCCGCGTTCACATCAGGCCGCCTGGCCGCGATGGGGGCGGGATCCTCATCGGCGGCGAGGTGCAGATGATGATCGAGGGGACTCTGACCTTCTAGCAATCTCTCTGGCTCAGAGGATTCCTTAAGACCTTTCGCGCTTAATGAAACCATGTCCGGAGTTCCGACAGATCTGATCGCGGCAACCGATCTCGAAGCCGCTGTAGCGAAGTGGTTCGCCTATCTCTCGACCGAACGCCAGCTTGCCGAAAAGACTCAGGAGGCCTATGGGCGGGACCTGAAGTCCTTTCTCGGGTTTCTCGCCCATCATATGGGCGGTCCGGCTTCACTGAAGACGTTACGAGAACTTGAGCCACGCGATTTCCGCGCCTATCTGGCATCACGCAGGGCAGGCGGGGTTTCCAGCCGCTCTCTGGCGCGTTCGCTCTCCGCTATCCGGATGTTTTTCCGGTTCCTCGATCGGCGCGGCATTCTGAAAAACGATGCCGTGCTCGCCGTGCACTCACCGAAGCTGCCGCACGCGGTCCCGAAGCCCCTGAGTATCGATTCAGCCACGTCTCTGACAGTTGACGCCAGCGCAGGCGCTCATCCGGACGCGCCCGACTGGGTCATCGCGCGCGATGCCGCCGTTTTGACGCTGCTGTACGGCTCCGGGCTGCGCATTTCCGAGGCATTGGGGCTCAGCCGCGGTGACGCGCCGGTTGGCCGCCGGGATGTGCTGCGGATTACAGGAAAGGGCGGCAAGGAACGCGCCGTGCCCGTCCTGCCGGTCGCGCAGGAGGCGATTGCGCACTATCTTGAGTTGTGTCCCTTCGCACTGGCGCCGAAAGGGCCGCTGTTCGTCGGCGTGAAAGGAAAACGGTTGTCAGCGCGCATCATTCAGCTGCTCATGCAGCGATTGCGCGGCGCGTTTGCCTTGCCGGACACGGCCACGCCCCATGCGCTGCGCCACTCGTTCGCCACGCATCTTCTGGGGCACGGCGCGGATTTGCGCGAAATTCAGGAACTGCTTGGTCATGCCAGCCTTTCGACCACGCAGATCTATACCGAGGTTGATGCGGCGAGGCTGCTCAAGATTTATGATGAGGCGCATCCGCGCGCGCGTTGATCTGCGCCTGCGAATAACGCAAAGTCAAATTGTCGGCACTCAAACAAGGTTTACTTGATCTTGAGGAGGGAGTGCTTACATCGTGGTTTAGTCCGATGCGGCAAGATTCTGGAGGGATGCCATGAGTTACCTGCCGTTCCGTACGGGTTCAGTAAAGCGTATCGTCGGGCGGCTGTCGGTTGTATCGGCAGGTGTCGGTGTGCTTATTTTCGGTCTGACTGGTGAATCGTCCGAGACCAGGGCGCAAGGGTATTACGGTTACGGGTATTACCAGCCGTTCTACGGTTATTACCAGCCGCGCCGCCGCTATACGAGACCGCGCTACCGCCGCAATCGCGTCAGGCGGAGCCGGCCGAAAAGGACCCCCATACCCGCGCCGAAATGGGCCGCGAACGATGGTTCGAAAGATCCGGTACAGATTGTCGTTTCGCTGCCCGATCAGAAGCTGACCGTATATCAGGGTGACAAGGCGCTGACGACGTCCAGGGTTTCTTCGGGCAAACCGGGTTACTCGACGCCGTCCGGCGTGTTCAGCATTCTGCAGAAAAACCGGCACCACCGGTCCAATATTTACAGTGGCGCTCCGATGCCGTTCATGCAGCGGCTCACTTGGTCGGGAATTGCTCTGCATGCATCCAATTCCGTTCCGAGACACCCGGCATCCCATGGCTGCGTCCGCTTGCCCCATGCGTTCGCGGGGCAGCTGTTCCGGTTTACCGAGATGGGCGCACATGTGGTGATTGCAAACGAAAAAGAGGTCAAACCCTTCGAGATCACCCACGAGAATTTGCTACAGCCCAGGACGCCTGCACCGAAAGATTTCGATCAAATCGAGGAAGAGCGTGTTGCCAGGGCGAACGGCGTCAAGGTGAAAGAGAAAAAGCGCTCGACCGAGCCCGTTCGCATTCTCATCACGCGCCGCACGGGCAAAGAGCAGATCAAGGATGTTCAACGGCTTTTGAACGAGCTCTCCTTCGGTGCCGGCGACGTTGACGGGTATATGGGACCGGACACCGCAAAATCGATCCGCCGTTTCCAGAAGACTTATGGTTTGCCGGCCGACGGTCTGATTTCCGATCATCTGATTGAGAAGATCTACGAGGTCGCCGCCGCGGGCAAGCCCATGAATGGGCACCTCTACGTCCGCCAGAACTTCAACCCTGTGTTCGATATGCCGGTCTTCATCAAGGGCGGCGATACGCCGCTGGGGTCGCATCTGTTCACGGCTCAGCATTTTTATCCGACGGCAGATCACGCGCGCTGGCTTGCCGTGACCCTGAAGAAGGGCTCGCCGACCAACCGGTATGCCCGCTACTCCAGGCGGAAGAAGAAAAAGGTTGTCGACGATGTGGTGCTGACCGCAAATGCACCGATCGCCGCGACGGCTGTCGAAGCCCTTGATCGCGTCGAGATACCGAAGCGTGCAAGGGCGCGTCTTGAAAAGATGCTGACGCCCGGTTCCTCGCTTGCCATCACCAATGACGGTATCAGCAAGGAAACAACGCCGAAGGGCACTGACTTCGTCGTCCTGATGCAGTGATCCTGTCGTTCGAATTTGCCCCTGAAATTGCGCGCCGTGTGCTGACGCCTTAAGATCAGCCCGCGAGGTTAGAGAGGCCAAGGGGGGCAAGATGCGTGTAGTAGCGTTTGTCACGGGCGTCGCATTGGCCGGCGCCCTTTTCATGAGTGTGAAGTCATCTCCCGCATTTGCGGTCTGTAAAACGATACAGGCGTCTCACAACGGAACCGACATGTTTCATGAGACCGGTGCCACCGGCGCAGCGCAGAACAAATTGATGATCAAGGTCAATGCTCTGAGGCGGGAGATGGCTCCGAGGCGGGTCCGTATGGGCAGGGTCAGGACGAAATGCGGCCAGTGGTTCATGAAGTATCTGTTGCCACACAAGCATTGCGTGGCAAAGGCGCGGGTTTGCTATTAGCCAGATTTGCAGGACATTGAAATCATGACGGGATCCGGTCCGAGCGTGGCTGTGATCGGTGCGGGCATCATTGGTGCATCGATTGCTTGGCATCTCACACGCGGCGGCGCGAATGTCAGGATTATCGAAGCCGCAGGGCCGGGTGGCGTCGCCACACCCAACTCTTTCAGCTGGATAAACTCCAACTTCTCGTTCGCCAGAAGCTATTTCGAATTGCGCCACTATTCCATGGGCGAGTGGCGGCGGATGCATGGCGAACTGCCGAAATTGCCTGTTTCCCTCTCAGGTTCGATCTATCTGCCGGCGGCTGACCTTGATCTGGAAGAATTCGTCGCCCGAAATGCGGCATGGGGATATCGGATTGACCTCATTGGCGCTAGGGAGGTTGAAGAGCTTGAGCCCCATCTGACGCTCGAAGTTGGCGTGGCCGCGCACGCCCATGACGAAGGCGCTGCGGAGGCCGAAGAGGTTGCGCGCCTTCTGACGCAAGCCGCGGTCGAGGAAGGCGCAGAACTCCTGCAGGGTGCTCCGGTCGAAACACTCGCCTGCGCCGATGACCGCGTAACGGGCGTCCGCGTCGGTGGCGAGCTGATCGAGGCAGACGAGGTGGTCGTAGCGGCCGGGGCCGCGACGCCGGATCTGGTCGCGGAAACAGGATACGTTGCGCCGGTCACGA
>JALCBY010000020.1:40222-61543 GCA_028066055.1 Hyphomicrobiaceae bacterium
GGGGCCGCGACGCCGGATCTGGTCGCGGAAACAGGATACGTTGCGCCGGTCACGACACCACCGGGGCTTCTTGTCCACACCAAACCCGTCGCTCGGGTGCTCAACGGCCTGGTGCTTGCGGAAGGTCTACACATGCGCCAGAAGGCCAACGGTCAGCTTCTCGCAGGGCTTGATTTTCAGGGAGGGACCGGCATCGACGATCCAGAGGCCGCTGCCCGCGAGTTGATGCGGAATCTGAACGGAGCTCTCGGGACCAATGAGAAGCTCGAATTCGAACGGTATTCACTTGGGCTTCGCCCGATGCCCGGCGACGGTCTTCCCATCGTCGGACGTCCACCTGGCGTGGCCGGGCTCTATATCGCGGTCACGCATTCCGGCGTCACCCTCTGTCCGGCGATCGGCAATTTTGCGGCGCGCGAGATCCTGAGCAACGACCGGGATGGCTTGCTGGCGCCGTTCGGTCCCGAACGGTTTGAGGGCGCGGCTGCATACTGAATTGCGAGCCGGTCACGCGCTCTTCGCGGCCAGTTGACTTGTCTCTGCGCGGCCACAATCGGATAGTCTGATGGTTGGTAGTAATCAGGCTTTCCTTTTGCTCATGCGTATCATCCGGACAATGCTGCTTGCCTTCATTTTGTTTTTCGCCGCGCCGCTCGGGCTGCACGCGGCGCTCTGGATGAGCAAGGATCATCCAGCGAACTGGGCGACTGCGGATTGGTCGAGCACCAATACGTTACCGCCCCCGTCACGCAACCGTCCGGCCATGGTGCGGGTCTACTCCGCGCGGACCGGCCGCTGGAAAGGGGTGTTTGCCACGCACAGCTGGATCGTTCTGAAGGACAGGGATGAATCGAGCTACGAGCGCTGGGACAAAGTCGGCTGGGGCAAGCCGGTGCGCCGCAACAATTATGCGCCGGATGGGCGGTGGTACGGAAACGACCCTGTGCTCGTACGCGAAGTTCGCGGCGCGGAGGCGGAGCGGCTTATTCCGAGGATAAGGGAGAGCATCGCCGGATACGCCTACCAGGACCGCGGCGACTACCGGATCTGGCCGGGCCCGAATTCAAATACCTTTGTTGCAGCCGTGCTGGCGGATGTGCCGGAACTGCAGGCCGCTTTGCCACCGACCGCCATTGGTAAGGACTTTCCCCATAACGGGCGCTGGTTCGCGCCGACACCCTCCGGTACGGGCTTTCGTCTGTCGCTCGGTGGTTACGCAAGTTTCACGGTGGCCTGGATCGAGGGCCTGGAGATCAGCATTCTGGGAGCCGTCGCCGGGCTCGACTTTGCACAACCCGCGGTGAAATTGCCTGGATTTGGACGTATTGGCTTTTGATCGGCTGTCTTCTCTGGCCACCGGAGTAAGACAAGGTTATCTTGCGCCTCTTCTAGGCATGTCCTTGCGCATAACGAAGAAGGCGAGGGGTATAAAATGACCGAATGGTCACAGACTTGGACTTTTTTCGATAACGCTTGGCACGAAGGGAATCCGCAACTGCTGGGCCCGCGAGACCATGCCGCCTGGCTCGGCTCGACCGTTTTCGACGGCGCGCGGGCATTCGAAGGTGTAACGCCCGACCTGGAGGCGCACTGTCAGAGGGTGAACGATTCCGCGACCGCACTTGGCCTGATAGCCCGTCGCGATACCGGTGAAATCATCGAGATCGCCAAGGAGGGGGTCGCCAGGTTCGACTCCGGAACCGCTCTCTACATCCGGCCCATGTACTGGGCTCAGGATGGCGGGCGTTTCTCGGTTCCGCCAAATCCTGAAAGCACGGAGTTCTGCATGTGCATCTACGCCCTGCCGATGCCCGAACCGGCAGGGTTTTCTGTCACTCGTTCAAGCTATCGCAGGCCGGCCGTCGATCAGGCGACGGTAAACGCCAAGGCTGCTTGCCTTTATCCCAATTCCGCACGCGCGCTCGCGGAAGCGGCGGAAAAGGGTTTCGACAATGCCCTTGTGCTCGACCCGTCCGGCCACGTGGCCGAGCTTGCCACCTCCAATGTTTTTCTGGCCAAAGACGGTGAAGTGCACACGCCGTATCCCAACGGTACGTTTCTGAACGGCGTCACGCGCCAGCGCGTGATCAAACTGCTGGAGGATGCAGGGACCAGGGTTCATCAGCGTTCGCTCTCGTTCGAGGAATTCGAGGAAGCGGACGAGATTTTCGCGACTGGAAATTATTTCAAGGTTATGCCGGTCACACGCATTGAACAGCGCTCTCTGCAACCCGGGCCATATTATAGCCGGGCGCGGGAGCTCTACTGGGATTGGTCCCATCGTTAGGTGTCGTTTGAAACCCCCATTCGCCTGCCGTGAGTAGTGAAGTGCAACGCTTCGAGTCTATGTCGTTCATTCATCCATCGTAAAACCCGAAACCTTTGCCCCAACCAGAGAAAGTACCTCCCATGTCCATCATCGACCATGTCCGCCAGTATCACGACGAACTCACCGCTATTCGCAGGGATATCCACGCCCATCCGGAGCTGGGGATGGAAGAGGAGCGGACAAGCGCGCTCGTGGCGGAGAAGCTCAAAAGTTGGGGTCTCGAAGTTCATCGCGATATCGGCAAGACCGGTGTCGTGGGAACGCTCCGTGTCGGCAACAACCCCCGGTCGATAGGCCTGCGCGCAGACATGGATGCTCTGCCCATCATCGAGGCGAACGATGTCGATTATCGCTCGACCTATGACGGCAAAATGCACGCTTGCGGGCATGACGGACACACCGCGATGCTGCTCGGCGCGGCGCGCTATCTCGCGGAGACCAAGAATTTCGAGGGCTGCGTGCACTTCATCTTCCAGCCGGCGGAAGAGGGCTTGGGTGGTGCATTGGCCATGGTCGAGGATGGTCTGTTCGAACGTTTTCCGTGCGATACCGTGTTCGGGATGCACAATCACCCCGGTTTGCCAGCCGGCGAGTTCGGCATCCGTCCGGGCCCGATGATGGCAGGCGGGGCGCTGTTCGATGTCAAAATCTCCGGCCGGGGCTCCCATGGCGCGCGGCCCGAGGGCAGTATCGACCCGATCACCGTGGCGGCGCACATCGTCAGCGCCTGCCAGACGATTGTCTCGCGCAACATTTCAGCCCGGGATACGGCGGTCCTGTCGGTGACTCAGATCCACGCGGGCGATGCCTATAACGTGATCCCGGAAGAGGCACGACTGATGGGAACGGCACGCGCCTTTTCCTCGGAGACCATGAAAAAGATCGAGGATACGCTGCGCCGAACGGTCGAGGGCGTGGCATCCGGTTTGGGTGCCAAGGCCGAGCTCGACTTCCGGTTTACCTTCGCGCCGCTCGTTAACAATCCGGAAGAAACCGAGTTTGCCGCCGATTGCGCGGCGTCACTGGTGGGTGACGAGAAGGTCGAGCGTGACTTTCATCAGATGATGGGTTCGGAGGATTTTTCATTCATGCTCGAAAAGTCGCCTGGCGCTTATATCCGTATCGGTAACGGTAAAGAAAGCGGTCCGGTTCATAATCCGGAATACGACTTCAACGACGAAATTATTCCATTCGGCGTGGCATTCTGGGGCGAGCTTGTGGAGAACAAATTGGCCAAGCAGGATTCGTGATTGATGAAGAATCACATAAGCACGCATTGCGCGTTCATATGTGGATAACTCAACCAATGAGTGTGGTCGTTATTTTATGATTCGCAACCCCTTTCCTACAATTTTCATGATGAAAATAATAATAATATCAATTAGTTAGAGAGATATTTTCCACTAACGAATTCTTAAAACTAAGTCGGCAACCTCTTACAACTCATACAACCGAGGCGGGGGTCAGTCCGTCTCTGCACGCATAAAGAGCGTACACGATTTGCGAGATGTGGAGCTTGGTCTGATGAAACAGTTGGTATTTTCAAAACTCTCCAATTTCAAGGTGGGACACAAGGTCTGGGGCCTGGTGGGCTTTCTGATCCTGGCCAATGTGACGGTGGCAGGGGTAATCCTGTTCCAGATGGGCAAAATCAAATCCGAAATTCATGCGGTCGCGGAAGAACATATGCCTCTGACCGAGCTGACGACCAAGATTACCGTGCACCAGCTCGAGCAGGCGATCTATTTCGAGCGCGCCGTCGGGCAGGGCTGGCAGATGAGCACTGAAGCTTCGGCGGCAGAAAGTTTTGAAAAAAGCGTCAAGAAATTCGACGGACTCGGGGTGAAACTGGGCAAGGAAATCAAACAGGCCGAGGAGCTCGTCGAGCACGTGCTGAAAATCGATACGAATGCGGCGGTTCAGGAAGAGTACGGAAAGATCCTGAAGGGTTTCCTGCACTACGAGAAGGCGCACAAGGTTTTCGAGGATCACGCCAGGGAAGTGTTTGGCGCGATCAAGAGCGGCACCTCCGACAGCCACGCGCTGATCGAGAAAATCCATAAGGTCGAAAAGGAAGAAGACGCACTCGATCGTGAGGTCGCGGGCCTTCTGACCGAGATTGAAGGCTTCACCGAAAAATCACTGCATGTCGTGGAGGAGCACCAGAACAGCGCATTCATGTTGGGTGTGCTCATGTCGATCGGTGCGGTCATCCTCAGTCTGCCGATTTGCTTCATGATCGTCCGGGGTGTTGTCGGGCCGTTGCGCGAAGTGGTCGGTGCTCTTGGCATTCTCGCCGACGGTGACACCAGCCGGGAGGTGACAATCGAGGGCAAGGACGAGATCGCCCAGACCGCCCAGGCCTACGAGGTGCTGCGCGATAAGACCATCGAGGCGCAGGCGCTGGCCGAGCAGCAACGCCAGGAAGAGGCCGCCAAGCAGCGCCGTGCCGATGCGCTCGACAAGCTGACCAAGGATTTCGATGTCTCCGTGAAAGAGGTGCTGGGAGCTGTCAGCAGCTCAGCCACGGGACTTGAAGAGAGCGCCAATACCATGGCCGCGGCGGTCGAGGAGACCAATCAGAAATCGACCATCGTCGCCAGCTCGACGGAGGAGTCGGCGGCCAATGTGCAGACGGTCGCCACCGCGACGGAGGAGATGGACAGCTCCATCCGCGAGATCTCAACCCAGGTCCAGCAGTCCGCGGCCATCGCCAAGGAAGCCGTGGATCAGGCGAATTCTACGAACTCTTCGGTTCAGGCACTCGAGGGCGCTGCCCGCGAGATCGGAGAAGTGGTGCAGCTCATCTCCGAAATCGCCGAGCAGACCAACCTGCTGGCCCTGAACGCAACGATCGAGGCGGCGCGCGCCGGGGAGGCCGGCAAGGGGTTTGCCGTCGTCGCCCAAGAGGTGAAAGACCTCGCTAGCCAGACGGCGAAGGCGACCGAGACGATTTCGCAGCAGATCGAATCAATCCAGACGGGAACGACGGGCGCGGTCGGCGCTATCGAGTCGATTAGCGGCACGATCTCAAAACTGGACGAGATTGCTTCCGCAATTGCGGCCGCGGTCGAGGAGCAGACCGCGACCACGGGCGAGATCACCAAGAGCGTGCAACAGGTGGCGCAGGGCACCCATGAGACGACCGAAGCCATGTCGGAGGTGCGCACCGCCACCGAAAGCACAGGCCAGGTTGCCGGTTCGGTTCAGGAGGCCGCGAAGGACCTCATGTCCCGGTCGGAAGATCTGAGCAAGAACGTCAACGACTTCCTGGAGGGTATTCGCGCCGCCTGACGGCTTACGCAAAACCTTCGGTTCAATGTTGCGGCTCGCTCCTTCTGGACAGTGGGGAGCGGGCCGTCGTTTTTCTGGTCAGCCGGGGTTATGCAATCGCGCCCATCACCCGCTCGGCAAGTCCGTCGAACGCGGATCGTTCCAGCCACCGCGACACCACGACGAGATCGAGCGCGGGATCGATCCAGATCACGTTGCGGCCGTGGCCGAGGGCGAAGTAGCTCGTTTCGGGCGCCGCCGCACAATAGGCGCGATCCGTGTTCAGCCACCACAGGTAGCCGTAAAGTGGAAAGATTTTCGCCGGCGCGGTGCTCACATCGATCCAGCTTTCGGAAATGAGTTGCTTGTCGCCCCAGTGTCCGCGCCGGCTCATGAGCAGTCCGGTGCGCGCCTGATCGCGGCTCGAAATGAACAGGCCACCGCCCCAATGCGCGCCGCCGGAGACCGACTGCATCCGTTCGCCGTCGATCTCGACATAGGAGTTCTCGTAGCCCTCCCAGTGCCAGTCGTCCGATGCGCCGATGGGGTCCATGATGCGGGTGCGCAAAATCTCGGGCAGGGGTCTGCGGAAGACCCGGAGCAGGGCATAGGCAAGGACATTCACCCGGATGTCGTTGTATTCCCAGAAAGTGCCGGGCGGCTGAAGGTCGCGATGCGTTCCCTTCTTGATCTTGCTGCCGCCGAGACCGTCGAGCTGCCGGTTGCGGTCAATCCTGTCCGCCTTGCTCCACAGCGTGCCTTCCCATTCGCTGGACTGGGTGAGGAGGTGAGTCCAGGTGATGTCACGGTTCTGATCGCTGTCGAAGGTCCCGTCCTGCACCAGCTCGCGCACCGGTGCGTCGACATCCGGAATGAGGCCATTGTCTACGGCAAGTCCAGCACACAGGCTGAGATAGCTCTTGGTGACCGAGAAGGTGATGTCCGGTGCGGTCGTCGGTCCCCACTCCACGGCGATCCGTCCGTTCTTGACGACAAGTCCGGAGGGGTCGCCGCGCGGCTCGGTCGGGCCGATCACATCGCCATCCGGAGGCGGTTCCTCGAAATGTCCGGCTTTGAGCGCACGTGCGATATCCCGGTCCATAGCGGACTCGTTTTCCTGGGCAAAGGCGGCGACCGCCTCGAGGGCGCGCGCGTCGAGGCCGGCTTCTTCGGGCGCGACGGTTTCCCAATCGTCGCCCTTGGAGGGTACATAGTTGGTCATGGGGGAAAGACCTCCGATGAATTTGAAGGCGCCATCAGGGATCGGCGCCACGAGAACGGATCGGTTCATGGCGGGCGGCACCCGTTTCCCGGAAGGGAAGGTGGCCGGATGCTTTTCGGTATATGGTATGCCAAAGATGATGTCACGCATCCAGTGAGTCGCACCACATGAAAGAAAGGGCCTGACATGACCTCATTGAAACCCGGTCTCTCCGGCCGCGCTGAAATGACAGTCGGCGAAGAACATACGGCTGAAAGTGTCGGGAGCGGCCGGGTCGGCGTGCTGGCGACGCCGGTCATGATCAACCTCATCGAAGCCGCCGCCCTGGAGGCGATCGAGGTGCACTTGCCGGAAGGACATCAGAGCCTCGGGACCCGTCTCGACGTTTCGCACACCGCAGCGACGCCCGTGGGCATGCGGGTCAGCGCATCGGCGGATCTGGTGCGCGTCGATGGAAGGGTGCTGCATTTTCGGGTCCGTGCTGAAGACGAGGTGGAGGAAATCGGAGCTGGCAGCCACGAGCGCATCGTCGTCAATGTCGGGAAGTTTGCGGGGCGCGTCGCGCGCAAGCTGACCGCGGAATAGGCGATCCGCCTTGTTTGCCGGTTGGGCGATGGACTAACCTTTCGGTCAAAGGGAGGTGCTGCGTGATGACCGCCAATTCACCGGATTCAATCAAGATCGCGAAACTCACACCCAACATTGGCGCGAAGGTAACTGGCGTGAATTTGGCCGAACGGCTCGACAAGGCCACATTCGATGCCCTCAAAGCCGCGCTGCTGGAACATCTCGTGGTGCATCTGCCGGAGCAGGATCTGCCGCCAGGGGCGCAAATCAACTTCACCGAACGCTTCGGCGCGGTTGAGCCGCATCCGCTGGGCTCGCGCAAGGGACATCCGGAGTTTGAAAACCTGCTGGTGCTCGAAAACAACCCGAACCGTCGTGGGGCGCGCAACGACTTCTGGCATTCCGATATCTCCTGTGCGCCGACGCCCCCGGCGCTCACCGTCCTGCACGCCATCACCGTTCCGCAAGGAAAGGGCGACACGCTGATCTGCAATATGTATCGCGCTTTCGAGGAGCTCCCCGAAGACGTTAAAACCAAAGTCGACGGGCTGACGGCCGAACATTCCGGGGAGGCGATCCACCGCCGCAACGAGGCGGCTGACACCGATGGCGCCAAGAGCATCGACGTGCCGCCGCCGGAAGTCCACCCCGTCGTGCGCCGTCATCCCGAGACCGGACGCCGAGCGCTCTTCACGAACCGCTTCTTCACGACCCGCTTCACCGGCATGACGGAGGAGGAAAGCGCGCCGTTGCTTGAAATGATCGAGGCGCGCGCGACGGAACCGGACAACGTCTACCGGCACCACTGGCAGCCGGGCGATCTTCTCATCTGGGACAACCGGTGCACCATGCACTATGCGGTGTATGACTACGACCCGTCGGAACCGCGGCGCATGCACCGCACGACCGCGGCCGGAGACAGGCCTGCGGCGTGATCGTCGTCAGCTCTGGAGGAGCCGCCGCGCGATCACATGGGCCTGGATCTCCGCGGCGCCTTCGAAGATCGATAAAATCCGGGCGTCGCACAGGACCCGGCTGACAGGATATTCCAGCGCAAACCCGTTGCCGCCGTGAATCTGCAGCGCATTGTCGGCGGCAGTCCACGCGACGCGCGCCGCCAGTAGCTTGGCCATGCCGGCTTCCAGGTCGCAGCGGTGTCCTTGATCCTTCTCGCGTGCGGCATAGTAGGTGAGCTGGCGTGCAATCATGATCTCGACCGCCATCATGACCAGCTTGTCGGCAACGCGGGGGAAGGCCACAAGCGGCTTGCCGAACTGCTGGCGTTCCTGTGCGTAGCGCAGGCCGAGATCGAGCGCGTTCTGCGCCACGCCGATGGCGCGCGCGGCGGTTTGGATGCGGGCCGCCTCGAAGGTCTCCATCAGCTGCTTGAAGCCCTGACCTTCCTCTTCCCCGAGCAGGGCGTTAGCGGGCACTTCAAAGCCGTCGAACGACACGTCGAACTCCTTCATGCCGCGATAGCCGAGAACCTCGATCTCACCACCGGTCATCCCGTCGGCGGGGAAGGGGTTCGCATCGTCGCCGCGTGGTTTCTCGATGAGGAACATGGAGAGCCCGCGATAGCCTTTTTCATCCGGGTTGGTCCGCGCCATCACGGTCATCAGATCGGCACGCGCGGCGTGGGTGATCCAGGTCTTCTGACCGGTAATGCGATAGATGTCGCCGTCGCGTTCGGCCCGCGTCCTGATGGAGGCGAGGTCGGAGCCGACATTGGGTTCGGTGAAGACGGCGGTGGGAATGACCTCGCCGCTGGCGAGGCCGGGCAGCCATTTTTCCTTTTGCTCGGACGTGCCGGCCGCAAGGATGAGTTCGGCTGCGATCTCCGAGCGGGTGCCGAGCGATCCGACGCCGATATAGCCGCGCGAGAGTTCTTCGGAAACCACGCACATGCTCTCCTTGCCAAGGCCGAGCCCGCCACGCTCTTCAGGAATAGTCAGTCCGAACACGCCAAGCGCTGACATTTTCTCGATGACGTCGAGGGGGATATAGGCGTTGGCGAGATGCCACTCATGGGCGTGCGGGATCACTTCGCTATCGGAAAAACGGCGCATTTCGTCGCGCATGGCCTCGTAGGTTTCCTCCAGACCCGTATCACCATAGGTCGCCGCGCCTTCCAGCTGCGTCAGCAGCGCTGCGATAGTGGCGCGCGCTTCGGCGGTATTTCCATGGGCGAGAAACGATCGAACCGCGTCATTCTGGCGAAAGGCGCCGAGTGCGTGTGGGCTGAGGCCGAGAGCCTCGGGCCGGATGGTTTCACCCTGGCTCATCGCAATGCCGCCGGATAGCTGGGCGAGATATTCCGCAAACGCGATCCGGGTGAGAGAGGCCTCAAGCTCGCCGAAACGACCATCCTCGCTCATGCGCGCGGCGTAGGCGGCCATCTGGGCAAGCGCCTCGACATAGGTGGCGGTCCAGGCCAGCCCGTGCGCGGCGTGCTGCTCGCGTTCGAGAAGATCGCCCGACACCTTGTCACCGGCAAGAACCAGCTCGCCGACAGATCGGCGGGCGTCGGTAAGAAGCTCCCGCGCTGCGCTCACGGCCGCATCGCACAGAGCTAAGACGTCTGACATGGGGTTCGCCGCAGCCGGACCGCCTTCGTCAATTGCAACGGACATAAGGGGTCCTCTCAGGCAGCGGTTGGACCTTCCGCAATCACATCTTCAAGGGTGCGCAGACCCGTGCATGGCGAATTCACCAGCACCGCCATGTTGCCCGGCGCGTGTTCGTTGTTCCACATGCGCGTGTGGGCTTTGGGAATTTGCGCCCACGGAAACACCTCGGACATGCAGGGATCGATACGGCGCTCGATGACCAGCCGGTTCGCCTGGCTGGCCTGCTTCAGATGGGCAAAGTGGGAGCCTTGGATGCGCTTCTGATGCATCCAGACATAGCGTGCATCCATGGTGATCTTGTATCCGGTCGTTCCGGCACAGAAGACGACCATGCCACCGCGTCTGACCACGAAGGTCGAGACCGGAAAGGTCGCCTCGCCCGGGTGCTCGAAGACGAAGTCCACATTGTTGCCCTTGCCGGTGATGTCCCAGATGGCCTTGCCGAACTTGCGCGCTTCGGCGAACCACGCGCCATATTCATCAGAGCCGACCTGAGGCAGCTCGCCCCAGCAATCAAAGTCCTTGCGGTTGATGATGCCCTTGGCGCCGAGCGACATGACGAAATCGCGTTTGTCGTTATCTGAAATGACGCCGATGGCGTTGGCGCCGGCGGTGGCGCAGATCTGGATAGCCATGGAGCCGAGGCCGCCCGATGCGCCCCACACAAGCACATTGTGTCCAGGCCGCAGGATGTGCGGCCGATGACCGAACAGCATGCGCCAAGCCGTGGCCAGCGTCAGCGTATAGCAGGCGCTTTCCTCCCAGGTCAGATGCTGCGGACGCGGCATGAGCTGCTGCGCCTGCACGCGCGTGAACTGGGCGAACGAGCCGTCAGGTGTCTCATATCCCCAGATGCGCTGCGTCGTGGAGAGCATCGGGTCGCCGCCGTTGCACTCCTCGTCGTCGCCATCGTCCTGGTTGCAGTGGACGACGACCTCGTCGCCCACCTTCCAGTTTTTCACCTTCGAACCGACCGCCCAAACGATGCCCGATGCATCCGATCCGGCGACGTGGAAATCGCCCTTGTGCACGTCGAACATGGAGACTGGTTTTCCAAGCGACGCCCAGATGCCGTTGTAGTTGACGCCCGCGGCCATCACCAGAACCAGCACGTCGTGGCTGTCCAGCTCCCACGTGGGCACGACCTCCATCTGCATGGCCTCTTCCGGCGGCCCTTCGCGGTCGCGGCGGATCGCCCACGCATGCATTTTCTTCGGCACATGTCCCAGCGGCGGGATCTCGCCGATGTCATAAAGGTCCTTATACTCGCCTTCCGGCTCCGGCACTTCGGCCAGTGCGGGCTCGCTCATAACTTGCTCTCCCCCCGCCCGGCGTCCGGAAAACGGATGCGCTGGGCGCAATAATTTATTGCAGTGCAGAACAATTCTTGTGCAAAATATACCGCAATGCAATAAACTTTTGCAGTGCAAAAAAATGGGCACGGAAAACTGCCATACCGGAGAAGAGGGATGAACACACAAAAAAACGGCCGGACCGGACGCTGCCTGTGCGGAGAAGTGACCTTTGCGCTGACGGAAGATATCGATGAAGTGGGCGTGTGCCACTGCGAAATGTGCCGGCGCTGGGCGGGCGCGCCGTGGTTCGCAATCCATTGCAAGAAACCCGTATCCTTCGACGGGGAACAGCATATTGTCCGCTTCCAGTCTTCAGACTGGGCCGAGCGCGGCTTTTGCGGCAACTGCGGAACCAACCTCTTTTATCGGCTCCTGGCGTCTGGTGAATACATCCTTTCGCCATTCACGCTCGACGATCAGTCGGAGCTGTCGTTTACCGGTCAGATCTTCATCGACGAGAAGCCCGAATGGTATGCTTTTGCGAATGAGACGCCGACCATGACCGGTGCGGAAGTATTCGCCATGTATGCGCCGAAGGAAGAAGGTTAGAGCCGACAAGCGACCGGAACGGCATGTGAGCCATGAAAATTGCCTTTGGACAAAG
The DNA here is from genome assembly GCA_028066055.1 of Hyphomicrobiaceae bacterium. Classification (GTDB taxonomy): domain Bacteria; phylum Pseudomonadota; class Alphaproteobacteria; order Rhizobiales; family Methyloligellaceae; genus UBA2767. The sequence goes on from JALCBY010000020.1 coordinate 52,203, forward strand.
CCTTAGCAACGGTTGTCATACGAAGGTCGTATACGCCATAGTTTGCGTACCTCCGGCCAGAGCTGCCGAGGCCGGGCGGGGTTGTGCATGCGTATGCAACCAATCGGCGGCCCACGTTGCTGGGGAGAAACTTCATGGGCATCGAATCTCTTATTGTCTTGCTTATCGTTGGTCTGATTGCCGGCTGGCTTGCCGGACAGATCATGAAAGGCGCGGGATTCGGACTTGTCGGCAACATCATCGTCGGCATTGTCGGCGCATTCATCGGCACCTTCGTTTTGAACGCTCTCGGCGTAACGCTAGGAGGAGGGATCATCGGCGCGATCATATCCGCTGTGATCGGCGCGGTGATTCTGTTGTTCATCGTCGGACTGGTGAAACGCTGACGCATTTCATTTGCGGTGCGTCCCCTCTGCTCACTCGAGATCAGGGGGGACGCCCAAAATGACGACCCGCGATCGTCCGTGGCTGATCCGGACCTATTCCGGGCATTCCACCGCTAAAGCGTCCAACGCGCTCTATCGCAAGAACCTTGCCGCCGGGCAGACGGGGCTTTCCGTCGCCTTCGATCTCCCGACCCAAACCGGCTACGATTCCGATCACGTCCTCGCCCGCGGCGAAGTGGGCAAGGTCGGCGTGCCGATCTCCCATGTGGGCGACATGCGCGCGCTGTTCGATGGTATTCCGCTCGAGCAGATGAACACATCCATGACGATCAACGCCACGGCGCCCTGGCTGCTGTCGCTTTATATCGCGGTGGCCGAAGAGCAGGGCGCGGACGTGAACAAGCTCACCGGGACCGTCCAGAACGACCTGATCAAGGAATATCTTTCGCGTGGCACCTACGTGTTCCCGCCGGAGCCGTCGCTGCGGCTGATCAAGGACGTGATCTGCTACACCTATACGCAGGTTCCCAAATGGAACCCGACCAATGTGTGCTCCTATCATCTGCAGGAGGCCGGCGCGACACCGGTGCAGGAGCTTTCCTATGCACTGGCGACGGCAATCGCCGTGCTCGACACCGTGCGGAACTCGGGCCAGGTGCCGGATGAGGAGTTTCCCAGGGTCGTTGGACGTATCTCGTTTTTCGTGAATGCGGGTCTGCGCTTCGTCACCGAGATGTGCAAGATGCGCGCCTTCTGCGAATTGTGGGATGAAATCTGTGAAACCCGCTACGGCGTCAAGGATCCCAAACTGCGGCGCTTCCGCTACGGCGTTCAGGTGAATTCGCTGGGCCTGACCGAACAACAACCGGAGAACAACGTCTACCGGATTCTGCTCGAAATGCTGGCCGTGGTGCTGTCGAAGAACGCCCGCGCCCGCGCCGTTCAGCTTCCTGCATGGAACGAGGCGCTGGGGCTGCCGCGGCCGTGGGATCAGCAATGGTCGATCCGCATGCAGCAGATCGTGGCGTATGAAACCGACCTGCTCGAATATGGCGACATTTTCGACGGCTCCGCCGAGATCGAGGCCAAGGTCGAAGGCCTGAAGAAGGAAGCGCGCGCCGAGATTGCACGCATCCAGGAGATGGGTGGCGCGGTCGCGGCCATCGATTACATGAAATCGGAACTGGTGAAATCCAACACCGAACGGGTGAAGACCATCGAGACCGGCGAGCAGGTGGTCGTGGGCGTCAACAGATGGACCGACAGCGAGCCCTCGCCCCTGGCGGGCGAAGCGGGCGGCATCGTCACGGTGCCGGAAACGGTCGAAATGGAACAGATCGCGCGGCTCAAGGAGTGGCGACTGGCGCGGAATGAAAAAGATGTTCGCGCGGCGCTTGATGCGCTCGAAACTGCGGCGCGGGAGGGCGGAAACGTCATGGAGCCCTCGATCGCCTGCGCAAAGGTGGGCGTGACCACCGGCGAATGGGGCGGAACATTGAGGGAAGTCTTCGGCGAATATCGCGCTCCGACCGGTGTGGGTGAGCTGCCATGCGCCGAGGAACCCAGCCTCGATGACCTTCGCGTTAGGGTGAAAGCGGCGTCGGGTAAGCTTGGCCGGACCCTGACATTCGTCGTCGGCAAGCCGGGGCTCGATGGGCACTCAAACGGCGCTGAACAGATCGCCGTGCGTGCTCGCGATATCGGTATGGACGTGGTTTACGAGGGCATTCGCCTGACACCGGAAGAGATCGTCGATGCGGCGCAGGCGCAGAACGCCCACGTCGTTGGCCTCTCGATCCTGTCGGGATCACATGTTCCTCTGGTGCGTGACGTGATGGCGCTTCTGCGTGCGCGCGGCATGGACAATGTGCCGGTGATCGTCGGCGGCATCATTCCCGAAGAGGATGAGAACATCCTGCGGCAGGTGGGCGTGAGCCGTATCTACACACCGAAGGATTTTCAGCTTAACACCATCATGGGCGATATCGTTGAGCTGGCGGGTGGCCGGGAAAAGGCGCACCACTAGATCGATCTGGTTTGGCCGGAATGATCAGCCGTTGCCGCGGATGTGCTCCAGCTTGTCCGGGTTACGGACCACGTACACTCCTGCGATCTGCTTGTCCGGGGTTTCCGACAGTGTCAGAGCGCCGGCGATGCCGCCGCCTTCCTGCAGCACCAGTCCCGGACGTCCGTTTATCTCCACTTCCTCAAAGTCCAGCTCGCGCCACGCCGCGTCCCAGATCATGGCAAGAATGCGCACAATCTCATCTCGCCCGTGTACGATCTCGGTCTGGGCGATGACCTTGCCGCCGCCGTCCGTCCACAACTCGGCCTCCTCGGCGAGCAACGATGCCAGTTGATCCGTTTCGCCGGAGCGCAGCGCGGCGAGAAACTCAGTAAGAAGCCGGTCCTGTTCGCCTTTGTTGTCCGGGAAGCGGGACTTTCCGTCTTTCAGATGCCTGCGTGCCCGGGACACCAGCTGCCTGCAGGCGTCCGGCGTCTTCTCCAGAACTGCGGCGATGTCGTCATAGCCATAGTCGAAGACGTCGTGGAGCAGATAGGCGGCGCGCTCGACGGGGGTGAGGCGTTCAAGCAGCAGAAGGAAGGCCATGGAAAGCGAAGAGGCCAGCTCAACGGTATCCAGTGGATCGATTGCGACATCGCCAAACAGCGGTTCCGGCAACCAGGGACCAACATAGTCCACTCGTGTGCGGTGGGCCGCACGCAGCATGTCGATGCACAGTCGGCTGCACACGCTTGTCAGCCACGCGTCGGGCGAGGCGATCTCATCGTGCATGGCACTCTGCCAGCGCAGCCATGTCTCCTGAACCGCATCGTCTGCGTCAGCGGCGGAACCAAGCATCCGGTAGGCCAGGCCCCAGAGGCGGCGTCTGGCCTTTTCGAAGACATTCGCTGTCCCTTTCCCGGATTTGCTCATGCTGCCTTTGACACTTTTCCGCCTGCTACCGATCGACGCCCGTGAGAGGCGATCTGGAGACGGTTCCAGACATTGATCATCGCAATCTGTGTCGTCATGGCTGCGATCTCCGCCTGGCTGAAGTGTGTCGCAAGTTCGCCATGCAATTCGTCGAGATTGCGCGTTCCGTCAAGATTGGTCAGTGCCTCTGTCCAGGCGAACATTGCGTGCTCGGCGTCGCTGTAACAGTCGGCTTCCTGCCACACGACGACATGATCGAGGCGGGTATCCGTCTCTCCGTCCGCTCTTGCCTCTCGCGTGTGCATCTCGACACAGTAGGCGCAGCCGTTCATTTGCGATGCTCTCAGCTTCAGAAGGTGGCGAAGCTTTGTCGAGAGCCCCGAGGCATCAAGCATCTGCTCCACCCCCTCGAAGGCTTTGACCGCGTTCCCCATGTTGCCCAAAAGGTCGATCCGGCCCAAATCAGCCATCTTCATTCTCCTTCAATCTGACGGATGCGCGACGCGCATCATTTGTTTCATGAGGGATGACGATTCACTTGGGTTCGTTGTGACATGTGTTCGAGAAAAAAACCGCGTCCAAATGACGTGTCGGCACCGGGCATTCTTGGCTGGTAGTATTTGATAGTAAAAACAACCAAGGGTTGATTCGCCATAAGCGTCAGGGTCGCCCATGTCATGACCAACAAGGTCGTATTCGCTGCACCAGACCACACCGTGGATCACGTGCGTGAGCTCATGGCCGCGAAACGGATACATGCGTTGCCGGTCGCCGACATGAACTCCAAGCTCCTCGGAATCGTAACCAGTTCCGACGTCGCCCGCCGCATCGATGGTACGCGCGAGGTTCGCGATGTCATGAACGATACCGTTCGTATCGTTCGCGCCACGGATCCGGTAAGCGAGGCGGCGGCTCGTATGTGAAAATACCGTGTCCATCATCTGGTCGTGACCGACGGCGGCAGAGCCGTGGGGATCGTAAGCGCATTCGACCTTCTCGGCGTCGTGGCAAACACCGCGAAATAAGTCGTCTTCCCGCTTCCATCCGGGATCTAAGCGACAGACCGAACCTCTTCGCGCATGGCAAGAACGGACAGACAGGCCTGCGCCGCCTCCCGGCCCTTCACCTTGAAATGTCCCCGGAAGAAGCGCTTGTGCTCCGCGCTTTCGTGAAAATGGTGGGGCGTGAGCACCACCGACAGCACCGGCACGTTGGTTTCCATCTGCACCTGCATCAGCGTGTTGACGACGGTTTCGGCGACGAACTCATGGCGATAGATTCCCCCATCCACGACGAACGCACAGGCAACGATCGCATCATACTTTGCCGCCCGTGTCAGCATGCGCGCCTGCAGCGGGATTTCGAAGGCGCCGGGAACATCGAACACGTCGACCTGGCTCGCACGGTTCGTGCGCTTGCCGAGTTCCGCAATGAAAGCCTTGCACGCTTCATCAACGATGTCCGCGTGCCAGCGCGCCTGCACGAATGCAATTCGAATGTTTTCAATTTGGTTTTGGGAGCTCTGATTCATGTCGGTTCTCCTCAGTTCAGAGACAAGAATCAGGGCGTACGAAACGCCAGCGACCGCGCATGCGCGCGAGCATGGCCGTTTTCGCTCTCTTCCATCCGGACTGTCACCGTCGGCTTCGGATTTGCACCGAATCTGCTGACCTCTTCGAGAAAGGACCCGTAAGAGCGCTCGCGGGCTTGGGCACCTTGTGCCCTTACCGCCGGTGGGGACTTTCACCCCGCCCCGAGAACGTGTCCCGCCATGTGACGGAACAGGCCTTTATATCTACCGCAGTCAGCGGAGTCGATTGCGTATGGGAAGAAGTTTGCCGAGACGGAGGAAATGTCAACTGCCGCCGCGGCGTCCCGGAATATCGACGGGTAGGTATTCGACCCCTGAACGTTGAACGGGGGACGGGTACAGCTTCATGAGTTCCAGCACTTCCTGCGGCATGCCGGCTTCAACTGGCAGACCGATCGACTTCGCTTCTTCCGCCGTCAGCGCGTAATCGTGTGTCCAATGACCGCCGGCAAGTTTCTCCGCGAGCTTTTCCGCGTCCTTCTTCTCCATTCGGGGGGTCATGAGTTCAACGGCACCCCGCTTCACCTGGGCCAGGGCTTTTTCACTCACATCGGCCAGAACGAGCGTCAGGTCAAACACCTTGTCAACCGGCTTGGCATCGCGAGCGGCCACAATGCTGGCGGCGGGCATACCGACCAATTGGGGATCGATGGGGCCGAGGACGGAGAACTCTCCGAGCACGATTTCATCGGCAGCAAGCGCGATGAGCGTACCGCCGGACATCGCAAACACGGGCACAAGGACGGTTACCTTCGCTGGATGCGCCTCGATGGCCCGCGCGATCTGCATGGCCGCGAGCACCAGTCCTCCCGGGGTATGGACGATAAAATCGATGGGGACGTCCTTGGGCGTCTCCTTGATGGCCGCGATGAGAGTCTGGGCATCCTCCATGTCAATGTGACGCGCGACGGAAAATCCGAACAGACTACGCTTTTCCTGCCGGTGGATCATGGTGATGACGCGCGTACCACGCGATTTCTCCAGCCGGCGGATCGCATCGGCACGGCGCATGGCAAGGATGCGGCCCATCAGCAGAGGCTGCAGCGCCATCAGGATGATGAAGATCCAGAAAAGGGTGGAGAAATCGAACTTCATATCGGAATGAACGGCAAACTCACGGTTTTTATTCCCCGCATCATGTCTCAACAGAGCGCGGGGAACAAGCTTTGCCGCAGTCAGACCGTGGCGTCGAGGCGGTCAAACAGAGCGTCGATCTCGTCCGCTTGGTTGTAGACATGGGGCGAGACGCGCACTAGGACTGTGCCGTCGGAAGGCGCGGGCTGCATGGGTTCGTCGGAGAATGGCGGAAACTTCACGACGATATCTTCCGCGTCGAGGCACTGAGAAACCCGTTCCACTGCACCACCGGGAAGGAAAAAGCTCGTGATGCCCGATTGCGGTTCTTCGGGGTCGGCGAGCTGCAGTCCCGCGCGCGCCACGCGGTCGCGCACATGAAGGGCATGACGGCGGATGGTGTCACCCACGGCAGCGATGCCCGCTCTGTTCAGGACATCGATCGCCGTTCCGAGTGCAAGGCGCAAGGCGACGACATAGTCGAAGGACTCAAACCGGCGGATATCGGGCGGCTCGTTGCCCGACGGTGTTCCGGTCGCATCCAGGATCGGAAGCTGCGCCATGCGGTCCAAGGCGGAAGGACGCACGTACAGAATCGCAGTTCCGCGGGCACTGCGCAGCCACTTGCGGGCCGTGGCGGCGAAGATATCGCAGTTGATTCTCTTCACATCGACCGGGAGTTGTCCCAATGCCTGCGCGCCGTCCACGATGAAGAAGCAATGATCAGGTCGGGGCAGGCTTCCGACCTCTTCGACAGGCAGGCGTCTGCCGCGCAGACTGGAAACCATGGGCATGCTGATCGCCGCAACATCATCGTCGAGTGTCGTCTTAAGTGCGGCGAGATCGATATCGCCACCTTGCGTGGTGGGCATCACCTCAAGCCGCAGGCCATCGGGCGCGCCGAGCTGGCTCAGTATCTGCGCACATTCGCCCCACTCGTCCGGCGTGACCAGAATGCGGCTGCCTTTCAGCGGAAGAGCCGAAACGGCGGCCGACCACCCGCTCATCGTCGTTTGAGCAAAGGCGGTTTGCGCGGTGTCGGCGCCGATCAGGTCGGCCGCCTTCTGACGGACCGCGTTGACCTCTTCTTCAACCTCGCGTGCCGCGACGAACGGTCCGGCTTCGCTCTCGCGCCTGATATGCGCAAGCATCCGCTCCCGTACGGTTTCATCCGGCAGCCCGTGGCTTGCGGCGTTCAGATAGGTCGTTTGGGACGGCATGCGAGGGTTCCCGTTGCAATTGATCCGCGAACAGTCTTTGTTGCCTCCCTCACCATGGGAAAAGCCGCGCGTCAAGAAGAAGGGGCAGCGATATGAAACTTGTGAGCTACGGAACAGGCGACGGCGCGGGTTACGCCATTGTGGCCGAGGGAGGCAACGGGCCCGCCGAGGACGCAACGGCAATCCCCGTCGACGGCGAGTTTGCAGCCCGATATCCGAGCATTCGCGCGGTTCTGGAAGGTCAGGCGATCGGAGAACTCGAGAAGTGGGCCGACGGGCGCGATCCGAGCCTCAAGCTGTCAGATGTCAATTTTTTGTCGCCCCTGCACGATGCGGAAAAGGTGATTTGCATCGGCGTCAACTATCCCAAGCGGCATCCCGTGCATGGAGAGATGCCGCCGCCTGAGGACATCACCATGTTCCTGAAAGCGGAAGGCGCGCTGGTTGGGCATCTCGAAGATCTGGAATATCCCCCGGAGGGTCCGCGGGACACGTTCGATTATGAAGGCGAGCTGGTGCTTGTTATCGGTAAGGAAGGCCGGCATATCCCGAAGGAACGCGCGTTCGACCACATTGCCGGTTACACGATCATGGATGACGGCTCCGTGCGCGGCTGGCAGAAACACTCTGTCACCGCGGGCAAGAACTTCGTGGCATCGGGTGCATGCGGGCCCTGGATGGCAACCGCGGATGAAATCTCCGACCCTTCTGCCATTGAACTGCACACACGCCTGAACGGCGAGGTCGTCCAGAACACTACCGTTGCGTCCATGATCTTCGATATTCCCACAATGGTGAATTATGTCTCGACGATCATGCCTCTGAAGCCGGGAGATATCATCTCGACGGGGTCCCCGGAGGGATCCGGCGGTTCCCGGCAGCCGCAACGCTTCCTCGTGCCGGGTGATGAACTGGAGATCAGCTGGTCGGGGATCGGCACCTTGAAAAACAGGGTCGCAGGCTGACAACGGTTGGACATGACACTCACTGGTTTGAGATTTCTTGCCCTAATCTCTCCTGTGCTCTAACCCACCCCCATGTATGACGTCGTCCTCATTGTTGCGCCGGTGTTCGGTCTGATCATGCTGGGCTTCCTGCTGTCCAAACTCTCGATCATGAGCGAGCAGGCCGGCAGTGGATTGGCCGAGTTCGTCTTCGTTGCCGCCGTGCCGGCGTTGCTTTTCCGCATGATGGTGACCGCGGATATGCCCGAGGGCGCGTCGCCACTTGCCATGTGGGGCAGCTTCTACTTCGCAGCAGCTATCCTGTGGGCCACGGCGACACTGGCCACGCGCTTCGTGCTGCGCCGTTCGGCGCGCGACGGGGCGGCCATAGCCATGGGCTCCACCTTCGGGAACATTGTCATGCTGGGCATCCCGCTTGCGTTCGACCGCTTCGGGCCGGAGGCGGCCACGCCTATCGCCATCATCATTTCGCTCAGCTCGCCGCTTTTCTGGTCAATGGCAACAGTTCAAATTGAGCTGGTGACCGAGCGCGAGGATGTCTCATGGGTCCGGCAGGCGCAGGAACTTTTCATGAGCCTTGTCAAAAATCCGCTGATCATAAGTCTCGTGGCGGGTCTTGCGTGGCGGGCGACCGGGCTTGGTCTCCATCCGATTCCCGACAAGATGATATCGCTCCTCGGCCAGGCAGCGATTCCGGCGGCGCTGGTGGCCCTCGGATTGGGCCTCACGGCCTTCAGGATACAGGGTCAACTGCCGACGGTTGCGGTCATCTGTACACTCTCGCTTGCCGTCTTCCCCGCACTCGTCTGGATCATGGCTTTTTACGTGTTCACCCTGCCTCCTGTCTGGGCCGGCGTGGCAGTCCTGTTCGCCGCCTGTCCGCCCGGTGCGAACGCTTTTCTTTTCGCCAGCCGTTATGAGGCGGCAAAGGGATCTATCTCGGCGGCGGTCGCGCTCGGCACGGCCCTCTCCATTGTCTCCGTGACGATCATTCTGGTCCTGCTCTCAAAGCTGCTTCCGGGCGTGTAGATCGCTGGATGGCCCGTCGCTGACCATCTCCTGAAGGCCGCCTGGCGTCGGATCGACGGTCATCGAGATACGCGGCTTGCGGAAAATCGGTGTTTCGTGTCATTCAACGCTGTCTCTCAGTGCGGTCTCATCATGTAC
>JALCBY010000144.1 GCA_028066055.1 Hyphomicrobiaceae bacterium
GGTTAACGTCGTCCGTTTATTTGTTTGAACTGCTCGCGTTCTGCCCTGTCGGCGTATGTTCCAAACAGCTTGTGCTTGATCTTGTCGTAATAGGCCATCGGATCATAGAACTGGACGGGAAGCCGCAGGAAATGCGCATCGAGCCGGCCGATCGCCGCCAGAAGCGTGAAGGCCGCCACAACCCGGTCGCGTTGCGTGCTCACCAGCGCCACCTGCGAGTCCAGAAGCTCCTGTTCCGCATCCAGAACGTCAAGAAGCGTGCGCTGACCCACCTTCTCTTCTTCCTTCACCCCATTGAGCGCGATCTTGTTCGCGCGAACCTGCTCCTGGTCGGAAATGATCTGCGCCCGCGCCGAAATCAGACGACCCCACGCAGCAATCACATCCGCATTCGCCTGCGCCCGCGCCTCGTCAATCTCACGCCGCCGCTGCCAGTTCACCTGACGCGCCTGGCGCGCGCGAGAGGACGGCTCCCCGCGGGTGTACAGCGGAACCCTGAGGCGTCCCGTGATCCGTCTCTCACTCTCCTGCTCCAATGAGATGGAAGGCTCAAACGAATCCGAAATCGTCGCCTCGACACTCAGCTCAGGCAGCATCTCGCCGATGATCTGCTTGATCGCGTAGCGCGACGCCTCTTCCGCAAACAGCGCCGACACGATGTTCGGGTTCTCCGCACCCGATATCCCCAACGCCCCCTGAAGGCCCCGCGGCAGCAGCCCCTCAATCGATTGCGGCTCGATCAGACTGCTCGGCGGATGCCCGATGATCTGCTGATACGCCGCCCGGCTCGTCTTCAGGTTCGACTGCGCCAGCGACAGATCGGAAACCGACCCGCTGCGCCGTGCCTCCGACTGCGCAACGTCCGTCTTCGTCACCTCGCCCACCTCGAAGCGGTCCTTCGTCGCCTTCTGCTGCTCAGACAGAACCCGCACATTGCTCTCGCGAAGCCGGACAATCGCCTGATCGCGGAACACGTCCATATACGCCGTCACCCCGTCAAGCAGGACCGTCTGCTCCGTGTCGCGCAAATTCGCCCGTCCCGACTGGATATTCGCTTCCGCCTCGCGGATCGCGTTCAGCGTACGAAAGCCCCGGAACAGCGACTTGTTCAGCGTCAGCGCAAGGGCCTTGGGATGGTGCGTGCCGCCCGAACCGGGGGCCCCGCTCTTCAACTTCGGGTTGGTGTTGCGGTACCCCGCATCAAGATCACCCGTCAGCGAGGGACGGAAGTTCGAACGCGCCTGGGAAATCTCTTCATCCGTCGCACGCAGTGCAGCGCGTTCCGCATTCAGCGTCGGATTGGTCATGTACGCCGACGCAAGAGCCTGAAGCAAAGACTCAGCCCGAGCACCACAAAACCCCGAAAAAACAAAACACACCGACAAAACAAAAACACGAAGAGCGAC
>JALCBY010000062.1 GCA_028066055.1 Hyphomicrobiaceae bacterium
ACACATATTGCACACGAGAATGTCGACTCTCTCTAGGCTGCCAACCAGAAACTGGTGCACCCAGATAAGACGCAAGGGATGTCATGTGTCTGACACGTTCTGGTGCCGGCGCGATGCTGAAATTCTGGCATTCGAAGTACGACAGCAATATCAGCTGGTTTTCGGGTAGTAGATCGCGACTGGCAAGGCGAAATCCGGCAACGTCAAGCCGGCTGGTGCGTCCTCGCCCGACTTCAGGAACTGCGGCAGGAAATGTGTATGCGCGCCAGGGGGCGTCGTCGTTCCTGGTGCTGGAATCGGTGTGTAGACCTCGATACGCGCCAATGCGCTTTCAACAACGCGGTGCGGGCCGTAAGCGAGAAGGAGAGAGCCAATTGCACTCATGACGCTCGACCATGCCTTACCGCATTGTGTTTCAAGCGCGCAGAGCAACTCTGGTTCACCCGTGCGTATGCAGAACCGGCTGCTTGTACGCCCCAAACCGAAGTCGAAGAGAGTCTGACTGCTGAATCGGTCGTCAACCGCGGCATGGTCGGCCCCGAGTGACGTGACGGTCTCGGCAACGGGAAGTGTCGATCTCGCCTTGGGCAAACCCAGCACGATTGGCTGACCATCTCCAAAGGAAAACGCGCGCAGTTTGTCGTGAAGCTTGAGTCGGAAAGAGGCGTTTTTCGCGCGACCAATGATGACGCTCGAACGACGTTCGCATTCTTCAACATATGAAGGCCCGCAAGGAAACTCGGCCACTGCGCCCGGTACGCCCGTAACCCACGTGCCGTGTTCATTCGTGAGCGTGCCTGAGACCCAAACGGCGACCTCTTCCGCAGACCATGGCAGCAGACGGACTCTCACGGAGAGCTGGCCGAGACGGTGTTCCAACTTATCCCAGCACGCGTTCTGCTCGGCAGGGCTCATGGTATTCCAAGCAGCTATTTCGTCGCCGCTGCGTCCACAGCCCATACACCACCCTGTCTGCTGGTCGAGGGCGCAAATGCCTACACAAGGTGATAGGGCCGCACTCTTCGTTGTGTTGTTTTCCATAGGATCTGATCCTCTTTTTGGAGTTCGGCCATCTGAGGGTTTTGTTGGGTTCGCTCAGCCGTTTCAGCGTCATGGCCCAACTCAGCATGCAATGCGGTCCATCCCAAAAGGCGATCAGCCATGGCGCGGTACAGGTCACGTTCATGGCGCAGAACCGGAAAGCGCAGTGGGTTGGATGACGAGTCCCTCAGGCGTGTCGGCGCGCCAGGCAGTGATGCCGAAGACACTCGCCAGGCGCTCGGGCGACAGCACTTCGCCCGGCATGCCATCCGCGACCAATCTGCCTTTGTCCATCATCACCAGTCTCGTACAAAACCGCGCTGCAAGTCCCAGGTCATGGAGTGATACGACGACACTACGCCCGTCGTAGGCGAGCCTTCTGAACACTTCCATGGTGGTGATCTGATGTGCGGGGTCGAGCCCGGCCACGGGCTCATCAGCCAACAGCAGCGGCGTCTCCTGCGCAAGCGCTCGGGCGAGGAGCACACGTGCTTGTTCACCACCTGACAAACGTGTCGCAATGCGCTGTCGGAAGACCTCCAGGTCCATCTGATCCAGCGCCGCAGAAACAGCACGCGCGTCCTCTGCCGATAGCGCCGTGCGTCCTGCGCCATAGGGCACGCGTCCGAGTGTCACCAGGGTTTCGACGGAGACCGGCCAGGCGATTTCGCGCGATTGCGGAAGCCATGTGACAAACCGGGCCCTTTCCCCTGGCGTGAGCGCGGAAAGTGTAGAACGCCCGCGATGCGGCAACAGGCCAAGCGCACCGCGCATCAACGTCGTCTTGCCCGCACCGTTCGGGCCGATGAGCCCTACCACCTCTCCGGGCACGATGCTGAGAGAGACCGTGTCCACAACCGGGACCTCACCACGTAGAACGGTCAGATCTTCAAGCGCGAGCAGCATCATCCCCCGTCCCGCCGTGTCCGGTAAACGAGATGCAGGAATAGCGGCGCGCCAACGATCGCGGTGAGAACGCCGAGCTTTAAATCACGCCCCGGAAGGATCAGGCGTACGGCGATGTCCGCGGCGAGTACCATGGCTGCGCCGCCGAGCGCGGAGGCGGCCAGGAGTTTGCCCGGTCGGGCACCAACAGCGCTGCGCAGCAAATGCGGCACCACCAGTCCGACAAATCCAACTGCGCCCGCGACCGCGGTCGCGGTTCCCACCATCACCGCAACGCCGCTGATGAGTGTCAGCCGCAAGCGCAACAAGTGTGTGCCGAGCGCCGCAGCCGCATCCTCACCGAGCGTGAGCGTATCGAGACCGCGTGCAAGTGGCAGCAGCAAGGCCAATCCCAGCAAAATGAAGGGCAGCGCAAGCGTCACATGCAAAAAAGAGCGGTCGGCCAACGAGCCCATCATCCAGAAGACAATCTCGGTCGCCGCGAAGGGATTGGGCGAGAGACTCAGAACGAGCGCCGTAAATGCGCCCGCGAGCGCCGAGATTGCGATGCCTGCGAGGATAAGCGTCAGCGAGCCGCCCCTCGGCCCGGCGAGTGCGAAGAGCAATACAACCGATACGGCGGCGCCGGCGAGCGCCGCCAGCGGCAAAGCGAGCGCGAACGCGGCTGTGAGGCCAGTCTGGATCGCGATTACCGCACCAAGTGCCGCGGACCCGCTGACGCCGATCAAGCCGGGCTCGGCGAGCGGATTACGCAGATAGCCCTGCATTGCGGCACCGCACAAGCCAAGACTTGCACCGACCATAATCCCAAGCAGTGCCCGCGGCAGGCGGATCTCCCGCATGACCAGGGTCAGCGGGCCTGAATCGCCCCAAATCAGCGCAGAGAGGCTGACAAGCGGCGATATTTTTGCAGGGCCGACCAGGAGCGACGCGACAAAAAGCAGCGCAACCCCTGCCGTAAGACCGATCATGAGCCAGAGATAACGGGTCACGGCGCCTCGGAGATCTTTTTGCGCACGTTCACGAGCGAGGCGATAGCGTTCAGCACCCTCGGTGTTCCGCAAATCCAGTCGCGATCAGTAAGCGGGGCTGCTGCTGTCCGGTCCTGCAAGGCCAGCAGCGCCGGATGGCCAAGCACTTCCTCCGACCGCGATGCGCCAGGCCAGGGTGTCGGCAGAACAACCAGATCAGGGTTCAGGAGCACGAGTTGTTCGAGCGGAAGCAGACCGCCAACGGGCACGCCCGCTTCCCTCGCCACATTATCGAAACCGGCGGCGTCGAGGATTGCACCCGACAGACTTTCAGGCCCCGACACATAACCGCTCGCAGCGTAGACGGCAGCGCGGGGACGTCTGCGGGAATGTTTCGCCGACGTATCCCTAAGTGCTACAAGGCCGGCATCGAACGCCGCGATGAGTTCTGCTGCCTTCCTCTCACGCCCCAGATGCCGGCCCATCTCGGTTATCCGGTCCCGTACGTCGTCGAGCGCGTAGGCTGGCGACATTATCGCGACGGGCATACCGAGCCGCTTCAGCATGGAGACCGTGGTCTGAGAGGTAAACTGTCCGGCAATTACGAGGTCCGGTTTGAGAAGGAATATCTCCTCGGCCAGTCCGTGATTGACGGGGTAGTTCTGCGCCTGTCGGGCCATTGCCGAAGAGCGCTCGTCTCGCGCAAGATAGGATACGGAGACAAGCTGCCCTTCCGCAGCCAACAGCATCGCCAGCTGGTCGGTACAGAGGTTCATGGAAACCACACGCGCCGGCGCCGCGTTACCGATCCCAATCTGGGTCAGCGCCACGACGAAACCAGCAATAAGGCAAAGCAACAACCGCATTTTTTAAAATTTGCCTTTCAGTCCGGCAAAGAACACCCGTCCCCTGCCCGCATAGCCAAGGACCTCGGAATACGCCGTATCGAAGAGATTCTCGATCCGTCCTGTGAGCGCGACCCCATCGACGAGCTCGTGCTGTGCGGTCAAATCCACCACCGCGTAGTCTGTGAGCTTCACCCGCCGGGCCGGCAGTGCGCCGAACGGACCGACCGACGCCGCCGTGAAATCCAAATCGAAGTTGTCAGCGATTACGCGCGTATTGGCTCCGAGCAACGTCTTGTTGTTTGGCAACCGATAGAACGCCCGCAAGCCAACTTCGTGCTTGGGCCGCCGCACTTCGGTTTGGCCATCGGGATCCTTGGCGTGGAGATAGGTGTAGTCTACGCCCAGTGTAAGTGCGTTGTTGAGATGGACCTCCGCTGAAACTTCGAGACCGCGCCGATCGCTCTCGCCGTCTTCATTGAACGGCGTCAGATCGCCTGTCGACGGGTCGAAAACGGTCGAGATCTCGTTGGTCAATTCGGACTGAAAATAGGTGACATCGATCACCGCCTTATCGTTCATGAATCGCTGTTCAAGCCCGACATCAAAGCCAATACTCTCCTCCGGTGTCAGGTTGGGATTGCCTCTGAACGTACCGGGGTCGAAGCCGAATTGTTCGAAGAATGTCGGGTTCTGAACCGCGGTTCCCGCTGATGCGTGAAGACGGCTCGTTTCATTCGGGAAGAGGTAAGACAAACCCGCAGACCACGTATTCGTATCCTCGAAATCGTCGTTCTTGTCGTGGCGGCCGGTCGCTTGGACCGTCAGGGCTTCGTTGAAGAAGCTGCCACGATACTCCAGCACGTAACCATAGAGCTGGCGAGATTGCTTTTCGAGCTGGGTTGGGCTGAAGACGATATTCGCGTCGTTGTTCTCGAACGTCTCGTACTCGCTCTCGACAAGAGCGCTTACGACATGGCGGGCATTGTCGACATCAGCACCATCCAGAGCCAGGGTGCCGCGATAGCTGAGCTGCTGCCGGGTCGAGGTTGTGTCGAAGGTCTTTACATTCGTGTTGGTGTTCACGCTGTCGATATCGGCCAGGCCAAGGAAGAACTTGCTGCGGAAGCGCCCGCCCCAAGCGTCAACCGTCGCGTAAGCCGAGGCGAAGTTGTTGGTGACGTCGGCTTGAAGATCGGCGTCCGTAACCAGATCAGCCACCGTGGGGGCGGCGAAATTGAACTGGTCAAACTCCGTGACCCGATGAGTGTGGCGGAAAGTGGTTCCGATGGTGATGTTGCTGCTCAGATCGAACTCTGCACGAGCATTGACCGTGCCGATCTCATTTCCGTCGGCTCCACTGTTCGGTCCGCCCGAGACATTGTAACCGTCTGTGTTTCGTTGGGCACCTGAGAGGGTCAGGCGTGCATAGTCATTGGCATAGCGAAGAGAGAGCCGACCACCTTTGCTGTCCTCGGAGCCGACCTCGCCGTCGCCCGACACATGGAACCCGGGCTCCTCGGCGTTTTTTGTAATGATATTGATAACGCCGCCAATAGCATTCGAGCCGAATATGGAAGACTGCGGACCGCGGAGAACTTCGATCCGGTCGATGTCGTCCGCCAACATGTTTGCGAAATCAAATTCGCCACTGGTGGGATTGCCGACCTTGACGCCGTCGACCAGAACCAACGTGTGATTGCCCTCAGACCCGCGTATGCGGACCTGTGTGAGTGCGCCAACACCGCCGGTGCGGTTCACTTCAACGCCAGGAAGCGCGCGCAACGCGTCGGCCGCCTGCCTTGTCTGTAACCTTTCAAGGTCTTCCGCCTCGACGACGGTAACCGAGCGTCCATAGCGTTCCGCTTCGATGGGCGTAAGACCACCGCCAACGATGATTGTGCCAAGTTGGAATGGTGTTGTGTCCTGTGCACCGGCGAACTGCGGAAAAGCGCACCCGGCCGCAAGCAAGGTCGCGCTGAACGCGACGAGTGAACGGTTCATTTATACCCCCGTTTACCCGGCAGCGCGAAGGCTGCAGGGATGACTGATTGAATGTCATTGGAAACGGGGTTCGCCCGATCCGCAGACGGTTGCATTTCGCCACCACTGCGGAAGAGACCGCCGTTCGCGCGCGCCCCGCACGGGAACTGGGTGAGCTGTTCTGGCAGGTCTCCTGACTTGCGGGTCGTTGCTGGCGCCGACCTTCCCGATGAGTCGTGCGACCCATCAGTGGCATTTTCGACGCTGCTCTCCGCTTACAGTTGCGGGGGCAGTCGCGGATTCGGCGCAAGGTGCGCCCCACCGCGTTCCCTTTTCATCGGACGACGGATCGTCCGAACCAGAACGGCTCCCATTCTTTTTCAAAATTGCACTGATGCCAAGTGGAAATTTTCGACGCCGGTATTGAAGCACCCGCCGATCTGTCGAATGCGTTAAGTGCAAACTACTTTCGGCTTTTACAAATCGAGTGCAGCAGGCAATGGAAACGTCATCGCTTTTTCCGCCAGATCAGTACAGAACCCACAGATGGTTTCCTGGCGTTTGCGCAACAGAGAGACCATGAACGGCGGCGACGGCGCGCACCGCGATCTGAACGTCATTCGTCTCAAAAACCCCGCTGACCTTCGGCGCATTCCCGACCCGGCTGGCGACGACGATGCGGCCAGGCAAATAGCGGTCGAGTTCCGCAAGTGCCTCCGAGAAATCCATGTCCTCGAAAACGATCTTGCCGGTTCGCCAGGCCAGCATTTTTGCAACATCCACTTCGCGCGGTCGTGCAGTCACGATCCCCCTCCTATAGGCAATCTGCCGGTCGGCCACAATGAGCGGCCGCTCATAAGAAGCCGGTTCGGCAGCAGCTTGAGCAGGCCGGACCGCAACCTCGCCGTGGGTAACCGTCACAACCACAGAGTCGTCTGTTTTGCGGACGGCAAAGGCTGTCCCAACCGGCTCGCTCAATCCCTCCGATGCCTCGACGCGGAACGGGCGCGTTGTGTCGGGGCGCACATCGAAAAAGGCTTCGCCCCTCAGCAGGCGGATGCGCCTTTCTCCCGCCGTGTAATCGATGGCGAGTGCGGACGCGGTATTGAGTGTCACGCGCGAATTGTCCGGCAGAACAATTTCCTGTTTGTGCCCGGCACCCGTCGCCACATCGGCAAACGCAGCAATCCAAATGTCTTCGGCGAAAATGAAGACGGCAATCGCCAGCATGGCAGCGAGCGCCGCGGCAGCGCGCGTCACGCCTCGATGGCGGTGAAGCTTGGTTATCGGCGTTTTCTGTCCGTTGGACGGCAACTCGGGGAAAGGGGTGACGCCAGTCACTGGAGATCCGGCGGAGGCCTCCGCTTCCGTAAAGTCGCCTTCCAACCCGCCGAGCGCACGCCATAGTTTTTCAACTTTTTCAAAAGCGGTGCGATGGTCCGTGTCCGCGGCAAGCCATGCGTCGAAGGCGGCCCTCTCCTCTGCGCTCATATCACGGGATTCAACGCGCGCTACCAGATGCGCGCGTCCTCCAGAAGTTGATCTTTGTTCGACACGTGTAACGGGGCCTTGCTCAAGGGCACGAAAACTCAGATCCAAAAAGTTGGACCGAACACCACTGCTATTCGCCTGGCGCAGGCGGTGGACGGCTCTGTATCCGACACGGGAGCAATCACGCTCGATGCCGTTACGGTGTTCGGCGAGAAAGAGGACCGCACGATCTTCGATATGGCCAAGGTTTCAATCCCACATTGGGGATCGATGACCAGGCAGAATTTTCAGAGACCACATACCGTGGCAAAATTCGCTTCGATCCGAAGATTTTTAATGGATCAACGAATGCGCTGACGCTCAGCCATTCCGAAAACAACGCCGGCGATGACAATTTTGACGCAACTGATCCCGGCGCACGCCTCCATTTCGGAAACATACAAGGATCAAGAGAGCTGGATCAGAGCGTTGCCGCGTTGGAATCCAACGTGCAGTTGAACGACCTCCGGACATTGAAAAACATCCTGACCTGGAACCGGTCGAAGACTTATAATCTGCTTGACCTGCTCCGGTTGATTGGTCTGGTTTGAATGTTAGTTCACGGTCG
>JALCBY010000021.1 GCA_028066055.1 Hyphomicrobiaceae bacterium
ACCATAAAGGTGGACAAATTCATCGGAGGAGGATCACTTCGAGGCTCGAAACCATACAGTGGGCGTCTTCCTGGCGGCGAAGTATCTGAGCCTCGCTCACACTGACATCCACAAACCGATATGTTTGACCGGGCCGCGATTGTGCCAACTTCCAAAAGGTCGCCGTAGGCACCGTGTAAGGATTGATGAAGCCGCCGGCACTGGGCCCGTCGTTTGCAAGAATAATCGGCGTCTGACCAGCAAGGTTCACGGCACCAAACGGATAACCATGATCAAGGATGTTGGAGGGATCTTCTCCGTGTTCAGCCGGCTTGTTCGTTGCCTTCGAGCTAAACGTAATCGGTGGCCCCTCAAGGCGCAGTCCGGTTCGATTGCTCTTGGCCGAGAGTTTCCAGTCGCTTCCGAAAAAGACCTCGTGACCGGCTTCATCAATCCAGTCGTCGTTCGGTCCGCGAACGACTTCAATGTCCCAGACAGGTTCTCGATGAATTGGCGGACGATTGTCATCAAGAACCCGGAAACGTTTAGGCAGTGTCGAACTGCCGATGGGAATGCTCTGACCGGCTTTGAGCGCACCGCCATCGACACCGCCGATACCGGCCATATGAAACGTGGACCTGGACCCCTGTATGAGGGGCGTGTCAATCCCACCTGAAACGGCCACATAGGCGCGCGCACCAAATACCGCCCCACTCATTGCCAACGTCTGTCCCGCCTTGACATGTATGGTCTCATAGGCTGGGACCGATTCACCATCAAGCGTTGGCGTCATGTCGGCACCGGTGATGGCGATCGCTGAATCCGAGTGAAATGTCAGGGTGGGACCGAGAAACTGACATTCAAGGCCTGCGGCTTCTGCCGGATTTCCCACCAATAGGTTGGCCAAACGGAAAGACCAGCTGTCCATGGGCCCTGACGGTGGAAAACCTTGCTCGAGATATCCGATGCGACCAGGGAAATCCTGAACCGAGGTCTCAAGTCCTGCTTGAACGACCTCAATCACCTGCCGCCTCCCGATCACCATCAGCCGTAATGGCTTTCACCCACGAATGGTAGTTTGCTATGGAAAAACGCTGATAGTCGACGTAGGGATGTTCGTAGCTTCCGTCCTGCACCTTGGCATCGATATAATCGTATTCATCCTGGTCAATCGGTTGGAAACGCACTCGGTCACCGGCCTTGATCAGGGCCAACCTGTCGTGAAAAGCACGCAACCTCTGTTCCCGATCCCAGGTCGGCATCGGCGTACGAGCGAAGATCTGATAGCCGCCTGGCGTTTGGTCCGGATAGATACATGTGACCGCACCACCCAGACCAATCGTTCCCTTTGGCGTCCACATGCGGGGCGGGTTGTATTTTGGCGCCACCAGACGGCACCGCGGGTCGAGCGGCATCAGCGAACACAGTCCCGGCCAAAATCCGAGTGCAGCAACCCAATAATCCGTGCCTGAATGGGTTCTGCGTAAGTCCGCCCGATCCTCAAGGCCGTTCAGGCGAACGAGGAAATCCGGATCGTCTTCTTCTTTCACGCCGACATTCGCGCGATAGTCGTTTACGCACTCCTCGGTCCAGGGATCGAAATAGAGAGCCGGTACGTAGTATATCCGGCTGTCCAGTTCCAAGCTGTCGGTTTTGCCCATCCCGGAATAGATGGCAGTCAGTTCGCTGATCATATCATCATAGGAAATCAGGTCTGGGTCGTAGACCACCTGCAGCGAAGCTAATTCGGTTACCAATTCGATGAACCCGCCGATCGCGCTGTCCCGTATGGCAGCCGAGTAGCTATGAGCAATGAAGTTCAGGTCAAAGCTCATCTCATCGCCCAACTCGACCTCGATCATTCGGTCACCGGCGGGGGAAAACTTTAGCTCTTCATAGATCACCGAACGTACGCGCCTTCATACAATGTCAGTCGTCAGACGGCCCGCCAGGGCTTCATGAACACCCTTGGCGATCTCCAGCGCGCCCGGCGTATCGCTGTGAACGCATATGGAATCGGCGACGACATCCACCTCCTTGCCGGACACCGAAACGGTTTTCCCGTTGTCCACCGCGTCCAAGGTTTTGCTGACTGCATCATCGGTCGAAACAGGGTGATGTGTTCGCGTAATGATCTGACGAGCGTTGTCGTCGTAGTCCAGATCAGCATAGAACTCGCACGCAAACGGAACGCCGCGAGCGGCAAAAACGTCCGACATCACGCAATTCGCAAACCCGATAACAGGCAAATCCATGGCGAGCGCGGCGTCCGCAATTCCGTTTGCGACATCCTCGTTATTTTGAGCCATACCGAACAATGCGCCGTGAGGTTTGATGTGACTCAGCTTTTCGCCTTCACAACCAACAAAGGCCTGTAGCGCACCGGTCTGATACAGAACGGCGGCGGCCACCTCCCCGCGGGTCATGTCCATCTTGCGACGGCCAAACCCCTCCCGGTCGGCGATCCCAGGATGCGATCCAATCTTAACGCCTGCTTTGACGGCCTCCTTGACTGTCTGCCACATCGTCGAAGGGTCAGACGCGTGAAACCCGCAAGCAATGTTGACGTGTGTGACAAAGGGCATACAGGCGGCATCATTGCCCAACTGATAAGGTCCGAAGCTTTCACCCATGTCGCAATTGATTGTCACCCCCATGTCTTCTCCGTTCTTAAGATGATTTTTTGGCCGGTCTGCGATGGTGCTTCTCAACCCCGAAGAGTGAGCTTGCGAACCGTATGAAATACGATATATCATATAGATTAACAGTCAAGACTTGATCGCTACAGATCAGAGGGTATCGACTTGATTGGGAGAAATCGCGCTTGACGGCGTATGGTTGATTCATCGGGTCGAACGCAGTTTTGCGAACAAGCACCATTATCGAATTGGGAGTTTCGCAACACAAGATCGATGTATGACGTCGACGTCGAATCTGAATTGCCGCGCTCCTGCCGAGGAATAAAACCAGATGGACGTGAAAATCGAACACACGACGCTTGCTGAAAAAGCGTATGCTCAGCTGAGATCTGGCTTGATCTCCGCGCAATTTCGGCCGGGCGAAACGATCAGAATTCGCACACTCGCCGATCAGTACGGGATATCAGCCACGCCGGTTCGCGAAGCCATGCAGCGTCTGGTGGCGGAAAACGCACTTGAAATGCAGCCGAACAAGTCGTTTCAGGTCCCGATATTGACGGTCGAGAGGTTTCAGGAAATTCGACGCATGCGAATTGCCCTTGAACCAATGGCTGCGGAACTGGCCTACAAAAACCTGGTCAAGCGCGACCTGCGCGCACTGGATGACCTTGTCGAGGATATGGATGATGCAACTCAGCAACGGAACATCGGTGAGTACATCGTATGCAACGAGCGGTTTCATTTCCTGATCTACGAAAAATCAGACGCGCCGCTTTTGCTTGGCGTGATCAGCGACCTGTGGGTTCTGGCCGCACCATTCTTTTCAAGATTGTTCGAAGGTTCGGAGTATCTGAAAAAGAGCAATCATTGGCATAAGAAAACCCTTGCAGCGTATCGAAAAAATGACGTCGAAGGGTTTGGCGAATGTATTCGCCAGGACATATTGCTGGCCAGCGAAACCCTGCTAAGCAAGCTCAATCAGGAATTTGAGAAGGGTTCAGACTGACCGACCTCATCTAGCTGAGATGGGCTCAATTGTTTTGGCGACTAGGAACGTTCGAGCCGAACGAACAAGAGCCAGAAAAAACCTCCAAGCAGCGGTAACGTCACAAGCAGAACAATTGTCGCCAGCGAAAAGATAATGGGGACCTGACTTTGCTGGGAGGCCGCCATTGTCCAGTTCCAGACTGGCATTGTCGCGTCGGTCCCACGCAAAAATGTCGAGCGTAGAATTTCGTTGAACGATAGGAGAAACCCGAACAGTCCCGCTCCGATGATCCCGGGACGCAGGATCGGGAATTCAATATCCCAGAATCTGCGCCAAGCGCTCGCACCCAAATCTTCGGCCGCTTCCAGAAGCCGATAATCGAAACGCACTGCAATCACAAGCACCATCAAAAGCGAGAATGGAAGCGCCCAGACCAAGTGCCCAATAAAAACCGCCCAATAACCGAGCTTCAGATCGAGCACCGTTCTCAGAAATATGAAGAGAGCGGCCCCCATGGCCATCCCAGGCACAAAGAGCGGGATAACTGCGAAAAGTACCAATGCCCCTGGTCGCCTTGAATTCGGAATTGCCCGACCAACAGCGGTGGCTATCACCACGCAAACCAGGGCAACAAGCAGTCCGATAAGAACGCTGGAGAGAAAAGGGTCAACCCAGCGTGGCTCCTCCGCCAGAGCACGATAGTGTTCGAAGGAAAGCGGAAAGGGCATGCCTGACAACGGTTTTTCGCTGACCGACATCAATGCCAGCCATACCAGCGGCGCGTAAGTTAGGAAAAGCGCGACAACCCCGCACCATTTTGCCAATTGTTGCCAAGCCGGAGAAAATCCGAGCCGGTTCGATATCGGCCTTGCCGGCACGGCCAACGCCGTCTTTCCAATTGATACCTGAACGTCGCTCATTGGTGCATCCGCCTGAACAGGCCCTCCATGCTGGCTGTACGTCTCGTAAGAACGAGAACGGCAGACAGAAGCAACGCAAGCACCACGATGGTAAAGGCAGACAAGGCTGCAACGACCGGATAACGCAGCGCCGTATACGCGCTTTCGATGGAATGGCTTAACAGGTTGACAAAACCACCGCCGAGCATGCCGGGCTCGATCCAGGCGGCAAGTGCCGGACCAAGTGTGAACACGGTACCGGCCAAAACTCCCGGCATCGACAGTGGGATAATCACGCGGCTTAGTGTCTGCAGCGGACTGGCCCCCAAATCTTCGCTCGCCTTGATAAGATCGTCGTCAATGAGCGAAATTGCCAAATAGATAGGCAGGACCATGGTCGGGAAATGCGGTGCGATCATCCCGAAGTGGACGGAGAATTCCGAATAAAGCAGCCACTCGACCGGTTTGGAGATCAAACCGGTTTCCAAAAGAACTGTATTGATCAACCCGTTCTGACCAAGGATCGCGCGCCAAACGATGGTGCGCGAAGAGATGTCCAGAAAGAAGGGAATGGTCAACAATGCAAGAAAGATCGCCTTGGCGGTTCTGGACTTGCACCCTTTGGCCAGCCACAGCGCAAACGGAAAAGCGATCAGCAACTCGATCATCGTGATCGTCAGTGCGACCCGTAGTGTCCTGAGCGCCACTTCAAACCGGCCTGAGTCAAACAGCGAGACCCAAGTGTTCAGGGACGGCTTGTAGATTGTGACAAAGCTCTTCGTCTCAAAGAAACTGAATATGAGCAACAGCATCAGCGGCAAAAGGACGATCAGCGACCAAAAGAGAACAAAGGTGCGGATCACCCAGACGTTGCCGGATGCAAGAACGAACCAGTTCCATATCTTCTTCGGCACTTTGGACACTTGATCCGATGGATTGCTCTGATATTCGATCCCGTGCGCCAGATGCCCGGAACATCTGACGCGCGGGTTTCATTGCGGGCACCTGCTCACGCGTTGAGGAACCGCTGCCATTCATCTTCCATAACGCTCGAATTCTCAGGCGTTGTGGTGCTCACGAAGGGCTTGGCAAATTTCCGGTCAATTTTCGCCTGATTGGCGGTCAGGCTATCGATATCAGCCTTGGACCAGCCATTTTCTTTTGCGTATTTAACGCCAAGATCCAGGTTTGGTCCGGCATATCCCCGGTCGCGCGCCTGATGAGCCCTGTATTCTCCACCCAGGAAATAATTGAGCACCTTGTATACGTTGTCCAAGTTGTCGCGGCTCGTAGCCTGAGAAGCAACATACGCACCATGTCCCCACTTGAAGTAACCTTCTTCGGTGTATGCGTAGAAAACCGTGTTGTCGCCGAGCGCCTTGTTGGCTTCCTTGGTTGCCGGCTCCCAACAATTTATAACGTCGATCTCACGATTGCTCAGCAATTGAATCTGTTCCTCAAACGCTGAATGAAGCGTGCGGAATTGACCGGCTTTCTTGCGCTCAATCAAATAGTCGACAACTTTGCTGGCTTCCTCCTTGGTCATGTCAACGACGTTGTTAATCTTGACGCGGCCATGGTGCTTGAGAAACAGAGCCGCGACAGGTAGCGAATACGTCCAGGTCTGGTCATAGGCAACGCGCCCACGCGTTACGTCGCTTTCAAAAAACATCGCCCAGGACACATCATCCTGGCCGTCTTTGCTGACGCCAAGTTTCTCGGGAAAATATCCGAAACTGTCCGCGTTGCCGATGACCGGCACACCATATTGACCACCGTCCTTGCTTGTGACGACCGCCGAACGCTTCCAGTCGTCGGCGGTACGATCCCAAAGCGTGAGCTCGGGATGCTTTTCGTCAATTTTCGCATAGATCCCCTTCGGACCAAGAATGTCCTCGGTGCCGGATTCGAAGATGAAAATGTCGACCTCGTCACCAAGTTTGGAGGCCACAACATCGCGGAGGAATACACCTACGGAATTGTCTGTGCCGATAAATTCCATATCCACGCCGAGGCTCTTTTTCATGATGCCCCAGTCTTTGAGCTGTGCGGTGGTCACCCCATAGGCGCGCACGGGTTTCCCGGAGGCCTGCGCCAGGGATGCTCCGCCGGCAGCGGTCAGCGCGCCAACAGCCGTTGCTGTCGCCATGCCCTTGAGCAGGTCGCGCCTGGACAGATCAAACTGGGTCTTGATATCCGAATAGTCTTCCATTTGTTCCTCCTTGCAGTTCCCTCTTATCCCGTTTTAGCCGGGGTTATGTGAGCACAACACAGTCATCGAATCGCCAGGAAATCTGCTTGAAATCCGAGAGCTGTTGCGATCGATCCCAAATGCGAGCGCGGACCGGACCGAATTCAGTTTCCGCAGTCTGATCGACATATTTCCCCCTGTAGAGGCGATCTCCTGCTGTGCAGGGCAATGTATTGCAGGCCTTGCTCGTGTCGATGCTGTCGCCGATCTTCACCCTCTCCGATCGGAAGGCCACCAAAATGGCTTGGCCAATTTCCGGCAGTGTCTTGCCGGTCCACACGCCTTTGACCGATTTGCCGCCGAGTGAGACCTCCGCGTAAGGCTCCTTGAAACTCTGCAACGTCCCGGTGAGTATGTTTTCAAACCCCATGAAGTCCGCGCTGAACTGCGAGTTCGGACGGTCAAACAGCGTCTCGGGTGTTCCGGCCTGGACAATCTGGCCCTGACTCATCAGAACGATGCGGTCGCTCATGGTGAGCGCTTCTTCCTGGCTATGCGTAATATAGATAAAGGTCATGCCGAGTTGGCGGTGCAGGACGACCAGTTCCTCCTGCATCTGCTGGCGAAGCTTCTCATCCAAAGCGCCCAAGGGCTCATCAAGAAGAAGAATGGCCGGTTGCGTTACAAGCGCGCGGGCCAACGCAACGCGTTGACGCTCACCGCCACTGAGCTGGCCAATTCCACGTTCTGACTTGCCGTCAAGACGAACCAGATCGAGGGCCTCCAGGGCGCGGCGCTCGCGCTCATCGGAGCCAATTCCGCGTACGGACAAGCCATATTCCACATTCTCGCGGACCGACATGTGCGGAAACAACGCGTAGTTTTGAAAGACGGTCGTACAGTTACGTTGTGCCGCCGGCAGTTGCGCCACGTCGACCCCGTCGATTTCGATGCGATCCACGGCTGTGGGCTGTTCGAGGCCTGAAATGATCCGAAGCAGGGTCGTTTTTCCAGATCCGCTCTCGCCCAGTATCGTAAGAAACTCGCCCTTGGCCGCAGTCAGTGAAACCCCTCTTAACGCCTGTACATCACCATAGTTGTGCTGAACATTTTCGATGTTGAGCATTGGCGGGATCGCCTCATCAAGAGGTGACTCAGCTTGAGAGCGTTGACGATCTTTACGGCCGGTCTTGGATGTGACCCCGTTGTTGTTTTCTCTCATCTCAAAGTCCTTCGCTAGCGGCCTGCTATCGCCGGTCGGGACTTTCGTGTTTAGTGTATCAAGCGACACCGCGCACCCCTTCACCAAGATGCCCATCGGCTGCAAGCGTATCGCAAACCGAGTCCAGGGACAGCAGAAGCTTGTCCAAGATCTCATCAATTTCCGGGGGCGTGATCGACAAGGGCGGCGAAAATGCCAGGATTTCGGAATCCTGCAGAACTCTGGTGATCATCCCATTCAGAAGTGCCGCTGCGTAAACCTGCTTCGCGACTCCTAAAGCCGGATCAAAGGGAACATATGTATCTTTGCTTGCGGACAACTCCACCGCGGCGATGAGACCTACGCCTCTGACATTCCCAACCAACGGGTGCGGGGCAACTCTCTCCTCCAACTGTCGGCAAAGATAATCGCCGACGGTCGAGGCATTTTCGACAAGTCCGTCTTTTTCGATCAAGTCAAGATTAGCAAGTGCCGCCGCCGCGGGAACGGGATGAGCGCTGTATGTGTATCCGTGCCCAAAAAAGCCAATTTCGTCCGAGCCTCTTTCAAGCGCCTCATAGACCCTTTGACTGACCATACAGCCGGACAACGGCTGATAGCCGCTGGTGATCCCTTTTGCGATGGTCATTACATCCGGATCGAGATCGAAAACCTCTGAACCAAAATATTTGCCAAGGCGACCGAACCCGCAGATCACTTCATCTGCAATGAAAAGAATGTCATTGGCCTTGAGGATTTTCTGAATGCGTTCGAAGTAGCCCTTGGGAGGAATTATAACGCCGCCCGCCCCCATGACCGGCTCGGCTATGAAAGCGGCAATGGTCTCCGCGCCTTCTCGCTCGATCGTTTCTTCCACTTCGCGAACGAGATTGTCACAGAATTCCTCTTCGCTGATCCCTTTTCCTGCGGCCCAATAGTGGTGTGGCACCTGAAGCCGCAGCACATCGAACACCGGCAGGTCAAAGGCTCTGTGCACGCCGTCGAGCCCGGTTAAACTGCCGGCAGCCACCGTTACACCATGATAGGCGCGCGCGCGGGCCATAATCTTCTTTTTCCGCGAACGGCCCATCGCATTGTTGAAGTACCAAACGATCTTGACGGCTGTGTCGTTCGCGTCCGAGCCGGAGTTTCCGAAGAATATTCTCTGCATCCGCTCCGGCGCCATGCTGATGACGCGGTCGGCAAGCCGCGCCGGCGGCACCGACGTCATGGATGCGAATGCATGGTAATAGGGCAGAGCCCTTGCCTGCTCACTAATCGCGTCGGCAATCTCGGTGCGCCCATATCCGACATTGACGCACCAAAGGCCCGCCAGAGCGTCGATATACTCCCTGCCCTCGCTGTCCCAAAGCCGCGTTCCGTGGGCTTTGGTCATGACGATGGGGTCGCCCTGGGCGTGCGCACTCAAGTTCGTGAAGGGGTGCAGATGATAATCACGATCAAGACTGGCAATGTCTAAGTTTGACCCTAATACACTCAATTCCACCCCCTATGCATCGCTATACGATACATGATATATCGTATAGCGATATAGGAATCAAGGTGCAGTTGAGGACCGGTCTAGATTCCGAGATCTGCGATGCAGACTTCTGCACGGATTAAGGTCGCAGACATGGAGGCCGCACGGAGAATAACCTCCGAAACAAGCTCTGCGGGCTCGAGTAGTTCGCTTTGAAAAGCGTCCACGATCTCTCCTGAACGTAAATCCAGCACAGAATGAGGGTGATCAGTTTTGTCGAGCGCGCGCAAAGTGGCTACGCCGTTTGCGGGTTTGAGACCTGCTGCAAGTGTGTGTTCAGGCGTTGCCAAGGCTCGCGCCAGCAATCGAAAAGCAACCAGTTCGGTATCGGTTTCCGCCCTGTTGTCGGCAAGACGAGCAGCCGCATTACGATAGGCGGCCCCACCGCCGGGCACGACACCCGAGCGCCGTGCAACAAAAAGAGCGTTTACAGCCCTGCGCGCCAAGATGGTGAGACGCTTTTGCTCCGGTGCGCTCCGGGCCGCAATAAGCACCTCGCCGATCCCGCCGCCGAGGCGAGCCAATCGTGATTCCAGGCGCTCCTTGTCCAGGCTCAGATAGGAATTGCGCTCAATTTCTGCACGTAACTCAGCGCGATGAGCATTCAGCTTCTCCGGATCAGGCGCCGTACCAACCAAAATGCTGATGTTACCCTGGATCTCGATACGCTCCAGGCGGCCGAGCATATGGGGCAGGAACCGATCAAGTGTATATCCGGTCTGTTGCCCGACAATCTCCGCACCGGTAAGAACGGCCAAATCGCGCAGGACATCGAACACACGGGAGCTGACGTCGGGTACCGCAACCGCACTCGCTTTAAGACCATTCTCTCTGACATTGACGACAAGTGCAGCAAGCGCTGGGCCCGATATCCCTCTGGCGAAAACGACCAGTGATTTATCCTTCTGGGCAAAGCCCTCAAGGACCGGTACCAGCTTTCCAAAGTCGTCGATGTTTTCGTCAACCAGCATTACGTATGGGTTGTAATAGACATCGGCTTCTCCGGGCTCATTGACCTGCAGTTGCGGCGACACATGCCCTGCAGACAACGACATTCCCGGGAGAATCCGAGTGGTGATCTCCCGCCCACTCCCCTCTTTGACCATTATCCGGGCATCCGGACCCAACTCGTCAGACAATTGCACAACGATTTCTACAAGCTGATGCTCTCCCATCGCGGCCGTCTCTGCGATGCCCCGAGCATGCGAGGACTGACAATATGTTACGGAGTTGCTTGCATTCTCCGCCGCCGCCATGGCAGCGCACCGCAGCAAGGCGTCTGCCAGCGATCCGGGGTCATATCCACCCTCTATCGCTATTCTTGCCCCCCGTATGATCTCATCGGCGATCAAAGCGAGCGCAGATGTCCCATCCCCAAATTCACGGTCGAGGTCAAACAGCACTTCTTTCAGAGTGGTTGAAGCCAGCCGTGCCGTAGGGTCCGTGGCAATGACTTCACGCGCAATAGAAAAGCCGTCAAACAGGACTTCCGGCGCTGCCGGCGGACGGTGAAATATGGTACCTGTCCCGTTTGGGCCGAAGGCGGCACGAATTGCGCGGGCCGGAAGCTCTATCCCTTTGCATAATTCGCTTCGCGCGTTGGCCGAGAAAGAAATAGTCTTTGGCACCATTTCCCCTTACCTGGCGCTGCCGACAGGCAAAACGCCGATGCCGCCCATGCAGACATACATACCGGAGACATTACCCTTGTCGCGTAAAAGGCTGTTATCCGACAAGCCGATCCCGGCCCGGTAATCCGCCATGTGAACTCCAGTGGTTGGCAGGTCCCCCAGATAACGTTGCTGGAATTGCTGGATCTAAATATATTTGTTATATCATATTTCATATTGCAACTTGGTTTTCAAGATGGAATATGTGTCGGGCAAATAGCGGTGTTGGACGGAGACAGACGGTCGAGAGAGCGGCAATTTCAGAGTTTTTGGGCGAATTGGACAGCTGGGGACGATACGACAGATGGGAAAAACCGTAATCGAGGCAAATGTACCCGGAGTGTTTTACAGGCGCCCCTCCCCGGACGAACCTCCTTACAAATCTGAAGGAGATACCGTGGAGCAAGGGGACATCGTCGGACTGATCGAAGTGATGAAAAACTACATTGAACTTCGGTCGGAAGTCTCTGGAACAGTGATCAAATATCTGGTTGAGCACGAAGATCCAGTAAACCCGGGTCAAGCCATCGTTGAGATTGAGACTTGATGCACGGGGAAGAATTATCAATGAAAATCAATA
The DNA here is from genome assembly GCA_028066055.1 of Hyphomicrobiaceae bacterium. Classification (GTDB taxonomy): domain Bacteria; phylum Pseudomonadota; class Alphaproteobacteria; order Rhizobiales; family Methyloligellaceae; genus UBA2767. Next base: position 11,688 of record JALCBY010000021.1, read on the forward strand.
AGCTGTTGATCGCCAATCGCGGTGAAATTGCGGTCAGAATTATTCGCGCGGCTCAAGAACTCGGTATCAGGACGGTCCAGGTCTACAGTTCTGCAGATTGCGACTCGCTTCCTGTCCAACTCGCAGATGAATCGATTGAAATAGGTCCACCGCAGGCCATCAAATCCTACCTCAATGCGGACTCCATACTCGCTGCCGCAGCGAAAACAGGAGCTGACGCCATACATCCCGGTTATGGGTTTTTGGCGGAGAACCCGGATTTCGCGGACGCGGTCGAGGCTGCCGGCATGATTTTTGTCGGCCCCAGCGGGGATACAATCCGCCGTATGGGCGACAAGGCGAGCGCCCGTGAAACGGCGAAAGCGGCTGGCGTCGCAACCGTTCCCGGCAGCGCGGGAAGCCTGGACAAACCGGATGAAGCGGTTTCCCTTGCCGAAGAAATTGGCTTTCCGCTCATGATAAAGGCGTCGGCCGGCGGCGGCGGGCGCGGCATTCGAATCGTCTCTTCAATTGAAGAATTTGTGCATCAAGCACCCCAGGCCAGCGCGGAGGCTCGATCCGCATTCGGCGACGGCGGGATCTATCTGGAGAAGGTTATCGAACAGGCCCGCCACATCGAGGTACAGATCCTCGGCGATGGAAAGCGGGCGATCCATTGTTTTGAACGTGAGTGCTCCCTTCAGCGCCGCCGGCAGAAAGTCTGGGAAGAGGCTCCGGCCTCCACAATTTCACAAAAAACGCGCGACGAACTTTGCACCGCTGCCGTCAAACTCGCAGTTGCGGTGGGATATCGCGGGGCCGGCACGGTGGAGTTTCTGTACGAAATCCCAACTGGAAAGTTCTACTTCATTGAAATGAACACACGCATTCAGGTCGAGCATCCGGTTACGGAACAGATCACCGGGATCGACCTGTTGAGAGAAATGATCCTTATATCCGCAGGCAAGCCCTTGAGCCTGGAGCAGGACGATGTGGTCGTGCGCGGACATGCCATAGAAGTACGTCTGAATGCGGAGGATCCTGCCAACGGGTTCATTCCGTTTCCAGGCACACTTGGCAATATCACCCTGCCCGGCGGGCCCGGCATTCGATTCGATACAATGATCTACCCGGGCTATTGCATCCCGCCATTTTACGATTCTCTGCTGGGAAAGTTGGTGATCTGGGATGAGGATCGAACATCCGCCATGAGACGGCTTCGTCGCGCCCTGGACGAGCTCACCATAGAGGGTGTGAAAACCACGGCTCCCTTGTTTCGTGCTCTTTGCAGGAACAAGGACGTTCAAGCGTCAGCTTACGACACAAGGTGGCTGGAGCGCTGGCTTTCCACAAATGCCGCTTCTCAGATTGTTTGAACGCGGATCCGCACACAAACCTGATCGAGCCCCGACAGCGGCATCACCGGCTATGAGGTCAACAAGTTAGGCCAAATTGCCAGGATCACCGATGCCCGCAGCATCGTCGCCAGCTTCACTTATGACGGAGCACAAAGAGCGCACACGAAACAGAGGAGTGAAGGTGTGAAACTGTTGCAGCTATTCCCTGCCCTACAGACAGATGCAGTTTTTGCAGCCAGCCACATTGCCCCTGTAGCGAGGTCACCAAGTCGATGTAATTGTCGTCTTTAGGCGATGAATGACACGGCCTCTTTCAACGACACCACATGGCAGTAGATCATGTTGATGATCTCAAGTTCCTTGTCGTGAAGCTCATCCGTACCGGCCGCGCAACAGTCCTCCACGACGACCACATTGAAACTTTCATCCGCCAGACTGCGCACGGACGAGGAGACGCACTGGTCGGTGAAAATACCGGCAGCGATCACATTCTTGATTCCCATATTGTGCAGCAGAAGCCTCAGGTTTGTTCCGGTCAGCGCGCTGTCTGTGGTCTTGCAGAGCACGATCTCGTCGTCTTTGGCGGCCAGTTCAGGAACAAACTGCGATGGCTCGGTATCCTTCGGCAGCAACAGGTAATTCCAACCCGGCTTTTTCTGGCTGAGCGAACGGTCGCGCCCATCTTCCTTCAGGCAGGCGATGCGGGCGAATATGACCTCCACACCCTGCTCGCGGCATTTTTCAATCAGCGACGCCGTGTTGGGAATGACAATGTCGTTCATGCGGTCCAGAAACGGCTGCCACAGCTTTGCTTGTTCCGGATCGTCCGGCGGCTCCATGTAGGTGTTCTGGATATCGATCACCAGCAGAGCCGTTTCGCGCGCCTTGAGCACAATGTCTTCCGGTTCCGGCGCGCCTTGGTAGTAAAATGATCTGTATTTCGTTTTCCAGCTCATTGGGTCCCTCCTTCGTCCGCCGAGCGGCTCTGTTTTGGTCGAGTAAAATGGGTTCCGGGCAAATAGCGCCGCAGCGCATCGGGAAATGCAACCTCGCGGGCCGAGATGATGCCGCTCGGCCGCACGATGAGAATGCCGATCATTGCGCAGGCAAGGGCAATCTCGGTGAGACCGACCAGCTGGGTCGGCAGCACACCGGACAGGTTGATGCTGTTTTCTATGAGTCTTAAGAGCTCGAAGGCGGCCGTTACGACAAAGGCTCCCAGTACCGCTCCCGATACCGTGCCCGCACCTCCGATCACCAGCATGCCGAGGATGACGAAGGTTTCCTTCAGATAGAATGCGTTCGGCGAAAAGGATGTGATGAAATGGGCCCACAGCGCGCCACCGATGCCTGCCATGAAGGCGCTCAGCACAAAACCGCGCCATCGCATATTCGAGATATTCGTGCCGATTGCACCGGCTGCCACCTCATCGTCACGCGCGGCCCGCAACAGGATGCCGGTGCGCGACTCCCGGAATATGAGGGCAATGAAGATCATGAGGATTGCGACGCCTGCCGCAATGTACAGCGTGGTGGCCGATTGCACGCCGAACAGAGTGCGTGGCCCATTCGTCATCTGATGCCAATGCACCATGATCGTGTGGAGCACGACGAGCAGTGCGAACGAGGTGATGACCGCTGCCGCGTCGGACAGGCGCATCAGCGGATAGGATACCGCCGCGGCGACACCAGCGGCGACCAGGCCGCCAACAACCATGCCGAGATAGGGTGAGATCTCGATTGCCTTCACGATCGGATAGAGTTCGGGAAGCGCCATGCCCTTCATCTGCAGCGGCATGGACAGCACTGCCGATGCATAGGCACCGATCCCCATGAAGCCCACATGCGCAAATGACAGAATGCCAGAGTTGCCCATGAACACCTGGAGCCCGAGCACGAGAACGAGGTTGATGCAGAAGATCGTCGCAATCCGGTCGACAACGCGAATGCCCAGTGCTTCTGAAATCACGAGCGCCAGAACGACCGGCACCGTGAGGATGACAAGGGTGCCGATAACGGAGGAACGTGTCGCTGAAGTCATCCCGCCCTCTCTGATCACGTTCTCTGTCCGGTGGCCGGGCCGCGCACCAGGCCGTCCGGTCGCCACAGCAAAATGAAGATAACGAGCGTGAAGGTGAAGGCATCCCGGAACTGCAGCAGATTGGATGGCAGCAAATGCGCCAGCGACACATCGATAAAGGCAAGCAGATATCCACCCACCACCGCGCCGAGCAAGCTGCGCATGCCTCCTATGACCGTTGCGATGAACGCGACGAGCAGAGGTCCCAATCCGATCCCGGGCAGGACAGAGCCGATACGTCCCAACCAGAAAATCGCGACAATTCCGGCGAAAAAACCACTGATGGCAAACGCAACACTTATGACGAGGTTTGCCGGCACTCCCAGCATGCGCGCCATTCTGAATTGAGATGCGGCCGCCCGCAGCGCAATTCCAAGGACGGTCTTCTTCAACAGAAGCGCAAATCCCGCCAGCAGGAGTACCGCGCACAAGATGGTCAGGATGTTGCGCAGAGGAACCACGGCTCCGGCGATCTCGACGGTCTGCGAAAACACGTCCGGCAGCGGCACGACACGCGCGCGCGGCGAGATAAACAGCAACGCGGCATTTTGCAACAAGGTGGAGAAGGCAAATGACGTGATCAGAACCGCCGTCACCGATTTCTCGCGGACCGGACGGAACGCAACCCGTTCGGTGGCGATGCCGGCGAATATGGACATCAGAACCGCCGTGAACGCCATGAACAGCCACGGCACCGGCGATGCGCTCAGCAGATAAAGCGTGTAGCCGGCAACCATGATGAGTTCGCCATAAGCAAAGTTCACCAGGCGCAAAATGCCGTAAACGATCACCAGTCCCAACGCCATGAGCGCATAGAGGCTGCCGAGGCTCAGGGTATCGATGGTGAATTGAAGAAGCTGCGACATGGGCGGCCCTAACGTTTCCTGCTCTTCTTCTTTTTCTTGCGCGTCTCCTGGCCGAGATAGATCGCCTTGATATCCGTGGCCTTGAGAATTTCCGACGCTTTCCCGCTCGCCGCGACCTGACCGAGCGAAAGCACATAGGCCCGGTCAGCGAGCTGCAGCGACTGCGTCGCGTTCTGCTCGACCAGGAGGATCGTAATGTCCATGCTGCGCATCTGATCGATAAGCGCAAATATCTGATCAACGATTTTCGGCGCCAAACCGAGAGAAGGCTCGTCAAGCAACAGCAAACGCGGGCGCGACATCAGTGCCCTGGCGATGACCAGTTGCTGCTGCTCGCCTCCGGATAATGTTCCTGCCGCCTGTTCGCCACGCTCTTTCAGGATAGGAAACAAATCCATGACACGGGCGAGATCTTCGCTGTTTCCCTGCCCGTCATGGCGGTGGATATAGCCGCCGAGCCGAAGATTCTCCATGACCGTGAGATCAGGAAATACGTCACGTGTCTCAGGAACCATGGCAATACCGCGGCGGACGATACGCTCGGGCGGTAACGCGGTGATGTCCTCGCCATCGAGCAGGATGCGCCCTGAAGCCGCCTTCAATGCTCCCGCTACGGCCAACAATGTGGACGACTTACCGGCACCATTGGCACCAAGCAAAGCAACCATCTCGCCCTTGTTGACCTCCAGCGAAATTCCGTTCACGGCCCGGATAGCGCCGTAACGAACGTCAAGATTCTCCACCTTAAGCATGATGGTCCGCCGCCTTTGCATCGGAGCCCAAATAGGCCTCGATCACCGCCGGGTGCTGACGGACCGTGTCAATGTCGCCTTCGGCGATCGTCCGGCCAGAGGCAAGCACATGCAGGCGATGACACAACCGCATGATCAACGGCATGTCATGATCGATGATCAGCATGCCGCAGTTGCGCTTTTCCGGGAGCATCGCCAGCATGTCCAGAAGCGTATCGCTTTCCGTCTCGTTCATACCGGCGGCAGGCTCATCCAGCAGCAAAAACCGCGGTTCGCTTGCCAGTGCTCGAGCGATTTCAACACGCCGCTTGTCGCCATAGTTGAGCGCATCCCCAAGCGTATCCGCCGACTGGTTGAGATGAAATTCGTCGAGAAGTTCCTCCGCCCTCGCGTCGGCCTCCCGGCGCGGCAGCCCTTTGGCAAGTGCCGCCGTCTCGACATTCTCCCGAACCGTCAAATTGCCGAACAGACGGACAATCTGGAATGAGCGCGCGATTCCCAACAATGCGATCTTGCGGGGAATTTCTCCTGTGATTGTTTCACCGGCGCAGACAACATCCCCGGAGACAATCGGAACCTGTCCGGTCAGGGCGTTGACCAGAGTTGTCTTTCCGGAACCGTTTGGTCCGATCAGACCAAGAATTTCTCCAGGCACAACCTCCAGCGAGACACCATCAAGCGCGCGCAGTCCCGCGAATTCGACCGACACGCCTCTCGCCTGAAGTGAATCTTGACGCATGATAGAGCCTAGCCGAGCGCGATCATTCAATGAACACCAAAGGACCTGGAAGACACCTCGAAAGGTGTGCTCCCAGGTCTTTTCGATTCCTGCCGCTATCTCAAATAGAGCTACGGCGCCGGTGGGTTTTTAGGCTGGCGCCAGCCGAGGAAGGAAGGCTTTGCCTTGTCAAGGCTGATCACGACCGCCGCCTTGTCCGGCGCATGACCGTCCTTGGCGGATTTATAGGACAGTTTGCCGGTCAACAGATTGAACGTATTGTTCTCCATTGCCTTGGCGACCGCGGCACCGTCCGTGCTTCCAGCGATCTTCACCGCTTCGGCCATCAGCATAATCGTGTCCCATCCCGTCGCCACGAATGAGGTGTCCGGCTCGCTGCCGTGCACTTCTTTATATAGCTTGATGAATTTGGGCATGTCCGGATGCGCTTCGGGCCCCATCCACGTATGCGTCACGAAGTACACATCGCTGCCGAACTTTTCTCCAAGCGCCTTGAACAATCCGGGATCGTCATAGGAATCGCCACCCATCACCGGCGAGTCGATACCGACCTCACGGAATGCACGGATCATCGCGCCCAAATCGGGCATATAGGACGATATGTAGATAACATCGGGCTTCGTGGGTAGCGCCTTCACGCGCGCGATCAGGGCTGAGAAATCCTGTTTGCCCTGAGTGTATTTGTCCTCTGCGAGGATCTTGCCGCCGATGTCCTTGAAGTGAGAGACGAAGTATTTGCTCAGGCTCTTCGTGTAAGCGATGAACTGGTCCGTCACCACGTAGGCCGTCTTCCAGCCCTTTTCGTTGAAAGCGAACTCGGCCGCAGTCGCGCCCATGGTGGTGTTCCACATCGACAAGGTGAACTGCTTGTCGCCGAGCGACCAGGAGCTGTAAAGCGGATCTGACGCGCAGGTCGAAATGCCGACCAGGCCGGACTTTTGCGCCTCGCGGCTGGCTGGACCGCCAAAGTCAAAATCGCACGGTGCGACAATGAGCTTGGCTCCTTTGTCGATCAGTTGCACGGCGATGTTGCCGACATTGACCGCATCGCTCTTGCCATCGAGATTGATGAATTTGACCTTTTTTCCAAGCAGACCGCCAGCATCGTTGAGTGCCTTTACCGCAACTTTGGCACCCTTGAGACCAGGCTCGTCGAGCGGCGCCTGAACACCTGTCAGGCTCAACGCGCCGCCGATCAGGATCTCATCATCAGCAGCGTTCGCCATGGTCGCCGCGCCCAAGAACAGCGGCAGAGCCATGAGCAACCGGCGAATTCCTGACCTGAATTGAATACACATCTTTTGCCCTTCCCTCATTGCTAATTTTCTTATTGAACTGGCCCGGCCAGTCGGTGGCAACTGTCGACCGTTCTGTCGACAATCATAGTGAATGTGGAAAAAGTTTCCAATAACGATAAATTTCGAAACGAACGAAGCGGCGCACCCAGGCGGCCGCGATCCGGTCAGTCAGCCGGATGAACCTGATGCCCGTTCCATTCCGTTGTCGGGCGGTGCGGCTACCCTTTTCGGTACACGTAAAATGTCGACCAGCAGATAAGCCGCGCTCCGGCGACGAGATAATTGCTTGGCACCTCGGAGAAAATGAGGATCCCTGCAAAAAAGACCAATGGCAATTCGAATAAGATCGGGATGGTACTTGCCATGTATGAGGTCCGGTGCCAGTCGCTTGGTGTATTTTTCCTGTGCCTGCCAACCGACAGGAGTGCGCGTTCGCCCGCAATAGTAGATCTGCTTCTTGCTGAAACGATCAATCGCATGTTGCGCTATGACCCGGGTGATCTGGCGATAGAGCTGCCGCCCCTGATACTTTGGAGTAATTTGCGAGAACCAGCGGTGGATCACCGGGTAACAACCGCTTCATGCCGACATTGTTGCGAAAGTCATCCAGGAGCGGACGCAGGCAGATTGATTGATGAATGACCGGCACATACCGGTCTTCCAATCTGAACATGATCACGCGTGATTGCCGGTTACACTGCGTCGGTGGCTGTCTTTCCGCTGGCGCGGAATTCGCGAACGGCATCTTCAACTCTCACCGCAATCCGGTCATCTATTGCGGCGAAAGCGACTTCAAGCTGTCGACCGGCGACATCCTTCGGACCGACTATCTGTCATATCTTGACGGTTACCCCGGTCATCAGAGCCGAAATGCGGTGATTGGTTCGCCCAGTGCGCAGCAGCGGTCGGACTATGGCCGATACATCGAGGTCTACCAGGAGGCCGCGTAACGACTGCGGGCCGGAACCGTCGTCGGCGACCTGTACGACTTTGTCGTCGGACGCTTTGAGGATATCGGGTGGACCTACGCCGTAAGCCTCGTTGGCCACAGTGTCGGCCCCTGGTGGCATCAACAGGAGCCCATTTTCTTTCGCGGATCAAACATTCCCCTGCTGGAAGGCATGGTCGTCGCGCTCGAGCCTTTTGTCGGACACTGGCATTGTCAGGACTTGTATCTGATAACCGACGCGGGTCCCGAATTGCTATCGTCGGACTTCGATACCCAGGAGCTTTTTGTCATCGAATAACCGGCCCGAAAGCCGACGTTTTGCCGCCTTGACGCGCAGATGTTGCACACGCGGCTTCATGCCCGCAGATTCCAAGGTTGCGACAACCAGGCTTGGGAAACGCTTCGATTGGCGTCTCCGCTGTGTTGGTGCCTCAACGCGCGTCCGGGGCGCTGGCGATGCGCATGTGCGTCCTTCCGCAATGGGCGCCACCAGTCACATCGACCACCGTACCGCTAAGCCAGGCGGCACGGTCGGATGCGAGGAAAACAATCGCCTCTGCGACATCCGAAGCTGAGCCCGTCCGGCCCAACGGTGTGGCTTGAAGCGTGTCGGCCACATATCCGTCTGACGCCGCATCCGCCTCGGTGATGACCTCGTCCATTATCAATCCCGGAGCGACGGCGTTGACGCGAATTCCATTGCGCCCGAGTTCCGCCGCCCAGGTCTGGGTCATGTTTTCCACCGCCGCCTTGCTCGCGCCGTAGTGGGAGGCCCCGGCGCGCGGCGAACGGACCGACATCGATGAGAGATTGACGATGACCCCCTCCCTGCCCCGCTCGATCCACAACCGCGCAACCGCTCTCGAGGTAACGAGCGTTCCGAACACATTGGCCTCGAAAACGCGCCGCCATTCGCTCAGTTCCATATCCACCAGGAGCTTGCTGGCGATAACGCCGTGACAATTGACGAGCACATCCGGACATCCGATTTCCGAAACGATGCTCTCCAGAAGAGATTGGAACCGATCGCAATCGCTGACATCGCACTCGAATGCCCGGTGATCTTGGCATCGCAGAGTACTCCTGACGCGATCCAGTTTCTCGCGATGCAAATCGATGAGCGCCAGCGTCGCTCCTTCCCGCTCCATCATCGCCGCAACCGCTTGTCCGAGGAGGCCGCCGGCGCCGGTTAGCAATACAATCTTGTCGGTCAGCATTCCCCGCCCTCCTTGCTTGCGAACATGCCGTGGGGAGTTCACGAGAATTCCCTGCAGAGTTCATCCATCTCGCGCACCGCGACGTCGATCTGCATCTGGAACCGGTTGGCCGCCCGCTTGCGACCAAGCTCCCGATAGGTCCGTTCACACCGCGCTTCCGGATCCGGCGGTGTTCTAAGCGCCAGCATCGGCACCGCTTCGCGCAGTTCCGTCAGCCCGTAGCTGTCCTGCTCCCATGGAGCCGAATAGGCATGTCTCAAAGGAACCAGCACCTGGTTGAGCCGGCGCATCCGCTGATTGAGCCTGACCGTGGACTCATCGCGGACCCCGCGTTCGCGGATACGATTCGTCACCTCATCGAGGGATGCGGCAACAGGCATGAGACGCGAGAGAACGCTGGGAACCGGCAGGCCGGTTTGGCAGGCAAAGTGTTTGCCGGCCTTCTCGATACGAGCCGCCGCCGGTGCGTAGCGGAACGGCAGCACATCATTCTGCAGTAAACCGCACAGGGTTGTCAGAGTAACGCGGGCGAACTTTTCAAGATTGTCGGGATCGATCCGGTCAATCGTGTTGTGAACCGTGTGATGCCACCAGCCAAGCGGCGTGCCGGGGCGGCATGTCATCTGCGCACAGTCAAATTTCTGGCACGCATTTATCGTCGGAATGCCCGCACCGAAGAACGAACTATCGCCCGTCCGGCTGGCCCTTCCGATGGAATGTGGGTCTCCCGGTGCGACCGAGGAATGAGCGGCCAAGGCAAAGTCCGCAACTTCGTCCGTAGCGGCAACCTCCCAGACCGCCGCGCCGCGTATCCCGGGCTGATCGACTTCGACGTAAGCGACGAGGTGCTCGCGGATACGCTCCCAATTATCGTCGACCCAGGATGATGATCCGACCATCGTTCCCGTCTCATGACCGGACCAGAAGGCGAAGGTGATCCCACGCATCAATTCCTGCCGATACGGCAACAATATGCGCGCAAGCTCCAGCATCATGGCGCTGCCGCTCGCATTGTCCGTCGCCGAGGGGCCGTACCAGCTGTCCTGATGGCCGCCGACCAGCACAAAGTCGCGCTCCTCAACATCCATCGCGCCGAGCGTGACGGGCGCTTGCCCCCAGATTTTTCCGGACTCGGCATACATGGTAATGCCGACCGCCTCGCCCAGCGCCATCCGGCGGAGGCGAAGCCCATCGCACCGCTTGATGCCGACACACGGAATGCAGGCTTCGACCTTGCGCGTGTCACTCGGATGACCCCAGAGCGATTTGACCGAGCCGAAAGGCAGGCAATCTCCATCATCGTCGCCCGGCGCATACATGATCAACGCCTTCAGTCCGAGCGCACGCGCTAGTCTTTGCTTTTCCTGCCGGGGGGGACCTTTCGCCAGATCGCATAGACCGACGGCATCCCGCTGTCCTGCCGCGATCGCGGCAAGCTCAGATTCACTGCCCCCGCCTGCATCCATCATCGTTCCCGTGAGGCCGGTACCCGGCGTATCACCCGAATGGCCAAATGTCTGAGCCTCAATTCGCTCTCCCTCCCGTTCAACCCATGCCGGAGCCGGGAGACTGAGCGTTGTTTCATAAGCGGCGATTTCTGATTTCAGACCAATATCGGACAACCTGTCGCGACTGAATTGCGCCATGCGATCGCAGGCTTCGGTTCCTGCCAACCGGCTGGGAATGGCATCACAGATCGTGCGGATGTCCTCCATAATCCGCTCGACCTCGACGGATGCCAGGATCTCATTCAACAGGTTCAACTTCTTCATCCTCGGTTCATCCCATCACCAGCCGGCGCATGAACGGCAAAGCACGCCACCCGACGTCCGTCGCCGATATCGGCGAGAACCGGTGTTGCTGCGGAACAATCCTGCCTGACTTTCGGACATCTGTAGCAATAGCTGCAGCCGACCGCGCCAATGGATGCCTTGGGCGGTTCGCCCTTAAGTCGGAGTCGGACTTCGCGCGGCGGCCCGTCGAGGCGCGGCACTGAATCGAGCAGCGATTTGGTATAGGGATGCGCAGGACTGGAAAATACCTCGTCGGACTCGCCGAGCTCGACCACGTGTCCAAGATGCATGACCGCCAGGCGATCGCACAATTTGTGCACTACGGCCAGATCATGGGAGATGAAAATAAATGTCAGGTTGAGCTTCGCGCGTAGCTCGAGAATGAGGTTCAGCACCGCCGCCTGCACTGAGACGTCCAATCCGGAAGTCGGCTCATCGAGGATAACCACCTGCGGTTCGAGAACCAGGATACGGGCCAGGCCGATCCGGCGCTGCTGCCCGCCTGAAAGTTCGTGCGGATATCTGTCGAGGAAGCTTTCGTTCAACCCCACCGCATCCAATACTCTTTCAATACGACGATGCCGCTCATCGGCTGAACGCACCCCGTGCACGATCAACCCTTCCTCCAGAGAACTTCCGACAGACCACCACGGATCGAGCGCGGCCCCGGAATCCTGGTGCACATATTGGATTTTTGCACGATCCTGACGGGCCATTTTCGGCGGCAACGGGTCGAGTCCCCGACCTTCAAGACTGATCGCTCCCGAGACGGGCGTCTGAAGCCCCAATATGGCGCGCGCCAGAGTCGATTTCCCCGACCCGGACTCGCCGACAACGCCAAAAATCTCGTTCTCGCGAACGTCAAGTGTCACCTCGGAAACGGCGGCAACCCCCACGCCTTTTTTTCCGAAATGAACGGACACGTCCTGGCATTCAATGATCGGATCAGGCATCGGCTGCGGTCTCCAGGTCGATCTCGTATCGCGGGCAGGAAACCTCTTGCGATGGCGAGGGATGAAGCGGTTGCGGCCGTCTGCGGGAGCATTCGGCAATCGCTATCGGGCAGCGCGGCGAGAAACGACAACCGGGTGGCGGATCGAGCGGCGATGCCACCTGACCCGGAATTCCCTTGAAGCCATGGGACCGGCCGGGATGGCAGTTGAGCAGCATTCGGGTATAGGGATGCTTCGGCGCGTTCACCAACGCGTCAGCCGGTGCGGTCTCCACGCTCTGTCCGGCATACATCACGGTCACCCTATCGCAGATCGAGCGGATGACCCCGAGATCATGGCTGACAAACAGCATCGCCACGCCCGTCTCGTTGGCAAGCTCCCGCATCACTTCAAGGATTTCGCTTTGCGTGGTCACATCTAGTGCCGTCGTCGGTTCATCGGCGATCAGAAGTTTCGGCCGGCGCGCCAACGCAGCAGCGATCAGCAGTCTTTGCCGTTGCCCCCCGCTGAACTGATGCGGGTAACGCTCCAGCACACCTTCGGGATCGGGAAGCTGGACGGCCCGGAGCATCCTGAGAAGCTCGGCATACGCTCCCTGACCCGTCAACTCCAGCAGCGATTCATTCAACTGCCGCCCAACCGTGAATGCCGGGTTGAGCGAAAGATACGGATCTTGAGGAATGAAACCGATATCGCACGAACGGATGCGGCGACTTTCCTCCGTTCCCCACAAGTCCAGCAGCGAACGGCCTTCGAAAAGAATCTCGCCACTCCTGCAAACCGCTGTCTTCGGCAGGATACCGAGGATGGCTTTCAGCAAGGTGGTCTTTCCGCACCCGCTTTCCCCGACGATGCCGACCGTCTCGCCAAGGTGCACCTGGACATTGGCATGATCGATCACCTTCGCCGCGACTGTCGGCGTTTCTATATCGATGGACAGATCGCGGATCGTGAGCAGAGGATCACTCACGATGACCTCCTGATCCGCGGATCGACGAAATCCCGTAGTGCGTCGCCAAGCAGATTGAACCCAAGAACGACAAGATATATCGCGATCCCCGGAAACAATGCGAACCACCAGGCTTCCGGCAGGAATTGACGGCTTTCGGCCACCGCCACGCCCCAATCCGGTGTCGGCGGCGGGGCGCCCATGCCCAGAAAGCTCAACACCGCCGCCGTCAAAATCACAAACCCTATACCGATCGTTGCCCTCACGATGATCGCCGGCGCGATGTTGGGCAGAACGTGATAGCAAAGAATTCTTCTTCGGCTGGCACCGATACTGAACAACGCCTCCACAAAAAGACCTGATGCGATCCTCTTCGTTTCGGCATAAGCGGTGCGTGCAAAGAAGGGCCAATAGGTGAGGCTCAGCGCCACGACCACGGTCAGGTAGCTTGGTTTGAGCAGCTGGGCGAGTGCCAGTGCGAGAATGAGCTGAGGCACGGCCAGAAACACGTCGGTGATGCGCATGAGGATCGCCGACAACACGCCGCCTTCATACCCGGCGATGGTGCCAACCGTCACGCCCAGGATCATCGATGCGGCGACCACAATGAAGGCCACGCCAAGAGCCCCGCGGGTTCCCAATATAATTCGGCTGAACACGTCACGCCCGAGATGGTCCGTCCCCATCCAGGCTTCCATGCTTGGCGGACGTAACCGGTTGACGATGTCCGTTTGGAAGGCCGCATCGGGATCGGGCACGATCCAAGGGCCGGAAATCCCGACCAGGCAAGCAAGAACGACCAGCACGGCGCCGATCATTCCGGCCGAGTTGCGGGAGAGGAAATCCTTGATCAACATCAGATGCCCTCCCTCAGCCGCGGGTCGACAAAGGCATGAATGATATCGACGATGATATTCACGATCCCGTAAATGATACCGATAATGATCGTGACGCCGAGAACGGCCTTGTAGTCGAAATTGAGGATGGCGTTGACGGCATAACTGCCGATGCCGGGCCAGTCGAATATGGCCTCGATCGCGACGGCACCGCCGATGAGCGCACCAAACAGCAGCCCGAGCTGCATGATGACCACACTCAGCGAATTCTTAAGGACATAAATCCAGATGAGCCGGTTCCGCCGGTAACCGACAGCGGATGCGTAATCGACGAACTCCTTCTGCATGGTTTCCAGGACGCCGGATCTCGTAAATCTGGCGATCGTCGCGATTGCAGGAATGGCCAGCGTGATCATCGGCATTGCGAGATGCTGGGCGGCGATCCCGAATGCCGTCAGGTCCAGCGCCAGCAGGCTGTCGATCAGGAGGAAACCGGTAATTAGTGGCGGCGCTGGATAAGCGACGTCGAAACGGCCGCGCAATGGCAGCCAGTTGAGCTCCATGGAAAAGACCATCTGCAGAATGATCGCCACCCAGAATGTCGCGATCGCAAGGCCGCTGATGGTTACCGCCCGTACGATATTGTCGATCGGCCCATTGTGGCGCACGGCCGCGATGGTGCCAAGCGTGATACCAACGAAGGCTGCCAGGACAAGTGCAAAAGTGATCAATTCCAACGTGGCGGGAAGCCTGGCCAGGATTTCCTCCAGCACCGGCCTGTTGGAGAATATGCTGTTCCCGAGATCACCCTGCAGGATCTGCCACACATAAATTCCAAACTGTTCGACAAGCGGCTTGTCCAGGCCGAAGCGCGCGCGCAACTCGGCCACCTGTTCCGGACTGGCGTTTTCTCCCGCCAGCGATGTGACAGGGTCGGCCGGAACCGCATGCAGCATGATGAAGGTCAGGAGGATGAGGCCGAACAGCGACGGTATCAGCGAGAGTAGCCTGACGGCAATGTAGCGAACCATGGATCCGTACCCCAGATCTGGAAGAACAGTCACATCACGCAAGCGCGAGAAACATGGCCACCTCTCACCGAAGAGAAAGGTGGCCATGTTCGTCTATCTGGAGATTAATCCTTGAGTGATATGGAGCGGAAGTCCGATCCAGATCCGACCGGTGTGAACTGATAACCCTTCACCCGGTTGGACAGTCCCCGAAGCTGGATCGTGTTGTAGATCCAGATATCGGCTGCGTCCTTGTAGATGATCCGATAGGCCTGCTTGTACAGCTCGGCGCGTTTGGATTGATCGGTCTCGCGGCGTGCCGCGCGCAAGAGCTTATCCACTTCCGGATTATCGTAGAATGCCGAAGCCTTCCAGGTCCCGTGAAACGAGGTGTCATACATCTGCCCGATCCAGTTTTCCGGATCGACGAAGTAGGTGCTGATCCAGAATACCCACAGCTCGGGCGCCGTATCCGGCTTTGCCGCCGCCGCCGACAGGACCGGCCACGTTCCGGGAACGATGCGCACCTTCAGGCCAAGCTTCGTCAGAGCACTCTGAAAGAGCTGCGCGGCCTGCACGGTCTGCTCCAGCTCGGCCAAAGTATGGATCTCGAATTCGCGATCGAGATCGGCACCCTGAGCGCGAGCCTTGTCGCACTCGGCTTTCGCTTTTTCCAGGTCGTAGGTATAGCCCTTGATGTCCTCGGGAATACCCCACAGTCCGTTGGGTATCGGGCCCGGATTGCGTTCCACGAAGCCCTTCAGGACAATCTTGTTGAAACCGTCATAGTCAAACGCATGAGACAAGCATCTGCGGACATGGACATTGTCGAACGGCGGCTTCTTGTTGTTCATGCGAAACAGGAAAATGCGCATCGTCTCGTCACGCGAGACATTGGCATTCTTGCTCTTGTCGATCCGCTCAACCTGATCGGTTGGCAGATAGGCGCCGGTGGCATCGATCTCGCCGCGCAACAGTGCGAGGACGCGGGTTGAAGGATCCTGGACCGGCCGCAACGAAACATTCTCCATGGGTTTGCTGTTGTGGTCCCAACCCATGAAATGGTCCTTGAAACGGACCAGATCGAGCCGGACGCGCTGCTGGTAAGTCTCGGGATTGACCTTATAGGGTCCCGAACCCGCATCGTTGGCCGAAAGCCACGCTTCTCCGAAATCGCCATCCTTTACATGTTTCTCGATTTGCCGGGGATTCACGATCGACACAAGCGGCATCGTGGACAGGAAGGGCGCGTAAGGCGCTTCAAGCTTGAAACGTACAGTCCGGTCGTCCACGGCCTTCACATTCTCCGGAAGCAAAACGCCGCGGAAAACACTGGAAGGGCCCTTCCCCATTTTCAGAAGGCGCTGGAACGAATAGACCACATCCGCCGCGGTCATGTCGCTTCCGTCGTGGAACTTCAAACCAGGCTTGATGCGAAATTCCCAGGTCAGACCGTCGTCGGACGTCGTGTGGCTCTCAGCGAGCCAGGGCACGAGCTTCGGCGGGTTTCCGGTATAGCGGTAAAGTGCGTCGTACACATTCACCATAATCGTCTGGATCGGCACGTCGAACCGTGCATGCGGATCCAAGGTCGGCGGTAGTGACTCCGCCCATACGAGCGGTCGCTCGGCGGCGTGAGTGGCAGTCAGAGATCCTGCTAAACCTATGTAACAGACGATCGCCAACGTGCTGATAATTTGCATGATACGTCTCATTTCACTCCCCTTTCTTGCGGTACAGTCCTTCATTCTTCAGGCTGGTTTTCTGCCGCAATTTCCCCCCTGCCGATCCTCACCTGGACTGACCTCCATAACATCCAGTATCGAGCGGTAGGTTGACTCTCCAAGAATGCGCAATTGCCGGTGTATCAGCGGCTTTGGCAGGTCCATCAGCGAGTCGAGGAATAGACCGCGGATGGAGGCAAGCATCACCGACACGATCTCGAAAATTTGCTCCTCGACCTTCGGGTCAAGCGCCTCCCCCTCCTCGAACAGACGCTGGCGGAACATAGAGGCGAACCGCCGCCGGCTTTCGCTGACCCGTCGCCGCAGTTCCGGGTTGCTGCGAAACCCGATATTGATTTCCCACACCGCCCAGTAACGCTGGCTGCCATAGTTCTTCCACAGCAACTCGACCATCTTGCACAGACCGTCCGGCCCACCCTTCAGCGCCCGGTCGATCGGCAAAATACTGTCGGTATTGAGAACACTCATGGTCTCCAGCACGGCAAGATAGAGTTCCTCCTTGGTATCGTAATTGTGATGCAGCGCGCCGGTCGTCACGCCGGCGCGGGCGGCGATCTTGGCTGTGGTCGTGCCGGAAAATCCATTCTCCGCAAGACACGCTATCGCCGCCTCGATCAGCTGCGCACGCGTTTCCTGCGTCCTCAGCTCATGCCGGTTTTTCTTGATGGTCAACTGGTCATCGAATTGCATATTACATACTATGCAATATGTAAAAATTGAGGTCAAGTTCACTCCAATGGGCGACATGCAAAAGTCGAAATTCGAAAAGGATCGAAAATGATAAGCGCGAATATCGAGGGAAAGGTTGTGGTGATTACGGGTGGCGCATCCGGGATCGGGTACGCAGCCGCACGGCTGTTTGGCGGCTGCGGCGCGTCGGTTGTTCTAAATGACATTGCGGATGAGGAGGTGCTCAACGACGCCGCGTCTCGACTGAGACAGGACGGCGTCGAAGTAACTTACGTAAGGGCCGACATCGGCATCGCTGATGATGTGGCGCGCACGATTGACACCGCCGCACAAACCTATGGCCGCCTCGACTATCTGATTTGCAACGCCGGAGTCTCGGCA
Source organism: Hyphomicrobiaceae bacterium (assembly GCA_028066055.1). Taxonomy (GTDB): domain Bacteria; phylum Pseudomonadota; class Alphaproteobacteria; order Rhizobiales; family Methyloligellaceae; genus UBA2767. Next base: position 29,283 of record JALCBY010000021.1, read on the forward strand.
ACGTCGAAGCCGATTCCCTTGCCTGATCTCGACGCCGTCACAGACGACATGTGGGATGCAATTCTCCGGGTCAATCTGCTTGGACCGTTTCGCCTCGCCCGCGCCGCCGCACCCTATCTGAAGAATTCCCGCGGAGCCATCGTCAGCACTTCGTCGGCGGCGGCATTCACCCTTTCAGGATCGAGCATCGCTTACGCGGCCTCCAAGGCGGCATTGGTGAAACTCACGCGCGATCTCGCCATCGCGCTCGGGCCCGAGGTGCGCGTCAATGCAGTTGCGCCGGGATTCATCAAGACACCCTGGACGGCACGGTTCAAGCCGGAATGGGAAAAGCGGGGCGTTGAAAACACAACGTTGAAGAAAGCCGGGCAACCCGAAGACGTCGCGGAACTCATGCTATACCTCTGTGCGGGCGCCGCGTTTATGACCGGTCAGACCCTCATCATCGACGGAGGCGTGCTGTAAGGTTCCCTCACCTCCGCTTTTGGCCGACATGAGACAGGCGCGCGCAGCTCAAGTCACACGAATATAACCTGCGAGGCCGGTCTTCTGATGCTCGATCACGTGACAATGAAACGCCCAATCACCGGGATTGTCGGCGACCAACAGAACATCTGCCGTTTCATTTTTTGTGAGCACGATCGTATCCGTCCAGTTCGAAGCACGCTTCAATTTGTTTGACCTTATCGGACGAAAAACCAATCCATGCAGGTGGATCGGATGGGCGTTTGGGCTTTCGTTGCGCATCCGCAGCACATAGCTTTGGCCCAGTCTGAGCTCCGCGACCGGCCGGATTCCTTCCACGGCGTCGCCCGGCCATGGTTTCCGGTTGATCGACCAGAAAGTGTAACCGAGCGTTCCGCAGATTCCGTTATTGGGTTTCAGACCGTCGGGCGACCATCCGAAAACAAGCTCAATGATTTTCGCTGACGCCGGGTCGGCGTCCGGCACCTCATTGGCCGGCAGGTCCGGTATGTCGCCGAGCGTGCGTTTGACCGGCGTACCGTTCGAGCGGAAGGTCGCCAGCGGTTTTGCACCTGACGCCGCCATATGTGTCAACACCACATCCTGTGCTTCATCTGCCGGCATGAGCAAGGCGATATCCAGACGTTGTCCTGGTGCAAGCACGATCGGTCGCTCCGGCGATGGCCAGCTCAGCGGGGCGCGTAACGGATGTCCGTCGGCTGCAAGAACGCGACCCGCGCCGCCCTGCAGCGCGAGGCGATAGATGCGGGTCGTATCCGTGGCGGCAACACGGAGCCGTACGATCGCACCCGGCGGATGGCGATAGACCGGGTTCTGCTCCCAGTTCGCCGTCATGACCGTTCCGAGTGTGCCGGCCCTTGATGCGCGGCGCGGAGAAGAAAACGCCAAGAACTGGCCGTCCTCGCCAATGCGAAAATCCCTGAGGTTCAGAATAGTTTCCGCGTCGAAGTCCGGATCACGCCGTTCATCGACGATCAAAACGCCGGTGAGGCCACGGGCTATCTGATCCATCGTCATGCAGTGCGGATGATACCAGTATGTCCCCGCATCTTTCGAAGTGTATGCATAATGCCAGGTTTCGCCTTGCTGTATCGGCCACTGCGTCAGATAGGGCACGCCGTCCATCTTGTTCGGAAGCCGGATACCGTGCCAGTGCATCGCCGTCGCTTCCGCCAGCGTGTTGGTGACGTTCGCGGCGAAGGGCTCGCCCTGGCGCATACGGATAACCGGCGGCGGGGCGTCCTTTGACAGACTCACCATATTCTCCGTGAACCCATCCAGGAATTTATAGCGCGCGGTCTGGATTTTCAGATCGTGCGGAGCTTTTCCGGAAGCGGCAAAGACGCCGGCCGTCCCGGACAATGCGGCCCCCATTAGGGTCGCACCCGACAGTGTCAGGAAGCTTCTTCGATCCATAGGCCCGATCCCGGTCGAATATACGCGTGCAGCAGTGTCCGTCGAGACGTTCCTTTAGCGTATGCGGCTTAGTGTCTCCCCATCAAAAGCCGGGAGCTGACGACACAGTTGATCACGCCATACATCCGTGATGCATTGCCGACGCCAAACCCACCCCAAAGTCATGTCGCGAGCCTTTCGTTGTCTGCTCCCCGCACGGTACGGTTTTGCTTCTGTCTTGCGCGACGCTTCCGTGCCCATACGACGATGCCTGTGCTGGAGAGCATGATGACAATGAGCCCCATCACACAGATGAACACTTGCATAGGCAGGCCGCCGATCCGTGCCATGTGCAGCCCCATGATCCATGTTGTCACTTGGACTCCTGCGGCTTCGCGGTTGGGGAGATAGACCGCGAGAAACTTCCCGTTAATCGCACTGAATATGACACTTGACGTTCCGTCGTCACGGATGTCGGCGCTACTCGCGAAGCCATAGTAATAGATGGCCTTGTCAGCGTCGTAAGACAGATAGCTTGGATTTCCGGTTTCGAAGCCCTGTGCCTTGGCTTGCCCAAGCATATGCCGATGGCCAATCTCTCGCGCCCGAACGAAACCGATAGGCGGATTACGCAGCGGCTTTTCCAGTTCTGGAATAGCGTCGGCGTGCTCTCGCATGTCGAACATAAGCTTCATCACCGGTTCGTAGACTTGGGTGGAGAGATTGAAAGCGACACTGGACCAGGCAATAACAAACAGCATCGCCCAAAGCCAAAGTCCTCCCGCTCTGTGCAGGTCGAAGTTGATGCGGTAAGAGCTTCCGGCGGTCTTGACCTTCCACGCCGGCATCCAACGTGCCCACCAGCTGCGCGCGAGCTGCCGATGCACCGCCGGTGGGCGTTTGGGATTGGCCCTGCGGCGTATCGGGAGGGTCAGGTAAAAGCCGACGAAACAGTCGAGGGTCCATACCAATGCGGCGAGCCCCATGACCCATTGGCCGAAGGTACCAAGTGCCAGCTCATAGTGCAGCCGGTAGACGAAGGGCACAAAGTTCTTCCATCCTTGCGTGATATCGCCCCACTTGCGCGAACCGAGAATCGCACCGGTGTAAGGGTCGACGAAGAACTCATCGTCGTTCGTCAATGTGTCTTCGTTTTTGCCGCCGGAGATGTAAAAGGTCACTGCCTCTCCGGGCTTATGTTCCAGCTCAACTGTATCAACCTGGATGCCGGCAACCTTCTGCATCAGACGGTCGCGGAGCTCCAGCGGATCAAGCAAGGCTGCGCCGGGGGTCGGGGGAGAAGCATGGTACAGAGACGGATTCGAAAGTTCGTCCAACTCATAATAGAACGCAAGAACGCTGCCGGTCAGTCCCGCGACGACGAGGAACCCCGCCATGGACAGCCCTGCCCAGCGGTGGATCAGTGTCCAAAACTGACGCATGTCATTTCGCACCTCTACTTCGCCCGTCTTCGGCTTCGGTCTATTTTGCAAATGCACGCTGCAGGTCAGGAAGGTGCTTCACATACGCCTTCCATCGTGCAACGGCGCGTGTGTAGATGGGTTGGCGCACCTGCCAGCGGCTCGGCGTCTGCACCGCGCGTTTGCTCTTGTGAAAGTTGAGGCAGGCCGGATCCCACTCGGTTCCGAGGAATGAAACAAGGCGCCGCGCCTGAGTTTCGAGATCCACCACGACATCCTCATACTGAAGGTCCAGCACCTTCAGTGGCAGATGCTCGTGCCAATGCGCCATCAGCCGCTCATACTGGGCACGGTAGAAAGCGAGGTCATCGAAGTTCGTCGACCAGCGCTGGTCGGGATTGAAATTCTGCATCCAGATAGACAGTGCGGTGTCGCGCGGGTCGCGACGGCAGTGAATCACCCGGGCGTTGGGAAACAACAGTGCCGCAAAGCCGAGCTGGAAAAAATTCAGCGGCTGCTTATCGCAGATGCGCAGCACTGTTCTGGGCGCACCGCCTCGCAACGCCCTGAGGTAGGCTCCCGCCAGCTTGCGACTGGTAGCCTCATCCAGCATTGCCGCCGCTCGCCACACAGGGTCATCATCATTCAGGACCGATGCCGCAAGTCGCGACAGATCGGACAGCTCGCCCGCCCCGTGAAACCTTGGATGCGAAGAAAGGATCTGTTCCGTCAATGTGGTGCCCGAGCGCGGCAGGCCGACGATGAACACCGGCTGTTCGTTGCCTACACCATAGGACATCCGTTCCCGGAAGAAGTCGCCCGAATACGTGGAAACAATATTGTCGACACGGGTAACGAGCTTCTCCCGGTCCATTGGCCCAGCCGAATTGCGTCGTGCCGCGTTGGCGAGCGCACCTGCCTCCGCCGCGGCGGCATGATCCTCGCGCCGGTGGTGGAACATGCACAAACCGTACCCGATCAACGCCTTCGTCTCGTCGGGCGCATTTTTGTGGCGGACAGCTTGCTCCGTGCGCGCCAGCCACGCGGCTGCCTCCTCATCGCTCATATCGGACTCATCAAGCAGCGCAACATACTTTCCAAGCGCGTGGGCATGGTCGGGGCGACGGCGCAACACATTGAGATAGGCGCCGCGCGCGACTTCCCTCTCGCCGATGTCCTCCAACACGCTTCCCAGGCCAACCCAGCCTTCGACATGGTCCGGGTCCATGGCAAGTGATTGGCGGAACAGGGACTCGGCGCGTTTCACCCTTCCCTTCTCCGATAGCCGCTGGGCCAAACGGCTCCGCGCATGCGGCATCGTCTCGTCGTGTTTCGCGGCGCGTTCCAGCGCCACCACCGCATCCTCGAACTGACCCGCCTGGACGAGAAGCGTGGCAAGGTTGAGATAGGTGTCCGCCCTCTTAGGATCGATCAACAGAGCGTTCTTGAACGCGCGGAACGCCGCATCACACTTGCCGAGCTGCTTACACGCCGTACCCAGATTGTGCCAGGCGTCGGCATATCGCGCGTCGATTTCGACGGCTTCGGAGAAGCAGTGCGCCGCGCCCTCCATGTCTCCCAGCATCGCGTAGACGCGCCCGAGATCAGACCACGAGCGCACGTCTTCCGGCGCGAGTTCGCAAGCGCGCATGGCGGCCTTCAGTGCAGGCCCACGCGCGCCCGATGCCGCATGGAAAAGCCCCAGATGCCGATATGCATCGGTATCGTCCGATGACCGCTCGAGACACGCCTCGCATAACCGAAACGCCTCCGGTACATCGCCCTCCTCAAGTGCTGAATTCAATTCGTCGAACAACGCCGATGACCCAACCGGAACTTCCCCGGCTGGCATTTGTGCGGAGGTATCGGGAAACTCGCTCACCAACCTACACCTCGTCAGTTTGCTCCTGCGTGAAATTGCTTTGTTACACGGAAGAGAAACGTTCGGGGGGCAACCAAAAAATGCCTCGAGTTTGGATTCGATCCCGTCTGTTCCAGATAGTTCTCGTCGAAAATATTGCGGACAAGCAGCGACATGTCCCAGTCGGGCTCTCCTTTGTAAGAGAGATTGAGATCGACCCGCTCATATCCTTCGGCAAAAATCTGGGTTCCATTTCTTATGAAGTTCCGATCACTCAGGCTGATCAGTGTTGCGCCGAACCCTAGACCCTGGAAGGGACCACTCTGAAGTTCGTAGTGCGCATAGAGGCTGAATTGCCGGTCCACGGAGCCGTCGATCTTCAAGCCGAAATTGGGATCTCGCGGATCGATGAATTCATTGTCCGTCCACGCGGCACCGGCCGCAACGGTCAAGCCGGGGAACAGAGATCCAACGACTTCCACCTCGATACCATCGGTTCGGTGCAAGCCGGCGGAAACACTGAAAGATTCGCCCGGACCATTGCTCGGATCTAGAATCGGGATGTTCTCCAGTTCCTGTCTGTACACCGACACCGTCGCGCCGAGCTTCTTGTCGAACCATTCCGTTTTTATGCCCGCCTCGTAGCCGTCACCGGTTTCCGGCTCGAGGACTTCACCGGTTCTGGATTGGTCGGTCACGGGACTGAACGATTGCCCATAGGTTGCGTAGGCATTGACGGTGTCTGTCAGCTCTTGAACAAGGCCCAAACGTACAGTTGACGCCTGGTTCTGCTTTTCGTTCAAGCTACCCGACAGAAAGGAGAAGTTTTCCTGATCGGCCCAATCGCGGCGAACCCCGGCCAGCAATTTGGTCCGTTCCGTCAGGCTAAGAATGGCCTGCCCGTAGACCGCAGTGTTTTCGATGGTGGCTTCGGAATTGGTGAAGTTGAAGGGAACGTCATCCACGTTCGGCACTTCGAAGTTCCGGTCATAAATGTTGGCGTATCCAAGATAGACGTAACCAAACCGACGTCGGATATCCCGCTGGTTCTTTTCCACTCCAACCAGCACCTGATGCTCCCGGTTGAAAAGATCAATCTTACCGTCGAGCCTCACCTCGCCGGCCCACCTGTCTTCGTCGGGAAAGGATCTGCTGTGGTTCAAGGTCGTCCCGCCGCCCGGAAACAAGTAATAGGCATAGTTCTCCAGATCGGTCCGCCGTTTGGCAGTGCCTTTTTGCAGCAACAGGCTGGCGAGCCAACGATCGGAAAGTTCGTGATCGACGCGCAACCGGGCATCGAAAGTTTCCGATGTGGACTCCTGATCATTCGGCGTCCCAACAAAGAGCGACCTTGGAATGTTTGGAGGCGTGAGGCGGTTGTCAGTCAGGAATACCGGGATGCCTGGATTAGGTAGGAACTCTTCCTCCTGATAGAGCAGCTGTACCAGCGCCCTTGTCCGGTCGCCGATGCGCGCTTCAAGGCTCGGCGCGATCATCGCGCGGTCGGTTTCCACGCCGTCGACAAACGAGCCGGCATCTTCGTAAGCGCCGGTGAGCCGGCCGCGCAGACGTCCATCTTCGGTTAGCGCACCGGTTACATCGACAACCCCGCGATAGGTATCGAATGAACCGCCTTGCACCGTGCCGCTGGCCTCGAACTCCTTTTTTGGTTTTTTGCGCACCAGGTTTACGAACCCGCCAAGCGAACCCTGCCCGTAGAAACCGGAAGGTCCTTTGACAACGTCAATTCTCTCGTATGCGGCGAGATCGATGGCGTTGAGCGTTCCCGCCGAAAACCCGTCGGACCGGATATCACGATCGCCGTTCGCCTCCTGACCCCGTATCAACAGCCCGGTGCTGTCTGACGATTTTTCCGTCTGTCCTGCAAATGGACCAGGAAGCCGCGCACCCCCGTCGATGACGCCGGCAACCAATTCCACAGCGGATTCCAAGTCGGTCGCCTGTCTTGCCTCAATCGACTCTCCGGTGATGACGGTGATTGCTTGGGGGGTATCCATAACCGGCAGCGCCGTTTTGGTGGCCGTTGTCTGGAATTCGGCCTTGAGACCACCGGGCTCCGGCGGAGGATCGCCGAAGCGGCCTTCTTCTGCACTTACCGGCCCAGTCGTCGTGGTCTCGCCTTCCCCCTGGACGACGATTGTTCCGAGATCGGCGTCAGTTTGGGTAGCCTGTGCCAGCTGGACCAGTACCGCATCGTCATAGGTGAAGCGGTAGTGCATCCCGCTGCTTTTGAGCAATTCCCGAAGCGCCGCCTCGGGGATGTACATTCCGGAAACGCCGTCGGTCATCTGCCCGACAAGCTCGGACCGGCTGTAGGCGACCTGGATGCCGGTCTGCTCGGAGAACCGCTTGAGGGCCAGTGTCAGCGGTTGCGGGCCGAAGGAAAAGCGTTGCCGGGCATGACGTGTGGACTGCGCCACGCGTGCATTGGCATGCTGGGTTGAAAGTGCAGCGACCTGTTGCTGTTCCTCACCCGATCCCGAAGGTGCGGCCGCCAGCGGCGGTGCCAGAACCGTCAGCGCCGTCGTCCCGACAAGCCTTGCCCTCAGCAGCGGCAACCCACCGCCGTCAATCCCCCAACCCATCAAGACCTCCCCCGTTGTTTTTGCTTGCCGGCCCCCAGCCGGAACAGCCCCTTAACGGGCCGTCAGAAGGCAAGACGTATGACAGGATGAAAGAGTCAGATTCAAAGAAAGAAAAGTTCGGACTGACGGAGCCGTCAGTGAAGGATTGTCAGGTAGGGCGTTACGTTGCGTACACTTAAGCCCTGCATGGCGGCAAGTGTGCCAATGGCGGAATCAAGACTGGCGGGTGAGAAAACACCACTGACGAGTTTGTTCGCCGCAACGGTTGGGGCAATCAAAATCCGGCCCGGACGATAGCGGTCCAGTTCGGCGATTGCGCTTTCGAATGACACGTCGTCAAACACGATCTTGCCGTTGCGCCAGGCAAGGATCATATTTGAATCGACTGCTTTTACGGACATCGCCGATCCATCAGAGCGGTAGATCACCTGCTGGTCGGCGATGGCCTGGACGTTGCCTGCCGCCTTCTTCTCCCGGCTACTTGACCCCTCCGGCAAGACCTCGATCCTGCCCTCGGTCACGGTGACGCTGACTTGGCTGGATTTGTCACGCACGGCGAAAGCCGTTCCCACCGCGCGCGTCAGATGACCTCCGGCACTCACGACAAACGGAACATGCGGATTGCTGGAGACCGCGAAGTACGCCTCCCCGCGCAACAGATCGATACGGCGCTGTTTACCGGAGTAGTCAATACCGATGGCAGAGTCGGTGTTGAGCCAAGCCGTCGAACCGTCCGGCAACATGACACGAGCCTGCTCGCCAGAAGCGGTCCTGTGGTCGGATAGCAGCGCCAACCAAATGTCGCCGGCGAAGACCGCTACAACAAGAGATGCCGCCAGAGCCAGCCCAGCGAACACGGCCTTGCGGGTGGTTGTGCGTTCAGTCCACTCGCCGTGCGCGCGCGCTGCGACCAGCCGGTCATTGACTTTTTCTTCCTGACTGCGGTCTACCCATGTCATTGGGCCCAACTCGCGCATGAAGTTGTCCGCTTGCCGCCATGTCGCCTGTTCGTATGCGAAGGCGTGCCTGTGAGCGGTGCTCATATTCAGCCATCGCTCGAAACGTATCCGATCGTCCGCGGTCAGATCGCCCGAGGAGAGCTGAACCAGCCACGTCCGCGCCTCGTCGCGAAGACGATCAGGCGGCGGCATGTCTTCGTTTTTCGTTTCTCCAGCCGTCATATCGTCCTGCTGAGCGATGCTATACCCAACTGCCTGCGCGATTGGGAAACCATACACATGACGTTTCGGCACGTCTAACGGTCAGGATTCTGGAAAAAAACACGACTATTCGGCGCGATAGGCGTCGCGCGCACGCGCCAAATGGTCGAGCACCAGCTTGATGTGATAGGCCACGGCGCCAGTCGAAATCCCCAGTCGATCCGCAATCTGTCTGTTGGTGCAACCTTCAATCCGGTTAAGGTAGAAGATCTTGCGGCTGATCGCGCGAAGTTCGGCAAGCGAACCACCCATGTGATCCAATTCATCGCGCGCGATGACGTATCGTTCAGGAGTCAGCTTGTCTACGTCGTTCCACAGATAGTTTTGCCCGTCGCTTAACAGTCTCTTTTGTCGCGACCGCGTTCTCAGATAGTCGGTCGCCAAGTTCGCCGCCATCGAAAACAGGTATGCGCGCGGGTTCTTGATGGTTATGAGAGATTTCGCGGTATCGTTCGCCTTGATCCATGTCTCTTGGGTCAGGTCCTCCGCCGTATCGGGGCAGCGAAGCCGACTGACGAAATAGCGCTTCAGCGCATCGCGATTTTCGCTATAGGCGTTGGCAAGGGAGTTTGTTTCCACCCCGCACGCGGAACCACCGACTGCACTCTTGCTCCCCATGACGCAACCTGAATTCCAACCGCCAACCTCTTTGGCCCGCCGGACGAGGCGAAACGCAACTTAACCGTCTCTCGCAAAGCCATCAGATAAAACATAACTTTTGTCTGCATCTTTAAACTAGAACAGATGCTTGGCATTGGCAACGGGCGCCGGCGCATCAATTTGGCGAGTGGACGTTGCGGTCACATCGGGAACTCTATCGCTGTGAAAACATGCGAGCTTCCGGTCATCGACCGAACCCGTCAAACCAACCTGCCAGGAGTTTGCTTCTCCTGGCCAACCGACCAGTTGTATGGAGGTTGAGTAACACTTTCACTTGAGGCAAAGCCATTGACTGCAATTGGGCGGATGGCGCTGGATCAGTGCACACGAAACAGGTGTCTGAGAATCGACGCGGATGAGACAATAGCCGGATGACCGCTCCGTCCCGGGAGCGAACAAATCATTCTGTCATTCAATCCTTGTATCATGTGCAGAGATCAGTTGGCTCGCCGCAGTGCCTTGCGGATGTTCGTTCGTTTCTGCGATAGTCCACCGATCGAGGGAGGAGTATCTGGCACGTTCAATGGACAAGACCGAGTGGGATCTCATCAAGTCTGCACCCCTGTTTGACGGTGTGCCCGACGAAGCTGTCAGGCGCCTCATCGGAAACCGCGGTGCAAAGGAATACGACAAAGGCGCTATCCTGTTTCAGCAGGGGATGCCCGCCGACGCCTTCTATTTCATCCTGGACGGCTGGGTAAAAATCTACCGGATTTCGCCACACGGATCTGAAACCATCGTCGGCATATTCACACGCGGACAATCGTTCGCGGAAGCGGCGATATTCGACGGTGCCCAGTATCCGGTTTTCGCCGAAGTAATCGTTCCCAGCCGCCTGCTCTGTATCGACGCAAAGAACTTTCGACGGCTCGTTCACGACGAACCGGACCTTGCACTGGCGATGTTGGCTTCGTGCTCCAAGCACCTCAAATATCTGGTCGAGCAGCTCGAGCAGATCAAACGCCTGTCCGCTCCGCGCCGCATTGCAAACTTTCTCGTCGGGCTTTGCCAGTCATCGACCGGGACCTGCACGGTGACGCTTCCCTATGAGAAGTCACTGATCGCAAAACGTCTGGGCATGCAGCCTGAAAGCTTTTCCCGCGCCATGCTGAAGTTGCGCGACATCGGCGTGACCATGGAGCGGGAACAGGTTTCCATCAGCGATGTGGCATCGCTCACGGATTTCGCCGGCCGGGACAGTGAGGGCAACCAACTTGAGTTGCACTGACGCGCTTCGTATGAGCCGCACCAATGCCTAGTGGCTTGTACCCGCCGAATAAGTGATCTTGTTGTAGACGTTGTATTTGCCCGACGGTTTCGACATGGGCAGCCGCTTGACCTCTTTCAGGGTCTTTGCGTCATAGACCACCAGCGCACCCTTCTTGTCCCAGATGCTGACGAGCGCGTGTGCCCCGCTCCTGTCGAATTCCACGTGGGCCGCCGTTTTGCCCGGCTCGGGCCTGAGCGTTTTCACAATCTCAAGCGTCTCCTTGTCGATCACGTGCATCGCGTCACGGTTTGGACCGAAGAAAACGTCGACCCACGCATAGGGCGAATTCTCGTGACTGCGCATGAAGAAGCCCGGCCCCAGCGTCTTGAGCCGTTTGATGGTTTTCCATGTGGCGGTATCGATGATGGTGATTTCGCCCTTTTTCAGGTTGGGCGTCGCGAGGACGGTAGTTTCACCTGACCGCCAGGTGATGCCGGAACCGAGATGCGGCATCCCCTGAAGATCAAGATCGGCAACGGCGCGGCGTGCATCGAGGTTTATGACCTGCGCATGCCCGTCGCGGGAGGCACCAATCAGGTTGATATAATCCTGGTCGAAGAAGAAGTCGTCGAGATGCTGTTTGACCTTGATGCGTCTGACGGGGAAAGCTTCCGTTTTCGGCGCATCGCCTGAGTCCTTGCGATAGTCGTGCACCCATGGCTGGGAGAACCCGGTCGGCGGGTCGTCGTCGTAACTGATCTCCCACACTTCCGGGATATCTTTCAGCGCAGCAATGAAGCTCGAGCGCGGCGGCGCATTGTAAACAGCGGACACCCGGCTCGTATTCCCCTCTCCATCCTTGACGGGAATAATCTTGAGAAGCCTCAGATCGCTCGCTTTGAGTATCACCAGCGTGTGCGGGAGGTAATTGCCAACGATCACGTAGCGATCGTCGCTCGACACGGCGGCATTGCGGGTGTTGATCCCGGCGCGCACCTCGGCGACCGTTTCCAGCCGGTACATGTCGAACTTCGAGATCCACCCATCCCGCGAAGCGAAATAGACGAACCGCCCGTCGGAGGAATATTTCGGACCGCCATGCAGGGCGAAGCGTGATTTGAACCGGTGGATCGGCTCAAAATTGTCGCCGTCGAGCACCGTCACGTGATGGTCGCCCGCTTCGACCACAAGAAATACATTCAACGGATCGGCGCCGTAGACCGGCTCGGCCGTCTTTGCATTGCCCTCGACCAGCTCCTGCTTGTGAACGACGTGACTGCCCGTGATCTGTGCGGCACCCCATGCGGGGACGTGATCGAGTGGCGTGTACACATATTCAGCAAGGGCCGCGATCTGATCTTTGTTTAGCGTCTCCTTGAAGGCTGGCATCTGTGTCGCTGCACGACCACTGGCGATGACACGAAGCGCTTTTTTCTTGCGCAGGCGTTTGAGGTTTTGCGGCAGGAGCGCAGGCCCCTGCCCGCCGAGACGGTCTGCGCCGTGGCAGCTCGCGCAGTGCTCCTTGTACAGCGTTTCTGTATCGTCATTATTCGCAACGGCGCGTACGGTCAGAAGGACCGACAGGGCGGCCAGCAAAAACGCTCTAAGCGCGAATGACATGCCGGGCTTCATGGCGTGCTCCTCTGAAGGGTTTCACGGTCAGGCGTTCCGCCGACTCAGCGAGACCGATTTCATCGTCGCTCAGGTAACATGCCGGGTCCTCGGCCCATGGATCGCCCGTGAGCTGCAATGCGCGCACCCGCGTGTTGCCGCCGCAGATATCGAAATGGCGGCACTTACCGCATCGCCCGCCGATGGTCCGGGGGCGCTGCTTCAGCCCCGCCATGATGGGATCGGACGTGTCCGGCCAGATTTCCGAGAAGGGACGCTCTTTCACGTTGCCGAGATTGTAGTGCCACCAAAATGTATCGGGGTGGACGTTTCCAAGATTGTCGATGTTAGCGACGTTGACGCCGCTGGCATTCCCGCCCCATTGCGCGAGCTTGCCGCGAATGTGTTCTGCCGCCTCCGGAAAATGCTTCCGGACCCAGAAATACAGGAACACCCCGTCGGCGTCGTTGTTGCCGGTGACGAACTCCTTCTCTTCGTCCCGATCGATATAGCCGAGTGCGCGCTCGAACAGCATGGTCATGGTGTTGCGGGTTATCTCCCACGCCGCGTCATCCATGCGGTTCTTGTTGCCGCGGCCGGCATAGACGAGATGGGAGAGGTAAAATTTGTCGACACCTTCCGCATCCGCGAGGTCGAGCAAATCCTGCAACTGTGCATGATTGTCCATGGTCATCGTGAAGCGCAGCCCCACTTTGATCCCGTTTTCCTTGCACAGCCGGACCCCTCTCAGCGAATCCTCGAAACATCCTTCCTTGCCGCGAAACGCGTCGTGGGTGGCGCCGATACCGTCGAGCGAGATGCCGACATAGTTGTAACCGATCTTCGCAATCTCGCCGATATTGCGCTCATCGATCAGCGCACCATTCGACGACAGTCCCGTGTAGAACCCCATACGTTTGGCGCGGGCGGAAATCTCGAAAATGTCCGGGCGCAGCAAGGGCTCGCCACCAGAGAGGATAAGAACCGGCACGCGGAATGCTTTCAGATCATCCATGACTGAAAAAACTTCGCGGGTCGAAAGCTCGCCCGGAAAGTCGACATCGCCCGAGATCGAATAGCAGTGCTTGCATTTGAGATTGCAGCGCCGGATCAGGTTCCAGATGACGACCGGCCCGGGCGGGTCGCGGCGCGGGCCGACGGGTGTCGGCGTCTTGATTTCCTTGATGAACTGACTCAGTCGAAACATGAAATTCTCCTCCTCAGGCGGCGATACGCAGCCCGGTCTTTTTAAGAATTCGCGTGCTGTAGAGGATGTCGCGCGCGTAGCACGCTGGACCGACAAGCTCGGCAATTCGCGCCGCCTTTTCCTCGACTTCATCCCGGGTTTGCCCATGGACCATGGCAAACAGGTTGTACGGCCACACCGGGCGATGGCGTGGCCGCAGATAGCAATGGCTCACATAGTCGAGGTGTCCCACCTTGCGGCCGAGCTCGCGGGCCGCGCCATCATCCAGATCCCAGACCGTCATACCGTTTGCCGCAAGCCCGAGCGCATAGTGATTGGGCACAACGCCGATGCGCCTGATGATGCCGTTCGCTATCATCCGTTCGAGCCGTGTCATGACCTGAGCTGCCGTCAGATCCAATCCTTCGGCAATCGCATGGTAGGGCCGTTTTACAAGCGGCAACCCTTCCTGCGTCGCGGCAACAATTTTGCGGTCGATCTCGTCCATCATGCATCCACCTTCAGGCCGATAAAGAATTCGTGCTCCTTGGGAAAGGCATAGACATCAAGACCGGTCTCGCTCTCGATCTCGCCGATCACCGCATCGATGCGCGCCGGATCGTCACTCCCGAGCACGAACCAGATATTGAGCTCGTGCGCGCGTTCATAGTTGTGCGCGACCTCCGCGTGGGCGTTGATCTGCTCCACGACCGCTTCCATGCGTGCCTCAGGCACCGCCACCGCGCACAGACAGAAAGCACCACCCATGGCTTCGGCGTTGTACATGGGGCCGAAACGGGACAGAACGCCGCTCTCCCGAAGATTTGCGATCCGGGTCAGCAGCTCATCTTCACCCAAATCCAGCGCTTTCGCCGCCTCGGCGAACGGCTCATCGCAGACCGGGAACCCACCCTGAAGGGAGTTGATGATCTTTCGATCGCTCGCATCAATCACGGTTCGCCCTCCTCTACTCACGCCGCCGAAAGGCGTGCACCGCGCTGCTTGAAGCGGCGCAGGCTGAACAACACATCCATGGGCGGATCTCCCGCACAGGCGCGAAGTTCCTCGATTTGCGGCATCACCGTTTCGCGGTCGCGTCCATGGATCATGCAGAACAGGTTGTAGGGCCAGCGCGGACGGTGGCGGTCCCGGCGGTAGCACAGAGTGACAAATGGATACCGCGCGAAGGTCTCGCCAACCGCGTCGACCTCATTGTCCGCGATATCCCAGACCACCATGGCATTCGCCCGGTAGCCGAGTTCGCGATGGCGGACGACCAATCCCAGCCGTTTGACGATTCCCGCTTGTACCAGCTGATCCAGTCTCTCGATGACATCGTCCTCACTCATTCCAGCCCGGCTCGCGATTTCCGCATAGGGGCGCGCGACGACCGGAATGCCGTCTTCGATCGCCTGAAGCAGATTCAGATCTTCGGCGCAAACATCTGAGATGCATGGCTTCTTTCCGGCCGCGGCCCCGCTATTGACTTGCGGACGCGCCTGCGGAGCGTTCCCGCCGGCAACTGGAAAACCCAGATCAATGTGATAGGCGGTGCGCAACGGCAGATCGAGTACATCCAGCCCTGTCCTCTCCGCGATCCGGCCGATGGCGTCGCCCACTGCTTTTCTGTTCCGGCCCGTCACGACAAACCAGAGATTGAAGCGGTGCCCGCGCTCGTAGTTGTGGTTGACCCCCGGTTCCGCGTTAACCTCCTGCGCGACCTCCTCAAGTCTGGCGCGCGGGACGGCCATTGCCGCGAGCGTGCTCGCTCCGGCCGTGTTCGGCGCAACAACGGCACCGACGCGAGAGAGAACGCCCAGCCGGGCGAGCTCGCGCAGCATGCCGAGCACCGTGAGTTCGGACACGCCCAGATCAAGCGCGATGCGCGCATAGGGCGTGGAATGGAGCGGGAATCCCCGCTGCCAGCCATCGATAAGCTTCAGATGTGTCTCGCCGAGTTGCATCTCCTGCTCCGGTTGCTAGAGCCCGATACGGTGCGCACGCGCTGTCATGAAAATGCCGCTTGGTTTCTGCGCCGGCAGCACGGCCCGTTTCTCATAGGAATGCGTGTCGTAGACATGCACTTCATTCGCATCGCGAACGGACAGCCAGACCTCGTGACCGCGCGGCGCAAACTCCATATGCAGCGCCGCCGGTCCCGGCTTGAACTCATGCACGACAGTAAGGGACGGAATATCGACCACCTGTATGGTGTCATTTCGCGGATGGGCGAAGTTGACCCAGGCGTAGCGCCCGTCAGGACGCGCAACCGCGAAGATCGGCTGCCCGTGTACGGGAATGCGGCCAACCTCCTCAAACGACGCCGCGTCCACGACAAGCAACTCATGCCGTCCCACGGCCGGAAGCAGAAACCTGCCGCCGCCAAGAGCCCAGCCTTCAAGATGCGGCATCTTGTAGACGGGAAGCTTCTTCTCACCTCTGCCGTAACCGGACAGAATGCGCCGAGGCTCGGCCTTGTCCTGCCAAAGATCGATATGCGTAAGCCCGTCCTCGCCGAAGAGCCCCGCGATGTAATGCCGTCCGTCGCCGGTGATCAGCGCGTCATACGGCAGTTCGCCGATGCCTTTGTGACGGGCGATCCGTGGTTCGCCGTTACCGGAGAAATCGGCGATCCAGATTTCGCCCGCATCGTAGAGTGTGTAGATGAACCGCCGGCCCGGTGCGTCGACGAGGCCGACCGTCTTGGAGCGCTTGTCCGCGCCGTATGTCGCGGGGATATCTGCCACCGGCTCCAGCGTCGATGCATCGAACACGCGTATACCGCCCGGCTTGTAGTTCGATACCGCGACAAGTTGCCCGTCATCCGATATCGCGCCGCCGATGGCATTGCCCGCCTGCATGATGCGCTTGACGATGGCGCCTTCGAGAATGTCGAGTTTGGTCAAGCCGCCGTCGCGTCCGAAAATGTAAGCGTAGCGGGCATCCCGCGAATAAACGGCAGACGCGTGCGAAAGATCGCCAAGACCCTCGACCCGCCTCACGATTTCGCGTGCCGTCGTATCGGCAATCAGAATCGAACCGGTCGCACGCTCGATGATGATCGCCAGATCGCCGGTACCACGCAGGGTCGTCGCACATGCCCGGACCGGCGAAGCGGAGGCAGCAGCCGCAGCCGCACCAAGCCCTGAAACCTTGAGAAACTCGCGCCGCTTCATTGGGGGAACCCTTTCTTCAGATTGTCCGCAATCCACATGGCGTCCTCCTCGCTCAGCTCACCCTGCCATGGCGGCATCGGTTTGCCGGGAACACCGCCGAGAATGATCGACGCGATGCTTTCACTCTCCAGATCTGCCAGGCTTTCCGGAAGCAATGGCCCGCCCAGACCGCCTTTCAGCGTCATGCCGTGGCACGATCCGCAGTCCTGACGCACGAGATGCGTGAGCTCACTTTCCCGAGCGGAGTCGAGCGCATGGGCCGGAACAATCGTCTCGCTGCCGACCAGAGCCGCGCTACTCAGCAGCAGCGGCAAAATGATCATCCTGAATGACATCAAACATCTGTCCCTGGGCCTGGGCCAC
The DNA here is from genome assembly GCA_028066055.1 of Hyphomicrobiaceae bacterium. Classification (GTDB taxonomy): domain Bacteria; phylum Pseudomonadota; class Alphaproteobacteria; order Rhizobiales; family Methyloligellaceae; genus UBA2767. Next base: position 46,478 of record JALCBY010000021.1, read on the forward strand.
GGCGACGACATCGCCAATGATGAACACGACCGGACTCTCAAGTCCGGCAACCTTCGCAGCGCACGGGAGACCACCCAACGTCGTGGCGAACCGGCGTTCCTCTGGGCGGGTGGCGTTTGAAACCGCAAGCACCGGCGTGGTGGCCGATCGGCCATGCGCGAGCAGCGCGCGCGCGATCTTTGCGATATTTGCGAGTCCCATGTAGACCACCAGAGTGGTATCCGGGTCGGCCAGCCCCTCCCAGTCAAAATCGAGCTCGGCATCCGCGCGGGAGTGACCCGTCAGATAACGGACACTGCTGGCTAGGCCGCGATGGGTGAGCGGAAGCCTTGCGGCAGCCGCGGCTCCCTGCGCGGCCGTGATACCGGGAACGACCTCGTACGTGACGCCTGCCGCCCGCAGAATGAGCGCCTCTTCGCCGCCACGGCCGAACATCAACGGATCGCCGCCTTTCAGCCGGACGACCGAGCGCCCGCGCCTTGCGAGGGAGAGCAGAAGCGCGTTTATCTCATCCTGCGGGACCGGATGGCAGTAAGGACGCTTGCCGACATCGAAACGCTCCGCAGACGCCGGCGCGAGGTCGAGAATGTCGTCGGAAACCAGCCGGTCATAAACCAGCACATCGCAATCCTGGATCAACCGGACAGCTTTGAGCGTCAGTAGCTCAACGTCACCGGGACCCGCGCCAACAAGAAAAACACGTCCAACCATGCCTGACTTCTCCCTGCGTCGAGGCTGCTCGTGATTGAACTTTATGCCGGTCGGCGCAAAGGGGCCTTGACCCCGGTCAAACTGCCGCACCGGATGAGCGAGGCCATGAACTATTCGGTGACAATGATGCGGGCCTTCATCCCTTCCTTTTCGAAGTGCGGACCGCACAGATAACCAAGGTCACCCGGCGGGAAATCCATCTTGATCTCGACGTTTTCCTCCGAGAACAGCCGGTCGGATTCGGCTTTCCCCTGTTCCTTGAACCAGACGGAATGGCTCGTCCGCTTGTCGACATTGACCCAGCGTACGGTCGTTCCCTGCTTCACCTTCAACTCGACCGGACAGAAGGTGTATTTGTACATCTTCACAATAGTGACCGGTTCATCCTTGGACGGCTTGCCAAAGAGTTTCTGATAGCGCTGCTCCGCCTCCTCGCAGATCTTTGCCCGCTCGGCGTCGCTTGCCGCATCCGCGCGCGGGGGTGTCGTGGCCGAAATGCCAAGCATCAGCAGCGCGGCCAATGCTGATCCCAGAAGCATCACATATCCTCCTTTTCAGATCACGATCCTATTTCTTGACTGCGTTGATCTCCGCTTCAGGATTATCGAGACCGAACGTGTATTCCAGCGACACGTGGTGGAACCGCGCACTCGTGTAGTCGTCGTGAATGGCGATGCCGATGGTGTAGAGCTTGCCGGGCTCAAGTGTGACGTCACCGGGTGTATCGGACTTGAGCGAACGGCTCATGACGACGGTCCAGGTATCGCCCGACAATGCACCTTCGGCTGAAACCTTCGCGCCACCTTCAAGCGTGCGTTGCGCGAGCACCATACCGTTTTCCGGATCGCCTCCCGAACGATAGCGAATGAGATCCATGAAGGTACCGGCCTCGGCAAGCTGGTCGACCTCCTCCTTTGCCTTGAGCTTGTTCCAGCCGCCACGCTTCTTGCCCCGGCGCCCACGAACTTCGATCTTAGTTCGGCTTTCCGCCAGATACTTGGTAATGCCCTCGGCAACGTCGAGCCGGCCCGCGGCGTCCGGCACGGCGGCAATGTCATCCTTGCCCGGATGGTCCGGCATATAGCGGGAATCGGCATGGCAGGTGACCCAGCATCCCGCCAGCTCCGCATGCTCGATCTCGGTCCCCGCGATCATGACCGCGAGCTTGGTCTCGTTGTCCGGATCCATCTTGCCACCGTCCACAAACGGTGCCGGTGTGTGTGCGGCGTTTTTCCACCTGAAACGGAAATAGACATTCTCGTGATCGTGAGCCGCCTGCACGGATACGTCGACATGACCGCGCTTGCCCGGTATGGGCGTGGGCTCGACCTTTTCTCCGGAGACCAGTTTGGCCCCCATGTCTTTCACTTCCTTGATATGACAGAAGGCACATCGGTCGCCTGTCTTGAAAGCACGCGCGCCGCCATGATCTTTACCCGTTTGTATCCACTCGAAGGAGGCCTGCCCCGGATAGAACAGCGTGACCGTTTTGGCTTCAACGCCGCTCCAGTCGATAGGTGAGGACGATCCGGTTGCGGCTCCGCCCGAGGATGCGGCAACCGGCGCCGTTGCACCGGCCTGTCCGGCAGTCTTGGCGAGCTGCTCGGCAATTTCCTTCGCCGCGATTTCCTTTGCACGGACCTCGATCTGCTCTCTCAAAGCTTCCGCGGCAACTTTCTTGTCGGCCTCTTCTTTCGCGGCCTCCTGCGCTTCCCTTTCTTCTGCGCGCTTCATGCCTTCGATAAACGACGGCGGAATGGACCTGACATGGGCGACAACGGGTCTCTCGAGCTCTTCGAGTTCTTCCTCCGTCAGCAGCTTGCGCACGTCGCCATGCGCAATACCCTTGTGACAATCGATACATGTCTGGCCGGTTTCAAAGGCTTTCAGATGTTGCTTGCGCGCACGTGGCCGTTGAAACTCGGGATTCATGGATTGGAAATTGTGACAGTTCCGGCACTCGCGCGAGTCCGTCTTCTTCATCGATGCCCAAACCCGCTTCGCGAGCGCCAGCCTCTTGGCCTCGAACTTCGCCGGCGTGTCGATGCTGCCGAGCGCCTTGTGATAGAGCTCACGCGAGGCCTCGATCTTGCGCACAACCTTGTGGAACCACGGGTCCGGCACATGACAGTCGGAACAGGTTGCCCTTACGCCCGTGCGGTTCTGGTAGTGAATGGTCGGCTTGTATTCCTGATAGACCGTGTTCTCCATCTCATGGCAGGAGATGCAAAACCCCAGCGTGTTGGTGGCCTCCATGGCGGTATTGAAACCGCCCCAGAAGATGATACCGGCCGCGAACATGGCCACGGTCCCGGCGACAGGCAGGCCCCACAGGGACCACTTTCGCCACCCGCCCTTCTTGCTCTCTTCAGCCGTTTTTTCGTCCGTGTTGCTCTTTGCCGCAGGGCGTCTGCGCGTGCTCTTGGCTGCCATCGCGTTCCTCCGGAAGTGGTCAGCACCGGTACGAACGGACGCAACGGTGCTTCACTTCCCCCCTCACCTGAAATCAGCTGGCGATAACCGGATGAGGCAGGCGACACATGCCGCCTGCCTCGGATTGGCTTTCCAATCAGGTAACGTGATTGACCCGATTGTGGACATTGAACTTGCCGGTCGGGGCGAACAGGCCCTTGATCCGCTTTTTCTCCTTCAATGTCTTGGCGTCGTAGACAACGATTTCGCCGTTTGGTTCCAGACTGTCCTTGCGGTTCCAGACAGAAACCCAGAATTCCGAACCGTCATCGTTGAATTCGGTGTGAACCGCGACCTTTCCGGGATCCTCGGTTACGCGGATGGTCTCCGCGATCTCGCCCGTTTTCTTATCCAGTACCTGGATCGACTGCTGGATTTCCGGCTCCGGATGTTTGGTTTGGTCGGCGATCACATATGGTGAATTGGGATGCGTCCGGATGAACAGGCCTGGACCGTCCGTCTCGACGTTGTAACAGACCTTCCATGCCTGTTCAGGATGGCCTTTCGGGTCGTTACCCCAGGCAGTGATCTTGCCCTCGCCGAGATAAACGGTGCCGCCAACCGGTCCGCATTTCGGGTCCACCCAGTTGGCGCCCGGGCCCGGATGGGGCTTCTTGCCGACATCGATGAGGGCTTCCGCCTTCCAGTCCGCAGAGTCGACGACAACCATCTTGTTGGAAGCATTCGCTGCAATCTGGAAATACCGGCCGGTTGGATCGAAGAACCCGTCATGCAGGAACTTCGCGGTGTTCATTTGCGAGATTTTCAGATTGTCGAGGTCGGTATAGTCGACCTGCCACATCTGCCCGAGTTCCTTCGCCGAGACGAGGAAGCTATTCTCGTTCGGCGTTGTATAGACAGCGGCAACGCGACTTTCGTTGACATAGTCGCCGTCGACATTGACGCCGCGTGTCGATACCACCTTCAGCGGCATCATGTCCTCGGACCGGACGATGACGAAATGCGGAGGCCAGTAACCGCCGCCGATCACGTATTTGCCATCGCCGGAGACCGCAACGTCACGTGCGTCGTAGGCAACCTGAACTTCCGCGACACGCATTTTATCCGGCGTCTGCCAGAGATCGATCTTGGTGAGTTTTCCGTCGCGCCCCATGGTGTACCAGAAGCGGCCGGGATCACTGACTTTCTGCTTTTTGTGATGTTCCGTCGCTTTGAGCACATGCACTGCGTAGCCCGTCGGAATATGGGCCACGATCTCGTGCTTGTCGCCGTCGACGATTGCGACCTTGCCGACGTCACGCTCAATCACCAGGAAGAAGTTCTTCCAGTTGCGGCCGTGAAGCGGCTTCTTGGGGTAATCCTTGGGATCGACGAAGACTTTGCGCCGCTCTTTCATCATGGCCAGCGACATCTCAGGCGGAACCGGCGGTTCTAGCTGAATGTATGTGGCGATGTCCCGGATCTCTTCCTTGGTCATCACGTCGTCGAAGTTGTTCATGCCGCCTTCGGTGCCGATCGTGATGATTTTCTCAAGGCGCTTCTGTCCGAGCTTTTTGGTTTCTTTCGGCAATAGGCTTTTGCCGGTCGCGCCCTTCCGAAGAACGCCATGACAGCCGGCACAGCGTTGGAAATAGATTGTTTTGGATTTCTCGAATGCTTCGTCCGACAGTTTGGGTTCCTGCGCCTGAGCCTTGGTTGTCACCGCTCCAAGCAGAGAGGCACTAACCGCCAGACCCAGCACGAAACCGGTCCGCACTGGTCTCTTCATTTCTGATCCCCTATTCACAAAAAATTGTTGGCGATTTTGGAATCTTAGTGACTTCCGGCGGGGATCACCTTGACCCGGGTCAAGTCGCATTCTGACAACAGGCGTTAGGTTTCATCTGTCCGGAGGCCCTCTCGGGTTGTCCGCCAACAGATTTGGTTTGAGGAATGCGCTCGGACGGGACAACGACCTCATCCAGCCGCAGTACGGAACAGGCGCAAAGCCGCTCCGCGCTCTTTTTTTCCCACGCCTTTCGTCCGTTCTTTCTCGCCTCAGGCGTCTATGCGGTGCTCGCGCTGGCGGCGTGGCTGGCGTGGATATCCATTCACGCGATCGGCGCCGTGCCCGCCTTCATGACGGTGGCGGAACCGCTTCATCTCTGGCATGCACACGAAATGATTTACGGTTTTGCGGCGGCGGCAGCTGGCGGGTTTCTGCTGACAGCCGTTCCCAGCTGGACCGGGGCCAAACATTCGAAAGGCCGGACACTGGCTTTCATGTTTGCCTTGTGGTGCTGCGGCCGCGTCGCCATGTGGGGCACGGCCGTGTTACCACCGGTGCTGACAACCGTCCTGGACCTGACCTTTCTCCCCATCCTCGGTCTTGCCGCGGCGCGGCAGCTTGCCGTTCAGCCGGCTCTTCGCAACGTGGTCTTCCTGAGTTTGATCGGCGCCCTCGTCGCAGGAAACGTCCTCTATCATCTGGGACGAATGGACATGCTCGAGGACGGTATGTCACTCGGTGTCCGGTTCGGGCTGGCAACCTTCGTGATCATGATCATGGTCATCGGAGGACGCGTCATCCCGGGGTTCACCACAAATGCCCTGCGGCGCGAGGACATCGAAGACGAACAGCAACTGCCGGCCAGCCGCACCGTGGTCAATATGGCGAGCCTTGTCCTATCGGTCGCCGCATTGACCGGCTTCGTTCTCAAACTGCAGGCGGACGTGGTTGGAGTGCTCGCTGCTGCCGCCGCACTTGCCAACACGGTGCGCCTTGCCGGCTGGCGCGGGCTCGCGACCCTTTCCTCGCCCATACTGTGGGTTCTTCATCTGGGATACGCGTGGATCATTGTGGGATTTGCCATACTCGCCGCGTCATTGCTGGCGGGCTGGGCCAGCGAAGCAGCCGCCCTGCACGCTTTCGGGACGGGCGCTGCGGGAACCATGATCCTTGCAATCATGACCCGGGCATCTCTGGGACATACCGGTCGCGGGCTTGTCGTATCCGGGCCCATTGTGACCGCCTACGGTCTGGTATCGGTGGCCGCACTATTGCGTTGCTTCGGACCGGCGGCGCTACCGCAGTATTTCAATGAGATCATGCTCGGCGCAGGCGCTGCGTGGATCGCAGCCTACGTGCTCTTTACGGTTGTTTTCACACCCATCCTTCTCGGACCGAGGGTTGCGCGCAACCGGTAGAATACTCAGACACCGAGTTTTTTGTGCAGCCTCGCATCCTTGGTCTTGAAATGGTTCACGAACCAGTCGCGCACGGCCGCGCCAAGCGCATTCTTGTAATCCGCGTCGGTTCCCGCTTCAAAGTCGTCCATGATGTCGCGCAGATCGTCGAGCAGCTTTTCATGGTCGGCCTTGTGGTCGGCATACTCGTCATAGTGGTGCTTGCGCATCACCGTTTCTTCAAGGGCAAAGTGCGCCGAAATTTTCGCGAAAACCTCGCCGAGGAAATCACTCACTTTCTCCCGCGACGCATTCGCACCGATCTGCTCGTGCAGCTCGTTGATCAGTTCGACCAGTTCCTGGTGCTCATGGTCCACTTCCGTGACACCGGTCTCGAATTCCTTGCGCCATTCGATCAGACCCATCATCGCTCTCCTATTGAAAAATAAAGCCGCCGGCATCGGCCTTGAAATCGACCGCCAGGTTCTGCCCTGGCGCCAGCTCGACGTCGCGCCGCGTCTCATAATTGAAACCCGTTGCTTCTCTGGTATCGCGCAGGCGCGCGATCAGCGTATGCGGACCGGCGGGAACCACGAACTTCTTGTAAACGCGCGCTGGCCCGTCGCCCGCCAGCCCGGTCGGCGGCAAACGGGCGTCGTAAATAACCTCGCCGTCCAGATCGAGCTGCACATGCATATCAACGCGGGCGCGATCGCAGGTATTGGGCCGGCGTTGATTGGGCGGCAATTTGGCAATTTCCTGAGGCGTGAGCCGACGGCACTCCCTTGTACGCGCGGCGCCGTGCGCGAAGCTCAACTTGATCTGGGCCTGACCATCCGGGAACTGTTGGTAGAGCGGGCGGCTGGCGAAATACCCGATGAATGCGGCAACTGCCGCGTACACAATGGCCTGGCCGGCATACTGGAGCATTCTAACCATTGACAAGCTCCTTTGGGCGCTCGCGCGTATCAGGCGTATGAACAGGCGATGCGTCGGAGGACAATTCTGAAAGGTCGTGCGCAAATTGCCTGAGCAATGCATCGAGGCCTCTTCGCCCGGCACGCCCTGCCCAAAGCACTCGGATACGATCACGTGGCACCCGTGCGCGGAGCATGGGGTCCCGCTCACGCGCGAGGCGTGCATCGGTCCACTGGATACCGTACCGGGCGTGGCAGCTGTTTTCCGCACACCCCGTCAAAACGACCCCGTCGGCAAGACGTTTCGACAGGACGTAGTCGATGAATGACGGCGGCAGCTGCCCGGCACACCGCAGCGAGATGCTCTTGACAGACGCCCCGTCGACCCCTCGCAGAGACACGCCGTGATCGCAGCCGAAAATGAGTATCCGAGGTTCACCCTTGCGGAAGGCACAGCGGGTCTCGATCTCCTCTCGCAATTCGGCGACCCTCATATCCGGAAGATCAATGCCAGACACCAGTTCCGAGGCTCTTCGAAACGGTGTTGCGGTCGGGCATGCGCCCGCGCAGATACCGCAGGATACGCAGAGCGAGGGCTCGACCACCGCTTCGCGTTCAAACGGCAGGCCGTCGCTGCGCACCCGCATGGAAATGGCGTTATAGGGACAGTCGTTGAAACACCGCATGCAGCCATTGCAATTCGGAAGGTCGACGCTGGCAACAGGAGGTTTGCGTAACGGCGGCAGCCACGGAATCGCGCAAAACATGAGCAGCAGTGCGCCTGCCCCGCCCCACGTCACGGGTCCCGGCCAGTTTTCAAGCAGCGGATACAGCGGCAGGTAGAACCAATCGAGCCCGACGGGACCGACCACTTTCGCGAGATCCGCCGGACCCTGACTGAGTGCGGGATGAACGAGAGAGAGCGCGAGCAACGATGCCAGAGTCCCGATCGCGAGACCCCGGGGCGGATTGATCCGCGGCTTTGAAACCCGTTGGAGATGGATCCACAGCAGGATAAGCGCGATCAGCGGGATGGCGATATGCATGAACACCATCAGCGTAAAGAAGCGGCTTTCGAGATTAGCCGGAGACAGGAAGTTCCGAGCGATCGGCTCACCGAATATTGGCAGCCGGTCGAGCCACTCCGTCGTGACAATGGCGACATATTGCGCCAGCCGGTCCCAGACCAGCCAGTAACCCGTAATGCCCGCGACATACACCATCACGAGGACGGGAACGCCCGTTATCCAGCTGAACCAGCGCACGCCGCGATAGCGGTCGAGCGCGAACTCGCGCGCGATGTGCAGCAGCATGACCACGATCAACCCGTCTGACGCATAGCGATGGAGTGATCGCATGATACCCGCCGCATACCACTGGTCGTGTGTCATATACGCGACGGACTCATAAGCCCGCGTCACACCGGTATCGAAAAATATGTATATGTAGATGCCGCTGACCGTGATGATCCAGTAGAAGAAAAACCCCAGCGCTCCAAGGTTGAGCATCGGGTTCCAGTGCGGCGGGAATACAAGGCCGAGCAGTCGTTCGGCCCGATCGAATACGAACCGCAAGGGCGCGCGCAATATTTCCATCGCAAAAGGTCCTTCACGCGGTCCCGGGTGTGCCGGGCGGAGGACGGCGCCATTCGCGAACCAGAACGGTGAGTACCAAACCCAGGCAGAAGAGCCCAATGGCAATTCCGGCGAACAACGAATAGTCGAAATAGTAGCGGCCCGAGTTGGGATCGTAGACGGTACAGAAGAGTTTGATGCGATCGATGATCCCCTGAAAATTCGCCAGCGGCCGGTAACGGCCGAACACGAGATCCTTGAGCGGTTCGACGATCACCGGCGGCTCGAACACGGCGCCATACACCTGCTGATAGAGCTTCCCGTCCTTGTCGACGACGCTGACCTGCGCCAGATGATCATATCCGCCGGGACGGCTGTAGATTGCAAACCCGACCGCGCGTGCAATCGCGTCGAGATTTTCCTGATCGGCTGCGAGGAACTGCCAGTTGGGCAGATCGACACCGCGCTCGCGGGCCAGCAGCCGCATGCGCTCGGGTGTGTCGTTTCGAACGTCGAACCCGATTGTGACGGTAGAGAAACTGCCGGTCCCGAGCGCGGACTGAGCTTCCTGAACGGCCGGATACAGCGACTCGATCAGCGTCGGGCACACATCGGCGCAACTGGTGTAAACAAGCGTGATGAGCAGCGGCTTGCCACGAAACGACGCGAGCGAAACGGGCGCCCCCTGAGGATCGGTCAATACGGCTTCGGGAAGAGGCTGGCCCAGCGCCGCCTGCGATGTCTTGAGGGCTTGTTGCGCCCTATCCGCAGTTTGAGCGGTTGCGGCGACGACGGTGAAAACAAGCAGGAGGAATGCGAAAAAAACTCTCATAGGACGCTTCCCACGAGCCAGCCATCGATGACCGCTCCGGAGAGCAGGAGCAGCAGCTGGAGCAGCGAAGCGAGAAAGTTCTGGATGGCGCGCCGTTTGGTCGGCTGCAGCACCAGTACAATACTGGTCGCGGTGAAAAGCGCACCGCCGAGCAACGCCCCTGCGAGATAGATGTATCCCATCCCATACCAAGCCGGCAGGAGCGCGATAATCGACAGCGGCAGGGTATGGGCGAGAATGACCCAGGCGCAACGTCTGTTGCCAATCAGGGCGGGAAGCATGGGGACATGGTTGGAGCGATAATCCTGGTCAACCGCGATCGCCAGGCTCCAGAAATGCGGCGGCGTCCACAGGAACAGCACGACAGAGAGCAGTATGGCCTCGGGACCGAGGATGGGCGTGACCGCGGCTGCTCCCGCCAACACTGCGAAGCTGCCTGCCGCGCCGCCGACGATGATGTTTGTCCAGGTCCGCCGTTTCAACCACAGCGTATAGACGACAGCGTAGGTGAACGCGCCCATGAAGGTGTAGAAAGCAGCCCACCCGTTGGCGGCAATCGCCGCGATGCCGACGGCAAATGCCAAAAGCGCGAAAATTCCCGCAAGCCAGCCCGGACCTGGCACCAGTTGCCCGCTGGCAAACGGGCGCGCCGCTGTCCGCGCCATCTGTGCATCGAGATCGGCCTCGGCCCACTGATTGAAGGCGCCCGCGCTGCCAGCCGCCAGAAACACGGCAATCACGGTCAACGCGATCGGCCAGGGCGAGATGGCTGCACTCGGGCTGATCGCAGCACCGCCAAGCGCGGTGAGCGCGATCATGGCGGCAATACGCGGCTTGAAGATGCCGAAATAGTCGCGTGTGCCGAGCGGAAGTGCGACCACCGTGTCAGACATGATTTCCTGCGCCTTACCCGCTGTTGTCCTGCGTCCTTTCTCCCTAGCTCAGCGGCCAGATCTCCGACAGATACTTCCAGTTCACGAAGTAATAGAGAACGAAGGAGAGGAAGAAGACTGTCACCAGGATATAGGTGCCCGGCAGATGCCAGGTGCCGGCACCGCCATATTCGTGCACTGCCCCGCTGACTTGTTTCTGCGGCATCGGTCCGAGGGATTCCACGATGTTGGATGCATCGACCTTCTTGCCGAAGAACACGGTGCCGACCGTGATCAGGACATAGAGGATACCGCCAAGCGAAGCGACGATGGCGAAGATGCCGTTCAGGCCCATCATCAGGAAGGCGGTGGCGGGATAGTCAAACGTGACCTGCGCATCGGAAAAGGTGATATCCCAATGCCGCCGCGAGACGCCGAGTGTGCCCGCCCCCATCATAAACAGTGAAATCCCGGCCACGCCGATCCCGAACAGGTATGGCTGCCATTTCGCCAATGTCGGCCAGATCACCTGTCGCTGGAATATGAGCGGCAGGAGCAGATAGGTGATCGCCATGAAGGCAAGGGTGGTGCCTGCGACCACGGTTGCGTGGAAATGGCCCGGTACGTAGATCGTGTTGTGCAGTATCAGGTTGATCTGCTCCGTTCCGAGCACGACGCCGGATATGCCGCCGAGGAACCCGAACATCACGAGCGAGAGGAACATTCCCGCAAACGCCGGATTACTCCATGGCGCTTTGCGCAACCATTCGAAAATACCGTTGTTGAATCCGTTCTTGCGCTGTGCCGCCTCAATCGCGCCCGGCACCGTCATGCCGTGGATCATGCTTCCGAGCACGGCCAGATAGAGCGCGTAGGAGGTGTTGAAGACCCGCCACTCGGCACTCAAGCCCGGCTCGACCAGAAGATGGTGCGCACAGGCCAGCTGGAGGAACAGAATGTAGAGAAAGAACGCGGTCCGGCTGACCTTTTCGGACAGCGGTTTCGCGCCGATCGTGATGGCGATGATCGCGTACCACACGGCCACGTGGGCCGCGACGTTGATCTGCTGCGAGGAGTGGCCCATGCCCCACCACACCAGCTTGTACATGACCGTATCGATGTGGGAGATGTAGCCGACGGACCACAGGAATGTGGGGATCAGGATGATGGCGCCACTCGCAATGGTGAAAACGGCAATGATTGCAGCGGTGATCGCACCAAACGTCACCAGAGGAACAGAGCCCTCGTAAGTGCGTTCATCGCGGGCAACGACAAGTGTGCCGAAGAAAACCATGACGGCGACGAGAGCACCCACCGCAAACAGGATCAGTCCAAGATAGAAATGCGGCGCTGCCTTCATCGGCACGTAGCTGGTGAACATGACGCTGGACTCACCCTGCAGGACGGCGACATTCGTCATCAATCCACCAATGATCATCAACCAGAAAGCCGCCCACGCAATGCGCGGCGTGGCAAGGCGGCAACTGAGAAGAACCGCAGATGCAAAATAAAGCACCGCGATCTCGAAAAAGATGATCCACAGCAGCAGCACATCGAGGCCATGCGCGGTCAACACCAGATAAAACATTTCGCTGGGAAGAAGATGAACCGCCGGCCAGCGCGTGAGCGCCACCAGCAACCCAAACAGACCGCCGATGGCCAGAAAGACGACTGCCGCGACGGCGTTGGCCTTGATCAGCTTCTCGGCCGCCAGATCGATCTTGAGTCCAGTTGCGGGACATGTGCGGAATTTGGCAGCGATACCACCAATGATCCCGGTCTCGGCTGATGCGATAGACATGGGTCGCCCCCTTTCCCGTTACTGGCTCTTGCCAGCTTCGACGACGTAGATCCGGCCCACCATCTGGTGATGGCCCAGGCCGCAGAATTCATTGCAGACGATACCGAACGATCCGGTTTCGGTCGGTGTCAGCGTGATGACATGCTCGATGCCGGGATGAACCTGGAGGTTGATGTTCGTGGGCTGAAGCGAGAAGCCATGCTGCCAGTCAAGCGAGGACAGATGCAGCCGGTAGGTTTGCCCCTTCTCCAGCTCCAGCATCGGCCACCACTCCCACAGGCGCGCCAGCATATAGACATCGCCGCCAGCCGGAGGCTTGGCGATGGGATAACCCGTCTCGTCCTCCCGGACGGTGAATTTTTCGGTGAACTCCTCCGTGCGCTTTTCGAAAACCGCAGGATCGATGCGGTAAGCTTCATTCGACAGGTTCTGTTTTCCCTCGATGTGCCAGTAGACCATCATGGAAAACATGACGAGGCCCCACAGAAACGCGATCCCGATCCAGACCAGCTCGCCGCGTTCGATGCGTTCGTTCCACCAGATTCTTTCTTCAGGAGGATGGATTGCCATGCTTCTTCTCCCGCTCCCGCCGCTACTTCGCGAGCGGTATCTGTGTGAGCTCGATCAGACCCCACATGATGTAAAACACGGTCGGAATAACGACCCCGAGGAAGAGCAGCAGGAACGGATTGTCGAGAACCCGCTGCATCACGGGAATTCTCTCCGCTTCAGTGGTGCTCGACGGGGATTTTGCGCGTTTGGCCATGGTCTGGGTGCCCCGATTGGATAATTGCCATCGCAGCAATCTATCGACGGGCACACAACGCCGCCTTGACCTCGGTCAAGACGCAGACGCCCAGCGATGTCCCGGTATCGATGCAGTCAAAGTCAACGCATTCAAGCCTGAGAAGCTCGAAGGACAACCGGCCATGGCCACCATCAGGTCCGAAGCCGGATCAACGTCGAATTGCACACATTGTCTTGCAACTCTCAAAACATAGAGAGTTCACGCCCGCCCCATTCGGCGCGATCATAAGTTCACAAACGCTCGAATGTCCTCTTCTGGCCGGAAAGGGCGAATTCAGACACAAGCCATCAACCGGTCGCGCGGTTGATCCTCCTCCGATGAATTTGTCCACCTTTATGGTTAGGAGAAGGAGGACCGAA
>JALCBY010000145.1 GCA_028066055.1 Hyphomicrobiaceae bacterium
GCTAGCCGTACAGCATGCTCTTTGGCTTGGGCGGCTTGCCAAAGTGGTCGGCCACATAGCGCCACGCCATCTCCAGCGGGATGCCGTTGAGCCTGGCGTACCTCCTGGCCGCCGCCAGTGCCATCTCGGACATATCGGTCGGCTCTGCCATGCCCCCCTTCCGGGGGCCCGGGGCATATAATCCCAAGCGCCGCTTTTTCGGGCAGGTGTACGGCACCCGGGCGATCCGGGAGGCCCGCGTCAGGCCCGGTGCCACGTCACGAGACACGCCATGAATCCCACGAAGGGGGCAATGCCGTCCGGAAGGGCCGGCTTTTGCCATATGTTCCACTGCACGGCAGCCGGCCGCACGCGGCTCCCGACCCCGCTGCCGGCAGGATGCCGGGCGGACGCGGGCATGCCGGGGACGGGGCGCGTGCCGCGGTGGGCCAAACCTATAAAGGGGATTCCGGGCTAGCCGTGGCATGGACAAGTCGGACATCGACGACTCGGAGCCGCTCAACCGCGGCAACGACGAGTATTGGCAGAGCCGTGAAGGGAACTAGCCCATCACGGCCATTTTTTATCAACATCCGGGGTACAGAGTCGCGAGGGGTTAGGAGATAAAGCTCCATTTGCCGCGTCCGGGGGCAAAGCCCCGGCACGATGTACCCGTCAGGCGCCAAATACCCCTAGTCGCGAAACACGCGGTTCATGCTCCGGCACGCCCGGAGGATGCGGGAGGTGGCTCGGGCAACTGAGAACACGGCACTTACCGCGTCTGTCAGCGCATCAATATCCTCGCGTCCCAGGGAGGCGTTCCGTGGCCGCCCGTACGAGCCCACTGGTACCGCGATCCGTCCGACAGGCACCGCCCGGCTCCCCTTTCCATGCGCGTAGGCCGCCGCCCCGATCAGGGCCACGACTATGACGCCGGCGAGTAGCCCCGCCGTCTCATCTTTCATGGGGCGGCACAGGCATCCCGCACATAAAACGCTTTTCATGCTACGAGATCGGCCCCCACGGATGCCGTCCGGATATACCTACGATGGTTGGCCGCCGCTTTGGCACGTTGCAGGTTCCTCCCGGGGCCCGAATACCGCCGCGTGCTCGCGCATGCTCCCGAGCGGCCAGCACTCTGGAAGCCTTTTCCAATAGCCGCGGAGTGTCTTGTGGCGGTCATAGTACCGTGGCGTGATGGTCTTGTGCCAGAACCTCCGGCACCCGCGCTCCCTCAGGTCAGCGATGGTATACTGGTAACTTCCCGGATCCGGATCGTCCTCATCGCACTTTGCGTGGTCGCAGCCCCTCCTGACGGCATGGATAAAGCTGTCGGCGGTGTTAAAGAACCTGTGTAAGACGAAAATCGTTATAGTGCCTGATTCAGGTCCACCTCGTACCATTTC
>JALCBY010000063.1 GCA_028066055.1 Hyphomicrobiaceae bacterium
TCTCCAGATCTTCTTCCTCACGCAGCATGGCGATGGATGTCCGAAGCGCGTCCGCGGTCGCCTCAATATCGGCTTGTGTGTGGGTGGCGGAAACAAGACCGCCCGGTTTACCGCTGATATCCACGCCGTTGAGCAGAAGCGCGAGACGCAGCTTGTTGGCAACAGTGCTCTTGGCCTTGAAGACGTCAGGCCCGTAGCGCCCGGCATCGAATTCGTTGGGGCCGATCGGCAAGCCTTGCGGATTCAGGAAAAGATAGAAGCACGAAAAATCGCCATGGCAAGCCCAAGAGAGGCCTTCATCGGCGATGACCTCGTTCAAAAGACGCATTAACTCGCCGCAGAGTTTGTTGGCTTGGGCGCAGGCGTCGCCATCCTTGATCAGGCTCAGCGCCGCGACGCCCGCCGCTGCCGAAAGGGGATTGGCGTTGTAGGTGCCCTGATGCCCGATCTTTTCAAACCCCTTGGCGTCGGCTGCATCGAAGTCGAGCAGTTCCATGATGTCCGCACGCCCGCAGATGGCACCGCCGGGAAGGCCACCGGCGAGTATTTTTGCCAACGCCGTGAGATCCGGCATGACGCCGAAATGCTCCTGGGCTCCGCCGCGGGATACGCGGAAGCCGGTGACCACTTCATCGAAGATCAGGACGATGCCGCGCTCCTCGGTGAGCGCGCGCAGGGCCTTGTGGAACGCGCGATCAAGCGGAATCTGTCCGCCGCTGGCGCCTGTGGGTTCAAGTATGACCGCCGCCACGTCGCCGTCCGCATCGATGACCCGCTCAAGCTCGGCGATATCGCCGGCGGGAGCGAGCAGAGTGTTGCTCGCGATTTCCGCCACGAGGCCCGGCGTCGGCGATCCGTCAAAATGGTCCGTGACGCCGAACGCCATGTGATCGGACCAGCCATGGAAGTGGCCGAGGAAACGCACGATCTTGCTCTTGCCCGTGAAGGCACGGGCAAGCCGCAGCGCCATGAGATCGGCTTCCGTACCCGATGAGGTGAAACGCACGGTTTCAGCACTCGGCACCATCTTCCTGACCAGTTCGCCCCATTGAACTTCGAGATCATGACAGGCGCCGTACTGGGTCCCGCGCTCCATCTGATCCTGCACGGCCTTGACCACCTCCGGGTGACCATGCCCGAGGAGCAGGGCGCCGTGACCGCCGTAATAGTCGATATACTCGTTGCCATCGACATCCCACTTGCGTGACCCCCGCGCCTTGTCGATATAGACGCCGTAGGGCGCCATGTGCCGGGAGTCATGAGTGATGCCGCTCGGAAATACATCGCTCGCCGTTGACGCCAGTTCAGCCGATTTCGGTGTCCGGTTCCGGTATTCGGTAACGATGCGGGAATTTGTGAGGGGAGTATCGACCATCGGTGCGCTCCAAGGGTTCGGCCTTTTGATCCTGTCTACACCTTTCTGCGCGTCAGGGCACTCTACAAATAATCGTCCGAGAAGGCATACCACCGGTAGAGCATCCACTGGCCCATACGCCGAAAGGGCGCGAGGGGATGTGTCGGCAACGGTGAAGAGAAGATCGGCAGGTCCGGAACCTCGTCCTCCCTGCCGGCGACGATCTGCGCCATGCGCCGTCCGGCCTGGGTGGAATACATGACGCCGTTGCCCCCGTAGCCGAACGCATAGGCGATGTTCTGTTCCGGGTGAGGGCGGAAGATGCGCGGCATCATGTCGTGGCTGACATCCACCCAGCCCCACCAGTCATAGTCTATGTCGATGCCCTTGAGCGCGGGAAACTTGCGGTAAAGCCCGTCATGGATCAGCAGATCGAGATGTTTGGGGTTCGATGCATCCGCCCCGGTGATAGCGCTGCGGCTGCCGATCTGCACGCGGTTGTCCGACATCAGCCGATAGTAATGGCGCAGCACCCGCGTGTCGGTGATCACCAGACGGGTCCTGAACCCGCAAGCCTCCAGTTCGCTGTCCGTCAGTGGCCGCGTCACCAGCGAGTTGGACAGCACCGGCATGTAACGCTTTCGCACAAGAGGATTGAGCGGTGAGGATGTGTAACCGCCCGTCGCCACGGCAACCGCACGCGCCCGAACCCAACCTCCGGGCGTCCGCAGGCGATGCATGCCGTAATGCGGCTCCCAGTGGATCACCGGGCTCGCAGGGTGGATCTTCACGCCGAGCTTGCGGGCGCGCTCGATATAACCGAAGGCGAGCTTAAGAGGATGAATGCCGATCCCTGAAGGCTCGATCAGCGCACCCGCCGCACCATTCTCGTCGAGATAGTCCGCCTTCAACGCTTCCGCGGTGACCATCTTGCACGGATAGCCGAAAGTGTTGGTCAGAAGCTCCGCTTCCGCAGTCAATTTGGGCATGACGGATGGCTTGTGCGCCACATAGATGTGCCCGCCGCGCTGGGGCAGGCAGTCGATGCCCCTGATCATGTCGCGGAACACATCGAAGCCTTCCTCGATTTCCGCGTGCATGCGCTTGGCCACATCCAGGCCCCAGCGCTTGATCCACTGCGAGCGGGTGAGTCTGCCGGACGCGTTTTGCGCCTGGCCGCCATTGCGGCTGGTACAGCCCCATACGGTGCGATTGGCCTCGAGCACAACCGGCTTGATGCCGTGATCCCGGGCGAGATGTATGGCGGTCGAGAGACCGGTAAAGCCGGATCCGATCACCGCCACGTCGACATCGATATTGTCGGTCACCGGCCCGTCGTCTTCAGGAGTGTCGCCGGCGGTCGCGACCCAGTATGTAGGCGCATACTCCTTGCCCTGTCCGGGATCGTCCATGACGAGCGGATCGTAGGCCGGATCATACGGCATCAGCGCTTTCGTGCCCCGGTCAGCCATTCGTCGTGCCCCCCTTACACGCAACTGCCATGATCGATACTAGGATGGGGCAGACCAACATTCGAGGTGATTCTCGCCGGAGCGGACGCATTCGACCCGTCCGCATATGACCGGAGCCGCCGCACGCCATGTGTGGCAGTTCGTCACGTTTTGGTGGCGCAGCTTTCAGCACCGGCACTGCCGGCGCTGAAGATCATTTCTTCAGGCATCGCCGCAACCGGTTGATATTGCAGGAAGTCTCTTAGAAACATCCTCCAGTTTGGAATTAGAATGACTATAAGATATTGAAAAGGTTAGATTTTTTATAGTTCTAAACTGAGCGCACCTTGTTGACACCCGTGCCCATGGTTGGTGGTCTCATGATTGACGCTACGTGAAAACAACCGGGGTGAGGGGATATGCAGATTGTGAGAACGGCACTGTGCGGCCGCGCCGCCACGATGCTTTTTTCGGAATTCCTGACGCAGGATGCACCGGAATCCGGTGAAACCAGAGATAACGGTTTGATGGAGGTCTCCAGGAGTACTTCCCTGGAGGCCAATGATCCTTCATCATTTGCAGAGGACGACCTGTGTCAGGACGGGTACGCACCGACGGCAAAGGACGGCTCGCCGGGGAACGATCTCCAGGACACACGCGATTGAAGCACTGCGCATTACGCCATTCCTGACAATCCGTGCAGGGTGATCAAGCAGCGTTCCACCGTAAACGCCCAGGCATGAACATCGCGTCGCGGTTGTTGTCTCGCTCGCCGACATGATATGCGAGACAGTGTTCAGGAAACCCCGCCCGCGTCCATCATGCCAAAACCGGACCTTGTAACCTTCGACGTCTATATGGCGCTTCTCGATATCGAGGGCAGCCTCGTTCCGGTGGTCGAAAAGACCTTCGCCATGACTGAAGAGTCTGCAACGGCGTTCGTGAGAATGTGGCGCGCGAAACAGATGCAGCGGGCGGCCATCAGCAACTCGCTGGACAAGGGACGCACATCCTTTCGCGATGCGACCGGCATGGCGCTGGATTACGTCGCCGGCAGGCACAAGGTTTCGATAGACGCCGATACCAGAGGGAAGCTGATCGCGGCATGGGACACGCTCAATCCGTGGCCGGAGGCCGATGACGTGATCTCCAGGGTCAAAGACAAGGGGTGTCAGACCGCTATCCTGTCCAACGGCGACCAGGATATGCTGGAAGCGGTCGCCCGGCTTTTTCCGACCGGGTTCGATCATATCCTGTCATCCGAGACAGCCGGAAAATACAAACCGCACCCCGCCGTGTACGATCTGCCAACCTCGGCCCTCGGAATCGAGAAAGAACATGTGCTTCACGTCGCCGGCAGTCCGAACGATGTGCTCGGCTGCATTGCCGCGGGCATGGCATGCGTTTGGTCGAACCGGCAGGGAGACACACTGCTCGACCCGGCCTATCCGCCGACGAAAGAGTTGCCGGACCTAAACGGCGTCCCTGACCTGATTTAGGCCACGGTCGTGCCTACTGCGCCTGGGCCGCTTTCGCCGCCGCTTCGAGCGCCTCGATTTTCGTTTTCTGATCCGCGATCAGCTTGGCTTGAGCGTCCATGTCCGCCTTGAGCGAAGAAACATCGGAGAGTGCGCCTTCGGCCTTCTTCAGGTCTGCCTGAAGCGCAGTGATAGCCGCCTGTTTCTCTTCAAGCTGCTTTGCCTTGGCGTCCACGTCGGCCTTGAGCGTTGCGACCTCTGACTTGGCGCTTTTCGCTTCTGCCTTCGCGCTGTCCGCCGCCTTGGCCGCGGCCTCAAGTGCCGTGATCTTGGACTTCTGCACCTCAATCATTTTTGTCTTTTCATCGGTGCTGGCCTTCAGCGTCGTGAGCTCCGACATCGTCGCCTTGGCTTTTGCGGCGACATCTTCGAGCTTCTTGATCATGGCATCCTTCGCCTCGATCAGTTTGGTCTTCGCGTCCACGTCCGTTTTCGTGGATGCGAGGTCGGACACGCTCTTTTCGGCCTTCTTCACGGCGTCGGAGAGCTGCGTTTCGAGATTTGCGACCTTGTCGGCCATTTGTGTTTCAAGTTCAGATACTTGCGTCTCGAAGCTCGAAACCTGCTGTTTGAGTTTGCGCGTCTCGCTTTGCGCGAAGAAATATCCGGCGACGATGCCAACCACGACGGCCACCACGCCGATAATCAAAGTCTTATTCTGTTCCATGTCCTACTCCCAACAGTGCCCAAACCGAGAGGGGGTCTACTCCCTTAACATGGAATGAGTATTACATGCCATTTCGGCGAACGCAGATTTGACATTCTGTCACTCCGCCTCTCACTCGGCCCTATGGCACACGGCCTCGATGCGGTCGCCATCCGGATCGCGCAGGAAGGCCGCGTAGTAGCCGGCATGATAATCCGGCCGCAATCCAGGGGAACCGTCGTCTCTTCCCCCGGCGGCAAGTCCGGCTGCATGAAACGCATCGACGGCGCTCCGATCCGGCGCGCGAAAGCACCAGTGCCGCCCGTCGGCCGCGATCTTTTGGCCCGTGGCGATGATGGACACATAGGAATGCCCGTCGTCTTGTGCGCTGTTTCGAATGCCGAACCCGAGAAATCCGTCTTCACGGCGGACGCAAGAATAGCCGAGCGCGGAAAACACCGCTTCGTAGAAAGGCGCCGAGCGCGACATGTCTGAAACGGTTATTGAGACGTGATCAAGCATTCACCGAAACGAACCGGGTCTCGTGGACCGGAAATAACCTGCTGGCTCGCGTTGGCCGACGGGTCTATTGCGTCGTGGCGCCCGGTTGCCCCGGAGGTGCAGGGGTCGAAGAAACCGGCGGCGGCGCGGAAGAGGCCGACGTTTCAAGCTGTTTGATCTTCGCCTTCAGCTCGTCGATCATCTTCGCCTTCTCGCCGACGTCATTCTTGAATGTGGTGAGCTGGCTGGTCGCGCTTTCCGCCGCTTTCTTTGCCTTGGCGAGTTCGGCTTCAAGTCCTGACACCTTGTCGGCCATCTGCTTCTCGACGCTTGCGACCTTTTCGGACATTTCGGTCTGGGCGGCGGAAAGCTGCTGTTTGACCTTGCCGGTCTCGTTCTGCGCATACATGAATCCGATCACGGCACCGATCACAAGGGAGACGATCCCAATAAGCCATGAATTCATCTTTTCTGGTCCTTCTTCAGAAACGGGCATGCACCCTGAAAATCATGACTTCCAATACCATGATTCACGGAAAAACCTCAGATTTCGCCGAAGTGGCGCGGAAGTTACATCAAGAGAGCTTCGGTCAGTCGAAGTCCCGGCAACGACACACCCAGAAACGACATCATTGATCCGCGTCAATTCCGGCGCGGGCGCGACAGGCTAGGCTCATGATCGTGCGCGGCGAAACCGGATCAGTCGGCCGGCCTGCCTGCATGGGAGGTGCAAGCAGGTCTGCGTGCTCCATCTGCTCCATGCTGTGCGCCTGGCGCGCCGGGGACCCCCTTTTCCCGGCGCGTCGCGTTTCACCCCGCCGCCGTTCTCTCGGCAATGGCTACGATACGGTGCATTTCGCGCAGAACAGGCTTTTCGATCAGCTTGCCGTCGATGACGACAAGCCCGGTGTCGGCGGCTTCGAATTCGGCGATGACGCGCCGCGCGCGGTCGATGGTTTCATCGTCCGGCGTGAAGGCGGCGTTCAGCGCCGGAATCTGCTTGGGATGAATGGCGCCCTTGCCGGAAAAGCCGAGTTCGCATGCACGCCGGGCTTCCTCTTCCATCCCGTCCGGGTCTTCAAGATCGAGATAGGGAACGTCGATCACATCCACGCCTGCGCTGGCCGCCGCATGCACCACGCGGGAGCGGGCGTAGAGCAGCGGCTCCCAGGCGTTGCGGCAGCGCAGATCTGCGGCCATGTCCACACCTCCGAAGAACATGGCATCGATGCGCGGGCTGGAGTTGGCGATCTCGAACGCAGCTTCGAGGCCCGCATTGGTTTCGATGATGATATGCAGCCGGCAGTCGTGCCCGCGCTCGCTCAACAGCGTATCGAGCCAGCGGACCTCATCGGGCGTGTCCACCTTCGGCAGCATGAGGGCCGGAGGAGGCGTATCCGTATCGAGGATGGCCTGCACGTCCGCCAGACCGAAGGCATCGCGCAGACAGTTGATGCGCACAATCCGTTCCACGCCGTCATCGGCCTGCGCGGCTTCGAAGAGCGAGAGCGCACCGGCGCGCGCGGCCTCCTTGTCCTTGGGGGCAATGCCGTCCTCCAGCTCGACGCAGACGATATCGGCCCCGCAGGCCAGCGCCTTGGGAAACATCTCCGGGCGCAAGCCCGGCGTGAAAATGAAACTGCGGCGCGGCCGCATCTGTCGCTCGACGCTCATTGGTCCTCCCGGTTGAGACCGAACAGCCTCTATCACCGGTCAATGTCCATCGCCAAGGCCGTTTTGCCCCTCTACGGCATGCAGGCGGGCGAGGGCAGGGGGACCAGTCGTTTTTCTTTCACAAAGAATTCGTTAGAGCTTCATATTGAGAGGTTACACTCGATCATTCGTACGAATATGTGACCCGCGTCTTACGGCCCTGGCGGCGCCCCCGCTGTTGGGGCCGTATGTTGTTTGGCTCCACCAATCAACATCTTAGTTCAAACCAACCCCCGCCCGGGAAACCGGAGCGGGGTTTTTTGATGGCGACGCCGGCCTTCCGGGCGATGACGTGACGCCGACGA
>JALCBY010000064.1 GCA_028066055.1 Hyphomicrobiaceae bacterium
AAGATTCTCCAAGATTCTCCAAGATTCTCCAAGATTATGACAACGATTCTGGCCCCATACGCGGGAGCGTGTAGCTCCCATGACCGCGAAAAAGCCGGGCCGGGGGAGGAAGAAATCAAAGTCGGTTCGGGCTTTCGACCAGTCGGATCTAGAAGGCAATTCCACTGGTAATTCGGATCCGCATCCAAGAAAAAAGGCAATCCAGCATGCAACCAAGGGGGCCAGAAAGAAGGATGTCATTGATTCCTATAACCACGTGCAACAGACGCGCCCGAACAACCTGGAATCCGGGCTGTTCTCCGAGTTCAAGCGTGACGACAAGCAGATAACCTACAAATTTGACCACCGGGATCATCCAGTGCTGGTCTGGTCCTCCAAGGAAGAAAGAACCGAAATATGCGAGTATGCCGTCCCGTTGTGCACTCATGAAAAGATAGATCCCGTCAGCATCATAAACCAGATCACCAAAAAGGATCTTCAGGATCAGACCCAGATGACCAACTTTTTCTCAGAGAACAAACTGCCATTCCATAATGCAATTGATTTCTATAGGCACGAGAATAACTGGGCTAATAGGCTGATAGTAGGCGACTCCCTGCTTATGATGATCTCGCTTATTGAGAATGAGGGGATGAATGAGAGCGTAGATATGATCTATTTTGATCCACCCTACGGCATAGGCTACAACTCAAACTTTCAAATAAGCACGCGTAGATCAGAGCAGTCATCGGATAAAGACGTACATCTGTCAAAAGATCCCGAATCAATCAAGGCATATAACGACACTTGGAATTCTGGAGTGCACTCATACCTCTCATATATGAGGGACAGGTTGACCCTGTCAAAGTTACTGCTGAAGCCTGACGGGAGCATCTTTGTACAGATAAGCGACAAGTACGTGCATCATATAAGGGAACTGATGGATGAGGTATTCGGCCCTGATAATTTTCACAGGCAGATCTATTTTCAAAAAACCTCGCCTACCAGGAACGTTGATGCCGTATTTGATACGATATTATGGTATGCCAAGGATCTTAAAATTTCACGATCAAAATTTAATATAATATATCGGACCAAGGAGCAGCATGAGATAGATAAAACCTACAAGCTTCTGGATATAGGAGACCAGCTAGTCACTGCAAATCTAGAAAACATGGAAAAATATCCAAACGGAAAACGATGTTATCTGGATAACATGACATCACAAGGCGAAAATAAGGCTCGATCTCATCCCTACGTCTTCAGAGGAAAGCGATATTATCCCGGTAAGGGCCGCCATTGGAGCAGATCAAAAGAGGTGATGGACGTGCTTGCATCCAAAAATCGCCTTAAAGGACGTGGAAACACACTGTACTTTAAAAAATATTATGACGACTTTCCTTTCACCTACTTTAGCAATGTCTGGACTGACACCATAATAAACAAGCGTGACATTGCGGAGCGCCTTTACGTGGTGCAGACCAGCACAAAGCCGGTCGAGCGATGCATGCTCATGTGTACCTCTCCCGGGGACCTTGTACTGGATCCGTCATGCGGCAGTGGTACTACTGCGTTTGTGGCTGAAAAGCTTGGAAGACGATGGATTACTGTGGACACGTCACAGGTGGCCATCCAAATGGCAAGGGCAAGGATCATGTGCTCCAAGTTTGACTATTACAAGCTCAGAAACCAAGACTGCATAGCAGACGGATTTGAGTATGAGGTACATAAAAACATAACAAGATCATATCTGGGAGAGGATCTCGACGGTGATGGGGGACCCGCTGAGACAATCCTGTATGATCAGCCCAAGAGGATAAATCAAAAGATCCGGGTAACCGGGCCGTTTACGGTCGAGTCTGTATATCCTCCTACCGTCGCCTCTATTGACTGGACCTACGATCAACTGCATCCAGAGGACGCAAAATACCGCGGGTCCATATTGGGGAGACACTATCAGGACAATTGGAGGATGGCCCTCTCCAGGGTGGGGGTGACCGGGAGGGGCAGGATAGAGTTTGCAAGCCTAGAGCCGCACAGTAATACCGAGTTCATACATGCGATAGGCGAGACCAAGGACGGCAAGAGCGCCATGGTGTCCTTTGGGCCCGGATACGGGACGATGGACCTGCGGCAGGTTGAAAAGGCCAGAAAAGAGGCGAGCCGGCTTGGAAGAGACTTTGACATGATGATATTCATCGCCCTGCAGTTTGACCCGTCCATAGGGCAGGAGATCGCGGCTTTGAACGGCATGAAGTCCCTGAGGACGGAATTTTACATGGTTGATGCAAGCAAGGACCTCATGCTCTATGATCTCAAGCGGCCAAGCTCTGAAAAATCCGCGTCCTTTAGGATGATGGGTCAGCCTGAAATTGAGATTAAAAAATCGGGGGACGAGTACATGGTCAGCGTCGTAGGGTTTGACTATATGGATCCAAAGTCGGGCGAGCTGAAAAGCGGTGACGACAGCGACATCGCGATGTGGATGCTGGATACGGACTATGATGACAGGAGCCTGTATCCCCGGCAGGTCTTCTTTCCCGCGGACGGGGGCAGCATGCAGGAGATCTACCTAAAGATGACCGGATCACTAAAGGCGGTAATTGACGAGGATCTCATGCAAGCGTACAAATCAAGCACGTCGCTGCCTTTCAAGGCCGGGGAACACAGGACCGTAGCGGTCAAGATCATCGACAACGCGGGCAGGGAGACCATGAAGGTGGAAAAGCTCCCATGAGCGGCCACGAGGCTACAAAGCCCCCCGACACCCTGGTCATCTGCAGCCCGTATAGGATGCCCGACCAGCACTGGCATTTTGACCGGGAGACGGGCAGCTATACCAAAAAGTCCGGCAGGAGGGGAGCGGGGTTCAGGAAGGCCACAAAGGACAGCCGGAAGTTTGACGACCCCGGGATATACCAGCCGATCCCATACGTTGACGAGATCAGGGGGGAGGTGGACGGGTGGAGGAGGCGCGGCTATCCGGGCTGCACCGGCACCACGGCAAGGCTCTTGCGATATTGGAGGGACGGAGACGTGGGGCGCAGGCACGAGTTCTTCTTCTGCCAGCTAGAGGCCATAGAGACCATAATATGGGCCACGGAGATAGGGCCGAACCATCCTGCCATCAGGAAACTCGGCAGCGACGGAAAGAGCAAGTTCAAGCGGCTCTGTTCCAAGATGGCCACCGGGACCGGCAAGACCACGGTGATGGCCATGCTGGTCGCATGGCAGGTCCTCAACAAGCTCGTAAACAACGCGGATCCCCGGTTCACCAAGAACATACTGGTCGTGGCACCGACCATAGCCGTGAAACGCCGCCTGCAGGTGCTTGATCCCAAAAAGGAAGACAATTATTACAAAAAATTTAGCATTGTGGACGGACAGATGCTCAAGAGCCTCAAGCGGGCCAAAATGCAGATAACCAACTGGCACCTGCTCATGACATCAGCAGATTTCAAGCCCGAAGGCAGGGTGGACAGGCGGCCGCGGGAAAACACCGATCAAGAGTTCGCCCGACTAGTTTTGGGACACGACTATGGGAACATCCTGGTGATAAATGACGAGGCACACCATGCATGGAGATACACGGAAGAAGACAGGCGGAAGGGGACGAAGGAGCAGAAAGATGAGATCGACAAGGCCACGGAGTGGATGCGCGGGCTTGACAGGATACACGGCGTACGCGGGATAACAAGATGCCACGATTTTTCCGCCACGCCGTTCATCCCATCCGGGCACTCGTCCGACATGAAGGACCTGTTTCCATGGATAATATCCGACTTTTCCCTCGATGACGCGGTCGAGTCAGGCCTCGTAAAGACCCCCCGGATGCCAAAGCATGATGACGGCGGCGGGTACGGCAGACACGCAAAGTCCGAATTCTACCACATATTCGACTCCGTGGGCAAGGCGCTCCAGGACAGGAGGGCAAAGGATGATGACAAGCTGCCGCCGCTGATAGTGGACGCATACGAGATACTGGCATCCGATTGGAGGGCCACCCACAGGGAGTGGTCCAAAAAAGACCACAAGGTGCCCCCCGCCATGATAACAGTGTGCAACACGACAAAGTCCGCCCGGAGGATACACAGCCACTTTGTACGGGAAGCCGGTGACTTTGGACTCTTGGCGGAGGAGGAGAGGATGGAGATCATTGACTTTAAAAGGTTGAAGGAGCTGGAGAATGGGGCAAAGGACCTCCTCGACAAGATAGACACGGTGGGAAAGGAGGGCGGGCGGGGTCAGGACGTCACCAACGTCATATCCGTCAACATGCTGTCGGAGGGCTGGGACGCCCACAACGTGACCCACATAATGGGACTGCGAGCGTTCGGAAGCCAGCTCCTGTGCGAGCAGGTGGTCGGGAGGGGCCTCCGCCGCAAGTCGTATGACGTGGATCCAGAGACTGGACTGCTTACGCCGGAGCACGTCATCATATTCGGGATACCCTTCTCGTTCATGCCCATGGAGGGAAACACGGGGAACGCGTCCCCCCCAAAGCCGATGTACGAGGTGTACCCGGTGCCGGAAAAGAGACTGCACGAGATTGCGTGGCCGGTGGGCCACGTCGTATCAGAGCCGGTCGACCGCCTGAACATCAGGTGGGAGGGACTGGATACGGTGGAAATAGACGGCACGCACACGCGGTCGGAGGCCACGGTGGCAGATGCCATAGACGGGCAGCCGATAGGGAAGGAGAACACGATAAGGGCGGAGACCCGGCTCCAGAACGTGATATTCAGGGTAGCAAGGGATGTCTATGCGGAGATTGACGAGAACTGGGCTCGGAACGGATATGCCATGATGGTGTGCCTAGTGAGGGCCGTCGAGATGTTCATAGGCGAGGGAAAGGTGGTGGTGCACGGTGTGGACTACCATGGGGAGCGCTCCAGATACAACCTCGTACTAAAGCGGAACATGCACAGGATCGTACGACACATAGCTGACGGGATCAAGCACGACACCAGAACCCGGAAGGTGTTTGTCTGCGACGATCCCTCTGCCCCGATCCGGTCCACCGGGGACATGGACAGGTGGTTTGCGTCCAGGGGCCACATCAAGGGGATCTCAAAGTCCCACCTCAGCATAGGGGTCTACGACAGCGGCCTTGAGAGGGCCGTCATGGGCGAGCTGGAACACAGCCGCCATGTGGAGTCATGGGTCAAGAACGACGGAGGCGTCGGCTTTGCAATA
Organism: Hyphomicrobiaceae bacterium; assembly: GCA_028066055.1. GTDB lineage: Bacteria > Pseudomonadota > Alphaproteobacteria > Rhizobiales > Methyloligellaceae > UBA2767. Next base: position 5,176 of record JALCBY010000064.1, read on the forward strand.
CCATACTCGTACAAGGGGGATGACCACATGTACGTCCCCGACTTTATAATCAGGCTTGAAAACGGTACCATGCTCGTGCTGGAGACCAAGGGGGTTGTGGGGCTGGAGGCAGAGGCAAAGGAGGCGGCCCTTGCGGAGTGGGTCGAGGCGGTCAACAAGGACGGCGGGTACGGGATATGGGCCTCGGGAGGGATGGTACACGACAGGGCCGTGGCTAGGGCCGTGATAGACAGGCACGCCCGGAATATCGAGGGGGCCCGCGTCGAGGCGAGATGCCCGAGGTGCAGGGCGCGGGCGGAGGGGCACGCGGGGGTGCTCAAAACGTTCGGGTTCCGGACTGTGGGGGGCATCACGCGCCCCCAGTCGTGGTGCCACAAGTGCCGGGGATCTGTCTAGAATCTGCCCAAAAGTTCACTGGTAGTTGATCATACGACGCTTTACAGGAACCGTATCAAGGCTGAGGACTTGTATCCAACGTCACATCTATGGCTCAACTTGATTTTTTATCATGTAAAATTTTCGGTACTATGTTTGATGCACTATTTATAATCTGTTTGATAAATGCAAAGTCTTCCCCGTCATCATGAAGTACTCGGAATTTATCATCGTCTCTATTGGATCGAAATTTCAATCTTGGGTGCTTGTCAAGCAAATCATCCAAATAACTACCAAGGCTTTCATTAAAACATGTATAACTACTAGTGATCCTCTTGTATATTCTGCTATTTTTTTGCTGAAGTTTGTAGATCATTATATTTCGTTTATATATGTGATTTTTAGAGTCTAAGTTGCAGTTATTATCCAAATCCCATACTACAAAGCATGGTATTTCAAACCTGTTGAATAACTTGATGGTATTTGGAATATTATTTACAGTACCCGTATTAATCACGCTGATTCCTTCTCTAGCTAGTTTGTTATCTTTATCAATAACATTTATAACCATTTCATCAGTAGGACCTTCCGTTATTACAACTGCTGATGAGAACAATGCAGCTCGTATTTCTGAATATCTGAATGGAACCTTGAACGTACTTTCATCTTTCTTCTCACATGAGAAAACCTTGGTTAATTTTGGTGTCTTTTTCAACATTCTAATATTGAATATATTCTCTATTGTTACAAATGATCTTGAGTGGGTGGCACATACGACTTGCGTATACTCGCTAATTTTTTTCAGCGTATTATAAAATGATTTGTTTCTTATCTCGTGTTGATGAATTTCTGGTCCATCAACTATGAGTAAATGCGTCCTAGTTTTAGCAGATATTCTGTTTTTTCTATCACCCTGTTTAGCATGATAATTAAGCAGACCATACATGACTAGTCTTTGTGTTCCGCTGCCACTGTCTACAATATCGACATAAACATCATCTTGTTTTACCGTTATCCTATTCTTCAACTTAAATTCAGTTGGAACCCAATCAATCTTTACATCAATATTCTTTGCAATCGATTCAAATTCGACCTTTACATCATTCGACAATTCTTCTGTGTTCACCTGTTTCCTGATTTTCTTTGCATATTCGTTTATCTTATCGTCCAAAGATCCTTTTATTTCGCTCAATACCATGCTTGCCAAATCATTTAATGCAGTACCCTGCTTATCTTCTGCATTTTTGTATTGGCTCTCATCAGATCTCATTATTATCAGTTTAATAAACTCTGATAAATCTTTGAACATGTTTGATCCTAATTCGGTTACGTAGCTTGGACTTTCATTATATTTGAATACTCTTTTTATTTTATAACCACCTGTTAGTTTCAGAAGTTCATCGGGAAAATTCTCCCGACTGAATAATATCTCGATCTCTATAGGATTTCTAGTTTTAAATCTATAAAAATCACTATCAGTCATTTTTGCCGTTTTGTTAAAAAATTTATCAATCGATTCAATCAAAGTCGTCTTGCCTGCACCGTTTTGACCTATGATAACTGTAAAATCATTAAACGTAATATCAACTTTTTTAATATTACGGAAATTTTTAACCTTTAGTCTTTCAATTTTCATGCTTGCTTAACTCCATTAATCCAGACTGGTATGACTCAAGAGCATGAGTGTTCATGCCCTTAAAATACCCCTTGTGACCATGGAGGTCGAAGCCTTGTATGTGTCCACGGCGTGTACAGCCGTCCCAGTCCGACTTTGCCATTGTGCCGGCGTCGGTATACCCACCCTTTTATACATAGTGGAGGCTGCTGGCGGATCCCGCGGGCACTGTCCCGGTCACGGGCCCCGAAACGGGGGAAAAGCTTAAAGATCATCAGCGCGCCCCCGGCGGTGCGGTT